>NZ_QPJD01000019.1 GCF_003337375.1 Paenibacillus prosopidis
GCAGCTGACGAATACTAATCGGTCGAGGGCTTATCCTAAAACCGTTTGCCTGGACCCATACATCCGGCAGACAAACAGCTAAAGTTCAGCAGCAACTTCTTTCGTATCCGGTTTTCAAGGCGCAATTCGCTTTGAAAATGATTTATATTCCCTGATAGCTCAGTTGGTAGAGCACTCGACTGTTAATCGAGTTGTCACAGGTTCGAGTCCTGTTCGGGGAGCCATATAGAGAGGTGTCCGAGTGGTCGAAGGAGCACGATTGGAAATCGTGTAGGCTCTAACCGGGTCTCGAGGGTTCGAATCCCTTCCTCTCTGCCATTATGGCCCGTTGGTCAAGGGGTTAAGACACCTCCCTTTCACGGAGGTAACAGGGGTTCGAATCCCCTACGGGTCACCAACAAAGATTTAAAATGAGCTTGACTATAGACTCAAACCTATGGTATGATATAAAAGTCGCTCAAGACATGGAGGATTAGCTCAGCTGGGAGAGCATCTGCCTTACAAGCAGAGGGTCGGCGGTTCGATCCCGTCATCCTCCACCATGATTACAATAATGACGCGGGGTGGAGCAGCCCGGTAGCTCGTCGGGCTCATAACCCGAAGGCCGCAGGTTCAAATCCTGCCCCCGCAACCAATCTTTACCTTTCGGAAGTTTCCGAGAATATGATGTGGAGCTGTGGTGTAGAGGCCTAACATGCCTGCCTGTCACGCAGGAGACCGCGGGTTCGAATCCCGTCAGCTCCGCCATTTAAAACATCAGGCTCGGTAGCTCAGTCGGTAGAGCAGAGGACTGAAAATCCTCGTGTCGGCGGTTCGATTCCGTCCCGAGCCACCATTTAAGCAATGCAAGCAACAAGTGAATATGCCGTTGTAGCTCAATTGGTAGAGCAACTGACTTGTAATCAGTAGGTTGGGGGTTCAAGTCCTCTCGACGGCACCACATGGAGGATTAGTGAAGTGGCTAAACACGGCAGACTGTAAATCTGCTCTCTCTGAGTTCGGTGGTTCGAATCCATCATCCTCCACCAGTTTACCTTAGGGGCATAGTTTAAAGGTAGAACAAAGGTCTCCAAAACCTTTGGTGTGGGTTCAATTCCTGCTGCCCCTGCCAATTGAATATTTATCGTGGCGGTCGTGGCGAAGTGGTTAACGCATCGGTTTGTGGATCCGACATTCGGGGGTTCAATTCCCCTCGTCCGCCCCATTAATTTAAAAATTAGCGTTTTATATCTTGTTGGGGATTAGCCAAGCGGTAAGGCAACGGACTTTGACTCCGTCATTCTCAGGTTCGATCCCTGAATCCCCAGCCATTTATATGCGGAAGTGGCTCAGCGGTAGAGCATCGCCTTGCCAAGGCGAGGGTCGCGGGTTCGATTCCCGTCTTCCGCTCCATTAATTTGGCGCCATAGCCAAGTGGTAAGGCAGAGCTCTGCAAAAGCTCTACCCCCAGTTCGAGTCTGGGTGGCGCCTCCACAATTTTTAACAACAGAAAATATGTGCCCTTAGCTCAGCTGGATAGAGCGTTTGACTACGAATCAAAAGGTCAGGAGTTCGAATCTCTTAGGGCACGCCATATTTCTTCTGAATGCCGGTGTGGCGGAATGGCAGACGCGCGCGACTCAAAATCGTGAGGGAAACCGTGGAGGTTCGAGTCCTCTCACCGGCACCATAACATGCCTATTAAACTCTTAAGATCTACTAGATCTTAAGAGTTTTTTTGTGTTTCCAGACAGATCATTAATTGGTTATTTACACTTATATTCAAATTTTTAACGATGTTAAGAAAACGCTTTAAATGGTAGAATTAAAGGTATACAGAGTATAGATAGGAGGAAGCATACCGTGAAGTTCGGTAAATCAATTCGAACTCGACTTATCATCGGATTTATGGGAGTTATGCTTCCGGTTGTCGTTTATATGCTTATAAATAATAGTTACTCAAGAGAGATCGTCAGGGAAAAGGTATCGGAGACATACCGGAACACACTCGATATATTTGTCGGGCAGACCGATCACAACCTGGCGCAAATAAATGATTATTTGTACAAGATGTCGGTGCTTGATTCCGATGTAGGGCTTCTAATGTCTTTTCCGATGGACAGTGACGGGTACACTTTAACTAAGATCAGGATTGATGCTAAGTTGAATCGCGATGTTGGCGTATATAACTTAATTGATGCCGTTTTTTTATATCACCACAATGACATCATTTTTGGAACGAATAGCGTGTATAATGATACGAAAAATATCATTAAATCCCATATGGACAACATGACGACTGCAGAAAACCTGGCACATAATGATCAGCAAACATGGGAAGTCCGAGCAGACGACCGGATGCCCGGCAAATATTTTCTTATCAATTTCATTAAGGTTTCAGAGGAGCTTTATGTCGGAGCGATTATTAAAGTAAAGGATATTAATACAATGCTCTCTATTCAATGGAGCGATGGTGATATTGGTCATAACGGTATCTATCTTCGTGAAGACAACCGCCTTGTACAAGCTTTAACGGAAAGCTTATCACCTCTTGATTTGAACGATGAAATTTTAAAAGAGCCTTATGAATCACTGACTGATCATGAAACAGGGGCTGACTATTTGGTTATGAACCGGATGAGTGAAAGGGTCAATATTGCTTACCAGGTTGTCATCCCTGAGGAGACACTGCTGCGCAACCTTTTGTTTTTCCGAAATGTGACGCTATTCGCTCCGATTGGATTTCTTGCGATTTTACTTCTTTATTTATTTTTTATGCGCAATATGCTTTTTAAACCGCTGCATGAGTTGATACTCGGGATGAAGAAGATTTCTCTTGGCATGCTGGATGTAAGACTGAAGAAGAACAAGTCACTTGAGTTCGAATTTTTGGGAAATACGTTCAACATTATGGCGGAGCAAATCAAAACGTTAAAAATCGACGTCTATGAAGAACAGCTTCGAGTGAAGCAAGGTGAATTGAAACAGCTTCAGGCACAGATCAATCCGCATTTTTATATGAACAGCTTAAATATTATTTATAATCTTGCCGCTCTGAACGATACGGAAACCGTTAAGAAGATGTCGCTGCATCTAGCAGATTATTTCCGTTTCATAATGAAAGCCAACCGGGATACGATAACGCTCAAGGAAGAATTGACGCATATCGAAAACTATATAACCATTCAAAAAATAAGGTTTCCGGACAAACTGCAATGTACGTTCGAAGGGATGGATACAATTTTAAACTACCCGATTGCTGCATTGACCATACAGCCTTTTGTGGAAAATTCGATCATTCATGGATTTAAAAACCGGAGACAATTATTCCAAATTCATATTAGGGCTGAAATGACTGAGGACAATGGCTTTGCTCTAACCATTAGCGATAATGGAGTCGGCTTTAGTCCTGAGGTACTGAAAAAGCTTCAAAACAAAGAGCCGCTGCAGCATGAGGAAAAAAGCAGCTTAGGTATTATGAATGTCATTCACAGGCTTGATCTGCTGTACGGGGAGAGGACTTCAATAACATTCGGCAATCATTCGGAAGGCAGCGGCGCGATTGTTACTATCGTATTTCCAAAGCCATTGGAAGGAGGCAGGGCAGTTGTATAATTTATTAGTCGTTGATGACGAGGAAATAGCAATTCGCGGAATAGAAAAAGGGATAGATTGGTCATCATTGCCCATAGCTAATATTTATACGGCATACGATGTCGAAGAAGCACGGGCCTTGTTGACGGAGCATACGATACACATCGTCTTATCCGATATCGATATGCCTAATCAGAGCGGGATTGATTTGCTCGAATGGGTTAACGAAAATTGTCCATCTATCGTAACTATATTCCTAACAGGTCATGCCGATTTCAAGTATGCGCAGCAGGCGGTTCAACTTGATTGCTTTGATTACTTGCTTAAGCCGATTGACCATCAAGTGCTGAAGGAGTGCGTGAACGAGGCGCTGGATAAGGTGCGTAATTTAGAGCAGCTCGCAAAAATCCGAGGCACCTACGATATGTTTTACGAGCAATGGAACAAACAGCGTCCTATCTTAATCGAGCGGTTCTGGCAGGATGTATTACATTATCGGCACTCTGCCGCGCCACAGCATCTCGATTCTGCAATGCAGACCTACGCATTGCCGCTTCAAGCTGATAGTCCAATTAGGGCAGTGCTTATCAGTATTGAGCAATGGCGGGAAGAATGGTCCGCTCGTGATGAAGAAATTATGACGTATGGGGTTAAAAATGCTGCCGAGGAGATTATCCTTCAGAGCAATCCGGGACATATTGTGCAGGATGGTAACGGAATCCTTTATGCATTATTTTATAGCTCAGAGGATGGAGAGAGCGAATTCTCAGCAACGCTAGAGGACAGATGCAACCAGTTTATCGATCAATGCAAAAATATGCTGCATTGTCATCTTTCCTGTTACATTGGAGAGAAAGTCGAGGTCCGGCAAATTCGCTCAGCCGTACAGTCGCTATTGGCGCTTGAACGAAGTAATGTGAGTGAGACCTGCGCAGTTATTTTGGAGCGGGATCACAAACGAACGCTTGATCACACGGCTCCGCAGCAGGTTCCTTTCTCCGATTGGGCGATTCTGCTTGAGTCAGGCAAGCAAACGGAATTATCGATGCGCATTGACGAATGCTTCGATCAGATGCAGGAGAATAAGGTTGACTATACGTATATGGCTTCCTTTTATTTTGGCTTCATGAACATGCTGTTTCAATGGTTTAATAAAAAATCGGTGCCAATGACTGAAGTGTTTGCGAAGAAAGAGTGGGAGGTTGGCGAGAATGTCCTCAAATCGCTGTCCCGGATGCGGGCGTGGACGCAGCAGCTAAGCCTGCAGGTGACCGAGTACGCCAATCAGAACGGCAAAGACGTATCTCAGGTGGTGGAGAAGGTTCAGCGGTACATGGAAGAAAATCTTGGCGAGGAATTCAGCCGTGAACAAGCTGCCGAGCACGTGTTTTTGAATCCTGCTTACTTATCGCGCTTGTTCCGTAGAGAAACCGGCTTTTCATTAACGGACTACTTGGTTAGACTCCGAATTGCGAAGGCCCGTACTGAGCTGGAGAAGACGAACAACCGAATCAGTGACATTGCGGTTACAGTCGGTTACGCTAATTTTTCACATTTCTCCAAGCTGTTTAAGAAAATGACCGGACTAACACCGCAGGAATACCGAAAAAAGTATCAGGACGTATTATAGGAAGTCACAGGAACGTTAATAAGGTCACGGCGCCGACAGCTATCGGCGTCTTTTTTTTATACAATTAATACAGAGAGCAAGTACTTAAAGTAGTGGAAAGAGGAGGAGGAAGGCGATGGCTAAACATACTACGGAAGCGGTATCGACCGCCTACATTCCAAAAATAACGACCAAGAAGAGATCGCAGCTGGACATTTTCCGCAAGTATTGGATGTTTTACGTGATGATGCTCCCGGCCATCGTGCTGCTGGTTTTTAACAATTACATTCCTATGTTCGGCATCATTATCGCATTCAAGAATATCAACTATGCAGATGGCATATTGGGAAGCGCATGGAGCGGGCTTAAAAACTTCGAATACCTATTTAAAACCTCAGATGCATGGATTATTACGCGGAATACGCTGCTGTACAACTCGGGCTTTATTATTTTAAATTTAATTTTTCCGCTAGCGTTCGCGATTATGCTGAATGAAATAAGAAGCCGATTTGTCGCTAAGCTCCACCAAACGATTATGTTTCTGCCTTATTTTCTATCGATGGTTGTCATTAGTTATCTTGTCTTCGGATTCTTAAGCGATGAGCATGGCTACTTGAACACCTCGCTTCTTCCGGCATTAGGACTCGAAAAGGTGCAATGGTACTTTACGCAAGAGGTTTGGCCTTACATTTTACCGCTTGTGAATACATGGAAAAACATGGGCTACTTCACCGTTATTTATATGGCAGCCATTATCGGAATCGACGATGAGTATTATGAGGCCGCAACCATTGATGGAGCAAGCAAGTGGAAGCAAATGACACGCATAACGATTCCGCTCATCACGCCGATCATTACGATTATGACACTGCTTCAAATCGGGAAAATATTCAATGCAGACTTTGGGCTCTTTTTCCAAGTACCAAGAGAATCAGGTGTATTGTTCCCGGTTACGAATGTTATTGACACTTACGTATACCGTACGTTCCTGACAGTAGGCGATATCGGCTTATCCTCTGCGGCGGGGCTGCTACAATCAGTCGTCGGTTTTACACTGGTGTTCCTGTCGAATTGGGTTGTACGCCGCATCAACAAAGATAACGCCTTATTTTAGTCATGCTTACAAAGCAAGCTCTATTTACGAATAACCCTTGGAGGTGAACCTATGGAAGCAGTCGAGAAAATATCGTCCGGGTCCAATCTGAAAAACCAGTTGTCGAAACCGGCTTCTCTAGGCATCAATATATTTTTCATTATCTATTCACTGCTATGCATCGTTCCCCTCGTATTGATCGTCATGGTGTCCATATCTGACGAAGGAGCGGTTATACGCGATGGCTATCAATTTATACCTTCGAAGTTTGATTTTGCAGCCTATCAATTCCTGTTTAAGGATGCAACCCAAATTTTTCGTTCTTATAGCATTTCCATATTTGTAACCATCATTGGAACGACGCTCAGCTTGATCATCATGGCATTGTATGCCTACCCGATATCCAGGACAGACTTTCCGCACGCTAAGTTTTTTACCTTCTTCGTTTTTTTTACGATGCTGTTCTCGGGAGGGCTTGTCCCTTGGTACTTGGTATATGCGCAAGTGCTTGATCTAAAAGATACGTTGTTGGCGCTTATTATGCCGCTTCTTGTTGCTGCTTTCTTCGTCCTCATTATCCGGACATTCTTCCAGACGACGATCCCGGCCGCCGTATTGGAATCGGCGAAAATTGACGGCGCAGGCGAATTAACCATTTTCGTGAAAATTGTGCTTCCATTATCGCTTCCGGTACTGGCGACAGTTGCGCTCTTCCAAACGCTTACGTATTGGAATGATTGGTTTCTGAGTTTGGTGTTCATTACAAAGGATGCTAACATTACCGTTCAATATTTGATGTACAAGACCATGCTGAATATTCAATTCCTCGCGAATAACAGCACGGCTGCAGCGGCCATCAATGCAGCAGGAGGAACATTCAAATTCCCGAGCGAGACGGTTCGTATGGCGATGGTTGTCGTCGGAATCGGACCTATTATATTTGCTTACCCGTTCTTTCAAAAATACTTTGTGAAAGGGCTGACCGTCGGCGCTGTTAAAGGCTGATTATAGGATTAGCTTAACGATCGGCTGTAACCGGCAATGCCGGTTTAGCATATAAACTTATATCTTGAGGGAGGTCCACCCGCTATGAAGCACGTTAAACAAAAAACATCCATGCTTCTTCTATTGTTGATGACCATCGTATTAGTTGTATCGGCATGCTCAGGCAATAATTCTAAAAACAATGCTGAGCCTGCGAAAGAAAATGCCGCAACGAACAAGCCAGCTGCACCAGAAGATGCAACAGCAGCATCAGATCTTAAGCCTTATAAAATATCATTGGTCTATCCGGGCACACCGCAAACGGATGAGAAAAAAGTCGAAGAAGCTTTAAATAAGCTGCTTACTGAAAAAATTAATGCGACGATCGATCTGATGCCGATTGATTGGGGCGCATGGGATGATAAAATCAACCTCATGATTGCTTCCCGTGAAGAAGTAGATATTATATTCACGGCGCAGTGGAACGGACACGCTAAAAACGTTGGTAAAGGCGCGTTTATTGAACTCGGTGACCTGATTGATAAATACGGCCAAGGTATCAAGGAATCCCTTGATCCAGCATTCCTCGACGGTGCAAAAATCAACGGCAAAAACTACGGAGTACCAACGAACAAGGAGCTTGCGGCAGCTGGCGGTATCGTTTACCGCAAGGATATTACCGATGAGCTTGGAATTGATATGAGCAATGTAAAAACGCCTCAAGATCTGGATGCAGTCTACTCGATTGTAAAAGAGAAGAAACCTGAAATGACGCCGCTGTACACAACGGCAGGCACATTTAACTCGCACTTCTTTGCTAATTACGATTTCTTGGGTGATTCCACGATTCCAGGCGCAATACTGAAAGACCAAGATGCTACGAAGGTAGCGGCAGTAGAGCAAATAGACCGCTACAAAGAATATTTGAACCTTACCCGCGATTTCTTTAAGAAGGGCTACATTAATGAAGACGCAGCAACAACGCAAGTGTCTTCAGGGGATGCATGGAAGGCTGGTACCGTATTCTCTACAGTCGAGCCTATGAAGCCGGGAAAAGATGCTGAAATTGCAAGCGCTGCCGGTTTGACAGGCAAGCTTGCGCAAATCATTATGACGGAGAAGACGGTTGCTACATCAGAAACAGCAGGTTCGATGCTCGGTATTTCTTCAACATCCAAAGATCCCGATCGTGCAATGATGCTAATTAACCTGTTGCATACGGACAAAGAAATCAACAATCTGCTCAACTTCGGTATCGAAGGTGATCATTACACAAGAAACGGCGAAATTATGACAGCTACAGGCAATACAGCGAATTACAACCCGGGCTCTGCGTGGATGTTCGGCAATCAGTTCCTCAACTATGTTTGGGATACAGAGGATCCGGATAAATGGGCGAAATTCAAAGAGTTCAACCAAAACGCAAAGGTATCTCCAGCACTTGGCTTCGTATTTGACAGCGAGCCTGTGAAAGCAGAAGTCGGCGCTATTGCCAACGTGATCAAACAATACCAAAAAGCGCTTGAAACAGGTTCTGTAGACGTTGACAAAGTGCTTCCAGAATATGAAGAAAAGCTGAAAGCTGCAGGCGTAGACAAAGTCGTCGCAGAGAAGCAAAAACAATTCGACGCTTTCCTGGCAAGCAAGTAATAGGCTGCTGCAAAAAAAGTGAAGAAGCCCGCACCTGGAAGAAGGTGCGGGTTTTTCCTGTTGCATTTTTTTCTGTATTCTTTAGAATTAAAACTACTAACATTTGCAATACATCATCCTAATAGGGGGGCAATTCGAATATGACACAGACGACGAGCCATCCTTTTTTCCACGCAGGGATGATTACAATTATAATCACTTGCCTTATCCTATTAAGCGCTTGCTCCGGGCAAGGGAATACGAATAACTCGTCACCTAACAGCAAAACTAATGTGAATAAAGGCGTAAACAATGAAAGCGCTTTATCGAATGAAGTTACTTACGCCGAGCTAAAGACGACTAATAACTTGGAACACTACACGTTAAAGTTTGTCTATATAGGATCGCCACAACAGGATGAAGTGGAAATCGAAGCAGCAATGAATGCTTATTTGATGGATAAAATAAATGCGAAAATAGATCTTATTCCGATTGATTGGGGACCGTGGGATGACAAAATCAATCTAATGGTCGCTTCCCGCGAGAAAGTTGATATTATTTTCACAGCGCAATGGAGCAAACACGCAGTTAATGTATCGAAAGGCGCTTTCCTTGAGCTTGACAATTTATTGGAGCAGTATGGACAAGGTATTTTGCAATCGCTTGATCAAGTATTTTTGGCTGGCTCCAAAATTGACGGGAAAAACTATGCCGTGCCGACAAATAAGGAAAGGGCCGCGCAAGGCGGGATCGTCTATCGTGCCGATATTGCCGAGGAGCTTGGTTTGGATATGTCTAAAGTAAAAACAATCCATGATTTGGACTCCGTATATCAGATCGTACTTGAGAAGAAACCAAACATGATTCCTTTATATTTGAAGCAGAGCGAAACGCTAAACGCTCACTACGTCGGCAATTATGATGCGCTTGGCGATACTTCTATTCCAGGCATTATCCTAAAGGATGGAAAGAGCACGAAGGTAATGCCAAACTTCGAGGTTGACCGCTATGTGGAAACCTTGCGAATAACGCGTCAATTTTTTAAAAAAGGGTACATTAATAAGGATGCGGCTACCAACCAAACGATGAATAACGATGCTTTGAAGTCCGGTGATGTATTTTCCGTTACAGCCGCTTTAAAGCCAGGTAAGGACAAAGAGCTGGCTATTCAAACCGGACTAAATGGCAAGCTGGCTCAGTTGGAATTGAATTCGAAAACGATTGCAACATCGGAAACAGCAGGAGCGATGCTTGGCATCTCTTCAACGTCCCAAGACCCCGCCCGGGCAATGATGTTTATTAACCTGCTTCATACGGATAAATACTTAAATAATTTATTGAATTATGGCATTGAGGGAAAGCACTATATAAATGTAAACGATAAGGTCATTAAGCAGACTGAAAATACGAAGGAATACAATCCCGGTTCAAATTGGATGTTCGGCAATCAATTTTTGAATTATGTATGGGATACAGAGGATCCGGAGAAATGGAATAAATTTCGGGACTTCAACCAAAATGCGATATTGTCCCCGGGTCTAGGCTTTGTATTTAACGGCGATTCGGTAAAAGCTGAGATAGCGGCTGTCGTTAATGTTAACCGTCAATATCAAAACGCTTTGGAAACAGGCTCCGTTGATATCGATAAAGTACTGCCGGAGTATATTGAGAAGCTGAAAGCAGCAGGAATCGAGAAGATTATTGCGGAGAAGCAAGCTCAATTCGACAAGTTTCTTGCAAGCCAATAACCAGCAGCTCACCTATAAAGAGCGGGTCAAGCGATATTCGCATGATTGGCTCTTTTTTCAATGAAGCGGGATAAAGCCAGGGAATATAGTTAAAAGCTCTATTTTTCCCCTCTAGGAGGGCAAACGACTCGACCTAGGTCTAGTTCGAAAACCGTCGAAGGTCCGTTTTATAAAGGAGAAAATTGATCTAAACTAAGTACATAAGCAAGAGGAACAAATTCAGCGCAACAACGGAAACGAATAAAACTAAATAGCGAAAGGAGTGAGAATTGAACATGAATGGAAAAAGCGCGTTAGGCGTTCTGCTCGTCATCGTCGGTAGTATCGCGGTACTTAATTTTATCGGTATTAATTTCGGTGCTATCCTTGGCTTCCTGCTCCCGTTTATTTTAATCGGATTAGGTATTGTCGGTTGGATGAACAGCAAGAAATGGATAGGCGGTATACTTATTGTAATCGGTGCGATGATGCTAATAGGTAAGCTGGGTGGAATCATCATGCTGGTTCTGGCAATCGGATTGATCGTCGTCGGTGTCGGATTGTTTAAGAAAGACAAACGCAAAGCGTACTAAGCGGTTGCGAGTGATTATAGATAGGAGGATATTCAATGAGCATTATGAAGCGTGTGCGTGACATTACAGTCGCCACTCTAAATGAAAGATTAGAGAAATCGGAAGACCCGGTTCGAATGATTGATCAGTTTCTATGGTCCACAAGAGAGGACATTATACAGGCAGAGAAGCTATATCAGCAGTACGCTGGCCATAGCAATCACCTGAAGGCGCAATGGCTGCAAGCCGAGCAGCAGAAGGAACGGCGCGAGAATCAGGCGTTGACGGCTCTAAAAGCAGGCGAGGAGCAATTGGCCCGCATAGCTCTCCATGAGAAAGCAAGCTGCGAGGAGCGCTCAATCCAATACCGGGAGCTTTACGAGCAGAGCAGGCAAAATACGCTTGACCTCGAGGATCAGCTTCGCGAGATGCGCAGCGAGTACCAATCGGTATACGACAAACGCGAGTATTATGCGGCACGCATGGAATCGCTCCGGCTTCAGCAGCGGATGAACAGCCGTTACAACGGCGGCTTCGGTGAACAGGGTGTTCAACCGGGAGCTGTGTTTAGAAGATTAGAGGATCGCATTCGCGGTATGGAGCACGAGGCAAAAAGCTTGCGCGACATTCGCAGGATGGGGCAGGAGTTTGTATCAGAAGCGGGTAACACCGTACAATCGGTTATAGAACGGGAGCTTGAGCAGTTGAAGCGAAAGCTTGAGAAGGAAGGATGGTCGTCTTGAAAAAACTGTACAGGTCTTCACGCGACAAAAAGCTATTCGGCCTCTGCGGCGGTTTAGCCGAAATGTTAAACGTTGATGCGACGCTGCTGCGGATATTACTTATAGTCGTTACGATTTTCACAAGCGGTGCTGTTATTTTGATCTATATTATTGCTGGCTTAGTCGTACCGAAGGAACCGCCGCTCTACTCTAACTTTGGCCCAAACGGCTTCGGTAACGGATACGGCGGAGGATATTCCCCTGGATTCGGAGCTAATGGCTCCGGCTTTGGTCCACAATCACATTCGCAATTCGGCGGACCTTACAAAAACCCGCCACAAGGTCAAGGCGCTTGGAGCGCTCCGGGTCCGGGAGCTGGCGCTACGACATCAACGCAGTTCGATAGCATGATGGACGATTTGGAGAAAAAGGCATTACGCCGGGAAATTGAAGAATTGAAAGCAAAAATTGCTAAATACGAGAAGGGAGAATTTTAACATGGGAATTTTTAAACGGATGAAGGATATGACGAAGGCATCGGTAAACGAGGCATTGGATAAAATTGAAGATCCGGTCATTATGTTAAATCAGTACCTGCGTGATATGGAATCGGAAATTCATCAAGCAGAAGTAACGGTAGCGAAACAAATGGCTAATGAACGCCGTATGAAGCAGCGTCTTGAGGAAGCGGTACGCAGTGTGGCTGATCGCGAATCGAAAGCTGAAGCGGCCCTGAGAGCCGGTCAAGAGGAGCTTGCCCGCAAGCTGCTGGAAGAGAAGCTGTATTTTGACCAGAAGGTATCGGAATACGTGGAGCTCCATGCACAATCGAAGACGCAAGCTGATGAGCTGCTTCAGCAGCTGCACGCGATGAAGGATGAGTTTTACCAATTGCGCAATAAGCGCAATGAGCTCGCTTCCCGCGCACAAGTTGCGAAAGCGCAAAAGCAAATGGCGCAATTGTCGGCAAACCATACGATTGACAGCGGCTCTGCATCACGCGGCTTCTACCGTATGGAAGAGAAAATCATGCAGCTGGAAGCAGAAGCCGATGTGCTTCGTACACCTTACACATACAGCGGAACGACAGGCAGCTTTAATGCAGCCGAAGCAGAGAAGCAGCATAAGGTCGATGAGCAGCTGCAAGCGCTCAAGAATAAGCTGAACACGCCTCCTGCTCAAGAATAGGAATTGAAGGCTTGGAAGAAGCGGACCGTTTGACGGTCTGCTCTTTCATGTTTTTTGGAATGGATATGGCATAGGTCTATCTTAATTGGTAAAATGATACATATAAGGAAGTGAGCCGTGTGGAACAGGGTAAGAGGGTCGAGCAACCGAATCATGCGGCCCGCAGACGAAATATTACAGAAACAATATTATGGCTGCTAATTATAATCAGCTTGGTTGTTATTGTGCTGCAAGGAATCGGTTATGTCGAGCTATTCACGCTTCAAGGCAAATGGGCAGTTATAGGTCTGACTATAATTGGAGCAGCTTTGGCGGCGGTAGCGCTGGGAAGCTACTTGCAAAACTCTAAGCTTAAGGAAGCTTTGAAGCGGCTTAGCGAGCAGCAGATGAAGCGCCGCTATGCGGTAACGCTGGATAACGACAGATCCTCAGACGGTGAAATGACTGCCGAGGAGCAGGGGGATCCAAGCTGGACCGAGAAGGTGAAGTTTTCCGCGGTTATTGAAGAGCGGCAGCGTCTGGCGCGGGAACTGCATGATGCGGTAAGCCAGCAGCTATTTGCTATATCGATGACAGCAACCGCTGTTAGCCGGACGATTGAACGGGATTGGGAACGGGCTAAGCGCCAAGTACAGCTCATTGAAGAGATGGCCGCAGTCGCGCAATCGGAAATGCGGGCGCTCCTGCTGCATCTTAGGCCCGTTCATTTGGATGGTAAAAATTTAGGACAGGCGCTTACGGCATTAGTGGAGGAATTGAAGCAAAAGGTGCCGATGACGATAACACTTGAGGTAGATGAAACGATTGTGCTTCAGCCGAATGCAGAGGATCATTTGTTCCGGATTGCCCAAGAGGCGCTATCGAATACGCTGCGTCATTCGAAAGCGGAAAGCATGGACATCAGGCTGCTGCAAAGCGGCAACCAAGTGCATATGAGTCTGCAGGACAGCGGTGTGGGCTTCGACCTGGAGGCGAAGAAGCAAACGTCTTACGGCTTATTGACGATGGAGGAGCGGGTGAATGAGCTGGGCGGATCTTTGCAAATGATTTCGAAGCCAGGCGAAGGAACGCTCATTCACATCTGGGTGCCAATGGGTGTACTAAGGGAAACGATATGATAGAGGCAATTATTATGACAAATGAAATGATAATAAGGGCGGTGTAGGTGTGCAGGCGATTGAGCAATTGAGTCAGCCAATAAAGGTTCTGCTTGTCGATGATCATGAAATGGTGCGAATCGGGCTCGCGGCGGTGCTGGACACAGAGGATGGAATCGAAGTTGTCGGGGAAGCGAGTAACGGCATGGATGGTATTCGGTTAGCGCAAGCATACAAACCTGACGTTGTTTTGATGGATTTAGTTATGGACGGAATGGATGGCGTCGAAACGACAGCGAAGCTGTTGGAGCTTTATCCTGAATGCAAAGTCATTGTGTTGACCAGCTATTTGGATGACAGCAAGCTGTATCCGGTTATTGAAGCAGGCGCCTTCAGCTATTTGCTGAAAACGTCGCGAGCCACAGAAATCGCCGATGCGATTCGAGCGGCAGCCCGCGGTCAATCCGTGCTGGAATCACAGGTTGCGGCAAAAATGATGAATCGCTTCCGCCAGCCGAAGCAGCAGGAGCAAGCTCCGCTGCATGAGGAGCTGACGGACCGTGAGATGGACGTTCTTAAACGGGTGGCGCAGGGACTCTCCAATCAGGAAATTGCCGATGAGCTGTTCATTGGCGTGAAGACGGTAAAATTTCATATTACGAATATATTTAACAAGCTGGATGTGGATGATCGCACACAGGCAGCTATTTACGCGCACAAGCAAGGAATTGCGGACTAATAGAGCTAGTTCTGTTTAGGAAGCGATAATAACATATGGTACAGCTGGTCGATCTGATTGATATCGATGGCCGGAACGACAGGGTTAGCTGCTGCCGGGGAACCGGCTTCGGGCCACACTGCGGCAGCGAGCGGACAGCTCAGCTTCTGAATCAGCTCATAGTCCGCGGCGGAGCGGATGGCTATAATTTTAGGATAGGAAGCGGCTTTGAAGCCTTCGATAAGAATGACATCTGCTTCCGTCATTTGCTCAATAAGCCGGTCAAGCGGCTCAGGCTGCTGCTTGATGATCGCCGTTTTTACGGAAGACGTAATGGCCGTTATATCCGCGCCGGCAGCTTGATGCTTCCACGTATCGGTGCCCGGTGTATCCACTTGAAAATCATGCGCGTCGTGCTTAATCGTTCCAACCTTATATCCAGCTTGTTTAAAGCGCTCCGTTAACCGGCAAACCAATGTGGTTTTGCCGGTATTTTTGTATCCGACGATTTGAAAAATGAGTGGAGAACGGGAGATTGCAGGCTGCATGGCGAGCTCCTTTTTTGGTAATAGGATGACTGTAATTGCCAATAGTTTATCACACATTGTAAAATTGAGGCTAAAGAAGCTGTTTGCGGGTAGAGAATGGAATGAACGAATGAATGAAATAAAGTGATGAAGGAATGAATGAAAGAACGGTATGGAGTGAAGGAATGAAAGAAAGAACGGTATGAAGGAATGAAATAAAGTGATGGAGGAATGAAAGAAAGAACAGTATGAAGGAATGAAATAAAGTGATGAAGGAATGAAAGAAAGAACGGTATGAAGGAATAAGGAATAAAGGAAAATGTTAGTGAGGCATCATGAGACATTGCAGAATTTTGGCGGGGGGCTAGGTTGTGTCAGAGTGGAATGGAACGGAAGAGCGAGTGGAGATAAACGGTGTGAAGGTGCCTTCGGAGCTAGAGAGGGCAGCCGGGAATGGAAATGAGCAGCTTGGCCGGTTTAACCGGCGGGCTGTGAAGGTTGAAGAGGCGCAGCAGCGGGTGCTTGCTGCTGCGGAAGGGCTGCGATGCGGCAGCGAGCTTGTGCCGCTGCATCTCAGCGGCGGCCGAAGGCTTGCGCAGACGATGTATGCGTCAAGCGATTGGCCGCCCTTCGCGCGCTCGGGCCTCGACGGCTATGCCGTGCGCGCAGCAGATGTGGCGCAAGCGTCGCCGGAGCAGCCGGTGACGCTGCGCGTCGTTGATTCGGTCGCGGCGGGCGGTCTCGCCCTGGCGGCCGTTGAAACGGGCACTGCCGTGCGCATTATGACCGGCGCGGCTGTGCCTGAGGGGGCTGACGCCGTCGTCATGCTAGAGCAGACGGCGGAAGCCATTCTGGCCGATGGCTCGGCGGCGGTGCTGATTAAGCGCGCCGGCTTGCCCGGGCAGAACATAGCGCCCCAAGGCGAGGAGTTTCGCCTTGGGGGCGCTTTGGCGCAGCCCGGCACGCTTGTGCGGCCGGGCCATATTGCGCTGCTCGGCACGTTCGGCTATGCCGTCGTGCCGGTGCACAAGCGCCTGCGCGTTGCGGTATTCGCGACCGGCAGCGAATTGCTGCCGGTTGAGGCGTCGCTTGCGCCGGGCCAGATCCGCGACAGCAACAGCTGTATGGTCGCGGCCATGGTAGAGCAAAGCGGCGCTGTGCCGCTCATATGCGGCACGCTGCCAGATGAAGCGGGTGCGGTCGCGGCGGCGCTCGCCCGTGTGTGGGACGAGGCCGATCTAATCGTTACGACCGGCGGTGTTTCTGTCGGAGACTTCGATGTGATGTCCGAAATCTTCCGTTCTATCAAAAAAGGAAGCTGGACAAGCGATCAGCATGACCTCAGCAAAGTATTGTTCGACCGGGTAGCGATGCGGCCCGGGAGTCCGACTTCTGCGGCTGTTATTAACGGGAAGCTGTTGTTTGCTTTATCAGGTAACCCGGGTGCATGCTTTGTGGGTTTTGAGTTGTTTGTACGTCCAGCGCTGCTTCGTCTGCAGGGTGTAGAGGAGGCGCTTCCTCGTACAGTCACGGCACAGCTGCATACAAGCATAGATAAATCAAGTCCGCATGACCGGTTTGTTCGCACGCGTTTGCTTCATCAGCCGGACGGGAGGTTACTGGCTGATCCGCTCGCATTCTCGAAATCGAGCATGATGGCTTCGATCGCAGATGCAGACGGACTTGCAGTTATCCCCTCAGGCTCAAAAGGTGCCGAAGCCGGTGAAATGATCCAGGTTATTCTGCTCCCCTAAAGATACTCTTTTAGCCGGTCTGAACAGAAATAACTTTTTAAGAAGTTGCACACTCAAGTGCAACGATGGGCCACGCCAATGCCATGCCATGGTTGTGGGAACAGTGAAATAAGGTGCATTCCTGCACCACATAGCCGCTTTGGGTCTGCGGTCTCAATTACAGGAAAATCATCGATTAAATGGCAGGAAATAAGATGGGCTTAGACGAATAGAGGAATAGACAGCTTTCTCTTTCTAATAGGACTAACCATGTAGAATAAATATTTTTTCATGGTTTGATCCACTTATATATTGTGCAGCTCAGCGGGAGCTACGATTACAAATAGCGATTTAATATTATGCCGACAGTAGGAAGCGGCCAGTAAGATTGGATTGATCCGTAATAGGCAGCGTACGGAAGTGAAGTCGGCAAACGGAGCTGCAGTAGGTCTACAGCCTTTTGGTGGTCGGCATAGGTTAAAGCATGTTTTAATCCGGTAAGCATACCGTCAGCACCAAGCAGCAGCCGTTTCATGCGGGGGGCTGAAGCGGGTTCAAAAGGATTGGAAGCACCAGAATTAGCACTCGCATACGTACCAGCTTCTATTTTAGCATCCAAACTCAAATTCCCCTTCGGTTGTTGCGACTGGCGAAAGTATGGTAGATCAACAACCCACTTGCCGCTTTCCCGGCCGCGCTGCAGACCAAGCTCCTTGGCTGCCGGATGCTGCAAAGCAAGTTCAATACTGGCCCATAGCCCCGGCTTTAAATCTCCGGCATGCAGGAGATACTGCGACTCCAAATCATTGAGCAGCCGGGTGAGGTTATGTATATGATCAGTTACTGGCATGCCTGCATCAAACTGCCGGCTCAAATCCCACATCAAACGGTCTAAGTCATACTGAGCTTGCTTAGCTGTGCGGACCCACTTAGCAGCGCTGTCAGCGGCTTCCTTATAGACGTAATTCCAGTCACGCTCGCTGTTTGGCGGCAGCTGAGGCTCGCCTTCCCGATAAGGGTAAGAAGCATAACGGTTTATTGCTTGTATCGGCGCGTAGACGTTCGTCCGTTCAATGCCTCGAATCGAGCGAATAAATCCGGTCATACTAAAAACTCCTTCCACACTTACTTTATAATTGCAGCGCCAGCATACTATACACACTGTAAAAAGGCTGGCGAAACCTGTCAGCACGAAGCACACCCCACAATTGTTTTCACATTACGTATTTTTTTAAGAAAAAAAAGCGGCTCTGCTCTTTAGAGCTGCGCCGCTTCGGCCATTATAACAATAGAAACAGGAATGCGATAAGCGCGAAATCGAGAATAAGCTCCGCTCCCCAAGGATAGTAAGGCTGCGGACCATAAAAATACGGGTCATAAGGATAGGACTGCGTTTGCGCTTGCTCAGACTGTTGGTTATCCGCTTTTTTGCCGCCCTTTTTCTTTTTTGAAGCTTGCGGCTGCACTTTATTCAATATGGCCTCAGTACCGCTGTTCGAATTTGCATTGAGCAATACTCTACCGCCCCGGCAGGAGCTGAGTATGCCAACGTGGCGCGTGCCGTCATTCATGATCACACATACGGGCAATCCGCAATACTGTTGAACGACATCCTCTTGTAAAGGGAAAATCGGTTCCATTCGCCGGTGACACCTCCTAAATATTTTTTGCAGAAAAACTAACTACGTGCTGCGCTTAATCATTCCTGCAACCAGTGTATTCACCTACAGGCAAACGTGTATGGATATTCACCCATTCCGAGATGATAGGAGAATATAAATTATGTACATTCCAAAAGAAACGAGGCCCGTCATCAATCGCAAATCACCCATGCAGCGCTCAAAACGAAGCAGATTCGGCATTGTGCTCGCATTGCTCGTCCTGGTGTTAGGCGCAGCAGGGGCACTGTGGCAAGCAGACAGCGAGCAGACGGAAGCAACCGTAGCCGAGCAGCTGCTCACTCATGATTTGCAGACGCTCTGGACTTGGGGCGACGCCCAGTTAACGGGCGGTTCGGCGGGGGCTGTCTGGACGGTAAGGTGGGACTTGACCGGGAATACCGGTACGATGCAGGAGCTTGTACTTAAATTTTTTTCGGATGAAAAAGGAAATGCCACACCTAAAATTGTCCAAAACGAGGGCAAAACAGTTACAGGGGTGGTGCAGGCTTACGGCGGGCGTTTATCGATTAGCCTCATGGAAACGGCAATTGACAGCGAGCAGCTCATGGTGCTGCTTGAAACGAACCAGACGCTGCTGCAGGATAAGCATAAACTGATTCAAGCCGCTGCTTCCATTTCTGAAGAGCTGGCGCGTGCTGCGCCAACCTTTACGAGCAGCATGAAGGTTCAAGGCTATACGGCAAACGGTCAAGCTATACAGGATTTAATGAAACAAGCAAATGCCAAGTCGGTTGACCGATTTGTTGATGGAGGAACCGTAAGCGAAACGTTATATTCCGGGATGCTGCGTTCGACAATTATCATCGGAAGCGGGAAAGCCGCAAACTTACAAATCGGTCTACACAAAGAGACAAATTCCGACAAGACCGCTTTGACGATCGGAATACCTGTCATTACGGGCGACTACAGTGTGAATACTGCGGAAAAACCTTAGTCGGGTGAGCTGTGATCAGAAGAAATTACGTTCCTTATCAGTATTTTTTATGGCCTGTTGAATAGCGATTTAAGGATGGATATGCTAAACTACATAACATGTAAAGCTGTATAAAAATTCATAGGAAAGAATGAGGCAAATGACCTATAACAATAATCTTGATTCCGTCTCCGCAGAGGGCGCAGTTTATTATCTGTTTGGAGCAACAGGCGACTTGGCAAGACGCAAGCTGTTTCCCGCCCTTTTCAGTTTATATAAAGAAGGCAAGCTTTCGGAAAACTTTGCCGTTGTCGGCCTAGCTCGCCGTCCTAGGACGAACGAGCAATTCCGTGCTGACCTGTATGAATCGATCGTTGAATTTTGTCGTTACAAAGCAGACGATGCCGAGCTTTGGAATCAGTTCGCAGAGCATTTCGTATACATGTCGCTTGATATTAACGATGTAGAAGGCTTCCGTGAGCTTAGCCGCTTGTCGGAGCAATTAGATGCGAAATACGCTATTCCTGGCAACCGTCTATTTTATTTGGCGCTTGCGCCTTCCCTATTTGGTCCTGTATCTTTCAACCTGCGCGACGGCGGCTTGCTGGAATCGAACGGCTGGCACCGCGTCGTAATCGAGAAGCCTTTCGGCTACGATCTTCCATCCGCACAGAAGCTGAACGAGCAAATTAATCAAGTGTTTAAGGAAGAAGAAATTTACCGCATTGACCATTACCTCGGTAAAGAAATGGTCCAAAATATTCAAGTGATTCGTTTTGCCAATGCATTTTTTGAGCCTTTGTGGAATAATAACCATATTGCGAACGTTCAGATCACGTTGTCGGAAACGGTCGGCGTTGAGGACCGCGGCGGTTATTATGACAAATCCGGAGCCTTGCGCGATATGGGCCAAAATCATATGCTGCAGATGCTGACGATGATCGCGATGGAACCGCCAAGCCGCTTGCACGGAGAAGATATTCGTGACGAAAAGGTAAAGGTGCTTCGTTCGCTTCGAAACTACACGTCCAGTGAAGATGTTCGTTCAAAGGTAGTACGTGGACAATATAGCGAAGGCAGCTTAAGAGGCAAAGAGCTTCCAGGATATCGTCAAGAGGAATCCGTGAATGAGGAATCGACGACGGAAACGTATTTTGCCGCTAAGGTTTTCGTTGATAATTTCCGCTGGGCAGGCGTGCCGTTCTACATCCGTACAGGCAAGCGTCTACCGGTAAAAACGACTGAAGTCGTTATCGAGTTCAAATCGATGCCTCAAAACGTGCTGTTCGCGCAGCGTCATGATTTGGCACCGAACCTGCTCGTCATCCGCGTTAATCCGCTTGAGGGCATATACATTAAAGTAAATGCAAAAACGCCGGGCGAGAACAATTCCGTACAACCGGTTGCGATGGAATTTTGCCAAAGCTGCCAGATCGGCTTGAATACGCCTGAAGCATACGAGCGTCTCATTCATGATGCAGCGCGCGGCGATTCTACATACTTCACACGCTGGGATGAGGTTTCCCAAGCATGGTCGTTTGTGGACCGTATCGCGCAAGCATGGCGTGAAGAGAAGAGCGATTTGAAGCACTATCCGGCTGGATCATGGGGCCCGGATGCAGCAAATCAGCTGTTGGCAGAGGATGGCTTCCACTGGTGGCCGGTCAATGGGCAAGAGGAAGATAATGTTATTTGGGTATCGAACAGCGGGAAATAGACGCTGCTTTCGTATACTCTGCATGATGAAGGGAAGGCAAGCATGAGCCAATCGTTAAGTGAAGAGATTAAACAGGAAGTAGAAAAAAGACGTACTTTTGCGATTATTTCGCATCCTGACGCGGGGAAAACGACACTAACTGAGAAGCTCCTCCTATTCGGAGGAGCCATTCGGCTTGCAGGGACTGTTAAGGCGCGTAAAGCTAGTCGCCACGCAACGTCCGACTGGATGGAAATTGAGAAGCAGCGGGGGATCTCGGTAACGTCCAGCGTCATGCAGTTCGATTATTTGGGACACCGGGTTAACATTCTTGATACGCCTGGTCACCAGGATTTTAGTGAGGACACTTATCGTACACTAACCGCCGCGGACAGCGCCGTCATGCTAATTGACGTTGCCAAAGGCGTCGAGGCGCAGACGATCAAGCTGTTCCAGGTTTGCCGCAAGCGCGGTATACCAATCTTTACGTTTATCAATAAGCTGGACCGTGAAGGACAAAGTCCTTTTGAACTCATGGAAGAGCTGGAGCGGGTACTCGGAATCCGTTCGGTACCAATGAACTGGCCCATCGGAATGGGGCGCGAGCTGTGCGGCGTATATGACCGGATGAAAACACAGGTCGAGCTGTTCCAGGGCAATGACCATTCCACGATTGAAGTTCGTCCTGTCAGCGACTATAACGACCCGCTCATTCGTGAGATGGCGGGCGACTATTTGACAGATCAGCTTATTCAGGATTTGGAGCTGCTTGATGTCGCGGGCGATCAATTTGATTTTGACAAGGTGAGGGCAGGCGAGCTGACACCTGTCTTCTTCGGAAGCGCGGTTAACAACTTCGGCGTTCAGACGTTCCTGGAAAACTTCCTGCAGCTGGCGCCAAAGCCAACCTCGCGCAACAGCACGACCGGCGTGGTTGAGCCGACGAACGAAAAGTTCAGCGGCTACGTCTTCAAAATTCAAGCGAACATGAACCCGGCGCATCGTGACCGGATAGCGTTCCTTCGCATTTGCTCCGGCCGCTTCGAGCGGGGCATGAGCGTACGTCATGTGCGTAACGGCAAAGACATTAAGCTGTCGCAGCCGCAGCAATTTCTCGCACAGGATCGTGATATCGTCGATACCGCTTACCCGGGCGACATTATCGGTCTGTTCGATCCGGGCATCTTCCGTATCGGTGATTCTTTATCGCAAGGCTCTGAGGTTGTATTCGATGAGCTGCCGACGTTCTCGCCGGAGATCTTCGCGAAAGTGACGGTTAAAAACGCACTGAAGCATAAGCAGTATCAGAAGGGAATCGACCAGCTGACGGAAGAGGGTACCATTCAGGTGTTCCATTCGACAGGCAACTTTGACGAGACGATTCTCGGCGTTGTCGGTCATTTGCAATTCGAGGTGTTCGAGCATCGGATGAAGGCGGAGTATGGCGTTGACATTCAGCTGCACCGTATGCAGTTCCAATTCGCCAGGTGGATCGTCGACGACAAAATCGACCCAAGCAAGTTCCGGATCAACACGACGCTTGTTAAGGACAAGAAGGGCAACTATGTCGTATTGTTCGAAAACGAATATGCAATGCGGACGGCTATTGACAAAAATCCGACTTCTAAGTTTTTGGAAACCGCTCCTTAAGAATGCGGCAATAATACTAGTGAGAAAGCATCCCTTGCTTTGTGCGCAGCAGCGCATGCAGCGGGGATGCTTTTGTTTGAGACCGCATTCCGATGCAACGAATGGCAGCAGTGCTAAAGAGAACTTTTACCCGTATAATAAAAGGATAACAGATGAATAGGTGGCATGGCATTCATGAAAAAAATTATGTTCACCGGGGGAGGCTCGGCGGGACACGTTACCGTTAATATGGCATTGATCCCCCGATTTCTCGAGGAGGGTTGGTCGGTTGCTTATATCGGCTCGGAAAGCGGTATTGAGAAGCAGCTCATCTCCACAATCCCGGACGTCAAATATTTTGCTGTATCTACCGGGAAGCTAAGAAGGTATATGGACATTCAAAATGTGAAAGATCCATTCAAGGTAGTAAAGGGACTCTATCAAGCGTATCGTTTAATTAAGACGCACAAGCCGAACGTTATATTTTCAAAAGGCGGCTTTGTTTCGGTTCCGGTTGTAATAGGCGCATGGCTAAATAGGGTGCCGCTTCTCATTCATGAGTCGGATCTAACGCCGGGACTGGCTAATCGGATATCGATTCCTTTTGCGACAGGTGTATGCACGACTTTTCCGGAAACGGGAAGCATGCTGAAGAATGGCAAGTGCCGTCATGTAGGGGCGGTTATACGCGAAGAAGTAAAGCAAGGAAATGCGGATCTTGGCCGGGCGTTATGCGGCTTTGTACGAAGCAAACCGGTCATTCTGGTTATGGGCGGCAGTCTTGGGGCACGTAAAATTAATCAATCGGTGAGGCAGGCGCTTTCCCGCATAACGAAGCAGTTCCAAATCGTACACCTGTGCGGTAAAAATCAAGTGGATCCCTCGTTGGTTTTACCTGGCTACAAGCAATTTGATTACATAAACGAGCAGTTACCTGACGTTCTGGCGATGTCTGATATTGTCGTTTCACGCGCGGGATCTAATTCAATTTTTGAGTTTCTATCTTTAAAAAAGCCAATGCTTCTTATTCCGCTTACGAAGGAGCAGAGCAGAGGCGATCAAATATTGAATGCGCAGTCGTTTGAGAAATCGGGCTATTGCGATGTTCTGTATGAAGAGCAGCTCACGGTTGATACATTGGTTCATGGCATTGAACGCTTATATGATAACCGTCATGCTTATATAAAAAGGATGGACACGAGCGAGCAAACAAACGCTTTACCTGCCGTATTTGGATGGATTAATGAAATTGCGAAGCGGTAATAAGTTGAAAAAGACATAACTGTGCATAATAAATGGCGGTCTGGAACTTTGTTGTCACTGTTCCGGATCGTTTTTTTCGTCTATAAGCTTATTGACGCTAAACCGTTTTCATGCCATAATGTACGCGTGTACATTAAATTAAATTTGTTTGAATATGAACTATGCTTTTCAGGAGGCCATCGATTATTAGCAGGAAAGAAGTAGCGAAGCTGGCCGGCGTCTCGGAGGCGACCGTCTCCAGAGTATTGAACAACGTCGGTCCAATGAAAGAGGAAACGCGCGAACGCGTGCTGCTGGCTGCTGCTGAGCTGGGGTATGTTCCGAATGCGCTCGCACAGCAGTTCGCACGTCGTAAAAGCGGGAACATTGGTGTCATATTACCGTTCGTACCGAAGGTTCATTTGTTCTCGACGTATTATTTCTCGGAAATATTGAGCGGAATCGGAGAGACGGCGAAGCGCTGCGGGTACGATTTGCTGCTTATTTTCAGAGAGCCGGACGAGGCGAGAGATTATGCCAAGCTGTTTCGGACACAGAAGATTGATGCTTGTATCGTGCTTGGCTCGCAAAATGTTCCGGAGGAGCGTGCAGCGCTAGCGGAGCTGAAGGCGGGAGGGTTCCCCTTCTGCCTCGTAAACCAACGGTATGATGAGGAGCAATATGCAACAGTCGATGCAGATCATATCACCGGGAGCATGGCAGTCGTCCGGCATTTGGTAGAGCGAGGCAGACGCAAGGTGGCCTTCGTGAACGGTCCCGCGCAATATTCCAATAGTGCTGACAGACTGCAAGGCTATAAAGCGGCACTTCAGGAGGCTGGGATACCCTTCCGGCAGCAGCTCGTGTATACCGGTAATTACAGCCGGAAAAGCGGTTATGAGCTGGCGGAGCAGATTGCGAAGCAAATTCGTGACGGCAGCATTGATGCGGTTTTCGCGGCAAATGACCGGATGGCGATCGGACTTATGCAGGGCTTACGTGAGTTAGCTCTAGAGGCAGGTCAGCATTACGCGTTAGTCGGGTACGATGATTCAGACGGCTCGCGTATAATTAGTCCGCGGTTGTCGACGGTATCGGTGCCATTTTATGAAATGGGAAAGCTGGCTGCTGCCAGTCTGCTTGATCAAGCGCGCGGAGATGAGACAGATCCTTTACGTCAGCATGTTCTGCCCGTGAGTCTTGTCCCAAGAGAAACATCCTAATAGATGAGAGGCGGTATTCAAATGGAGAAAGTTAGAGTGGGTATGGTAGGCTACAAGTTTATGGGCAAAGCGCATAGTAACGCATATAGGGCGCTGCCGATGTTTTTTCCGGATTCGTTAAAGCCGGAGATGAAGGCGATATGCGGCCGTGATCCGGAAGGGCTGGAGCAGGCCCGGGCACAGTTCGGCTGGGAAAGCTCAGAAACCGATTGGAAGCAGCTTGTTAACCGTGATGATATTGATTTAATAGATATCAATGCGCCGAGTGATGCGCATAAGGCTATTGCCCTCGCTGCAGCAGCGGCAGGCAAGCATCTGTTCTGCGAGAAGCCGCTTGCGCTCACGCTCGAGGATTCACGCGAAATGCTGGAGGCGGCTGAGAAAGCCGGCGTGAAGCATATGGTTGGCTTTAACTATCGCTTCGCTCCGGCGGTACAGCTCGCGAAGAAGCTCGTCGAGGATGGCCGCATCGGGAAAATTTATCATTTCCGTTCTGTTTTCCTGCAGGACTGGATCATTGATCCGAACTTCCCGCTCGTTTGGCGTCTGCAGAAGGAAATTGCAGGCTCCGGCTCGCACGGGGACCTGGGCGCGCATTTGATCGATATGGCTCGTTTTCTCGTCGGCGAGTTTAACGAAGTAATCGGAATGAGCGACACGTTCATTAAAGAGCGCCCGATTGCTTCGGCAATGACGGGGCTTAGCGCAAAAGGCAGTGAGGATGCGCCGCGCGGCGAAGTTACCGTTGACGATGCGACGCTGTTCATGACCAGGTTCGAGAACGGGGCGCTCGGCAGCTTCGAGGCTACACGGTTCGCAGCAGGCCACCGCTGTACAAATAGTTTTGAGATAAACGGCAGTAAAGGAAGCATCAAGTTTGATTTTGAGCGGATGAACGAGCTTCAGGTTTATTTTGCCGACGATGCAGATGATGTACAAGGATTCCGCCGCGTGCTCGCGACTGATCCCGCTCATGCTTACATGGATGCTTGGTGGCCGGCAGGGCACACGATTGGCTATGAGCACACCTTCACGCATGAGGTGCATGAGCTGATGCAGGCATTTGCAGAGGATCGCCAGCCGGTTCCAAACTTTGTGGACGGCGTGAAATGCCAAGAGGTGCTCGAGGCAGTAGAACGTTCGATTGCCGAGCGTCGTTGGGTTGCTATTAGCGAGTTGTCATAAATGTTATCAAATAGAGCTGTAGAGAGGCAGGAAACGGCAATGAAAAAAGCTTTAATCGTATGGGGCGGCTGGGATGGACATCAGCCGAAGGAGGTAGCTGAGATTTTCCGTGAGCTGCTGGAGAATGAAGACTTTGAGGTGGAAGTGTCTGATACGCTGGAAGCTTTCTCTGACGCGGAGAAGCTGAAGGGTCTTGATCTAATCGTTCCCGTATGGACGATGGCGCGCATTGATCAGAAGCTGGTCGATAACGTATCTGCAGCTGTGCAAAGCGGCGTCGGTTTAGCAGGCTGCCATGGAGGCATGTGCGATGCGTTCCGCGAAAACGTCGACTGGCAGTTTATGACGGGCGGCCAATGGGTGGCGCACCCCGGCAATGACGGTGTTGAATATAAGGTCAATATCAGCTACTCGTCGAGTCCGCTGACAGAAGGCATCGAGGATTTCACCGTTAGCACAGAGCAGTACTATTTGCACGTCGATCCGGCAGTTGAAGTGCTTGCAACGACGCGCTTTCCATTAACGCCAGGCCCTCATTCGCTCAATAAAGCGGTCGATATGCCTGTCGTCTGGACGAAGCGTTGGGGTGTTGGAAGGGTTTATTACAACTCGCTTGGCCATCAAGCGAACATCATAGAAATTCCGGCTGTAAAGGAGCTTATGCGACGCGGCTTCCTGTGGAGTGCGGAAGGCAAAGCACTGGCGGCAGCGGCTGGCACAGGCGCGGCAGCATACAGCGGCATGGCGGATAATCAATTGTAATAGCGAAATCAGCGAGTTGGAAAATAATACCAGGATATGGGACGAGGGACTAGTGAACATGGATAAAATAAAAGCAGGCATTATCGGTACTGGTAATATTAGCGGAATTTATTTTGAGAACGGCAATCGCTTTGATGCGCTTCAGGTTGTAGCCTGTGCCGATTTGGATGTAGAGCGGGCCAGGGCGAAAGGCGAAGAATTCGGTGTCCGCGGCTGCTCGGTCGAGGAGCTGCTTGCTGATCCGGATATCCAATTGATTATTAATCTAACGATCCCTCAGGCGCACGCTTCGGTTTGCTTACGCGCGCTCGAAGCGGGTAAACACGTTTATGTGGAGAAGCCATTTGCAGTTACGCGCGAGGAAGCTGCGGAAGTATTGGCGCTTGCTGAGAAAAAAGGACTTCTCGTAGGCAGCGCGCCGGATACGTTCCTTGGCGGCGGCATTCAAACGAGCATTAAGCTGCTGGAGGACGGTTGGATCGGCACGCCGATCGGCGCTACCGCTTTCATGGTCGGTGGCGGACATGAATCATGGCATCCTGCGCCGGATTTCTACTATCAAAAGGGCGGCGGCCCAATGTTTGATATGGGGCCTTATTATTTGACGGCGTTAGTTGCTATGCTTGGTCCAATAACACGCGTAACGGGCTCGGCACGCATCTCCTATCCAGAGAGAACGATTACCAGCAAACCGAAATATGGTCAGAAGGTACAGGTAGAAGTGCCAACGCATATTGCAGGCGTAATGGATTTTGCATCCGGTCCGATCGGCACGCTGCTGACGAGCTTCGATGTGAAGGGGGGTTCTACGCTTCCCCGAATTGAAGTATACGGAAGCGCGGGCACAATGCTTGTTCCGGACCCAAATACATTTGGCGGTACGATCAAAATTTGGCGTTCAGGCTCGAACGAGTGGTCAGACATTCCGCTTGCATACGGATATGCGGAGAACGCGCGCGGCGTAGGCGCCGCCGATATGGCCAAAGCGATTCAGACCGGCCGCAAGCATCGGGCGAATGGCGAGCTAGCCTTTCACGTTCTGGAAGCGATGCACGGCTTCCACGACGCTTCGGAGCAAGGAGCTCATTATATGATGAAAAGCACCTGCGAGAGACCGGCGCCGCTGCCATTAGGATTGCAGCCGTTCTGCTTGGATTAAATGTAAAAAAGCTGACCCCTGTGATTTATGATCACAGGGGTCAGCCATTGTAAAACGAGATTACTATTTCAACCAAACATCCACTTTCTCCGCATTCTGCTCAACCCATGCTTTAGCCGCAGCCTCAGGGGTTTGACCTTCTTGAATTTGAATCATGACGTTCTCCATATCTTCAGGTGTCCAGTTGAATTGATCAAGGAAGGCGAAAGCTTCAGGCTGATCTTCCTTCAGGCCTTTACGGGCAATCGTATGGATTTGCTCGTCTCCGCCATAAACGTTTTTAGTATCCTCCAAATATTTCAGATCCATCTTGGCGAATTTCCAGTGAGGCGTCCATCCGGTCACAATAATAGGCTCTTTGTTCGCGTACGCTTTCTCCAGCTGACCCGTCATTGCAGCAGAGGAGCTTTCAAGCAGTGTCCATTTGTCCCGCAGGCCATATTCGTCTAAAACTTTCTCTGTAGACATCATCAAGCCTGCGCCCGGCTCAATGCCGATAATGGTATAGTCGACAGAAGCTCCAACCGTATCATTCAAATCCTCGATGCTGTTAATTTCCATATATTGAGGAACGACCAGACCGATTTTTGTACCGTCCAGGTTTGGTCCCAGGTCTTCATATTGACCGTTGTATTTCGATACATAGGATGCGTGCGTCGTTGGAAGCCAAGCGGCTACCATCGCGTCGGCACTGCCGTCGGAAATGCCGGCCCACATCGGTCCTGCGTCGACCTGCATCAGCTCGACCTCAAACCCGAGCTTTTGCTCGAACACTTCCTTAACGACGTAGGTGCTAGCAATTTCAGAATCCCATGCGACATAGGCTAGCGTCACTTTCTTATGGCTTGCGCCAGCGGACGAGCATCCCGCAAGCAGTACGATCATCAGAATAGCAGCTGTGATTACTTTCATTTTGTTATGTTTCAAAAGATCACTCCTTCATAAAATTAGGCCGTGTTTGTTTTACGGATAACCTGCTGGGTCAGCCGATCTAGTATGATAGCCAATATGACGATTGCGAGACCAGCTTCAAAGCCGACGCCTGTATTACCCTGCGTAACGGCACGGTATACGTATGCGCCAACGCCTTGTGCGCCAATCATAGATGCAATAACGACCATCGATAACGACAGCATGATCGTTTGGTTAATGCCGGCCATAATCGTCGGCTTCGCAATCGGAAGCTGAAGCTTAAACAGCTTCTGCGCAGGAGTTGAGCCGAAGGCGTCTGCAGCTTCTACCAGCTCCTCCGGCACTTGGCGAATGCCGAGATTCGTCAGTCGAATCGTAGGCGGTATGGCGAATATAATGGATGAGATAACGCCAGGCACCACACCTAGAGAAAAGAAGGTAACAGCAGGCAGCAAGTATACGAATGCCGGCATTGTCTGCATAAAATCTAGCACTGGCGTAACGATTTTCTGGATGCTGTTGTAGCGTGCGCACAGGATGCCGGTGGGTACCCCGATCAGTACCGATATAAAAGCTGCTGTCAGTACGAGTGCGAGTGTCTGCATCGTTTGGCTCCAGTATCCCAGATTTTCAATAACAAACAGCCCGATTAACGTAAACAACGCCATTTTCCACTTGCCGATAAACCAAGCGAGAAGGGTAAATAATAGGATAAGGACAATAGCGGGAAACCAGCTTAGTGCAGCTTCTAGTCCATTAACGGTTTCGCCTACGACAACACGTATAAAGCCGAATAATGGCTCCAGATTCGTTTCAAGCCAGCCCTCCAGCCACTCGATCCAGTCGGCCAGCGGAATTTTAGGCAGTTTCATGACGTTCACCTGCCTCTAATACGGTATTTCCGGATAATGCTGCAAGAACAGCACCTTTGATGACGATACCCTTCAGACGCCCGCTTTGATCGATAACGGATACAGGAAATTTTGAATTGCTCATTAATTCAAACAATTCATGAAGCAGCGTCTCCGGAACAGCGGAAGGTGCTTCCCGCTGCATCGCTTCTTCAAGCTTAAGTCCGTTTTTTATCGCATGGACAGCATCATCGGCGGTGATTACGCCGAGCAGGCGCATCATTTTATCGACGACGTATAGACTGGATATCCCGCGGTCCCGCATGAATTGCAAAGCTACGCGCGGGCCTTTCTCTATCGTAATGGTCTCAGCCTTCACCATTACATGTGATGCGGTCAGCACTTTGGACAAATCGACATCCTCGACAAACCGCTCAACATATTTGTTGGCAGGCTGCATTAATATTTCTTCAGGCGAACCGATTTGGACGATGCTTCCGTCCTTCATCAAAGCGATTTGATCACCGATTCGAAGAGCTTCGTTCAAGTCATGTGTGATGAAAACGATCGTTTTTTTCATTTTTGCTTGAAGCTCAAGCAGCTCATCCTGCATATCCTTGCGAATAAGCGGATCTAGCGCGCTGAAAGCTTCGTCCATCAGCAGGACATCAGGATCGTTGGCTAGCCCTCTTGCCAGTCCGACACGCTGCTGCATGCCGCCGCTCAATTGATCGGGGTAGCTGTTCTCCCAACCTTTGAGTCCAACAAGCTCAAGCGATTCCATCGCCATCTCTCTGCGTTTCTTCTTATCGATGCCTTGGACCTCAAGGCCGTATTCGATATTTTGAATGACGGTACGATGCGGAAACAGCGCAAATTTCTGAAATACCATGCCCACATTTTTTCTTCTAAACTGCCGCAATTGCTCGGGCGACATACGCAGTACGTCCGTTCCGTTAAATAATACTTGGCCCGATGTTGGCTCGATTAACCGATTCAGCAGCCGAACGAGTGTCGACTTGCCGCTACCGGACAAGCCCATAATGACAAATATTTGTCCTGCTTCGATCGCGAAGTCTGCTTGATTAACGCCAACCGTAAGCTTCGTTTCCGCGAATATTTTATCTTTAGACCATCCTTTATCCAGCAGCGGGATCGCCTTTTTCGGATCGGCTCCGAATATTTTGGTCAGCCTCTTGGCTTCTATGATCGCCATGTTTTGCCCCCCTTGTGGAATATTTCGACTCTATAAGTGTAGATGGTTATCTTTGTAAAGGTCAAAAGGCGTGAGCTTCCGTATACTTTGTACAGTTATAACTTTACGAACTTTACGTGCGGAATCCTCCTGATAACTCCCTTTTTCATACAAATTGCTATCTTTACATATAGACAAACATTTGATTACAATACTTGTTGTAGCATTGATAGGGGAAACGACATTCCTCGGGAGGAACCGACATGAATGAACTTGCAGCACTAACAGACGATCAACGCGCAAAATTGCAAAACACGCGCCGACGCGTCATTGAATCAATAGGGAAAAATATGGATTTATACGGCATAACGCTATCCATTGGCCATTTATACGGAAATATGTACTTCAATCAGGAGCCGGTGACGCTTGATGAGATGAGCGAGACGATGGGGATGAGCAAGACGTCGATGAGCACGGGCATGCGGACGCTGCATGATTTGAAGATGATCAATAAAGTATGGGGCAAAGGCTCGCGGAAGGATTTATATGAGGTCGTACCGGATTGGCATCAAAACTTCGCCGATTTCTTCTCTATTAAATGGAGAAAAGCCGTCGATCAAAACATGAGCGTCTTAAATCGGTCAATGAAGGAAATCGATGCGCTCAAGCAGCAATATGAGAGTGATGAAGCCTTTTTAGAAGTGCTCAACAATGACTCAAAAAAAATCGATGACGCCATAAAATATTACAAATGGCTGGATAGGCTGATCGATTCGTTCGAGACCGGAGATATTTTCCGGTTTATTCCGAAAGAGGATGAAGCATAAGGAAAAGGTTTGATTAATGAAAAGCTCGACAATGGGAGTCCAGGCCATGATGCCTGGGCTTTTGTTTTATCGTGTGGCTACTTTTTCAAGAAGCCCGGCAGGATGATTTTCAGGACCAGAATATGGTAAGCTTACTTCTATAACTTAAGGGTAAGGGGTCGACCAAACCAATGAGTGACTGCACGCATTCGAACAAAGAGCCAATGATTGTGATGAATGGGAAGTTAGTATTGCCGGATAAGGTAATAGAAGCGGCAGTGACTGTCAAAGAGGGCCGTATTGAATCGTTGCTCCGTGATGCTTCGTCCATTGAGGATTGGAGGCAGCAAAATCCGTCTGCAGTTGTTCTTAATGCGGGGGGACGCTACGTCCTGCCTGGACTGATCGACATTCATTGCGATGCGATTGAGAAGGAAGTGCAGCCGCGTCCGAATACGTTATTTCCGCTGGATATGGCTTTGCTGGAGTTTGAACGGAAGCTGCCGGTGCATGGCATTACGACGATGTACCACTCGCTTTCGCTCGGCGTTGGATTAAGTCTGCGCGGCGATCACCTGTTAACGGGAATGGTTGAGCACATTCATCGCTACCGGAGCAAACGGTCGATGATCCGCAACCGGATTCATTTGCGGTTCGAGGTGTCGCATTTGGCTGGAATGCCTATTGTGGAACGGTATTTGGATGAGAATGCTATTGAATATTTATCGTTTATGGATCACTCGCCAGGACAAGGACAATATCACGAGCCGGGTTCTTTTGAGCGTTATGTGATGAAAAATCAAGGTGTAGGTATCGATGAGGTTCAAGTCATTGTTGACGGGTTAATTGAGCGGAGGCAGCAGGTTAACTGGGAACATTTGCATCAATTAGGCAAGCTTGCAGCTGAACGGGGTATAGCTATTGCGTCTCATGACGATGATACGGTAGAAAAGGTTGAGGAATCGATAGGCTATGGCGTATCCATCTGCGAATTTCCGATTAATTTGGTGACGGCGAACTACGCTGCCAAGCGGGGACTTCATGTATGCGTGGGTGCTCCAAATGTGGTTAGAGGCTTGTCGCATGACCAAAACCTAAGGGCAGTCGATGCCATTATGGCAGGTGCAGCGGACATTATTTGTTCCGATTATCATCCCTCATCCTTGCTCTCTGCGGTGTTCAAGCTAAGTGATGAAGGAACGGCAGCTTTGCCGGAGGCGGTGCGGATGGCTACGCTTCATCCTGCGCAGGCGTTAGGCTCGGGCAGCGAGCTTGGTTCCATCGAGCCCGGCAAAGCGGCCGATCTTATCGTAGTCGATCGTTACGAAGGCCACCCGTGGGTAACGAATACAATCGTCGGCGGAAATCTCGTCTATTCGGCGGCGTTTCGTTATTGAGACGGATTTGCGTGCTCGGAATGGTGAAGATGCTTGTGCAGAGAATCAACCATTCGGCTTTGTTCCGGTTCAGTCGACTGCTGCCAGATCATTTCAAACAATACTCCGAGTCCGGGCAAAGCGTGCTCATCGGCACCAATTGAGTCTTCGATGATTTCCGAGAGTTCTTGCTCGGACTTATCTTGTACACGCATAACGATCGCTTGGCGCAAATCAATAGTATTTGTGTTCAACCTTAATAACCTCCTGCCGCATTCAGATTTACTAATATAATATGTCCAGCAAGAGCTGCTTTCATCCGAATAAACTGGATATGATATACTGTGAAAATGGTATAAGGGAAAGAGCGCTTCGGAATACGTTTAGTTAGGCTAACTGCAGCAATCATCCTAAAAGGAGGATTTTGTAACGATGGCGAAAAAACAGTACGCAGTAATTGGCATGGGACGCTTCGGCTCAAGCGTTGCCAAAGCATTGACGGAGATGGGCTTCGAGGTGCTGGCAATTGACTCAAACGAGCAGCGGGTGCAGGAGGTCGTTAATACGGTCACGCATGCCGTATCAGCGGATTCAACGGATGAGGATGCGCTTCGCGCGCTTGGAATACGGAACTTTGACGTCGTTGTAGTAGCAATCGGTCAAGATATTCAGTCGAGTATTTTGACGACATTAATATTGAAGGATCTTGGAGTAAAGACCTTGATCGTCAAAGCGCAAAGCGAGCTGCACGGCAAAGTGGTGCATAAAATCGGCGCTGATAAAGTCATTTTCCCGGAGCGGGATATGGGTCTGCGTGTCGCTCATCATCTTGTCTCTCCAAACATCCTGGATTACATCGAAATCTCCGATGATTACAGCATCATTGAGATTAAGGCACCGGAGCAAATGATCGGCAAAAGCTTAAAGCAGCTCGACATTAGGGCGAGATACAAATGTAACGTTATGGCTATAAAAACAGGCACTTCAATGAATATTGCCCCTTATGCGGAAGATTTGATCGGCAGTGAGGACGTTATCGTTATCGTGGGTAAAAATTCGGATTTGAAAAACCTGGAAATCGCTTATTCGGAAGGTTAACGAACACTATGAATGTAAATTATGATCCATTGATCTCATCTGTACAAAATGACAAGGTCAAGCAGTGGGCATCGCTGCTCGACAAAAAATACCGCGATCGCACCGGACAGTTTCTAATTGAAGGTGTTCATTTAGTGTTGGAAGCTCTGAAGGGCAGCGTCGGTGTAATGGCAATCATCTATGACGCGGAGCGCGGAATTCCTGCAGAGCTGGCGACTGTGCGAGAAGAGAGGCAAGCAGCAGGAACAAACGATGCGGAATGGGTACAAGCATCCCGCGCGGTCATGGCGAAATGTACGGGAACGGATACTCCGCCGCCAGTGTTCGCCGTTGTAACTAAGTTATCTGCCGATACGAAAACGTTATTCACAGGTAATTGCCTCGTCGTCGTACTTGACGGGGTGCGCGACCCAGGAAACGCCGGAACGATTATTCGTAGTGCTGATGCAGTTGGAGCGGATGCGGTTATCCTTGGCAAAGGCAGCGTCGATCTATATAACCCCAAAACGGTCAGGTCGACGATGGGCTCTTTGTTTCATTTGCCTATTATTGAAGCAGATTTGCTAGCGCTTCTGCCGCAAGCGAAAGCCCATGGCATTAAGCTAATTGGCACAAGCCTGCAGGCCCAGCATACTTGCTATGGCTATGACTGGACCCAGCCGACATGGCTGCTCATGGGCAGTGAATCGGAAGGATTGTCGCGGGATGTGAGGGAACAAGTGGATGAGTCCGTCATTATTCCAATGGTTGGACAAGCGGAGTCGCTCAACGTAGCTATGGCAGCCACGGTCTTGCTCTATGAGAGCTTAAGGCAGCGGGAGTACAATAACTTATAAATTTCGTAAAAGGGCATATTTCCGATTCACCTGTTTGAAGCTTAGTGATTGCCTGCCGATCCACGCTGGAGCGGTAGACTGTAACCAGAACGGGAGTGAAAGTGGATGGAATTAAAAACGTTTAAAGCAATTTGGGGGATGCCGGGGCACTGGGATACACAGCTGAAGCAAATTGCTGAAGCCGGATATACCGGTGTTGAAAGCGGAATGCCTGCCTTAGAAGATGAATCGTTATTTAAAGAACTGCTGCAAAAATATGATTTGGAGCTCATTATGCTGGTGTATACCAGCGGAGATCATAAAGCATCGTTTGAGGAACAGGTTGAGCGAGCCGCCGGATTTAAACCATTATTAATCAATTCTCACAGCGCGAAGGACTCCATGCCGTATGATGAGCAACTCGTCTTTTTTGAACATGCGCTTCGGCTTGAACAACAGGCAGGGATTCCTATCGGACACGAAACCCATCGCGGCCGGGCTACTTATACGCCATGGAGTACGGGTCGTTTGCTTCGAGATTTTCCGGACCTCAAAATCGTGGCGGACTTTAGCCATTGGTGCTGCGTCTGTGAATCCATGCTGCCGGATCAAGAGGAAAACCTGAAGCTCGCCATTCAGCATACGATTCACATTCATGGCAGGGTAGGTTATGAGCAAGGGCCGCAGGTTCCGGATTATCGTGCGCCCGAATATGAATACGCATTGTTGAAGCACGAACGATGGTGGGATGAGATTTGCGCCAATCATAACACCGGAGGGCGCCCATTTGTGACCTTTACGCCGGAGTTTGGTCCTCCGGGATATATGCATACCCAACCGTTTACCAATCAACCCGTAGTGGATTTGTGGGATATTTGTTACGCGATGAATCAACGGTTTCGTGAAAGGTTTACAAGTCAATTCTCCTAGACAACGAAGTCCTAACGATTATCTAAAGTCGTTGGGACTTTTAATGTTCTTTACCTATTATAGTCATAGTCTTATAATGAACATCAAAGCGCACAAGACAGTCACCTTTGGCAGGTGATCGCTTCTATCATTGATGCCGGAAATGAGTGTTCACATGAAATCGACTATTTATGACATTGCAAGGTTGGCAGGGGTTTCTACAGCAACGGTGTCGAAGGTGATAAATAATACGGGCAGAATCAGCGACCAAACGAGGGAAAGGATCAACCGGATCATGGAAGATCTCAATTATCGCCCTAATGTGCTGGCATCTGCGATGAAAGGGAAATCGACCTATCAAATTGCATTTCTGATTCCTGACATCGATAATCCAATATATGCCCAGTATTTGAAGCATATCGAAGCGTACGGCCAAGAACTCGGGTATAACATTGTGTTGTGCAGTACTGACAACGATTTCGCAAAAGAAACACGCCACATTACTCTGCTAAGGCAGAGACGTGTGGACGGTTTTATCATAGCATCCAAATTTAAAAATGATGAACTGCTGAAGCAGCTTGTCGAGGAGGGATTCCCGATCGCCCTTTTTGCGCATGAGCGTCCCGGAATTTCTATTGACAGCGTCACAGTCGATGACTATATGGGAGGCTACTTGGCATCTAAGCATCTTCATTCGCTTGGACACCGTAAAATTGGCGTTGTCGGTGAAGATTCCATTAGCAGCGATGAAAGGATACGCGGTTATAAGTTTGCTCTTTCAGAAGCAAACATCCCCGTTGATAACAAGCTGATCGTAGTAGGCGGAGCGACTCTGCAAGAAGCGGAGCAATCCGCGGCTGTGCTGCTCGATAGCGAGGATAGGCCGAGTGCGATTTTCGGTTGCAATGATATTTTAGCGATTGGTGTCATGCAGGCAGCCAAAGCGCGGGGAATAAGGATCCCTGAACAGTTATCGGTCATTGGATTTGACGACACGCCGCTTTGTTCAATTGTATCGCCGAGATTATCGTCTATCTCGCTGCCTGTACGGGAGTTAGGAAAGCATGTAACGGACATCATTATCAGCAAAATCGAACATAGTGATACGGTGAAGCAGCGTATTCGCTTGCTGCCCGAGCTTGCGGATCGGGATTCGACCGCTCCTGTGAATATGTAACCGCGGATCTCATCGTCATCGTCGCAAGTTCCCCTTCAATCTACAGTGGAATCCATCCAGTATTTCGTACTGTGAAATCGTCCAGACTTGATTCTTAATCCAACATAGCGTTCTTGGGGTTTCATTCTAATTAGAGAAGAGGCTGTCTCAAAAGTAGAAACATCTACTTTCGAGACAGCCTCTTGTTATTGGAGTAACCGGTTACCCTTAAATCCGATATTTTTAGATGGATTAAAGGTGGTTCTTACGACCTAATCGAGTTTTATTCACAAAATCCGGTGATTTCAATCAAAAAGAATCAAAAACGGATATTGAATTGTTCAAAAAACTAAAGTATAATCGTCACAAAAGGGTAATCGGTTACCCTTGTTTGTATCCCAACTACAATTTGTTTTCTTATTAACGAATCACAACTGGGTAGTCAAAGTGTCGGTTCCATTTTTTTATGTGGTTTGAAAGCGTTTTCTGGAATATTCATCATTACGATGAGAACGGATATGGAGGTAATCATTCATGAGCAGGATACGATTGACAATGGCCCAAGCGCTGTTGAAGTTTTTGGATCAGCAGTATATTTCCGTCGATGGAGTTGAAACGAAGTTTGTAAAAGGCGTTATGGGGATTTTCGGACATGGGAATGTGACAGGTATTGGCGAAGCTTTGGAACGCAGTGCAGGTGAATTGCAATATATTCAAGGCAAAAATGAACAGGGGATGGTTCACTCCGCAGCCGCCTATGCCAAACAAACGAACCGAAAACAAATTTATGCGTGTACCTCCTCTATCGGCCCCGGTGCTTTAAATATGGTGACTGCCGCTGCTACTGCGACGGTTAACCGTATTCCGGTACTGCTTCTGCCGGGGGATAATTTTGCAAGCAGACAGCCCGATCCGGTTCTGCAGCAGCTTGAAGACAGCGGAGACTACACGGTCTCCGCAACGGATTGTTTCAAACCGGTCAGTAAATATTGGGACCGGATTATTCGCCCGGAGCAGCTAATGTCAGCAGCCGTTCAAGCGATGAGAGTTCTGACTAACCCTGCCGAGACAGGAGCGGTTACGCTGGCTCTGCCGCAGGACGTTCAAGCGGAGGCCTATGATTATCCGGAATCCTTTTTTAGCAAAAGAGTGCATTATGTCGATCGTTGTTCGCCTGCACCTGCTGCCCTTCTCCGGGCAGTGGAGCTGATGAAAGGCAAGAAGAATCCGCTCATTATGGCCGGAGGCGGCGTGCTGTATTCCGAGGCGGCGGGAGAGTTGCTGGAATTTGCAGAGACATTTGGCATTCCGGTTGCCGAAACGCAAGCGGGAAAAAGCGTCATTTCATGGAGGCATCCGCTAAGCGTCGGTGGGGTTGGGGTAACGGGGACGCTGGCAGCCAATAGACTTGCGCAGCAAGCGGATTTAATTATCGGCGTCGGTACGCGTTACTCGGATTTTACAACGTCATCGAAGTCAGCGTTCGAAAATACGGAAGTGCAGTTTCTCAATATTAACGTGAATGGTTTGGATGCATCGAAGCTGAACGGTGTTTCCCTTATCGCTGACTCAAGGGAGGGTCTGAACGCGTTAAGGGAAGCCTTGTCTGCGGTTCAATACCGCTCAGCCTATGCGAATGGGGACATATTGGCATTAAAAGAGCAATGGGACGCTGAGGTTGATCGTTTATACGCGCTGGAAAACGAACAGGGGCTGACACAAACCCGTGCGCTAGGCGTGATTAACAGGGCGATCGGTTCCTCTGCAGTCATTGTGTGCGCAGCCGGCAGTCTGCCTGGCGACCTGCACCGGGTATGGAGATGCGAGGAGCCGAAAACCTACCATATGGAATATGGCTTTTCATGTATGGGATATGAGGTGTCTGGCGCATTCGGCGCGGCACTCGCTGAGCCAAACCGGGAAGTCTACGCCCTTGTGGGTGATGGAAGCTACCTGATGCTGCATTCGGAGATCGTTACGAGCTTGCAGGAGGGTACAAAATTTACGGTCCTTTTGTTTGATAACCATGGGTATCAATGTATTCATAATTTGCAAAGGGGACATGGCAGCGATGGCTTCGGCAACGAATTCCGTTATCGGGATGCGGAAACCGGCAGGCTGACAGGCAGCTATATGCCGATCGATTTCGCCGCACACGCGCGCAGCATGGGAGTCAAGACGTATAAAGCCGGAACGGCGGAGCAATTGGAGGAAGCGCTGAGGCAAGCAAAGGAAGAAACGGTTACGACGCTGATCGAAATTCCAGTCCTGCCGGGTACAAATACGGGCGGGTACGAGTCCTGGTGGAACGTCGGCGTGCCTGAGGTATCCGCAAGCGGGAAAGTCGTTTCGGCTCATAAGGAAATGAAGAACCGGATTGAACAAATCCATTTATTTTAAACCTATTTTTACGATGGAGGCACGCTATGAGACAAATACCGTTCCGGATTGGAGCTCATCCGATTAATTGGGTTGGCGAGGACGTGAAAGAGCACGGCGAACATACCACTTATGAACAAATTCTCGATGATATGCAATCATTAGGATTACTAGGAACGGAAATGGGCCGCAAGTATCCCCAAGACATTGATTTGCTGAAACAAGAGCTTGCTAAACGGGGAATGCAGCTCGTCTCACAGTGGAAATCGGTTCTGTTTTCAGACCCTTCCTACCGGGAAGAGGAACTGGCGGGCTATCGGGCGCATGTGGAGTTTTTGAAAGAAATGGGCTGCAAGGTAATCAGCACATGCGAGATAGGAGGATCGCCGCAATTCGATCCGAGGCGTTCGCCGGACCAAAAAGGCGTCATAAGACTGGATGAAACGGGCTGGAAAAGCCTTGCCGAAGGGTTGAATGCAGCGGGAGCCATAGCCAAGGAATACGGATTGACCTTAACCTACCATCACCATGGAGGCACTGTTGTCGAACGGCCTGAAGAGATCGACCGGCTGATGGAGCTGACCGATCCCGACGCAGTTAGCTTACTGTACGATACCGGTCATGCCTATTATGGGGGAGCAGATCCGCTTACTGTACTGCGAAAGCATTATGACCGTATCGCTTATGTCCATCTAAAAGATATTCGTAAGAGCGTACTGGAGCGCGCGCGGGAGGAGCAGGCGGATTTTATCACTTGCATCCGAAGAGGCGTATTTACCCTCCCTGGAACGGGCGATCTTGATTTGCAGCCCATTATAAATGAATTGCTGGACCGCGGTTACGACGGGTGGGCGATGCTCGAGGGTGAACAGGATCCGGCCGAGCATCCTCCGTATGAATACGCCAGGAAAGCGCTGGACTACTTGAATGCAGTCATTATCAAGAAAGCGGGTGAATAGATCGTGGAGTACATTGCATTTCCTGCAAATAGAAGGTTTGATTTCACAGCGATAGGAAGGCTGTGCATCGACCTGAACGCCAATGAAATCAACCGGCCCATGGAGGAAACCGTAACCTTCACCAAATATGTCGGCGGTTCTCCTGCGAATATTACGATAGGCATGTCCAGATTTGGAATGAAGACGGCGTTTATCGGAAAGATCGCGAATGATCAAATGGGACGGTTTATCGAAGGCTACTTGAAGAAAAACGATATTGATACCGGAAATGTCATTACCGATAATACCGGCGCGGTTACGGGCCTGGCTTTTACGGAGATCAAGAGCCCAAGGGATTGCAGCATTTTAATGTACCGGGATAATGTGGCGGATCTTAAGCTTAACGCGGAGGAAGTGCAAGAAGATTTAATAGCCGATTCCAAGCTGCTGCTCATTTCCGGAACGGCTTTGGCGAAGAGTCCGTCAAGGGAAGCGGTGTTTCAAGCGCTTGAGTACGCCAAGAAGCATGATGTAGTCGTAGCGTTCGACATTGATTATCGTCCTTACACGTGGAGCTCGCATGAGGAAACGGCGGTTTATTATAATTTGGCGGCGGAAAAATGCGACATTATCGTTGGCACCCGGGAAGAGTTCGATATGATGGAACGATTTGACCGCAACCCGGAACGGGACGATCAAGTGACAGCTTCCAAGTGGTTTGATTACAAAGCCAAAATTGTCATTATCAAGCACGGTAAAGCAGGATCTATTGCCTATACGAAGGATGGCGCCAGTCACCGGGCGAAGAGTTTTCCGGCTAAAGTGGTGAAGACGTTCGGCGCAGGCGATTCGTATGCGGCCGGATTCCTGTATGGCGTCATGCAGGGCTGGACGCTGGAGAAGAGCATGGAATTCGGCAGCGCCTCCGCTTGTATCGTTATTTCAAGCCACAGCTGCTCCGATGCGATGCCGACAGTCGAACAGGTAGAGACGTATATTAACCGCAGTAATGCTGGCGAGATCAGTAACAGCTTCTCATTTTAGAAAGGGGATAGGATACGATGACAACTTTGCTCAAAAACTGGATCGACGGTGAATGGATAGAATCATCGGCAACCCAATTTGAACCGGTTTATAATCCGGCAACGGAAGAAATTTTAGCGCAGGTTCCGCTGTCAACGAAAGGCGAGGTGGATCTGGCCGTTCAGAAGGCGCAGGAAGCATTTAAAACCTGGAGCCGTACGCCGGTGCCCCGCCGTGCACGCATCCTGTTTAAATACCAGCAGCTGCTGGTAGATCATTGGGAAGAGCTTGCCGGGCTCATTACAAAAGAAAACGGAAAGAGCTACAGCGAAGCGTACGGCGAGGTACTGCGTGGTATCGAATGCGTGGAGTTCGCGGCTGGCGCTCCGACGCTGATGATGGGCAAGCAGCTCCCGGATATCGCCTCCAATTTGGAATCGGGAATGTACCGCTACCCGATCGGCGTAGTCGGGGGAATTACGCCGTTCAATTTTCCAATGATGGTGCCTTGCTGGATGTTCCCGCTCGCTATTGCTTGCGGCAACACGTTCGTGCTGAAGCCGTCTGAGCGTACGCCGCTTCTTGCGGGACGTCTGGCGGAGCTGTTCCATGAAGCAGGTCTTCCTGCAGGCGTGTTAAACATTGTGCATGGCGCGCACGATGTGGTTAACGGTATTTTGGAGCACCCGGGCATTAAAGCGGTTTCCTTCGTAGGATCGCAACCAGTAGCGGAGTACGTGTACAAAACCGCGTCCGCTCACGGTAAACGTGTGCAGGCGCTGGCCGGCGCCAAAAATCACTCCATCGTACTGCCGGACGCCAATCTTGACTTGGCGGTCAAGGAAATCGTAAACGCCGCATTCGGATCCGCTGGAGAGCGCTGTATGGCCTGTTCCGTTGTTGTTGCAGTCGGCAGCATCGGCGACGAGCTTGTGAGCAGATTGGTTAAAGCAGCCGATCAGATTACGATCGGCAACGGCTTGGATGAGGGCGTGTTCCTAGGTCCGGTAATTCGGGGGTCTCAAAAGGACCGCGCGGTGAAATATATTGAGATCGGACAAAATGAGGGCGCTTTGCTCGTACGCGACGGCCGTACGGATTCGGCTTCATCCGGAGCGGGGTATTTTGTTGGTCCCACGATTTTTGATCAAGTGCAGTGCGGCATGAAGATTTGGGAGGATGAAATATTTGCGCCAGTCCTGTCCGTGGTGAGGGTTGAAACGCTGGAAGATGCGATTGAGCTGGCGAATCGTTCCGAGTTCGCAAACGGGGCTTGTTTGTTTACGGTTAACGGCGGCAGCGTGCGTCAATTCCGCGAAACGATCGATGCAGGGATGCTGGGAGTTAACCTTGGCGTACCGGCACCTATGGCATTCTTCCCGTTCTCTGGCTGGAAAAAATCGTTCTACGGCGATTTGCATGCCAACGGTACGGACGGCGTAGAGTTTTACACTCGCAAAAAAATGGTAACGACCCGCTGGTAGGCACGAAAATGCATTTATTCGGAAGCTCGGGAAGAGCAGGGGGAAGAGCGAATTGAAAAAAATAAATATCGGTATTATTGGCGCCGGGAGAATTGGCAAAATTCATGCGGACAACATTTTAAGATTTCCAAATGCTAAAATAACGGCAATCAGCGACCTGTTCGCGGGACCAGAGCTCGAGGCTTGGGCAGCTGAAAGAGGGATTGGCATCGTAACTAAAAACAGCGACGATATTATGTCCAATCCGGATATTGACGCGGTGTTTATTTGTTCCTCGACAGACACTCATGTACCGCTTATCAAGCAAGCCGCACAGGCGAACAAACATATCTTTTGCGAAAAGCCGGTGAGCATGGATATATCGCAAACGGAAGAAGCGCTCGAAGCAGTCAAGGCAGCCGGCGTAAAGCTGCAAATCGGGTTTAACCGGCGCTTCGACCATAATTTCAAACGGGTGCGCGAGCATGTCCAAGGAGGAACGATCGGAGAGCCGCATCTGATTAAAATCACTTCGCGCGATCCGAACCCGCCGGGTGAAGATTATATTAAAGTATCCGGCGGTCTCTTTATGGATATGGCCATTCACGATTTCGATATGGCGAGGTATTTATCCGGAAGTGAAGTTGAGGAAGTGTATGCACAGGGTCAAGTGCTGGTCGATCCGGTATTTAGCAAATATGGGGATATAGATACCGCAATCATCACTCTCCGGTTCCGGAATGGCGCTTTAGGCGTGATCGACAACAGCCGTAAGGCAGTATATGGTTACGATCAGCGTGTGGAAGTGTTCGGGTCCAAGGGAAGCGTAACAGTAGCCAACGATCATCCGAATAGTGCGGTCGTAAGCACTGCGGAAGGGATCGTCTCTGACAAACCGCTTCATTTCTTCTTGGAACGCTACAATGGCGCTTATGTGGATGAAACCCAGCAATTCATTGAAAGTCTTCTGAACGGCAAGCCTCTTGTCGTAGACGGGAACGACGGATTGCAAGCGGAGAAGATCGCGTTAGCCGCGAAGTTATCTGTAAGTTTGAACCGTCCGGTAAAGCTGAGCGAGGTTCATGAACTGAGAATGACGCTCGCGTAGATTGGACAATTGAAGGAGTGAAGGGGATTGTCAAAATTAATCGTTAAGCCGGTTCACCATTCGGACCAGGATACGAAGCTGTTGTCCATAACGCCGGAAAGTGCAGGTTGGACCTACGTGGGATTTGAAGTTCACCGCCTTGCGGCGGGCCAATCCTTGCGCTGCGCAACGGGGGAACTAGAAGTATGTCTGGTATTGCTCAGCGGTAAGGCGAACGTGACCACAGCACAATGCGCATGGCAAAATATCGGGCAGAGGATGAGCGTGTTTGAAAAAATACCGCCTTATTCGGTGTATGTTCCGAATGGGGATGAGTATGAAATCGTTGCGCTTACGGATGTTGAAGTAGCGATTTGCAGCGCACCCGGAAACGGTAATCATTCGGCGCGGCTCATCGCACCGGGGCAGGTAGGCGTTGAAACCCGGGGTTATGGGAATATCGAACGGCAAATTCATAATATTTTGCCGGAGCAGGAACCGGCTGACAGCCTCCTCGTTGTTGAAGTGTTTACGCCTAACGGTCACTGGTCGAGCTATCCGCCTCATAAGCATGACCGTAATGCGCTTCCTGATGAGTCCTTATTAGAAGAAACTTATTATTTCAAGGTTCAGCCAGAGCAAGGCTTTGCGATACAGCGGGTATACACGGACGATCGTTCATTGGATGAGACGCTAATTGTCCAAGACGGTCAAGCCGTACTGGTGCCGCGCGGTTACCATCCTGTGTCTGCACCGCCCGGTTATGATGTTTACTATCTAAATGTCATGGCCGGTCCGGCCCGCGCCTGGAAATTCCATAACGACCCGGATCATGCCTGGATTATGAGCAAGTCATTAGCAAAGTAAAAGAAGCAAGCAAGGGCCGCCGATTGTTACCGGCAGCCTTAAATGGAAGAACATCTTTAATGAGGTTTATTTCGATTTTTTCTGTGCTGCGGATCTTCCCTGCTTACTCGGATCGCTTGATTTTGGCGCGACATGCTGCGAGTTGGGTTTGTGTTGATCGCTCATGAATGATGCTCCTTTCCTTTGGCTTCTGTTTAGTTATGCGCCAATCGCAAAGAAACTATTACTGATCCTACATTCCCTTAAATCTAAGAAAATTTGCAAAAACCTCTCTTCAAATGAAGGGAGGTTTTGCTCTTTCCTATTAACTTTCAAACTCCTCAGCAGCATTCATGTGCAGGCGATCTTCCTCATTGTCCCGAATCGTTTTTTGCAAGACAAGGCAGGCCACGATCAGAAAGGCACCTGCAAGAGCATAGTAGCCTTTTACGTAGAGCGGCTCTTCCAGCGTGTAAATCCCAATATATTGAGCGAGGATAGCAATGATAAAGCCGGCCCATGCCATAAACGTGAAGGCGGAAGTATTTCGGCTTCTGTAACCGGGATTGTAATCCTTGAGAAATTTGTCCTCGTCGTTATCGCGCGCTACTTTTTGCAGAAGGAAGGACGTGATGATTAGAAGAATGCCGGTTACGGCGTAATAGCCTTGCACGGACATGGGCTGCTTGAGCGTGTATATCCCGATAAATTCAAAGCCGCATGCGATGAGGAAGGCAGCCCACGCCATAAAGCTGTAAGTCGGGGTGTTGCGGCGGCGGTAAAAGTTAGCTGGTTTGCGAACGTGCATCGTTTCCATTTTTTCCATTAGAGAAAGCCTCCTGTATCAAGTGGTTGTTGATAGCTTTAGTTTACAGCTTATTCCTGTTTGCAAAAGTACCAACTATTTGTAGTACCAGGTACTAGATACAATCGCTGCACATTTCAGGCTTTTAAAATGCGAAACGGTGCCATCCTGTTATGTTAAAAGGACGACACCGTGTTTGTTGCGTATTAGCGCTTTTTAAGCTCGAAAAACTCACACTCTTTCCGGTTGTGATAAGCGATATCGCTTACCCCTGATTGGGTAACGACAATGCGATCGTCAAATCGTACGACTAGCGAGCTGGAGTCGACGATATGATTGTCTTGAAAAACGCGGATGCGCGCCTGCTTCTCGATAGCTTCTTCAAAATCCTGATCGGTGAAAATGCGACGATTGACTGCCATTCGTGGCCTCCTGCTTTGATAAGTGCGATTTTTATTGTTCCAGTCTATCTCATCTGCTACCGATTGCAAAGTCCTCATCGTCAAAAGCAACCACAGTCAAATGAATAGACCATATAGGCAAAGCTGAACGAAGAGGTGCAGGTCGCGATATGCTACGATTAGGAAAGCGTTAAAAACTAATTTATGGACGAGGTGGAGTATGAAAATATCCGTTTTTACCGTAATGCTTCCTGATTGTACGCTTGACCGAACCGTAGAGCTGCTTAGCAGAAATGGCTATGATGGTGTCGAATGGCGATTTACGAAATCCGATAGGGCTAAGCGCGAAGAAACGCCGTCGTTCTGGGGAAATAATTTATCTACCGTACAGTCGGACGCATCCGAGGAGGAGCTTGTTGCATTAAAGCGGCTCACCGATGATGCGGGCCTAGAAGTGCCGAATGTGGCGGCGTACATTCAAAGCGGTGACCTGATTGCAACGGAGCGTGCGATGCGCGCGGCTAAAGTGCTTGGCGCACCATCGATTCGTATTGGTGTACCTGGCTATGATCGCAGCCGCCATTATGCGGATCTGTTGAAGGAAGCTCGCGAGTATTTGCACGAGACGCAAGAGCTGAGCAGAACCTATGGCGTGAAGGGTGCCATAGAAGTGCATTTCGGCAACATCGCATCAAGCGCAACCCTAGCCCGCCAGCTGGTTGACGGATTTGATGCCGATCGGATCGGAGTAATCTATGATCCGGGAAATATGGTTTATGAGGGCTTCGAGCAATACAAGCTTGGAATTGAAGTTCTCGGTGACTATTTAGCGCATGTCCATGTGAAAAATGCAGTGTGGCAAAAAACGAATGCTGCGATGCCAGTCTCGGTCGGAGGAGCCGGGGGTGCTGTCTCCTCAGAGCAAGCGAAGCCGCATGATCCGGTTTGGCGGGCTGCGTGGGCCCCGATCGCGGAGGGAATCGTTCATTGGCCGCAGGTCATTGCCGATCTACGTGCTGTCGGTTACGACGGCTGGCTCAGCTTCGAAGACTTCAGCGGCTCTGCTCCATCGGAGACGCTGCTGCGCGAGAATATCGCATACATCCACTCCTTGTTGTAAGTGTAGTTAGAAACAAAGCGCTCCAGTATGCTCGGAACAATTCGTCATGAGGTGCAGAAATGCACCTCATTACACGTAAAAGAGCCCGAGGCCTTAATGGGGTGCCAGAAATGCACCTCATTTCACGTAAAAGAACCTGAGGCACTCCGGCTGCTTCTCGTTGCCTGAAGAATAGGCGCCGCCGCTGATGAGTTGCCGGGCATTCTTCTTTTTTGGCCGAGTCCCGCATAAGTATGGGTATAGAAAGCGGACAGGATGATGCGGGAGGGATTCCGATTGGCGAAATGGGGTAGGAAAGGCTGGCGTTTTCGTCCATTTGGCGGCAGCCGGATGCAGCTTTGGTCGGGTCGTCCATTTTCTAAAGTGAAGACGGTTAGCTGGGGCAGCCGCTCAAGCGCGGCTTCATCAAGCTCCATCCCGAAGAAATGGGGTTCGGGATCAGGTTCCTCCTCTATGAAATGGGGAGCCCGCTCGAGCTCCGGCAGCGGGAAATGGGGGGCGCGTCGGTCAGTTTTCACGTTCGGCAGACGAACTCGAGGCAGCAATAGCGAAGGAACTGCAGGCGCATGGGGCACCCGTCCGCCTAAACCTCGTGTACGGAGACGGACTTTTGTCATTATTTCACTTATCGTGATAATGATTTTCTCGATTCAAGCCTTTGTATATGTGGAACGGAATTTGCGTCCGCCGCTTATGAATATCGCGAAAATACGGGTAAAACAAGTGGCAACGCAGGCGATAAACAAGGCGATCACCGATCAGGTTGCGCAGCGCTCTGAATCCGAGAAGCTGATTGATTGGAAGATGAACAGCAACGGAAAAATATCGGGCTTCATGCTTAATTACGCTGAGCATATGAGCATCACTTCACAAACGATAAATACGGTTCAGAGTACTTTAAGTGAAATGAAGGATATCCCGGAGCATATTCCGATCGGACACGCGCTGAACAGCGCGATTATTTCCTCCTTTGGACCAAGAGTTCCAGTGAAGTTCGAGCCCGTTGGAAGTGTAAAGGTCGATCTCAGCACGCGTCAGAAGGACGCGGGAATAAATATGATTTTAGTCGAGGTATACATACGGATTGTTGCGGAGGTCACGATTATCATTCCGTTCGATACCGAGCCGGAGTTAGTTGAAACCGAAATTCCAATTTCGTACCTGCTCGTAGTCGGAGATGTTCCAATGTACTATTACGACAATACCGGCAAGCCGGTAGGCGAGTCGGCGGCGGAAGCGCCTAACATATCCGTTCCGCTCGGACAGGGAACAGGCGGAGGAGTGTCATCGAGTTCCGAGAACAGCGAAAACCCTACTGATTCTGGTGCTGACAACTCAGGTGAAACAACGGAAGCGCCAAGCGAGGGCGCGGGTAACACTAACACTCATGACGGTGCCGCAAACAATACCGGCAATTCAGGACCCGAATAATAAGCCCCTGCGTAAAAAAACGACTTTATTACCCTGGAAGGGCGATAAAGTCGTTTTTACTTGCTTTATTTTCGGGATCGCAACCGTTTACGCTCAGCTTGTTCCCAGCGGCGCAGCATCGGATAGGGATCAAACGACCACTCGATTAGTCCGCGGTCGCTATACACCCCGTAATGCAAGTGAGGCGGAAACTTCCCCTGCGTACCCGGCTTGCCGTAGCCTGAGCTACCGACCCAGCCCACAACTTGACCGGGCTTCACGATATCGCCTATTTTAACCGATTTGTCATAGCCGGACAGATGAGCGTAATAATGGTAAAAGTTGTTCAGATCGCGTATGCCGATCCGCCATCCTCCATAAGGATTCCAGCCCTTTACTTCAATAACGCCATAGCAGGTGCTGCGAACGGGTACGCCATGATTGGCAAAAATGTCCGTACCCTCGTGGGTTCGCCTTCCGCCCCAGCTCCTGCCCGTTCCCCATGTGCTGCGGTATGAGTAGTTGCTACCTACCGGCACAGGGAATGCATGCTCGAACAGATCGAGTCGGCCGAACTGAGCGTAGATTCGGGCAAATTGCTGAATGCGTTGAACGGAGCGGCTATTTTGATAATATTCCCAAAGCCCGATTGAGAAATCATCTTCAGCTGTCCCGTAGGTGGAAATGCTGTTTACAAGAGAGTACAGCAGGTCAACATCGCTTGTTCGCTCGGCGTGCCCGTTACCGTCACCATCGCGGCCGATGCCATTAAACCAGCGGATGGATACAGGGGAGCTATCCTCCAAATCCGGATTTAAAGGTCCTGCCCAGCGCTCTTGATCGATAAATACGCCGACGGAACTGCCAAGCATAGGCCGGGCCTTCGGCCTTGCCTTGGACATGGAACGCTCATACTGATCGATTGCCGCTATCCAATACCAAGGAATGTTAGTGAGTACATTTAATTTGTCATACAAGCTTCTTCTTGCAGTGAGCTCATTCGGCTCTGCCGCAGCTGCCCGCTCATTTGCCGCTTTTGTCTGCTTGGATTGACCAGGGGATGCGATCACATTGCTGACTGGCTGGACAATGAGCAAGGTGGCTGCAGTTAACGCTGCTGCAAGAGGTATAGTCAGTTTCAATCGTCTCACCCTTTCAAAAGCATGACGGTTATAACGTTATGTTTCGCAAATCATTGGTTTTTATTCGAAACATGTTATAATAAACCCATGAGATTTGGACTTATAAATGAACGTGAAAGCAGGTAATGCCGCATGAAACAGCAGGAAACCCTGAAAAAGCCTGATTGGCTTCGCATAAAATTAGCAACAGACGGCAACTTTGCCGAAATTAAAGATATGATGCGTTCCAAAACCTTGCACACCGTTTGCGAGGAAGCACGCTGTCCTAATATTTATGAATGTTGGGCCAACCGGACAGCTACATTCATGATTTTGGGCGATATTTGCACGCGCGCTTGCCGTTTCTGCGCGGTTAAGACGGGTATGCCAACCGAGCTCGATTTGGAAGAGCCGGAACGGGTAGCGGAAGCAGCCGAGCAAATGGGCTTACAGCACTGCGTTGTCACATCCGTTGCACGCGATGATCTAAAAGATGGCGGAGCATCTATATTTGCTGCAACCGTTCGTGCGATTCGCAAACGGATGCCTTTTTGCCGCGTGGAGGTACTTATTCCCGATTTTCTAGGTAATAAAGAAGCGCTGCAAATTGTAATGGATGCTAATCCGGATATTTTGAATCATAATGTTGAGACGGTGGAGAGACTTTCGGACCGCGTTCGGGCGAAAGCGAAGTACAGCAGAACGATGGAACTGCTTAGACGTGCGAAAGAGATGAAACCGAATATTCCAACCAAATCGAGCATCATGCTCGGCGTAGGAGAGGAATGGGATGAAATTTTGCAGACGATGGATGATCTTCGCGCCAACGATGTAAATATTTTGACGCTGGGTCAATATTTGCAGCCAACGCCTAACCATTTGCCGATCGTACGTTATGTCCACCCGGACGAATTTGCAAAACTAAAAGAAGAAGGGCTGAAACGCGGCTTCCGGCACGTAGAATCCGCGCCGTTAGTACGCAGCTCTTATCATGCGCATGAGCAAACCGATTCGGCACACGCAGCCATTGCTGCAGATAACGCCCAAGCGGGAATTGACCGTGAGGTTTCCTCAGGCGCTTGCTCAAGCAGCATGTAATTGACGCTCAGATGAGGTGGAGAACATGGCATTGATTCATATCGGCGGCAAATCCTATGAAATAGTACATGAAAACAGAAACGGATGGAATCCTGAAGCGTTTCGGGATCGATACAGTGAAGTGCTGGAACGATACGATTTTATTGTGGGCGACTGGGGCTACAGTCAGCTGCGGCTGAAGGGCTTCTTTCGAGATAACCATTCGAAGGCTTCAAAGGAAAGTACCTTTTCGAATATGCCTGATTACATCAACGAATATTGTAATTTCGGCTGTGCGTACTTCATTCTTGAAAAAACGCAAAGCACGAAAAAGGAACCGGAAGATTATGACTTCGACCTAGAGGATCAGCATCCGAGACTGGAGGCTGCCGATCTTCGCGAAGCAGCAGAGGCTGGCTATTCGGAATTGTTTGAAGCTGGGGAAGCGGATGATGATGAGGTAGCCAGCGCACGGGAAGCTGCCGTTGCACCGACGCATGAAAGGCATAATCGCGGACAGCGCGGCGACAACCGAAGCGGCGGAGATAACAGGGGCGGAGGCGGCCGGCGTGAGCAGCAGCAGCGCAAGGGCTACCGCGGCAACGACCATCGGGGTAAAAAGCCGATCCGGCTAGCTGCCAGCGAAACCGCAGCCGCAGCCGCATCAGCCGAAATGAATCGACCAAACAAAGACACCGGACGCTCCTAATTGGAGCTTTCCGGTGTCTTTTTTACATGTATTATAATTATTCTGCCTAAGCGCCGGCCTTAATCTGCTACAAAAACAGCAGGAGATGGAGGAGGATTCATTCCCTCGCCCAGGTAATAGCTTGTATGCGGCGGCTGATTATAGGCTACGTTCTGCCAAGCGATCCCCAGACGGTATACGGGATCGTGCATGAGTGTAGGAAGCCGGTATCCGGTAACGTCCGTCGTCGTATAAATCCGCAATGCCGTACTGTCAGCTGTGCGCCATATAACCTCCTCCCGCCAGTCGCCGAACAAATCAGCCTGGAGGCTAGGGGTACCTTTGGTATGATTATTTGAGAGTGTTCCGTCCGCAGATAATAGCGTTACAGGCAGGTTGTTGACGTAGTCCCACTTTTCGATCTTGCCGACGCCTGTGGCGGTTGTGGCGTTCCAATTATGATCGAGCAGCTCGCGCTGAAGATCGCCATCCCACCAGATACCGAAGTTGATGGAATTCGGCTGTGTACTGCTTATCTTGACACCGGATGCACTGAATAGCCCGTATCCGCCAGAAGCCCACACTTCCTCGCCCGGATAACCGGGATGGATATCCGCTGACATTCCGCGTCCCGTATCTTTACCGGTAAACAGACCCCAAATGGTTTCCCCCGTATCTGCGTCACGGAATTCCAAGCCGTAAGCAGCAGTTTTTGATTCATGGACTTGGAAGAGCTCCATCCCAGGCCTGCCCGGATCTAGGTCCCCTAGATGCATCGCGTCGCCGTGTCCGAGACCCGTGGTGTACAGGCCTTGGCCGTTATTGTCAATGGCACAGGCGCCGTATATGATTTCGTCTTTGCCGTCGCTGTCCACGTCGGCCACACTCAGGTTGTGATTCCCTTGACCAGCGTATCCGGATAGTCCAGGGGTACTGGAATCAAACGTCCATACTTCGGAAAGCTGACCTTCGCGCCAATTATATGCGGTAATCACCGTCCGTGTGTAGTATCCCCGGGCCATGATCAAGCTTGGATGCTTTCCGTCCAAATAGGCGATGCCAGCCAGGAACCGATCCACCCGGTTGCCGTAGCCGTCTCCCCAGTCACTCACATTGCCGCGCGGCGGATTGTAAGGAATAGTCACCAGCTCCTTGCCGGTGGCCCCCTCGAATACGGTCAAGAATTCCGGTCCCGACAAGATGCGGCCGGCCGAATTGCGGTAATCGGCATTTGGATCGCCTATTACTTTGCCGGCCCCGTCAATGGTGCCGTCAGCCGTTTTAAAGGCCAGTTCCGCTTTGCCGTCGCCATCCAAATCATATACTATGAATTGCGTATAATGTGCACCGGCTCGAATATTACGTCCCAAACTGATTCTCCACAGGAACGATCCGTCCTGCTTGTAGGCATCCATATAGACGGGACCGGTAGTTCCGTCCTGGGAATTATCCTTCGAGTTGGACGGATCCCACTTGACGATCAATTCGTATTTACCGTCTCCGTCCAAATCCCCGACGCTTGCATCATTCGCGCTGTACGTGTAGGCTGAACCGTCAGGATTGATGCCTCCAGCCGGCTTTTGAAGAGGTACATCGCGATAAGCTTGCCCCCATACGGAGGCCGGTCCCGACGGCTGCCGTTCCTTGCCGCTCCATATAGGCGTGACGGTATAACGGGACTCTGTCGTTCCTTCCGGATCAAGGAGGTTCGTGGAGGAAGTTATAGCCGTATCATTCAATCTTACTCCATCACGATATACATGGAAGGAAATACTTGCCGGATCCGTGCCCAGCAGCCGCCAGCTTACAAATACACCATTGTCCGTTTTAACAGCTGTAACTCCGCGGTCCAGAAACTCCATTTGCCGTTTTCCCTCTGTTGTAGCTAATATTACCGAACCTGATTCCGCAACCGCTCTCAATGGAGCGCTTACCGTGACGATTTGCAGTGATGCAAGCAGACAAGCTCCGGTAAGGGCAGCCCGCCGCTTCCACGGCGTTTTCTGTTTTTTCTTTTTCATCATCAAATCCTCCTCTATGGAATGCTGTCTTTGATTGCGACATGCTTAAAGTAAATTATGGAACCATCTTTCGTAAATAGGAGATATTTAAACGGTTTGAATATTTTTGCTGACAAGAAAGTGCGAGTCCGGCAAAAAAATGCTAAACCGTTATAGGCCAGTTCATCATAACTTATTTGTTATATGCAAAAAGTTCTTATTGATGGAAAATACTGACTTGTATAAATTTATTTTAAACGATAAAGGGAGGTGGGAAGCTTACTTTTTTTCATTCAAAATAAATGCGGAGGATGAGTAGATGAATAAAAAAAGAATCAAAAACATGGTAATCATTACTCTATTGTTAAGTGTAATCGGAACTGGTAGCGTTCAATCCGTCATTCCGGCAGCAGAGGCGGCCCCCTCCAAGAAATCGCTGCTTCTATTTGACTGCGGGACAGGGGCGGCGGCTACTGGTTATACACAGCTGTTACCGTCTAGCGCTTTCAACGTGACGCTAGGGTATGGATTTGAGGATGCTACTAAGGTCACTTCCCAGAGTCGGGAGTATCCTGACGCGCTTCGCGGCGATTTATGCCTGCCGAACGATACCTCGTTTAAAGCGAATGTTCCTGATCACACTTATCAAGTTACCATTATATCCGGTGACCAGGAGGCCCCATCGTCCATGAGCGTAACGGCAGAATCCGTTCACGCAGCGGATTTTTCCGCCGCCGCCGGGAAATTTGATCAACAGAGCTTTCAGGTTCAAGTTCAAGACGGTCAATTGAACCTGGCCTTTTCCGGTACTTATCCTGCGGTAAATGCTATAGAAATTTCAAAGGTTTACCGGTTTGATTTTGGTCCCGGCCTCGTAGAACCGGGTTACGAGAAAATACTGGAGAATACAGAATACACGACCGGCAGAGGATTCGGTTTTGCGGATGTGACGAAGGTTACCTCCGCGGACCGCGAGGCTCCCGATAATCTTCGCAGTGATTTCGTGATGCCGGGCGGGACCTCCTTTGATGTGGATCTGCCGAACGGGGATTATCAGGTAACTCTGATAGCGGGCGATCAAACGAGTGCGAACCTCATGGATGGCGTTTCGGAAGGGATAACGAAAGTAAGGGCGGTATCGACTGCAGCAGGCCAATTTGCATCCGTTTCCTTTAACATCGCCATCATTGACGGTCAAATGAACCTGGAGCTGGCAGGTTCGGATGCGCGCATGAATGCATTGGTGCTAACCAAACTGCCGAATCGTGTTCAGGGTCAAGTACCGAACGTGTATTTAGCAGGCGATTCGACAGTGATGACCTATTCTTCCCGTTATTATCCGCAAGCCGGCTGGGGACAAAAAATCGCGAATTATTTTACAAAAGATGTGACCTTCACCAATAAAGCCATTGGAGGCAGGAGCTCCAAGAGCTTTGTCAAGGACGGGCGCCTGGATAACATTCTGACGGAAATTCGTCCGAATGACTTTTTATTCATTCAGTTCGGACACAATGATGCTTCCAGCGTACCCGAGCGGCATACGGATCCTTATACCACTTTTAAGCAATACTTGGCGATGTATGTTGACGGCGCACGGCAGCGGCAAGCGCAGCCCGTGCTTATTACGCCAGTGGGACGAAGAAGCTGGGATAGCGCAGGCCTTTTCAAAAATGATTTTCCGGACTATTACGAGGCCATGCAGCAGGTGGCGGCGGAGAAAAGCGTACCTTTGCTCGATTTGAATGCAAGAAGCATCGCGTTTTACAATTCGGTCGGAATTGAGGAATCCAAGTCGCTTTTCTTTTGGCTGGAACCAGGGATATATCCGAACTGGCCGAACGGCGTACAGGATAATACCCACTTTCAAGAGTTCGGGGCCGAACAAATTGCAAGACTTGTTAGCGAAGGCGTTCGCGATTTAGATTTGCCGATTGAAGCTTACTTATTGCAAAGGAGCGATTATAGTGAATAAGGGGAAATGGATGAAAGCGTTATGTGCTTTTTTTATGGTGGCCGTCTTATTTAGCGTCATGCCGAATTTGCATGTTGAGGCGACAATGAGCGAGTTAAAGTTTGATTTTGGCAGCGGTAGTGTGGAATCGGGTTATATTGGGGTCAGCGCTTCTGAAAGCTACAGCCAGACAAAAGGTTATGGATTTAATACGCCGGAAAATATGCTGAATGTTACTGCATCCGGCACGGGTGAGGCAAGCGATGCCGTTCAATTTCTAACTTATGGCACGAAAAGCACAAACACGTTTAATGTAGATCTTCCAAATGGACTTTACGAGATTAAGGTCACATTAGGAAACACCGCAAGAGCAAGCGTGGCGGCGGAAGGGGTTTATCAAATCATCAATATGACAGGAAATTCCGCTGCAGATAAATTTCAAATTCCGATTACAGACGGACAATTAAACATACTCGTAACGGAAGGCAAGGCAGGTACGGCTTTCACCTTAAGCGCCTTAAAGATCAGGAAGCTTTCTGATACTCCTGTTACTAATAGAACGATCTACATAGGCGGAGATTCGACCGTGTGTAATTATTATCCGTTAGACAGTAGTGTGCAGGCCGGATGGGGACAACTTTTTCCGGACTTTATTAGCGCAAAAACATTTCAAGTGAGAAATATGGCTTCAGGCGGTCAGATTGCAAGGGGTTTCCGGAATGATGGACAACTGGAAGCCATACTGAAGTACATTAAGCCAGGAGATTATTTTATACTGCAGTTAGGAATAAATGATACAAACCCAAAAAACAATACGACCGAAGCGGAATTCAAAGAGATTATGCGCGATATGGTCGGGCAAGTTATAGCTACAGGTGCCACTGTTGTCTTATCCACTCCTCAAGGCAGAGCGACAGATTTTAATTCCGAGGGCGTGCACACTTCCGTGAACAGATGGTATCGGCATGCCACGCTGGCCTTGGCGCAAGAAGAAAATGTTCCACTCGTTGACCTTAACGTTTTAAGTTCAGCATACTTTACATCAATAGGTCCGATCGCTACAAGTGCGCTTTATATGACGGGAGATAGCTTACATCCTAATCGCCAAGGAGCAGCGGAACTCGCACGAATTGTAGCCGAGGACTTGCAGAAACAAGGCTTGGATGGTTTTTCTATTGATGAATAAGCAATATATATAAAAGAACAAGCTCAAACGCCACTAAGAAATATGGCGGTTTGAGCTTGTTCTTTTCCGGTGACCTTTTCTCAACTAAAGGTAGTTAACGTAAGCGTTGAGATGTTAAGGCAAATTTTGAAAGAATGGAAGCGGATCCAATGTCCTCGGCCAGGCGTATAGTTATTTTAAGTACATTTTAAGGCTATAGCAGATCCTATGTCGCACAGTTTGCATTTTAGGCATCTTTCACACAAATAGCGAATCCTATGTCCGCATAAGAGTGAATCCTGATCTGCGAAAACACTGGCGTCTCTCATTGCAGGTCTTATATCCACTTACTGGCCTTATTTTTTAGTGGGAAAACAAGGAGGATCATAATTGACAGTAATAGTAATAAAGAGGAAATCGAACAGAAATAAAGAATTAATATTGGTAGTGTTGCCCATTAGGGGAGTAAGGCATAATAAATCATTTAATAAGGGGTTCGCAAAAGGTCATGTTGCTGGAAAAATTATTTCTTAACGTCCTTATTGTCTTAGCTCCAGTTTTAGTCTTTACCGTGTTTGGCGACCGCTCTCGGTACTCCAACTCTCCTTATGCGATAGGTCTTTTGCACGGGATTTCGTCTTCACTATGCCTGATTTTCTCATACTACGCACTAGATTTATACTGGGATCTCAGGTATGTCCCACTTGTGATTTCTACGGTGTACGGTGGACCGGTTGCTGGTTTTATTAATTTCCTGATGATTTTGGCTACCCGTACTTATCTAGGCGGAGACGCGCTATTGTTTGGATTTATAAGCATTACGTTGGCGTTTTTGGGACCTTTATTATTTGCCAAGAAAATCGCTCGATTAACCGGGCGCAGGCGAATAAGAGCAGTGGTCCTCATTTCCGTAATCCCCTCTGTTGTTATGCTGCTTATTTTAATTTCATATACATTCCTTAAACAGGTTGAAAAGCCCTTGGATTTTGAGCCCATCTGGGCAGTTTTGTTTTTTGGATTGATTCAAACCTTAGGGACTTGGTTATCCTGTACGCTTCAGGAATTTAACTTTGAAAGAGCTTTAATGAAAGAGGAAATTCAACGTGCAGAAAAGCTTAAGACATTAGGTGAAGTCGCCGCATCCATTGCACATGAGATCCGCAATCCGTTGACTGTTGTTCAAGGCTTTTTACAACTCATGAGTGCAACAATCGTCGAGGGGAAAAATCGAAGTTATTTACAATTTGCGTTAGATGAGCTTGCAAGAGCAGAGGTAATCATTAATGATTATCTCAACTTTTCAAAGCCAAAATTGACAAAATACGAAAATTTTTCTTTATCTGATTTAATTGAGAATATCACTATACTCTTAACGCCGTTGGCAAGTTACAAAGGAATACAGTTCGATAACCAAGTGGAACAGCAAATTCATATGTACACCGATCGCGGTCAGCTGCAGCAAGCATTAGTCAACGTAATTAAAAACGCAGTAGAAGCTTCACCTGAAAAGGCAGTAGTACAAATAAAACTGGTAGTAAAAGGTGATCGAGTTGAACTGAAAATAATTGACAAAGGCAAAGGGATGACCCCAGAAGAGATCAAGCGAATCGGGACTCTGTTCTATACCACGAAAGAAAGTGGGACAGGACTCGGCACCTCTGTTGCAGTACGAATCATTGAGGCGATGAAAGGAAGCATAGTTTATGAAAGTGAAAAAGGCAAAGGAACCGTTTGCACCATTTCTTTGCCGTTAGAATTACAAAACAGCTTTTGAGCTTAGTGAAGCGGATGCTGATGGTAAAAGGGTCTGCCCTCGCCATTTGATGACAAAGAACAGACCTGAAACAACCTGCTTATGGAAGCTGCTTCACAGTAAGCGTGAACGTTTTTATATCTCCGGCTCCATTGTTACTGATCAGTCCCATCATTGTTACTGTAATATCGCCTTTGCCATGAGCCGGGCGGTTTACGACCGTTCCATTATCGGAAATGACGGACGGGTTAGACGAATACCAGACGATCGTGCTGCCGTAATAACCTATGCCGGTAAGTCCGATCGGTTTGGTGACGGAACCCGCGGAATCCTTATCGGCGAATGTAATATTCAGGTCCGCTTTATCGGCAGCTACCTTTTCGACGCTCGTAAATTCTCTTTTGACAGTTAAGTAAAAGACTTTGAGGTCCGACACCCCGTTACTCGTGATGACGGCAGTCAGAGCTATTGTTACGTCTCCTGCCGTAACCGCGGGACGATGAATGGTTTTACCGTCGGCTGAAAGGATATCCGGAGCGCTGGAGCTCCAAAGGATGCCCGAACCGTTTGCCCCTGCCGTTGGTAATTGATCTAACGGCCGGGTAACGCGGCTTATCGTATCCGAACCGCCGAAATCAATATCAAGGGCAGCTTTGTCGCTTGCGACCTTCTGTGCATCCGTGAGCTGCTGTTTAATGGTTAACTGGAAGGTTTTCGTCGCAGAGGCGGTGTTGTTAACGGCATACGCCGTCATGATGACGATCGCGTCTCCACTGCCGGAGGCCGGTCGGTTAACAGTCTTTCCATCGTTTGAAATAATCGTCGGGGCGCCGGAGAACCATGTGATCGTCGAGCCGTTGTTACCTCTGGCGGGAAGCGCTTTTAACGGCTGCGTCACGCGGTCGGCCGTATCCGTGCCGTTGAATTGTATTTGGAGCCCAGCCAGATCAGCAGCCGCTTTTTGCGCATCCGTCATAGTTGCTGGGACTGCTTTGACGATCAACGTAAACGTCTTGCTGGCCGTTGCCTGGTTGTAGCGAAGGTTAGCCGTCATCACGACGGTTTCATCCGCCGATTGCGACCGGTTCACAGTTAGTCCATTATTGGAAATAACATTCGGTTTGTTGGAGCTCCACGTAATGGCAGAGCCATTATTCCCTTTAACGGGAAGCTGGATAGCACTCGTTACCCAATCGGCCCGATTCCCGTCTGCGTAACGGATTTGCAGTGTTGCTTTGTCCCCGGAAACGCGTTGAGCATCCGATAAGCCTTGGTTTTCTTCATCCTTATCTTCTTTACATTTCTTTTGATGCTTTTCAATATTCGCTTTTATAGCCGCTCTCGCCTTCTCATTCTTAACTTTATCGAGCGCTTTCAGCAAGCCCGGCGGTACACATTCCTTTACGTTCTTCCCGTGATCCTTTGGTTCATGCTTTCCTTTGTCGCCACTAGCCATTGCAGTACTGCTGAATAGAAGCAAGGAACCTATTACGATTAGCGATAACCACTTCTTCATACCCGATCACTCCTCATTTCTCAAAATGGTAATTGTTGCCTTACTGAGAGGATTCGGTTAGATATGGAAGTTTGTGGGGGCTACCGCAAAAAATCTTTCAATCGGTCTTTTTAAACAAGCTGAAATCGGATTTTATAGCTATTCGTAAAAATAGTAAGGCAAACTTCACTCGCCATGAGTCCAGCATCACGGGAAATGAGGTTTGCCTATACTTGTCCTAACAAAATGTTAACGGCTTGCTAACGTACGTCGTATCCAAGGAAAGCTTCGCGTACCCGGTTCCAGAAAGGAAACGGACGATAGCGGGCAAAGCTGACTTTGCGGCTGGATACGTTGCAGCGAATGGAGCGGATGTCGCTGCGCATAATGCTGACATGATCGACCGTAAGCTGCAGCCGCTGCTCTTTCTTCGAGATGATGTCGCAATGATGATGCTGAGGGAGCAGCACCGATGAGCCAAGCGTACGGTAGACGCGATTATTGATGGATGCGATCTCAGCGATTTGCAACGATTCAATTGACGGATGGACAATTGCGCCGCCTAAACTTTTGTTGTAAGCCGTGCTTCCTGAAGGGGTAGAAATGACAATTCCGTCGCCGCGGAACATTTCGAACATTTCATCATTTATGTTGATTTGTACGACAAGCGTCCCGTCTACACCTTTTAGCGTAAATTCATTTAGTGCTAAATAGTGACGGCTTTCTGTAGGCGTTTCCAGCTCGATCTCCACTAACGGGTACCTTACTATTCTCGGTGTTTCGTTAGCCATCATTCCGACAAGCTCCTCTAGCTCGTCTGCCTGCCAATCCGCGTAGAAGCCAAGATGGCCTGTGTGAATTCCGACAAAAGCGACATCCGTAATTTGATCGACATAAGTATGAAAAGCTTGCAGCAGCGTACCGTCCCCACCAATGGAAATGACGATTTCCGGCGTTTCGTCATTTCGAATGAAGCCGCGCTCTGCAGCTAGTTGGTGAAACTTTTCCGTTAACGCTTTGGATAACGAATCCCCTCGATCGATAACCGCATAATTCAAAGGTAAATCTCCTTCCGATCTCCATAGTACTTAAGATGATAAAGGAAATTGCCCTCATTTTCAATGAGCCGAGCGCGAGACTTAATAAGCCCGACTGATCATGGTCCGAGCCAGCCCCAAAGGACATATACAAGCGTCATTGCTACAAAGCTATGCAGCAGCCTCGCCAGTATAAAAGGGCGGTAACGCAAATCGGTCCGGCTGAGCAGGCTGGCTACTTGAGCATGTACCGATAATCCTCCCCAGGAAAGTACCCATGCGGCAATCGCGGCTTGATGCATCAGCCCGGTACCTGCAGTGCCTGCTGCGCGAGCGCCAAGCGTTACCTCGAATAAGCCGAAAACGCCTGCATCTGCCAGCTGCTTGGGCAGGCCTATTGCACCGAATAAATAACGGAGCGCTTCAGCAAGCGCTTCAACGATGCCTGCATGCGTAAGCAATTCCATCACGACGGAGAAGAATACGACAAGACCACCAACGACGATCATTAAACGCAGCGCCGACTGAACGGAATCCTGCAGCAGCTTGCCAAGATCCCTTCCATCCAGCAGCCTTGCGTCGTGCATGGCTTTCAGCGCTTCCGCAACGCGGGAGGGACGGCGTTTTTTTACAGTTTCAGTTGAAGCTTCAGTTGAGCCTGGAGCTGTACCGATGCGCCTGTTAGCCGACGATGCAGGAGCATGACGATCGTGGAAGCGCATGAGGAAGCCGATCAGCAGTCCGCCGCCGTAATGCGCCGCCGCAAGCACGGGTGCCAGCGCTACATTTTGGAAGAAACCGACTGATACAGCCCCGATTAGGAAAATAGGATCAGACGTCGTCGTGAAAGCGACTAACCGCTCGCCTTCCGAACGGTTGATAAGCCGCTGCTCCCACAGCTGAGCGGTTAGCCTTGCGCCGACAGGGTACCCGGAAATATAGCCCATTGTAACGACAAAGCCTCCGATGCCGGGAAGACGAAATAATGGTTTCATGAGCGGATCTAACAGCTTGCCGAAAAAATGAACGATCCCGAAGCCGAGCAGCAACTCGGATATTACGAAAAATGGGAATAACGCTGGAAAAAGCACCTGCCACCAGATCGAGAGCCCACGAAGCGAGGAGTGCAGCGTTTCGGTTGGAAAGACGGTCATTAACAGCACAATAAATAGTGCGGCGAGTGCGGTTATCGATAAAGGATGGACGAGCGCGCGCAGCAAGATGACCGCCTCCTTGTAAGATTGAATGTCAAAAATAATACGGAACCGAGGCGTTGTACAACCCCTCCTAAACGTATATGTAGGACATGGGTGATCCATCACTGGACATGGTAAAAAATAAATTTTTCATATTAAGAAAACGCTTGCAAAAAAGCTGGATTCCTTCATTTTTTATGGTACAATGGAATTACCTTTGAAATGGTTGGAGTGATGAGCATGAGTATAATCGCTGGCATCCTTGTCTGTGCTTTCGTCTATGTCATACGAGAATCTCTTACAGCACCTGGTGAAGAGGACTATGAAGGTTAAGCAGTACCGTCTAAATGATGAGGCCCGCAAAACGATGCGGGCTTTTTTTTGTCCCTGAAAAAAAATTTTTTGTGATATAATACTAAATACCTACAAAATGGAGATGAAATTGACGATGAATAGGAATATAAGCCTTTATGAAGCGATCGGCGGATCTGAGACAGTAAGACTATTAGTTGAGTCTTTTTACCCAAAAGTACAGGCTCATCCGCTGCTGGGACCTCTATTTCCACAAAATATAGATCCCGTTATAGAGAAGCAATATTTATTTCTAACGCAGTTTTTTGGAGGCCCATCGTTATTCTCTGATCAATATGGCCATCCGATGATGCGAGCGCGGCATCTGCCATTCCCTATTACTCCAGAGCGGGCGGAAGCATGGCTTGACTGCATGCGAAGAGCCCTGCAAGAAGTCGGACTAGATGAACAACTGCAAGCGATCGTCCTTGACAGATTATCCGGTCCTGCACATCACTTTGTGAACACATCGGAAGAGGAGACGTGATCCCTATGGAACCGCTCTACCAATCGAAAATAGAATGCATATGCTGCGAATCAACCTATATGACATCACGCGTTCGTCCAAGCTTCAAAAAAGCGGTCAAGACGGACACTGACTTTTGCGGGTATTATAAAACGGATGTAAATCCTGACTTTTATGTCGTCCGGGTTTGCCCGAATTGCGGATTTGCTTCGACCGAAAATGGGCTTGAACGCTTAAGTGATCTGCAGAAGAAGCAGTACATAGATAAAATAGGTGCTCGCTGGGAGAAGCAGGACTATTGTAGTGAACGTGATGCTCAGCAGGCTATGACCTGCTATAAGCTCGCACTTCTTTCTGCCCAAGCTGTTGGTGAGAAGGATCGTGTGCTTGCAGGTATTTTGCATCACATTGCTTGGCTGTACCGTTATGAAGCGAACCAGAGTGAAGAAAAGCGGTTTATGCGGTTTGCGCTGCAAGCCTACATACGCGTGTATGAAGTGGAAGGCGTCTCTCTTAACAACGCAAAGCTGATGTATATTATTGGGGAGTTAAATCGTCGTATTGGAGAACTGAACGATGCTGTACGATGGTTCTCTCGTGTCGTGAACGACAAAAAGATCATCGATGCGGCAATGATCCGGGCATGCCGCGAGCAGTGGCAGCAAATCCGCGAGGAAATGGAAGCGGGCCGCGCAAGCTCGTCCGGCGATACATCGAAACCGGATGGCCATGTCCATGCGGATACGACCATCTCATCGACCGCTTAGCGGCGGGGTTTGCGAAGTGTGCGATCCGTTAGCAAGTAATCACGGTCAGCATCCACTATCGTAACTTTATTGCGGCAGCACGGGAAGACGAGCAATCTCTTCATGCCGTCTTGAATGTCCTGAAGCTCTGACGGACGTACGGGGAGCAGTACATTGTCCGCATTGCAAAAGGGACAGCTTGATACGTAGAGATCACCCATTAATATGTCATAAGGCCACGCTTTCTCAAACGGAATCATGATTTTTCTTCACTCGGGGGCGATGCGGGACTGTCATTCTTAGCAAGCTCTGCGAGCTTTTGCAATAAGATATGGCGAGGCATATGCATCAAATGCTCTAACGGCACGCCAAGCTGCTCTGCCAGCTTAACGGCTGTATCGGCTGATATTTGCAACGGTTTAGACATGGTGATATTCCTCCATTTTCGATATAATTAAGTTATACACCGCCGGGAAGGTTTGCGCAAATAAAAACGCGACCCTTTCTCGGCTTTTTTTATCTGAATAGAGAGGATGAAGCAGATGCAGAATGGATTTCCGCAAACCTGGGATTTGGACGTTTTTTATGATGGAGGCTCAAGTTCGGCTGCTTTTTCACAGGAACTGAAAGGCATCGGGGAAAATATAGACAAGCTCGATGCCGCACTTTCAAAGAAAGCTGGGACTGGCAGTCAGGAGATTGCGGCAATGACGGAGCTGCTGCAAAGCGTATTGCTGCGTCTGCGCGAGTCCGAATCTTTCGTTTCCTGCTTATTGGCGCAAAATGTTAAGGATTCAGCAGCCAGCTCGCTCAATGACCGAGTGAAGACGTTAGCCGCTAAGTTTCTTGGCGTACTTACACGCTTCGATAATACGCTTCGCGGTCTCAATGATGAAGCATGGACGAAGCTGATTGAAAACGAGAAGCTGACCGAGGTTGCATTCAACCTGGCCGAGAGGCGGGAGCTTGCGAAACTGAAGATGGCTCCTGAGTTAGAAGCGCTAGCCGGCGATTTGGCAGTAGACGGTTATCACGGCTGGGGCGATTATTACAATTTGATCGTATCTAGAGCAAAATTTAACGATGTCGGTAAGGATGGAGAGAAGAAGATTTTATCGGCTGGTCAAATGCAGAACCGACTCTCGGACGGCGATCGGGCTGTGAGGCAGGCTGCGTTCGCAGAGTGGGAGCGGGAATGGTCGGAGCAAGCGGACCTGTGCGCCGAAACGTTAAATCGGATTTCCGGCTTTCGCCTAAAGCTGTATGAGAAACGCGGCTGGGAATCTGTGCTGCAGGAGCCGCTGCAGATGAACCGTATGAGCGAAGCAACTCTGCAAGCTATGTGGACAGCTATACAGGATGGCAAGCAGGAGCTTGTCCGATATCTGGAGCGAAAAGCGAAGCTGCTAGGGGTAGAAAAGCTTGACTGGCACGACGTTGAAGCGCCGATTGGTTCTGCGGCGCGGACGATTCCGTATGATGAGGCAGCCGCTTTTATTGTAGATCAGTTCCGAACGTTCAGCCCGGAGCTTGCTGATTTCTCCGAAATGGCATTTAAGGATGGTTGGATTGAGGCGGAGGACCGCGCCGGTAAGCGGCCTGGCGGCTTTTGCACCTCTTTTCCGAAGAGCGGGCAAACCCGCATATTCATGACCTACTCAGGTACGGCCTCGAATATTTCGACGTTGGCGCATGAGCTTGGCCACGCTTATCATCAGCATGTCATGAACGACTTGCCTGCATTGTCCCAAGAGTATGCGATGAATGTGGCAGAGACGGCTTCGACATTTGCAGAGCTGATCGTATCGGACTGCGCGATGAAAGTAGCGGTTGATCCGGAGGAAAAACTGGGGCTGCTGGAGGACAAAATTCAACGATCGGTCGCTTTTTTCATGAACATCCATGCGCGCTTTTTGTTTGAGACCCGTTTCTACGAGCGCCGCCGTGAAGGACTTGTATCCGCCGGGGAGTTGAACTCGTTGATGGAAGCGGCTCAGCGGGAAGCGTATTGCGATATGCTTGGTGAAGTGCATCCGAATTTCTGGGCAGCGAAGCTGCACTTCTACTTAACGGATGTGCCGTTCTACAACTTCCCATATACGTTCGGCTATTTGTTCAGCGCAGGCATTTACGCGAGATCGCTAAAGGAAGGGGCGGACTTTAAAGAACGGTACGTTTCCTTGCTGCGGGATACCGGACGAATGAGCGTCGAGCAGCTCGCGAAGGAGCATCTTGGCGTGAATGTGGAGGAAATTGACTTTTGGCGCGATGCTGTCGCTCTAACCGCTGTCGATGTGGAGCAGTTTATTGAAATGACAAACGAATTGTATGGTAAAAATTAATATGATATATTAATCATCGAATAGTAGTGCTATATCAAATAATTATGACTCATATAAAGATTGGGGGGAGTACGATTCAGCTATCATCACGGCAATTGGAGCTTCTTGAGCTCGTAAAGAAGCATGCGCCGGTTACCGGCGAACAATTGGCAGAAAGTCTCGGAGTCAGCAGGCCGACGCTGCGTTCGGATTTATCGCTTCTCGTCATGCTGGGCTTGCTTGATGCGAAGCCGAAGGTCGGCTATTTTCTCGGTAATACGTATCGTTCCAGCAGTGAACCGCTGCAGCGCTTAAACAGCATGCAGGTTAGAGAGGTGCAGGGGGTTCCCGTCAATGTGCCAGACTCGTTATCCGTGCACGATGCCGTCATCACGTTGTTCACTGAAAATGCGGATACACTCCTTGTCGTTAACGAGCAGAAGCGCTTCGTTGGCATAGTAACTCCTAAGGATTTGCTCAAAATAACACTGGGAAATGCCGGCGCCGCAGCTATTCCCGTCAGCATGGTGATGACCCGCTATCCGAATATCGTGTCGCTCATGCCCGAAGATTCTGTTATGGAGGCGATACGCAAAATGTCGCTCCATCAGGTTGATTGCCTTCCGGTCGTTGTCCCTCGTGAGGAGCAAGCGCTGGATCCGGAAGTAACCGGCTGGGTATCGAAGTCGAACATTATACGTCTGATGGCGGACATCGCGACAGTTGGGGAATTGGGGGAGCAGGATTTATGACACAGCAAATTATTTATGTATGCTCCGATGCTGTCGGTGAAACGGCGGAAGCGGTGGCGAAGGCGACCTTACGCCAGTTTTCATCCGAACACGTAAAAATTAAACGGTACGGACATTTGAAATCAGAGGATGAGATTGTGCGTATCGTTACGGAAGCAGCATACACAGGAGGCTTTATAAGCTACACCCTCGTACAGCCTGAGCTTCGGGAATTGATGAAGGAAGAAGCGCTTAGAACTGGCGTACGGGCAGTTGACGTGATGGGGCCGATGATGCAGGCATATGTCGATACGTTCGGCAGCTTTCCGAAGCGGGAGCCGGGATTGCTGCACTCCATTGACGATGCTTACCATCGCCGGATGGATGCGATAGAATTTGCAGTGAAGTACGACGATGGCAAAGACGCGCGGGGATTCATGCAGGCACAGGTGGTGCTCATTGGTGTATCCCGAACATCGAAGACGCCTCTCAGCATATTTTTGTCTCACAAAGGGATTAAAACGGCCAACCTCCCCCTTATGCCGGAAGTTAATCCGCCAGAGGAACTGAAGCCTGCGCCTGGACGGTTAATCGTCGGACTAACGATGCAGCCGGAGCATTTGCTCGGAATACGTTCGGAACGGTTGAAGACGCTCGGGCTGCCTTCATCGGCACAGTATGCTTCAACGGAGCGGATTCTGGAGGAGCTCCAATATGCGGAAGCCGTCATGAAATCGCTGGATTGTCCTGTCATTGACGTTACAAATCGGGCAATTGAGGAGACTGCGGGCATTATAACTGAATGGCTTAACAAATAAATGGCTATACCGTTAGAGACAAGGGGGAATCCAAAATGGATAGAACATTTGTAATGGTTAAGCCTGACGGATATGCACGAGGATTGGTAGGACGCATTATGGCGCGCTTCGAGGAGAAGGGCTTCAGACTGGTGGATGCGAAGGTTATGCAATTAAGCAGGGAGCATGCCGAGCAGCATTATGAGCATTTGCGCACAAAGGTGTTTTTTGATGAGCTGGTAGATTTCATCGTGTCTGGACCTATATTCGCAATGATATGGGAAGGCAAGGATGCCGTAAAAAATGCAAGAGCTCTCATTGGGGCAACAAATCCTTCAGATGCGCTGGCAGGAACGATTCGCGGCGACTTCGCGATCGACGTGGCGAGCAACATTATCCATGGCTCAGACTCCGATGATAGCGCGGAGCGGGAAATCAAACTATTTTTCCATTAAAAAAAGGGAGATGACCGGATTATGAAATTTTTCTTGGATACAGCGAACGTTGAGGAAATTAAACGGATTGCCAAGCTTGGGCTTGTTGATGGAGTAACAACTAACCCTTCGCTCATCGCGAAGGAGGGACGGGATTTTAAACAAGTCATCCAGGAAATCAGCAGCATCGTATCCGGTCCTGTCAGCGCAGAGGTTATTGGCACGAAGGCCGACGATATGCTGAAGGAAGCTTTTGAAATAGCGGAATGGGCTCCGAACGTAGTTATTAAGCTCCCATTGACGGAGGATGGCCTGTACGCAACGCACGCGCTAGCGGAGAAAGGAATTAAAACGAACGTGACGCTTGTTTTCTCCGCTGCCCAGGGGCTTATGGCTGCCAAAGCCGGAGCCACCTTCATAAGTCCGTTTGTTGGAAGGCTTGACGATATTGGCGTAGAGGGCTTAAAGTTGGTTCGTGACCTGAACGCTATTATCCGAAACTACGGATATTCAACCGAAATCATCGTTGCAAGCATTCGTCATATCGGCCATCTGGAGCAAGCGGCTATTGCGGGAGCGCATATTGCGACAATACCAGGATCGCTGCTGCCGTCTCTATGGAAGCACCCGCTTACCGATATCGGGATCGAGAAGTTTCTAAGCGACTGGGCTAAACAAAAATAAGGTTCAGAAAGAATAAATTGAGTAGTTGACGAATGGAATATGAATATGGTAAATTTTTAACAAGTTAACTTTCAAACACGGAAGCACCGTATTAGGCTGCAGATTTCTGCGCCTTTTATGGTGCTTTTTTTGTGTTTTCGGAGCTGAAGGGAGGGGAAATAATTGAAGAGATATCAGCTTGCTGTTGCGGTGAAGGAGCAGGAATATATGAGACGGTTAGCGGACTATGTCCGCGAAAGTCCGCTTGGCGAGCAGTGGCAGGTAACGGCCTTTACGAATGCGGAAGCCTGTAAGGAGTACGTGAAGCAAGGCTACAGTATTGATTTATTGGCTGCGCAGCCGGAGTTGTTAAATGAGTTGAAGGAAAGGCTCCCTAATGTTCCGACTGTTGCGCTAGTGATGAAGCCCGGAGAAAGCAAGGAGGAGAATGAGCTGCAGCAGTTTCAACCGCTACCATTATTGCTTCAGCGTTTATTCGAGTTCCATGCGGCTGCTGCCGGCAAACTAGCGCATACAGCTGCAGCTGTCGAGGAGGCTTCAGGGGTGCAGGTTATTTCCGTTTATTCGGCATCGGGCGGCGTCGGGAAAACCGCATTGGCGCTGCATTTCGTGCATGCTGCGAGCTCACACCGCTATCGAACGTTTTATTTGAATTTGGAACGGTGGCATACGTCGGATGTATGGCTTGGGCGGATGCAGGCTGAAGGCAGCAGCGAGGGAGAGGGTGAAGGGGAAGGGGAAGGGCTTTCCGAGCTTCTGTACGGTTTGAAATCTCAGCCAGACCAAGCCTTGAGATGGCTCATGGAGCATCGCAAGCGGCATCCGCTGCTGAAGGGGGATTATTTGGCAGCTTGTACGAATCCGGAAGACCGGATCACCCTTGGAGCGGAGGATGCGCTTAGCATAGTGAATGTTATTGCCGGGAGCGGACATTACGATCTCATCGTCATTGATTTGGATGACGGACTGGATGAACTGCACACTGCTATTTTTGAGCGATCCGATGAGGTGCTATGGGTTCTAAACGACGATGCTTCCATACGCAGGAAGCAAATGATGGCATTACGGTACGGTGAGCAAAAGTGGGGCAAGAGGTTTGAACGGCTATCGCACAAATTTATATTTGTGAAAAATCATGCTGCTTCTACGGCGCAACCGATAGCGAATGAGCTGGGCGGACTGGCATGCGCGCCTGTTCCATTGCCAGAGGTACCGGAATGGCGCGGAGAAGCAACTGTAACGCTGCTTTCTTCCCCTTTGTTTCGGGCTGCGGTGGACCGGCTGTTTAAATACATCCTGAAGGAAGGAGGCGAGGGGGTTGCTGACCGATGAAACAGTGCTCGAGCTGCGTAACAAGGTGCGTTCGCGGATTGATTTTAGCGGTGAGTTATCCGACGACAGCCTGCTGCGAATTGCTGAGGAAATCGTGTTCGAGTGGTGCGAATGCAATCCGCTCACCGCAACGGATAAGGTTAAGCTGGTACGCAGGCTGTTTCATTCGTTCAGAGGCCTCGATATATTACAGCCGTTAATGGAGGATGCTTCGATTAGTGAGATTATGATTAACCATCACGCAGAAATTTTCGTTGAACGGAAAGGGCGGATGACTCTGCTTCCCGTATCATTCGAAAACAGGGAGCGGCTGGAGGATCTGATCCAAACCGTCGTAGCCAGCGTAAACCGCGTCGTGAACGAGTCATCGCCGATTGTCGATGCCCGTTTGAAGGACGGCTCAAGAGTGCATGTCGTGCTGCCCCCTGTAGCCTTGAAGGGACCATGTATGACGATTCGAAAGTTTCCCGAGCAGCCGCTCACGATGGAGCAGCTCGTATCGATCGGGTCGTTGACTGCGGATGCCGCAGCTTTTCTTAAGGATATCATCGGGGCGCAGTACAACATATTCATAAGCGGTGGTACCGGAACTGGCAAAACGACGTTCCTAAATGCGCTTTCGCAGTTTATTCCGAACGATGAACGGATCGTAACGATTGAGGACTCTGCTGAGCTGCAAATTCGGACAATGCCTAATTTGGTTTCAATGGAGACGCGTAACGCGAATACGGAAGGCAAGGGGGAGATAACGATACGCGACCTCATTCGTGCTTCCCTCCGCATGCGGCCTAACCGTATTATCGTCGGCGAGGTGCGGGGCGGAGAAGCGTTAGATATGCTGCAGGCGCTTAACACAGGACATGCTGGATCTATGTCGACGGGACATTCGAACGGTGCCAAGGATATGATGGCCCGTCTGGAAACAATGGTGCTTAGCGCAGCGGACTTGCCTGTGCAGGTCATCCGTCAGCAAATCGCCTCGGCAATTGATATCGTTATTCATTTATCGCGGTTTCGCGACCGATCGCGCAAAGTAACTGAAATATGTGAGATCACAGGAGTAGAAGCGGGTGAGGTACAGCTTAATCCGCTGTTCCTGTTCGAGGAGCAAGGCGAATCGGATGGGCAGGTGCTTGGCGGGCTGAAGCGGACAGGCAACCGACTCGCGAGAACGGACAAGCTAGCGTTGGCCGGGAAGAGCATGAGCGGGGGAATGGCTGGATGAGCAGCTGGAATCGTTTGAATAGCCTGAACAGCCTGACGGCTAGACGTATTCAAAGGGGACTTGAATGGTGCGGCTGGGAGAGCGATGCCGCTATAGCAATCATTCGAGCAGGCCGTGAATTGACGAATTACGGGCAATACCGCTTGAGTCGGCAACAGTTTATTGCTGCTGCTGCCGTTGGATCCTTAGTTATATTTGCTGCATTCTACTTATTCTATCATTCGATTACTGTTTCATGTATGGCAGCCATACTCGGAACGCTTGCCCCGCGTTATAGGCGGCGAACACTTCTACTAAGACGAAAGGAACGATTGAAGCTGCAATTTAAGGAAGCGCTATTTTCATTAACTTCATCGCTTGCAGCCGGACGCTCGCTCGAAAATGCTTTTCTGTCAACGCTTGATGATTTGAAGCTGCTTTATCCCGATCCGCGAACGGAGCTGCTGTTGGAATTTCAAATTGTCCGCTTTCGTCTAGAGAATGCCGAGCCGCTGGAGTACGCGCTGCGAAACTTCGCCAATCGGGCGGAAATCGACGAAATCACACAGTTTGTTGATGCGCTGGCAGCCTGCAAACGCTCAGGCGGAGATTTGCTTGAGGTAATGAAACGAACCTCGATCATCATCGGTGAGAAGCTGGGAATCGAACAGGAGATTTCCGTCATGATCGCCCAGAAAAGGTTCGAGTCGCGCATAATGATGGGCGTACCATTCGTCTTTCTGGCCTTCCTGGGCTTTGCTGCACCGGATTACATGGCCCCTCTATATGGAGGAGCCGGATACGTATTGCTGACGATAGCGCTGCTTCTCCTGCTCCTATGCTTCTGGTTCATGGCAAAAATGATGGGCATACGGATGTAGAAGGGAGGCGGATGGATGACTGCTGCAGTCGCCGCGACTATTCTTACTGCAATATGGCTTTATATCGTTGGCGTAAGAGCTATGCACGTTGTTTGGTCCCGAGCTATGCAAAAGGGGACCCATACCAAAAAAACGGAGCCTTGGTTTCAACAGAGCATCATGATTGACCCGTTTGCACGAATTTTGGAGCGGCTTCATTTGTTCGATTCCTTACAGCTTCCGCTCGGCAGCTACCATATGAAGCTGCTTATTTTGAATGGCAGCGACTGGACTATAGAGCGAACGAAGGCAAATGTTGCTGCTTCTGTCAGTAACGGCTATGCGGCCTTAACCGTCTGCGCATGGCTCAGTTTTCTTGCTAAGGAGCAATTGCTGCTTATGATAGGCATCGTATTCGGCAGCTTGCTTGCCGTACGGCCGATCATTGAAGCAGGTCGTAAGGTCGAGCAGCGCAAGCAGCTGATCATTATAGAGCTGCCGGAAATGCTTAGCAAGCTCATGCTGCTCGTAGGCGCCGGTGAAACGGTGCAGCATGCGTTGGTACGCTGCTTGGTGTTGAAGGAAACGGACAAGCACCCGCTTTATAAGGAGTGGAGCGATGCGGTTGCATCACTTCGCAACGGGCAATCGTTCAGCTCCGCCATGGAGAGATTTAACCGAAGGTGCGCCGTTCAGGAGGTTTCTATATTCACGACAGTGCTGCTGCTTAATTACCGCCGCGGAGGCGAGCATTTTGTACTCGCTTTGCGAGAGCTGTCCTATACGCTGTGGGAGAAGCGAAAGGCAATAGCGAGGACACGGGGCGAGGAAGCCTCCTCCAAGCTTGTGTTTCCCCTTATAGGTATTTTACTTATATTAATGATTTTAGTAGCTGCGCCGGCAGTGCTTCTAATGTCTTAACCAAACAGGGAGAGGAAGATGGGACGATGAAAAAGCTAGGTCATGCTCTACGGTCATTTTGGAATGAGGAAGACGGACTTGGAACGCTTGAAATCATTTTAATTATTGCGGTTGTCATTATAATCGCGCTTTTGTTTAAGGACTGGATTGTTGAGCTGGTCGAACGGCTAATGGGCAAAGCGGATGATGAGGCTGATAAAATTTTTAGTTAGCGGGTGGCGGCGGTGAGAGGGCTAAGACTTAGAAAGAGGCTGCTGCATTGGTTAAAGAAGGAGCAGGGCAGCTTTACCCTGGAATCGACTTTCGTATTTCCAATGCTGATGGCAATCATTCTGCTATTTATTCTCTTCGGCATGTACATGTATCAGAAGGTCGTGCTGTATTATGCAGCTTCGGCAACGGCTGAGCGTGCGGCCTTCAGCTGGGATAACAGCTACCGCGATCCGAGGAGCGGCATGCTTGCGGATTCGAAGTATGACGGTTTATATTGGCGTGTCGGAGAGGATGAAATGCTCACCAGCTTGTTTGGAATGGCAGGCGATGCTGCTGATGCATCAGTTGCTCTTCCGCTGGAAATTCCGGATGGGGAGAATAAGTCCGAATTAGCCGGGCGCAAAATGGAGCAGTCGGTCCTGTGGATGAAGCAAGCAGGGCTTATGTACGAGGGTAAAATCAGTTATTCGCGCGGCGCATTAAAACGATTGATCGAAGTAAAGCTGAAGCAGCCGTTATCGGTGTCTTTAGAACAAGGCTGGTTGAAGCGAGAACCAAAATCGGCAGCCTCGGCTTCTATTGTTGATCCTATGGAGTTTATTCGAAGCGTTGATTTGGTGCGCTATTATTCCACGAAGTTTGCGAATAACGGAGGCGGAGCAGCACAATCCAAGTCTCAGGCGGGCAAGGTTCTTGCTCCTTACAAAGGGGCTGCAGAAGCTGCGGCGCAGTGAAAATGAAGGGAGGTGCAAGGCGGGGGTGGTTGTTCATAAAAGGAATATGACCGAATGCATTCGCCAGCTAAAGAGGCTTCTTTTACGGGATGATGGTGCGGTAACGGTGTTCGCGGTTATCGTCCTCTCTTCGCTCCTGCTGTTCTTCTCTCTGCTCATTGATTATGCAAGAATTGCTGCTCTTCATAAGCTGAGCGAAGATGCTGTCCGCTCGGGAGTGCGGTCTGTCCTTTCCGCATATGATTCCACGTTATATGAGAGATACGGCTTGTTTGGCCGCGGAGGAACGGAAGGCCAGACGATTTTTGCCGAAGCCATGAATGCGAATACAAAAGGCAGCGCCTCTTCGGCGAAGCAAACGCTTCAGCTTGTTCGTTCGAAGGTGGAAGATTCATCGCTGCATACGGCTGCAGTTCTTGGGAGTCATGATGTGTTCGCCAGACAAGTGCTCGAAGAAATGAAATATAAGGCACCGGTTGATTTTACACTGGAGCTGGCAGCGAAGTTTGCACCGATGGCCGGAGCCATGAAGGAATCTGCTGTAACGATAGGTCTACTGGAAAGGATGCGCAAGCTATATGAGAGGCGGGAAGCACATTTAGCCCGGGTTCTTCAACTGCAGCAGCAGGCAGCGGCAGCAATAAGCGGCAGCGGTATCGATGCTATGATCCCTGTGCAAACGACAGCGTTAGCCTCTGGCGGCGATACGGCCTTGAGCATTGCCAGTGAGTACAGCGCGTATGCGGCTCATGTCATACATGATCAATCGCCTCCGAATGACGGTGATGCGAAATATACGAATGAGATTGAAGCGTACGAAGAGAAAGCGAGATCGGCAGCCATAGAGCTGCGGCGGCAGAGCGCTGCGATGCTGAAGCAGCATGTTAAGCTTCAAGGAGAGGCTTTAAAGGAATGGGAATTGGCTAGGACGCTTAACGAGGATATGCAGCAGCTCGTTCAGCAAGCCAATCAGTCACCGCCCGATACGGGCTATGATAAGGTGTCAAAAAGTAAGGTCACCGGTTCCGAGCAGCATCAAGTACCGGCAGGCTCCGCATCCGACATTGAGCAAGTAAAGCAATCTGCGGATGAGCTGGTTTTGTCTGATAGTTGGTTTGTCACATACAAACAGGAGCTGGAGGAGCAAGGGAGTGCTGCTGCTGCGCTCGATATGGAGGCTGGTGGTTTTCAATCGAATATTTCAGCCTCGTTGTCGAAGCCGGTCATTAATCCATCAGCAGATGCATTGCTTGAAGGCGTAACAAACTTGCGGCTTGCCTACGGGATTTATGGGGAGAGGTACATTCGTCCAGCATCCATTATGGAGAAGCGAAAGCAAACGCTCGAGAGCAGCAATTTAAAAGCACAACTGAAGCAGCAGGAGGAGCAAGCCGGATCATTATGGAAGCAGGCACGCGGCATGCTTCACGGTTTGACGGCTGTGCCTCAAACGGAGGAGCATATTAAGCTCTTCGAGCAGGTGAAGAGGCGTTTCGACGCTAACCTGTTGTTCAGTCAACAGTCTGCTGAAGCGGTGAATGCTGTGACTGGTACAGAGCAAGCAAGCGGTGCACATGAAGCTGCGGAGCAATCGACGGTACTTATGGAAGGCTTATTCACCGGGATGGCAGGTATGCTCGAGCGAACCAGAGACTCACTCTATTTCGGCGAATATGTTGTTCATCGCTACGCATCCTTTGCTCCGCAAAATCTGCGTACCATGATCATTGAAGGAGATACGACTGAGCTGTCCCATGCCATTTCCTTCAATAATCAAGAAGCGGAATATGTCCTTTATGGATTTCACAATCCTGTAGGAAATATAGCTGCTGCATATGGGGAGCTGTTTGCCGCCCGATTGGCTGTGCGGATGATGGAAGGGCTTATTGAAAGCAGATCGCTAGGCCATCCTTTGCTAATTTTATCAGCAGCTCTTATTTACGGCTTGGAAAAGTCGATCGAGGATATGCTGGCGTTCACGGAGCGGGGTACAGCTCCCTTGTCCAAATTTGTGAAGGTCGAGCTTGCTTATACGGATTATCTAAGGCTGTTCATGCTCATGCACAGCGGAAATGAGGCAGTGAGGCTGGCTCGCATGATTGCCGTTATTGAACAAAACAGCGGAACGATTTTGTCTGCCGTTCCTAGCGCTGTGACGGGAGAAGCGCTCGTGTCCACGGAGCTTTGGTTCGTTCCTGGACTGATGCGAGTGTTAGGACGTTTCGGACTTTTGGAAGGAAAGGTTGTCGGCAACCGTTATGAGACAACGCAAACCATTGGCTGGTCATATTGATTGCCGACGCCGAACCAATGAACAAGGCTCAATCGTAGTAGAAGCCGCATTAGTAATGCCTTTAATCATCGTTGTACTGCTAGTGTTTGTTGTGCTTATCCGTCTTTGCGCCGCACAGATGGCACTTCATTCTGCTGCCTCGCAAACCGTAAGGCAAATTGCTGTTCATATTCATCCCGCGAATTTAGCCTGGGAGCAGGCAGCCGCCAGCAAACCGCTGTCGGCACCGGTCATAGGGCAGCTTTCTTCATGGAGTGAGATTGCTGCGGAAGCTGCGGAATGGCTGCCGGCGCCAGCCGGAGGGTTAGTTTCGTCCGCGCTTCGCGGCGACTTTCGTCCCTTGCAAAATATGGCTGCAACTGAAATTGGCCGCACTGTAGTTGAACCGTTAATAAGAGAATTCGCCGACAAAGCGATCATAGATCCTGAACGGCTAAGACTGCAATTGTTATCATTGCCTGATTTGACCAAGAGCGATGAGCCCTATTTGGCAATAGAAGTGGAATATGACTTTCCCCTCAAGCTTCCGTTTTACGGCAAGCCGATCGTTCTCAAGGAACAGGCTGCCGAGCGTGTGTGGGTAAGCGATGCTGCTCCTGCAAGGTACGGCATGGAAAGCGGCACCGATAACGTTATTCCGCTGAAAATTGTTTCCATAGAACCGACGCCGCTTCGCCCTGGCAGGAAGGCAACCGTCATTGTGAAGACGTCTCCAGGCGCTGCTGTATCATTGGGTGTCATGTACAAAAGCGGCTCGAGCAAAGCAAAGCATCTGGGAGCAGCGTCTGCCGACGCAAATGGATTTGCGCAGTGGACATGGCACGTTTCCGGCAATACGACCCCTGGAGTGTGGCAGCTTACTGCCTCAGAGGCCGCTAATCCAAACAATCAAGTATCGATGCACTTTGTAGTAGAGAAGAGCAGTGAAAGCCAGTAGCAGCTGGTCAGGAGGGAGCGGGTAATGAACATCGTTCAAACAGCAGCAATCACCTTATTTTTAATTATCGCTTTTATCACAGATGTCAGGGCGCAAATTATTCCGAATCGATTAACGGTAAGCTTCTTCGCGGCCGCATGTATATACCATATAGCTGTAAATGGAATGGCTGGAGCAGCTGCGGCAGCTGGGGGTGCAGCAGCAGGCTTTGTTCCACTTCTGCTTCTCCACCTTGCGAAAGGTATTGGAGCGGGGGATGTAAAGCTGTTTGGAGCGCTCGGCGCGTGGGTAGGCGTTTGGACCGTACTGCAAATGATGCTGTATGCCATTTTGTACGCAGGGTTAATCGGGGTATGTTTTGTTTTCGTTAATCGCTCTTTTGGGAAAAAGGTCACTGCTGGAGTAACCTCATTTATCGTTCCCGGATTAGGCTGGAGAAAGCACCAGTGGCTGCAATGGGCCGAATCAGGCAAAAAGTTTCCGTTTATGCTGGCGGTAGCACCTGCTGCTGTTACCGTATGGTCAATGATAAATTAAGTCATCACATGAGAAAGGAGACAGGTAAAATGAAAAGCTATCGAATTGATTTTGCTATGAATCGCGGACATGAAATGATATTGGACCGAGCTGAAGGCATACATAGAAACGAATTAGACGAAATCGAGCTGAACATGCTTCACGGCCAGAGAATACCTTACTTACTGCCGATTGATTGGTTTGAGCTGGATGGTAAAGTTACATTTCGTTATGAGCTGACAGGCAAGAAAATGCTTTTACACCGTCTTCAGCAGCAGACGCTCACGATGGATCAATACTATCTGCTCCTTTTAGGTGTTACGGATGCATTAAATGAGTGCAAGCATTACATGCTTCGGCCAGAAGGCTGCTTGCTCGATGACCAATACATATTTATCGGAGAGCAGCTGCATGACATTCGGCTGGTATATATACCTTTGAAAGGCAATGGCGGAGAGCAGCCGAAAGGTTCAGGAGATTTACTCTCTTTGATCGTAAGGTGGACTTCCTATATAGGACAAATTGATGGAGAAGGATTAAAGCGTGTTTTGCATCATTTAAATGCATCGAAATGGCCGCTCGCTGAGCTGCGGGCGACGCTGCTGGATTTGATTGGCGGCCATCGCTCAAAATCTGATAATCAGGAAGAGCCGCGCCAACTTTATCAGCAACAGGTCATTGAACCGCAGCAACAACAGATGATGCAGCCTACGCGCGAATCCCATGCAAAACCAAAGCCCTTCAGCAGCTCTGTTACTGTCAAAAGCACATTTGATGATATTCCATATGTGGAGGAGGAGGAACAGGATAATCAAGTAACCAAGAGGAACTGGCTGGTTACTGCGGGACTTGCAGTCGCTATAGCATGTGTATGGCGGTTTATACATTTAGCTGCACCAACACGTCAAAGCTTGCTGATCAGCGCAGGCATTACCTTGCTGCTGATCATTGGTGTTTTACTCGTATGGCGCAAACGTATAAGCCAATTGCCATCCTTAGAAGAAGAGCAAATCGAGATGGAGCAGCATTTGCCGGATTCGGCGCCTTTTGCAAAGCTTCACAATTGGCATACAGAGGATGAGCTGAATGAATCTACCCTAGTAAAATCACGGAATGACAGGAGTGAAGGTAGTGTAGAGATGCCGGAAAACACCCTGCATGTTGTGGCAGCCAATCGGCCTCTTCCGCTTGCTGAGCCAACGGTACTGCTTGAGGCGGAGCATCAGAAGCAATTGCCTCGCGAGCAGATAGCATGGCTCAAGCGATGCTGGGATGGACAAGAAACGAAAATCGAGCTGGTAGAGCATTGCTTTAAAATCGGTAGAGGAGGAGAACAGGTAAGCTATGCGGATCCTGCTAACGGAGTGTCCCGCATTCATTTGGAGATTGAGTACTTAAATGGGGAGTATGGAGGAAAGGATCTTGGCTCTAGAAACGGAAGCCTGCTAAATGGTCAAACGATGATCCCATACAAGACTTATAAGCTTGCGACAGGAGACGTCATCCAACTAGCAGGCTATAAGGGTCCTACCTATGAGCTGAAATCAGGATGAGATTATGCTTTGCTTCGGCCAAACAATTCGAGCATAGCGCTGTCGATGGTCGGGTAACGAAAGATAAATCCGTTATCGAGCGCTTTGCTTGGCAGTGCACGTTGTCCGTAGAGAACCATATCAGCCATTTCACCTAACAACGCACGCACAAAAACCGCCGGAACGGGAAACCAGTGAGGTCTTCCCATCGCCTTGCCTATCGCGCGGCCGAAAGCATCATTTGTCACCGGAACTGGCGCGGAAGCGTTGACTGGACCTTTGATATGGTCATTGTCTAAACAGAACAAGATGAGCCTGACGATGTCTTCGAGATGAATCCACGATAGCCACTGCTTTCCGATGCCGATTTTGCCGCCTCCGAACAGACGGTAGGGGATCGCCATTAACGGAAATGCGCCAGCCTGTTTGTCCAACACGACGCCGATACGCAGCTTGACAATACGCTCAGCTGGTATAGCGTCTGCCGCTTGCTCCCACTTTCTTATTACTTTCGATAAAAAGTCAGTAACCGCGGTCGGGCTTGTTTCATCAAAAATACCGTCAGCCGAAATGCCATATGCCGAAATGCCGGATGCATTTATGACGAGCGGCGGCGTGTGCTTTTGCGTTATAAGAAGCTCAGCGATGCGGGATGCTGCCGTTAGCCTTGAATCAAGAACACGCTGCTTCGCTGCGGCTGTCCATCGTTGATTAATGGTCTCACCCGTGAGATTAACAATTGCGTCCATTCCTTCTAGAAATGATGGATTGGCTGCAAGCCCGCTCCACGTAACATGTTGGAGACCGGCACGAGTGTGCTGTGCCTTCGGGATCTTTCGAGAAATAATCCATACCTCGTCGTTTCTCGCCAGCAAAGCCTTCGTCAGCGCACTTCCGATAAAGCCTGTCCCGCCGGCAATTGCAACACGCATCCTGCTTTCGCTCCTTCTACAACCGCTATTTAATCTGTTCGATCTTGACGAGCCAATACTGCTTGAGCTCGGTTTCGCCTTCAATTGCCTTTTCCGTATACTCAAAGGCTACTTTCGTATCGGAAGGCAAATTTTCTACCGTGCTTGCAAGCTCCTCCGTTATCTGAAGGGGCATAGCCCCAGCTTCCGTTTCAATCTCAATGGAGTGCGAGTCCGCCAGGCCGATAAAGGTTCCTTCTCCGCGTTTGACTTCATCTGGGGCAGGATCCTCTGCATCACCGCTGTTGTTCGTATCCGCAGTTGGTTCAGGTGCAGAGACATCAGGCTCAATTACTCCGCTTTCGTCAGGCAGCTGGTCGACCACCGGTCCCTCGGTTACAGTACCTTGCTGCTCATTGGACGTATTCGTTGTCTCAGCACCGCTGCAGGCTGATGCGGCGAGCATAACAGCTAGAAGAACTGCTCCTGCTGTAGCTGCTTTTTTGTTTCTTCTTCGCTTTGATGTATTCATCAAAAACACCTCCTGTAGTTTTAAACGAAATAGGCGCAAGTAAGGTTACATTTTATATTTAACCCTCAAAAGGTGCTACGACGCAAAAGCTGCATGGTCCCATAGGATACGTCGGCCGTATGGTTGTTCAAAAACACAAATGAGTTTAAGCCGCTCGAAGCGGCCTAAACTCATTTGTTGAGTAGATGCTTATACGGTCCGTAGTCGATTCCTTGCCGGTCAAGAAAGCTGACCAGACTGCGGTAATCACGTTTCGGAGTGGCGCGTATGTAGCCTTCGATGCAATGCTCGCGCGTAACAGACGATGCACCATGTTCAATCGCCACTTGGCCGATTTTGGCGGCGATGGAATGTTTAGCTATATCGCGAAAAGCGCTTGGCACCGGGGACACGAGCTCGTCGAGCAGCTGCTTGGAATCATCAGTCCACATGCTGCGGCTCCGCTCAACCCAGTAATTTTGCCAATCGAGCTTGGACTTGCCGTCCCGCATCGGAAGCACCTTGAGAAATTTTCGAAACATGAAAAAACCGCCAATCGACATAGCGCCAACCATGACGACCGCCCAAAAAACGATAAAATACATGAACCAATCAGGCGCAAATTTCATATGTGTCGTTCACCTCAATAATGAATTATACCGTATTCCTAGATTTATTTCGACATTCCTTGTAAAATAAGGTTTGATCAACCGAAAGGGGCGTAATTCATGTTAAAAATAGGTTCCCATGTATCATTTTCGGACAAGGGGCTGCTCACGGCGGCTCAAGAAGCAGTATCATATGGTTCAAGCACATTCATGATCTACACCGGCGCGCCGCAAAACACCAGACGGAAGCCGATCGACACCTTATATATTGAAGAAGGCAAAGCGCTTATGGAGCAATCGGGTATTAATGAGATTGTAGTTCATGCGCCGTATATTGTGAATCTGGGCTCGTACAAGGGTGATACGTTCGAGCTCGCGGTTTCTTTCCTTCAGGAAGAAATTCGCCGTACCGACTACATTGGTGTCCGTAATATTGTCCTGCATCCCGGCGCTTATACAGATAAGGATGCCGAATACGGCATTGCCCGTATAGCAGAAGGGCTAAACGAGGTGCTGTCGGGTACGAAAGAAACGAATGTCAACATCGCGCTTGAGACTATGGCAGGCAAAGGTACGGAAATCGGCCGCAGCTTCGAAGAGCTGGCTGCTATCATTGACAAGGTTCACGACAATCACCGTTTGACTGTATGTATGGATACTTGCCATATGCACGATGCAGGCTATGATCTAATAAATGACTTGGATGGTGTGCTTGAGCATTTCGACCATGTTGTCGGCTTGGACCGTGTAGCGGTTGTCCACGTGAATGATAGTAAAAATTCGCGAGGAGCAGGCAAAGACAGGCACGCTCCGGTTGGCGCAGGCTGGCTTGGACACGATGCCATCCGTTCCATCGTGCATCATGACGCGCTCAAAGGAAGGCCATTTATCCTAGAGACGCCTTGGATCGGCAAAGAAGATAAATTGGAACGTCCGATGTACGAGGCGGAAATCGCTTTGCTCAGCGGTAATGCCGGCAGTCGCTTTGGCGATGAGTTCTTCGAAGACGTGGAGCGCCTGCATCACTTTTTTGGCAAACAAGAGATTGATCCAAGATTATTTATTCTTTCCACTTGGGAGCTGCTCAAAAACGACGCAAAAGCGAAAAAAGCAGATCCGCGCGAGCCGATGGAGCGTTTGTATGACCTTCTCGTTGCTGGCGGAGCATTAACTTCCTCATTAACAGAGGAACAAATCAATCAACGGATTACAGCATGGTTTGCCGGCAAACAACTGCTGGCGAATGTTTAGTAATTGTCATAGGAAGGAAGTTTAAAGTTCATGTCATCTCAATCTATCTCACCCGAAAATACGAAGCAACCAAGCGGACCCAGCGGCCGTGCGCGCATGCTGATCTCTTGTCCTGACCGCCCGGGTATCGTAGCGGCCGTATCACATTTCTTGTATGAGCACGGAGCGAATATCGTGCAGTCGGATCAATATTCGATGGATCCGGAGGGCGGAATGTTTTTTATCCGCTTCGAATTTGATCTGAACGATTTGGATAAAGAGCTGCCTGTGCTGGTTGAAGATTTCGCAAGAGTTGCCGATCGTTTCGATATGAAGTGGCATACGTTCCGCGCCAGCCGCAAGAAGCGTCTTGCCGTTTTCGTATCGAAAGAGGATCACTGCTTGCTTGAGCTGCTGTGGCAGTGGAAGGCTGGAGACCTCGATGCCGATATCTCAATGGTTATTAGCAATCATCCGGATATGAGGGAGCTTGTCGAGTCGTTTGGAATTCCCTACCACCATATTCCGGTTACGGCCAGCACGAAGGCAGAGGCGGAACGCGAGCAGCTGGAAGTGGTTGCGGACAAGGCGGATATCATTGTTCTGGCCCGCTACATGCAAATCATTTCGCCGAAGTTTATTGAGCAGTTCCCGAACCGCATCATAAATATCCATCATTCGTTCCTTCCGGCCTTTGTCGGCGGCAAGCCATACGCACAAGCATACACCCGCGGCGTGAAAATTATCGGAGCAACGGCGCATTACGTAACGGAGGAGCTTGACGGCGGTCCGATCATTGAGCAGGACGTGCAGCGTGTAAGCCACCGCGACAATGTGGATGATTTAAAACGGATCGGACGCACCATCGAACGCGTCGTGCTTGCGCGCGCCGTGAAGTGGCATATCGAAGATCGTGTAATCGTACACCAAAACAAGACTGTCGTATTCAATTAACTGTATCTTTATACGGGATTTCTATTTTTTATGATGGAAAACATACATTCAGAGTGATACAATATTCAAAGCTATTGTGTACTGGTATGACGCTGTATCGTTATTGAGAAACCATATAACGAGGGTGACATTAGATTAGACTAGATCATAGGAGGAAATTGGAATGACTGTTACACAAAAATCGATTGAACAGCTTTCGATCGATACAATCCGTACTCTCGCAATCGACGCTATCGAGAAAGCAAAATCAGGCCACCCTGGTATGCCTATGGGCGCTGCACCAATGGGATATCAACTATTTGCAAAAAACATGAAGCATAACCCGTCGAACCCTACATGGATAAACCGCGACCGCTTTGTTCTCTCGGCAGGTCACGGCTCGATGCTGTTGTACAGCCTGCTTCACCTTTCCGGATACGATCTGCCGCTTGAAGAGCTGAAAAGCTTCCGTCAATGGGGATCGCTGACACCGGGACACCCTGAGTTCGGCCACACGGCTGGCGTTGATGCTACGACTGGTCCACTGGGACAAGGTGTTGCGATGGCAGTTGGTATGGCAATTGCGGAAGCACAGCTTGCGGCTACTTATAATAAAGAAGGTCACGAGCTTATTAATCACTTCACGTATTCGATTTGCGGCGACGGCGACTTGATGGAAGGTATTTCTCACGAGGCTGCTTCCTTCGCGGGACACCTCGGTCTCGGCAAATTGGTTGTACTATATGACTCGAACGACATCTCGCTTGACGGTGAACTGAGCCTTTCATTCTCCGAAAGCGTTCAAAAACGTTTTGAAGGCTACGGCTGGCAAGTGCTGCGCGTAGAGGACGGTAACGATCTGGGTGCACTGTCCAAAGCAATTGCTGCGGCTCAAGCGGATCTGTCCAAGCCGACTTTGATCGAAGTGAAGACGGTTATCGGTTACGGCAGCCCGAATAAAGGCGGCAAAGGCGGTCACGCAGGTACTCACGGGTCTCCGCTTGGCGCTGACGAGACTAAGCTTACTAAGCAAGCCTACGGCTGGTCGGAAGATCTTGAGTTCCACGTACCTGATGAAGTTAAAGCTCATTTTGCAGAAGTGAAAAAGAACGGCGAACAAGCAAACGCTGAGTGGAGTGCTAATTTCGCGGCGTACAAAGAAGCTTATCCTGAGCTTGCCGCTCAATTCGAGACTGCGGTATCCGGCGCATTGCCAAAGGGCTGGGATGCAGATCTTCCTAAATACACTACAGAAGACAAGCCGCTTTCGACTCGCGTAGCTTCCGGTAACGCGCTGAACGGCTTGGCGAAAAACGTGCCTAACCTCGTTGGCGGATCCGCTGACCTGGAGAGTTCGACTATGACTCACCTGAAAGGCTTGCCGCAATTTAAGCCAGGCAGCTATGACGGCCGCAACATCTACTTCGGCGTTCGTGAGTTCGGAATGGCTGCTGCTATGAACGGTATCGCTCTTCACAGCGGGTTGAAAGTATTCGGCGGTACGTTCTTCGTATTTACCGACTACCTGCGTCCAGCTATCCGGCTTGCTGCTCTAATGAAGCTTCCTGTCGTTTATGTTTTGACGCATGACAGTATTGCTGTCGGTGAAGACGGCCCTACGCATGAGCCGATCGAGCAGTTGGCTTCGATCCGCATCATTCCAGACCTGACGGTTATTCGTCCTGCTGACGCTAACGAAACTTCCGCTGCATGGGCTTACGCTGTTGAGAATACAGGCAACCCGGTAGCGCTTGTTCTGACTCGTCAAAACCTGCCGATTCTTGAAGGCACAGTGAGCAACGTTCACGAAAACGTACGCCGCGGCGCTTATGTTGTATCCGATGCAGCAAACGGCAAGCCTCAAGCGCAAATTCTTGCAACCGGCTCTGAAGTACAGCTGGCGGTAGCAGCTCAAAAAGCTTTGGCGGAAGAGGGCATTCAAGTTCGTGTCATCAGCATGCCGAGCTGGGATCTGTTCGAGAAGCAATCGAAGGAATACAAAAATTCCGTCCTGCTTCCTGAGGTTAAAGCTCGTCTGGCTATCGAAATGGCTCACCCATTTGGCTGGGAGCGTTACACGGGAGATCAAGGCGACATTCTTGCCATCGACCGTTTCGGCGCATCCGCACCTGGCGATCGCGTAATTAAAGAGTATGGCTTTACGGTTGAGAACGTTGTTAGCAAAGTGAAAGCAATGCTGTAATAACGGCATCAAGCCTTAGCATCCGATAGATAAAGGGGATTATTTCTACCATGTCTCAATTCGAAAATGTAACAGTCGTCAAAAAGGCTAACGTCTACTTCGACGGTAAAGTAACGAGCCGCGCTGTTTTGTTCGCGGACGGCACGAAAAAAACACTCGGCATCATGCTGCCGGGCGACTACGAGTTTGGAACGGACTGTCTCGAAATTATGGAGATTTTGGCTGGCGATTTGAAGGTGCTGCTCCCGGGCGAAACGGAATGGCTGCACATTCAAGGCGAAGGCGAATTCAAAGTGCCTGCGAACACGAAGTTCAAGCTTCAGGTTGCTGAAGTAACAGATTATTGCTGCTCGTACATCTACGAGTAAGCAAGGCATACCAGGAAGAAGGCTGCAACGCTTAGGCGCTGCAGCCTTTTTCCGTTCTTGCAGCAGGTATAGGTGAAAAAACGCCGAAAATTCGATATTTCGTGACAAAGAACGGCGGAATCGAATTGTTTTGGCAGGACGTATCGGATACAGTTAATACAAGCTTAATGTTATTCAGACTGGAGGATTCCGATCATGAAGAAAAAAAACTATACGCCGCTCATCGCCATCCTGTCGCTCGTTCTTGTTGCAATTATCGCAGTGCTGTTCTTCCTGCCGGCTTACGAGGGCGAGGTTCACTTTGATGTCACGATTTTGCCGCTGCTGAACGCGATCTTCAATTGCTTTACGTTCATCACGCTGCTTGTGGCGCTAATCGCCATTCTGAAGAAGAACGTACGCATGCATCGCGCATTTGTCGGGGCTGCTTTCACGTCCACAACCTTGTTCCTGGTTTCCTATGTGACGTACCATTACTTGACGGAATCGACGAAATATGGCGGGGAAGGCGTGCTGCGCGGCATCTATTTCTTCGTCCTGCTTACTCACATCGTGCTAGCCATTGTCGTAGTACCGCTTGCGTTGATGTCTGTTGTCAGAGGGCTGCAGATGAACGTGGAGAAGCATCGGCGGATTGCCAGATGGACGATGCCGATCTGGTTGTATGTTAGCTTCACGGGTGTTGTCGTATATCTTATGATTTCTCCTTATTATTGAAAAAAACAGTCAAGGCCGCCGGGTAGATCCCGGCGGCCTTGACTGCATATAAAACCGTTAAACGGCCGTGCTTGCGCCTTCTATAAGCTCAAGCCTCCTGCGGTGCACAGCCCGTGAGAGGAATACGCTGGTCTCATAGAGTGCCACAAGCGGGATCAAGATGATAAAGGCGGAGACAAAGTCAGGCGGCGAGATCACGTTGGCGACGATAACAAGAATGAGATAAGCATAACGCCGCGATTTCTTAAGGCGCTCAGGTGTCAATAAGCCGATTTTGGTCAGGAACATGACGATAATCGGAAGCTCAAAAGCGACGGCGATCGGCAGGACGATGTTAATCATGAAGCTGAAGTACTGGGTAACGCCGTAGGTTTCGACAAGATTCATCTTCTCGGACACATCAGTGATGAAAGAGAAGCTCATTGGCAGCACGACATAGTACCCAAAGCTCAGTCCAAGAAGCAGGCATATAACGCTGTAAGGGATATATCTGAGTGCGGCGCTGCGTTCGTGCTGGTGAAGACCTTTCTTGACGAAGCCCCAGATCAAATAAAGCGTGACGGGCAAAGAGGCGGCGAATGCGAATACGAGCGCAACGCTCATATACATGCGGATACCATCGAAGGGTGAGAAAACATTCCATTCGAGCGTCGAAGCCGGCGGTGTGCTTTTGATATAATCGAGTATGACCGGAGATAAAGCAAGGCCGACAGCAGTGAAGACGGCGAATACGGCAATAATCCAAATCAGCTGTCTGCGAAGCTCGATGATATGCTCCAATAACGGCATGATTGTTCGTTTGCTCATTAAGATGCACATCCTTTCCGAGTATTAGGAACGCACATGATGATGAGCAAGCGACTTACGAAGCTCGTACGTATGGAAGCCATCTTGAAGCTTCGTATGAATTTCCTTAAGAATGTCCACATCCTCGAATGAGAACTTCCTGGCTCTGCCCTGCGTCCTGTCGGGGAATATGAGCTGCTTCTCCTCGTAATAACGAATCTGCCTCTCCGTTAAGCCGGTTAATTCGCGAACCGTTCCGATAGTCATCACTTTACTGTTCATTGCTTCGCCTCCTAGAACATTTGAAAATAAGTGGGTGCTTTTCTGCATACAGATGATAGGTTTAGGTTAGATATTCTAACAACAGATTGGCTTTGATGGAGATTTTAGCAGGCTGTATGTAAAATAACAATGGTCTTGATGGACTACAGTTCTCAAATATGGCAATTATAACCTGATTCTTATAGGTGAATATGACTATAATTGACTTGTTTATCAATAAGCAAATAAGAGATAAAGAATATTTATGTAAGTTTTTCTGACATAACAATAGTGTCTGTTCTGCAGTCCATGTTATCTTGTCGGTGTGATACATACAAAGCCGACGAATGGAGTGAGCGGAATGGAGTCGACGAAAACGCCTGGTGAGATGTCAAGGCGGCAATTTCTGAGCACAGTGGGAAAGCTCGGTGGAGGGGCGGCCGTATTCAGTGTAATGGGTACACTTGGGCTGCTGTCCCCGGAGACGATGAAGGCAGCAGATTTCGTCCCGCCGGATGGGAACGAGCTGTCGATGAGCAAGCGCGGCGGCAAAAAAATTATTATATTAGGCGCCGGCATCGCTGGGATGACCGCCGCTTACGAGTTGGGGCAAGCCGGCTACGATTGCACGATTCTTGAAGCACGCGCTCGTTCGGGAGGACGCATCTGGTCTGTGCGCCGCGGCACAACGGTCGCTGAAGTAGGGGCTTCGAAGCAAGTGGCGCGCTTCGCGGACGGCTTATATTTTAATGCAGGCCCGATGCGTATTCCGCAGTTCCATGTCACGATGGAGTACATCCGGAAGTTCGGTATTCCGATTGAGCCGTTCAATAATGTGAATGAACACGCCTATTACTATAACGAGAATGTAGGCGAGCTGTCCGGGAAAAAGATCAGGAAGCGCGAAGCGAAAGCGGACGTTCGCGGATACGTAAGCGAATTGATGGCCAAAGCGGTTAACCAAAACGCACTGGATATGCCGCTCACCGCAGAGGAGAAGGAGAAGCTGGTTGCCTATCTGCGCTCGGAAGGTGGTCTGGATGCCGATCTGTTCTATAAAGCCTCTTCGCGAGGCGGCTACAAGGATGAGCCGGGCGCGAGGCTCGATGCCGGTGTTGTCCGGGATCCGTTCAGCATGAAGGCGATCCTGAATTCGGGCTTCGGCAATTACTTTAGCAGCGAATACAGCTATGACCAGCAAATGATGATGTTCCATCCGGTCGGCGGCATTGATGCGATCCCAAATGCTTTCGAGAAACGGCTGAAGGGCAAGATCAAATTCCATTCCGAGGTTATTGAGATTTTGCAAAGCGACACGGGCGTTACCGTTCATTATAAGGATCTTGCTTCAGGAGAGGAGCGCAAGATCGAAGGCGAATATTGCATTTGTACGATACCTTTATCCGTGCTGAAATCGATCAAATCCGATTTCTCTCCTGAGATGAAGCAGGCAATCGACAGTATCGGCTATGCGTCTGCGGGCAAGATCGGCCTGCAGTTCAGTCGCCGATTCTGGGAAGAGGACGAGCAAATCTACGGAGGCAATACACTTACCAACATGGATATCACTTCGATCTATTATCCTCCGACAGGCTATATGCAGAAAAAAGGGTTGCTGCTAGGTTACTATACGTTCGGCGCAAATGCAGACAAGCTGGGTGAGATGACGTATCTTGGGCGGGAAGCGCATGCGCTGCAGCAGGGTGCAAAGATTCATCCGCAATATCACAAGGAGTTCGAGGCTTCTTTCTCCGTTGACTGGAAACGAATCAAGTATAATCTCGGCGGCTGGGTATCGTATACGGGAGATCAGCGCACAACGGTATATCCGACGCTATGCAAACCGGACCGGAGAGTCTACCTCGCGGGTGAGCATATGAGCTATATTACGGCATGGATGGCAGGCGGCATCGAGTCGGCCCGCGCAGTCGTCACCGATATTCATCAGCGCGTTATGAAAGAGTAAGCAGGCGGATCCGTATCGGATCATGAAAATATAGGAGGAATGCTGGATATGGAAATGAAGATCAAGATGAAGCGCAATGCGAAAATAGCTGTCGGAGGCATCCTATTGTCATGTTTCCTGGGGGCATCCGTCTATGCCAGCGCGCTGACGCCTAATAAATTACCGTTAACGCCAGTCCACGAGCCTGAATTCTACGGAAGCCCGAGCTCGTCAATCTCAAGCGCGGTGGCTATACCGGCGAGGACGGCGACATTCTCAACGAGCGGCACTGTTCCGCCGCTGCTGAACAAGGACGGCAAGACGGTGTACGAGCGTTACGGTGATACGGAGAAGCAAGGGGAAGGGATACTTCTGAACATCGAGAAGCAGCTTATGGAGCAAGGGCTTACCATGAAGGATGTAGTCTATCTCCGGGTGTACATTACCCCAGACGCTGCCAAGAAGGGGGAATTCGATTATCAAGGCTGGTTCAACGCGTATGCGAAGTTCTTTAATACGAAGGACAATCCCGTCAAGACGGCGCGTTCCACAGTCGGCGTCGCAAGCCTGGTCAACAAGGATTGGCTGATCGAGATTGAGGCGGTAGCTGCTTATCCGATCCCTCACAATCAAGATTAAGCGCAGAAGCCGTGCACTGTACAATAAAGAAACGGAGATGATGGTTGATGCTGCAAAGTATTGGTTTGCCAGGACTTATAATGATTCTTGTAGTGGTATTAATAATATTCGGACCGTCCAAGCTGCCAGAGCTGGGCAGAGCAGTAGGACGAACGCTGCATGAGTTCAAGTCGTCAGCCAAGGAACTTGTCGCAGAGACGAAAGACGATGTCATTGAGAAACAGGAGGTTGCTAAGTAGCGATAAACAAAGGGTTGCCTCGATTGTAGACAAATCTACTCGATGGGCAACCCTTTATTTGTGTTTGTAATGGTCACTGTAATGGTCTCTGCCACGGTTGTGGCGCAGACGCCTCGGAAGGCTCCCTATGCTTTATCGCCAAGCTTGCGGCCGATCCATTGCTCATAGGCTTGGGCTACGCTGCACATATCCAGCTCGCCAAGGCCCATGCTGTCTCCGATCTGGAACTGGCTCTTCGCCGCCTCCAGCATTGGCGTTGGCACCTTCAAGCCGTCCGACAGGACGGAGCTGAGCTTCAAGTCCTTCAGCATCAGCTCAAGCGAAAATTGAACATCGTAATTGCCTTCGAGCAGCTTAGCGCCTTTGAGCTCAGCTGCTTTGCTCGCTGCACCGCCCGATTGGACGAGCTCGATGAACGAGGCGCCGTCTATGCCGCCTTTTGCGGCGATCGCCATGCCTTCTGCCAGCGCGACAACATTGATGCCAACGATCGTGTTATGAGCAAGCTTCGCCACCGAGCCGTTGCCGTTGGCGCCCATTGGAATAACCTTGCGTCCCATTGCAAGCAAGACGTCCTGGGCTCCGTGAAGTGTCTCTGCCGGCCCGCCTACCATAAAGACAAGCGTTCCGCCCTCTGCGGCCGGCTTGCTGCCTGTTACCGGAGCGTCGAGGAACGAGGCACCGAGGCTCTCCGCTGCAGCCGCGAGCTCCTTCGCCAAAGTCGGCGAGATTGTGCTGCAGTCAATGAGCGTATGGCCTTTGCGAGTTCCGGCGAAGATGCCGTTCTCGCCCCAATAGACCTCGCGTATGGCCGCATCGTTGCTAATCATCGTAATAACGACCTCCGAGGCTTGCGCCACGGCAGCCGGGCTGTCCAGTTCTTTCGCGCCAAGGGCGGTTAGCGAGGCAGCTTTGCCCGGCGTACGATTATATACCGTCACCTCGAACCCTTTTTGCAATAAATTTGCCGTCATGCCTAAGCCCATAACGCCAAGTCCGATAAATCCTACTTTTATCATTGCTTTTCCCTCCACGCCTATTATGTATTTTCCTACGATTATACATGGTCTTCATGAAGAATTCATTCTTCGTACGCTTGTGTTTGACGGGATAATCCGATATCCTAAACACAAAAGTTGAAATTGTGCTTTTTTTCTCAAGAATAGGCTTACGAAGTTATTTTACTTCGCAAAAATTTTAGGAGGTCTTTGTTTCATGAGTAAAACAGTTAAATTTGACTACAGCAAAGCGCTGACTTTCGTCGGCAAGCATGAAATCGATTATTTGGCGGAGTCGGTTCGCCTCGCGCACGAGCAATTACATAACGGAACGGGAGCAGGCTCGGACTACCTGGGCTGGATCGACCTTCCGACTAACTACGATAAGGAAGAGTTTGCCCGCATTCAGAAGGCCGCTGAAAAGATCAAATCGGATTCCGAAGTGCTGATCGTAATCGGCATCGGCGGCTCTTACCTGGGAGCCCGCGCGGCGATCGAAATGCTGTCGCACTCGTTCTATAATATTTTACCTAAGGAGGAGCGTAAAACGCCGCAAGTGCTATTCGCTGGTAACAACATCAGCTCGACATACGTAACTCATTTGCTGCAATTGGTTGAAGGACGCGACTGGTCGATCAACGTTATTTCGAAATCCGGTACGACAACTGAGCCTGCCATCGCATTCCGGGTATTTCGTGCCGCGCTTGAGAAGAAATACGGCAAGGAAGAGGCCCGCAAACGCATCTACGCAACGACAGACAGAGAGAAGGGCGCTCTGAAGAAGCTTTCTACTGAGGAAGGCTATGAGTCTTTCGTAATCCCCGACGATGTAGGCGGACGTTATTCCGTGCTTACGGCCGTAGGCTTATTGCCAATTGCCGCTGCGGGCATCAACATCGAGTCGATGATGCAAGGCGCGGCTGACGCGTCGAAAGAATACAGCAACCCTAACCTCGCCGAGAACGAGGCTTACCAATATGCGGCTGCCCGCAACGCGCTTTACCGCAAAGGCAAAGCAACCGAAATTCTCGTTAACTACGAGCCATCGCTGCATTTTGTATCCGAGTGGTGGAAGCAGCTCTTCGGCGAAAGCGAAGGCAAGGACTACAAGGGAATCTTCCCGGCAGCGGTAGATTTCTCGACTGACCTTCATTCGATGGGTCAATTCATCCAAGAGGGCAACCGGAACATTTTCGAAACGGTCATTCAGGTGAATGAAGTGGCTGAACAAATCACGATCGGGCACGACGATGCGGATCTTGACGGCCTAAACTTCCTGACAGGCAAAACGATGGACTTCGTGAACAAGAAAGCATTCGAAGGAACGCTGCTTGCGCATACGGATGGCCAAGTACCGAACCTGATCGTTAATATTGCGGATATGACGCCTTACTCCTTCGGCTACCTCGTTTATTTCTTTGAGAAAGCCTGCGGAATCAGCGGTTACCTGCTTGGCGTTAATCCATTCGACCAGCCGGGCGTTGAAGCCTACAAAAAGAACATGTTTGCCCTGCTAGGCAAGCCGGGCTTCGAGAAAGAGAAAGCCGAGCTGGAAGCGCGGCTGTAATAAACCGGCACGACCGGTATACGGGAGCCGCAGCTTATGCTCGAAAAGTATTCAACGGTCAGACGGCAGGAAAGCGCAGAGATCGTGATTAAGAAGTCCCGTTTCATCGGGCACGCGAAGCCGGTGGAGTCGGAGGAGGAAGCAGTCGCTTTCATCAATGAAATTAAGCTTCTGCACCGGCAAGCGACACATAACTGCTCAGCCTATTTGGTTGGCGAACGGGATCAGTTCCAGAAGGCGTCCGATGACGGAGAACCGAGCGGTACGGCGGGCAAGCCGATTCTAGAAGTCATTAAGCATAAGGGACTCAAAAATGTCGCTGTCGTAGTGACGCGGTATTTTGGCGGCATTATGCTAGGAGCAGGCGGCCTCGTCCGCGCTTACACCGAAGGAGCGGTTGCCGGCATCGAGGCGGCGGATGAAATCGTCAATGTGCTGCATCGCGAGGTGTTCGTAGATGTAGACTATACGTGGTATGGCAAGCTGGAAAATGAGCTGCACGGCAGGGGCACACGCGTCGGCGGCACGGACTTTACGGACCGTGTCATCGTACGCTGTTTGCCTGAGGCGCCTAAGGCAGAGGCATTTGTCGCTTGGATAACCGACCTGACGCAAGGACAAGCTATCATTACCGAGGGCGAAAGCGTCTATTATATCGAAGGTGAATAAGAAATGGAGGAGTATCGGCATTAGGCTGATCTCCTCTCTTTTTTTACATACGAATAAAACCTTGAGAAACGTTCATAAGAATATGCTATAAAAGCGATTAGTTTTTCTAAATTTAGCATTGACTTAATCCCAGTTTGGATGCTACATTATTAATACCTAGTAATTTAATAGGAATTATGTTTTTAGTCGTTTTGCTACACCTACGGCATGAGCCGATGGTCTGGAGGTTAAGTCACAGTGAATGCTATGTTTCGCGGCAAGTGGTGGAGCTTCGGTTTTCGGAGCACCATTATGCTCTACTTTATCTTTCTTATCGTTTTACCGATCGCCGGAATTTACACGCAGTCATTTTCGCTCGGATGGACTCCCTTTTGGGAAAGCGTCTCGGATCCGTTAGCCTGGAAAGCCGTGCTGCTTACAGTAAAATTAGCGGTCATCGCAACGCTCTTGAATATCTTCCTTGGAACGATGATTGGCTGGGTGCTTATTCGTTATCGGTTTCCCGGACGAAGATTGCTTAATAGTCTAGTCGACTTACCATTTGCATTGCCTACAGCGGTAGGCGGTCTGATGATTTTGCTGCTGCTTGGACCCAATAGTCTCGTTGGCGGTTTAGCTGGGAAAGCCGGTTTTGAGATCGTATTCCATGAGCCGGCTATCGTAGTGGCAATGCTGTTCGTCACGTTTCCTTTCGTTATTCGGGCTATACAGCCCCTGCTCGAGGAAATGGACAAATCGGAGGAAGAAGCGGCTTATACGTTAGGTGCAACACGCGCAAAGACATTTTTTAGAGTAATATTCCCGACCATGCTGCCTGGCATTTTAAGCGGCGCTATGCTGGCCTTCTCGCGCGGACTCGCAGAGTTTGGCGCAGTCGTGCTCGTTGCCGGCAACATTCCGGGCAAGACGTTAATCGCATCCGTTTATATTTTCGGGGAAATAGAAAGCAGCAATCCACAGGGAGCGGCCGCAGTTTCTGTACTGCTGCTGACGCTATCGTTTATCATCTTATGGACGGTTAACCTCATTCAAGCAAGGAGGTCCGGTCAATGATGAGAAGACTGTGGATTACGTTAACTTATATTGTATTCGCGCTGCTGCTTATTGCGCCTTTGATCAAAATTTTCACCGGCTCATGGGCGGAAGGCTGGAGCGGATTTGTTGAAGGAATTACTCGTCCGGAGTCGCTGCATGCGCTAATGATGACTGGAATTATCGTTGTCGTGGTGACGGCTTTAAATACGTTGTTTGGCATTATGCTTGCGATGTATCTCGTTCGTGCGGAATGGATTGGCCGGCGGATGAAGAGGTTGTTGAATAGTCTTGTCGATTTGCCGTTCGCGGTATCGCCGGTAATTGGCGGTCTGATGATCGTCCTCATTCTCGGACCTAACACCGTACTCGGAGCATTGTTCGAGGATGCCGGCTTCAAAATCGTATACGCGCTGCCAGGGATGATTCTCGCGACATTATTCGTGACTTTCCCGCTTATGGTGCGTGAGGTTATGCCGGTGCTTCAGGAAATTGGAGCGCAGCAGGAGGAGGCGGCCTCCACGCTTGGTGCTTACTCGTGGTATACGTTCTGGAAAGTAACATGGCCTTCGATCCGGTGGGGCGTCATCTATGGCGTTGTGCTGACAGTGGCGCGGTCGCTCGGTGAGTTTGGCGCCGTACTCGTGGTTTCCGGAAACATTATGAATAAGACGCAAACCGCGACGACACTCGTTTATCAGGATGTTGAAAATTTTAACGTTGTTGCCGCCAACGGCGTTGCCCTTGTCCTTGCGGCATTTTCAGTCGGACTGCTGCTGCTGATGGAATGGGCAAAAAAACGAAAGGAAGTGCATTAAGCCATGCATATCGAAGTACGGAACTTAAACAAAAACTTTGGCGATTTTCACGCAGTGAAGGATGTCAGCTTTGAAATCGAAAAAGGTCATTTGATCGGCTTGCTCGGACCGAGCGGCGGCGGTAAAACGTCCATACTTCGTATGCTTGCGGGGCTTGAGACGCCTTCCTCAGGCGATATTATTTTCCATGGCAAACGCGTTAACGACCTCCCGCCGCAGGAGCGCGGAATCGGCTTCGTATTTCAAAACTATGCTCTATTCAAGCATATGACCGTATATGATAACATTGCTTTCGGCCTTAAGGTAAAGAAGCAGTCGAAGGAGCAAATCCGCGAACGCGTTATGTACTTAGTGGAGCTTACAGGCCTTAAAGGCTTTGAGCACCGTTATGCGCATCAGCTGTCCGGCGGACAACGGCAGCGTGTCGCATTCGCTAGAGCGCTTGCGCCTGAGCCGCAATTGCTGCTGCTCGATGAGCCATTCGCTGCGATCGATGCGAAAATCCGTACGGAGCTGCGTACATGGCTTAAGGACATGATTGAGCGCGTCGGTATTACGTCTATTTTCGTGACGCATGACCAAGAGGAAGCGATCGAGGTAGCCGATGAAATTATGATCATTAGCAAGGGTAAGCTGGAGCAAAAGGGCAGTCCGTGGGATATTTACAAAAATCCGGAGACTCCGTTCGTTGCAAGCTTTATTGGCGAATCGACGATCGTTGACAACATTGGGAAGCTCAAGGGCTTTGAGGATGCGGGAAGCCGTCCGGGAACAAAAGCGCTCATTCGTCCGGAATATATTGAAATCGGCAAGCCGGGAGAGATTAGGCTGGCATCCGCAACACTGCCAGGGAAAGTGAAGCATTTGCATTTCCGCGGCAGCGAGTGGATGGTAGAGCTGCTGGTCGGCGATACAAAGCTGATCACTTACCGTTCGCTTGAGAAGGAAGTGCTGCACCCTGGCGACCAGGTAAGCGTGCTTGTGCATCGTGCCTATCTGTTCAACGATAACGAAAGCTGGATTGCGGAAAATAAACTGAAGGTAGATCCAATGCCTATTCATATTTAATATCAACTTAGAAAGAGTTGTATACGAACATGAAAATAAATCGAGCAACAAGCCAGCGCATGATCGCGCTGCTGCTTGCTGCAGTTATGCTGCTCGTTGCAGCAGGCTGCGGCAAAGCTGAGCCGAACGATCATCCGGCTGATTCTTCCGTACAAGACGGCGACGTAACGCTTGTAATCGGTGCATATTCGGTTGTAAAGGACGCTTTCGCTGAACTTCTGCCTGCGTTCCAGTCGTACTGGCTTCAGGAGACTGGGCAGAAGGTGACGTTCCAAGAATCCTACGAGGCTTCAGGTACGCAAGCGCGTGCCATAGCCGGCGGCTTCGAAGCAGACGTTGCTATTCTTGCGATGGAAGGCGATCTTGACAAGGTAGCGGATGCCGGTTTTATTACGCATGATTGGAAGTCTCAAATTAATAAAGGTTTTATCACCAATTCCATAGTCGTAATGGGGACGCGTGCCGGGAACCCGTTAGGCGTTAAGGATTGGGACGATTTGACTCGGGATGGAGTTAAAGTGCTTTATCCGAATCCGAAAACTTCCGGCGGAGCGCAATGGGATATAAACGCGATCTACGGAGCGGGACTGAAGAAGTCCGAAGAAAAGAACGGTACAAAGGACCCTGAATATGCAAAAAGCTACCTGAAGTCCATTCACGCTAATGTCGAATCGCTTGATAAAAGCGGCCGGGCATCGATGGCGGCTTTCGAATATGGCGTTGGCGACGTCATCGTAACATATGAGAATGAGCTGCTGGCCCGGCTGAAGAAAGGTATGGAGTATGAAATCGTCGTTCCGAAGAGTACGATTTTGATTGAAAATCCTGCCGCGGTCGTCGATAAAAATGCGGATAAGCATGGAACCCGCGAGGTAGCGGAAGCCTTCATCGCTTACTTACATAGCGAAGAAGCGCAGCGGCTTTTCGTCGAACACGGTTTCCGTTCGGTAGACGAGAAGGTTGCATCGGATACGAAGGACCGTTTTGAAGTGCCAGAGGATCTGTTCGATATTTCGTACCTGGGCGGCTGGTCCGAGGTCAGAAAAAACCTTTATTCCAAGAAGGGCATCTGGTATCAGGTGCTGGCGGATATATAAGTCAAAAGAAAGTCGGTTTGAAGCTATTCCATGCGTGGATTGCTTTGGACGGCTTTTTTTCTTTGGGCCTTAAAATTGAATGGATACCTTATTTATATATGGATATACTAATCGAGGTTTATGACCACATCAAACCTTTACAGGGGGTAGTTTGCATTGACAGCACATATGGGCGCACATGAAACAATGGAAGTACATGAAATTTTGACAGCTACGATTGATAGTATCAATCTATTTCAATTGTACCGTCCGCACGTGAAGGATCAACGTTTACTTCAAATGCTTGATCGTCAGCTTCAGTTTACGATTAACGAGTACAATCAAACCGTTCAAGTCTTGAATCAGCAAGGAAGAGGCCAAGCAGTACCTTACCGTTCACCTAATAATATGGCTCCGATTTACGGTCTTGATAATCCTGCTCAGCAAAGCCCGAACTTATCGATGAACCAAATGGATGACCGGGATGTTGCGAGCGGTCTGCTTGGGTGCCATAAATCGTCTGCAACCATGAAGATGATTGCCTCGCTTGAATGCGCAGATCCGCAGCTTCGCCGAATGATGCAGCAAGGTGCAATAAACTGTTCAGAGCAAGCATATGAGGTATGGCAATTCATGAACCAAAGCGGTTACTATCAAGTGCCGACCATGAAAGAGGAAACAACAAATACAGTGTTAAACAGTTATCAAACGGCAGGAAATATGATGAATAACATGGGAATGCAGCAGAACCGGCAACAGACGGCAGCTCCAATGTATATGCAGCAGTAAAAATCGGCAAACCAGTCGGATTTCTAAATCAAACCCCGCTGACTCTTTCAGTGGGGTTTTTTAGCGTTTCAACCCATTGCCCATTCTATACGAAAGCCGTTCTACTTTTGCAGCTCCTGAATATATTAAGTAACGAAGCCCGATTTTTGCAGGTCTACCATTATATTTGCAAAACAATAGAATAGGGCAGCAGGAGGAACATAAGTTGAATGATGCAATGAAGCATTTACGTAAGCTTTTTGAAAACAGCTATGCCGGCAAGGACGTCCTTCAAAACATTGAACAAACGATAGCGGAGTTGGAGATTTATTTGGCAGCCAATCCGGATGATGAAATTGCCCAGGTGCAATATCGGCAGTTTTTGGGCAAGCGGAAAGACTTCTTTCAGGTTTTGACGAATGATTACGATGAGGATTCTGATTCGGAAATGCATGCATAACCAAATAGCGTCTTTAAAAAGGGTGGATTCGCATCAGAGAGATCTGAACTGCGGGTCCACCCTATTTCTATTTTAGTGGATATCGGCTGAGCCAAACGTACTAAAAAACATTCCCTTTAACGAAATGTATAAGGAAAAGAGAAGTGGGCTATCAGGGGGAAACATGGATGAATATAAATACGGCACTTAAGTTTAAAAAAATAAATGCCAAAAAAGCTGTGATCTTTGCCGCTGCTGTGCTTGCGGCGATTGTACTAGGAGGATGGGCTACGTTCCGGGTGCTGGTGGCTGCGCAAGATATTGACCAGCTTGAGGTGCCGCTGCCTGCGGCAACGATTTTGTATGATCAAAACGGGCAAGAGGCAACGCGCTTGTCCTTCAATAAAATCGAGGAGATCGGCTATGCCGATATCCCTAAGCATATGGTCGATGCGGTTGTTGCGGTTGAGGACAAGCGTTATTTCGAGCACGATGGAATGGACATGCGGGCGATCGCACGCGCTTTTTTTACTAATTTTTCTGCGGGCGGCACAGTTCAAGGCGGCAGCACGATAACGCAGCAGCTTGCCAAAAACGTCTTTTTATCGCATGAACGAACCTGGTCGCGGAAATGGAACGAAGTGCTTTTAGCAAAGAAGATTGAAGAGAACTATAACAAGCAAGAAATTATGGAAATGTATCTCAATCAAATCTATTACGGCGATGGGGCGTGGGGGATCAAAAGAGCGGCGTATACCTATTTCGGAAAGCAGGTCAATCAACTGACGGTGGCGGAATCCGCTTTGCTGGCAGGTCTGATTAAGGCCCCTTCGGCGCTCACACCTTATAAGCATATGGAAAAGGCTAAGGAAAGACGTAACCTTGTTCTGCAGCTTATGAAGGACCAATCCTTGATTACTGAGACGGAATATAACGTGTCTGTCAACGAGCCGATTGAAATATTAACCTCGAAGCCTAGCAGAGTGGATGACATTCGTTATCCGTATTACGTGGATCACATGATTCGAGAGGCCATGACGCAATACGGATTATCGGAAAATGAAGTGCTGCAAGGCGGTCTTCGGATCTATAGCGCGCTGGATACTAAAATGCAGGAAGCGGCGGAGCGAGTGTACGCAGAGGCATCGCTGTTTCCGGATAGCTCGCAAGACCAGCTTATTCAAAGCGGAGCCATACTGGTTGATCCACGCGATGGAGGGATTCGAGCGCTAGTCGGAGGCAGAGGCGAGCAGCCGTTCCGAGGATTTAACCGGGCCACGCAGCTGAAGCGTCAGCCGGGTTCAACGTTAAAGCCGGTTGCTGTCTATACGCCTGCTCTTGAGCTGGGTTATCAACCGAACGATAAGCTAATTGATGAACCGATTAATATCGGCGGCTACGAGCCTCAAAACGCGGGAGGAGGCTATCATGGAGAAGTAACGCTGTATGAAGCGCTTATTAACTCTTATAATATACCGGCCGTAAAAATCCTCAATGAGATCGGGATCGATAAAGGAATAGATGCCGCCTCGCGATTCGGAATTCCGTTAACGGATGAGGACCGGATGCTTGGGCTTGCGCTCGGCGGACTTCAAGAAGGCGTATCGCCGCTTCATATGGCTGAAGCATTTGGCGTTTTTGCCAATGACGGCATCCGAATGCAAGCACATGCCATTATCCGGATAGAGTCGGCTGATGGTACCGTTTTAGCAGAAGCGGAGGGGACGTCTGGAGTAAAGGTTACGGAGCCGGCAATTGCACGCACGATGACGGCTATGCTTGAAGGCGTCATTCGAGAAGGAACCGGCGAGTCGGCTGCTATAGAGGGCCGTCCTCTCGCCGGGAAATCAGGTACGACTCAGATGTCTGGTACAACCGGATATGGCGCCAAGGATAATTGGTTTGTCGGCTATACGCCTCAGCTTGTAGGCGCGGTATGGTTAGGCTACGACCAGAGCGACAGCACTCATTATCTAACGACGAGCTCAAAGGCTGCGGCTGTTGTATTCCAAGCGCTAATGTCAGGAGCATTGGAGGATGAGCCGGTCATGTCGTTTCCTAAGGCACCCGTCAATGTGCTGAAGAAGAACAACAAAGATAAAAATGATAATGATGATAACGATGATAATGATAAAGATGAGAAGAAAGAGAGAGAGAAAGAAAGTAAACAAGAGAGAAAGGAAAGGAAAGAACGAGAGAAAGAACAAGAGAAAGAACAAGAGAAAGAACGAGAGAAAGAACGAAAAGAAGGTAAAGGAGGTAATGATGATGATGACAATGATAATGACTGAATAATTGTTGATTAGAATGGATAAGTGGCTGTCCCAAAGGTAGGTAAACCTGCTTTAGGGGCAGCCTTTCTTTCAAGAAAGAATAACTTAACGTGAGTTCTCATATCCCGCTGATTGAAACCTGTGAGCTCAACAGTCGATAGAGGAACGGTAATAAATGGCAGTCTATTTTATCCAGCGGAAATTAGCGTTTAAGGTTGCGAATGCATCTGTAAGCAATGTTACCAAAAGTTCGAATATCCTTTAAATAATCATAGCCCGGAGGATTAGATTCGGTCTGGTTAATCATTCGTACTACGACTGCTTTACATTCCGGAATGACTATACAGGCATTACCATACAAGCCAAGGGATTGATACGTCCCCCTTGGAAGATCACTTCCTAGCTCGGATGTAGGCCTCGGTTGATCCTGTACCCACCAAAAAAATCCATGCTGAGGCAAGGATCCATGAGGGTGTGCAGGTGAGATAATCGAGACAGCTTGTTCAAATACTTTACTGGGAATGATTTGTTTACCCTCTAATTTGCCTTTAGTTAGATGTATATAACCCCAGGCTGCCAGCTCCCGCGTGCTTACAAAGAGGTTGGCTTCCCCGCCTTGATCTCCCGCATAGGATTCATTCATCCATACCAGTTTGTTTTTCTTGTGTTTTCTCCAGCCTGTTTCCATAAAGCCATAAGGCTTGAACACTCTCTCCTCCATTACATGAGCGAGCGGTTGATCGAAAAGTTTTTGAATCATTTGAATGAGCAAATTAACACCTGCATTATTATATTTCCAATTTGAACCCGGTGGAAAACTTCTTTTATGAAGGCCCTCTAAACCATGCGTATGGGTTAGCAAATGGCGGATCGTCGTATTACTCATTACGGATTCGTTCACATCATCCAAGTAGTCTGTCACGCGGTCATTGAGGCTCTTTATCTTTCCTTCATACAGAGCCAGACTTATAGCAATGCCCAGATAAGTTTTGCGAATGGAGGCGACATTGAACTGGGATTCTGCATCTACCATGCGGCTCCCGTCACTATTGTCATGAAAGCCTGCATACCATTCATTTACGATACAATCGTTTTGAATAATAAAAGTAGATGCGGCAGAGGCAGAAATAAGATTTTTTGTTTCTAGAACATATTCATTTAGATCCGCAAACGCATGATTTGATATCCGATTATCTAAGATCATCTAATCCTCCAATGGTTCTGATATTTCTCAAAAACCGATCTAATTTCTATTTTTGAAGTATTCGTGAAATATATGGATTTTCCTTTCCTAGAAAATACATATGCTTCAAGGAGAGATTTACTAAGCTAAAAAAAGGAAATTAAAAACATTTTAACGAATAGTCATATAGCGTATGAGAAATGAACCGAGAGGAGTTACTTAAAGATGAAAGACATCAAATTGAACGGACCCACAATGGTTTTGCTCGTAAAGAATCTAGAGAAATCGATTGAATTTTACAAAAAGCTTGGCTTTAGCTATGAGCTAATCGGCGGTCCGGACGTACGGAACGTTCATATGAACAGGGATGCGGTTACCTTTATCCTTCACCCGGCACAAAATCAAGAGGACGTAAAGCCTTTTTCTTCCGTGGAGGGCGGACTGTATTTCGATGCTTTTTGTTATACCGATGTACGGGCGCTGCTTGAGGAAATTAAGGAGAAAGGGATTCCAATTGTTAAGGGACCGGATTTGAATGATTTCTTTAGTGAGTTTACGATTCAAGACGTAGATGGCTACCGAATCGCTTTCGGAGGGTGAACATGAAGAAAAGTAGAGTAAAAGTTTTGATTGAATCACTCATGGTTACATTTTTAACTGCAGTTGTTTTCATTGGTTGGCAAGTAGTGAATGGATATTTACTTACAAAAGCATATGTTCCGGATATTGTTAACAGCTATGCAAGTGTAGACAATTTGCAGAATAAGGTTGCGTTTGGCACCAGAAGCAACGTAAGCGGGTTATTTATCGCAGCGGTTTGTTTATTCGTTGGCTCGGTTTATTATGTAACTAGAGTCGTTTTGATTGCTAAACGTACGAAATAAGCCCCGGTTTGGGCTTTTTTTCATTGCTGTATGTGGTGTTTTTTTAGCAATTCGTATATGCTATGCATTAGTAGAGGAGGCATTTTAATATGATCCTGGAAGTTGCGGTACTACAAGTGAAATCAGGGCTTTCTGACGAGTTTGAACGTAATTTTAAGCAGGCCTCGACTATCATTTCTAAAATAAAAGGTTATATCAGCCATGAATTGCAGACATGTATAGAGGAAGATAGTAAATATATTTTGCTGGTGAGATGGGAGACGCTCGAGGATCATACCGAAGGTTTTCGGGGATCGGCGGAGTATTTGGAATGGAAAAGCTTATTGCACCACTTCTATGACCCGTTTCCTACTGTAGAGCACTATACGAATGTAGACCTTGGTTAAAAGGAATTCGCATAACTTTAATTTGATATTAGGCATAGAGGGTGAGCAGCATTCAAGACTTTATACAATTACATCTTTGCTTTGATGGCGCGGGTCTAGAGGTTGAAGTATTAGATGTAACGCAGCTGGATGAAGATATTTATAAAATTGAGGAAAATCCTGTGTTTACGGAGAAGGTCTCTTTCGGGGACGTTATTAAAGTAAATACGATACGGGATGTTTCCATATACATAGAAACAGTTAAAAAATCAGAATTCACAAGATTCAACTGGCTGCTTAGCAAAGAGGTCGTTCATTCCTTAGAGCTGAAGCTGCTTAAAAATAAAATTCGTGATTGGCAGGGCAAGTCGGAGCAGGTTTTTGGCGGAATATTCATCGTTAATCTGCCTGCGAATACGGAAATAGATATTCATAAAGAGGTGCAAAAGGTTATAAAAACGGTCCAAAAATAAGCAAATGGAGGGAATTAATATGGAGCTGGGACTAAACGGGAAAGTTGCGGTTATTACCGGCGGGAGCAGAGGGATTGGGCTTGCTGTTGCGCGATTGCTTGCTGCCGAGGGAGCAGAGGTGGCGATCGTTGCCAGAGATACGGATACGCTGGGGAGTGCTTCGCAACATATAAAGGAACAGACGGGAAGAGAGCCTTTGGCGATCCGTGCGGACGTGTCAATACCGGAGGATATACGCATAGCAGTTGCTGAAACGGTAGAACGGTTCGGCAGGATAGATATTCTCATTAACAATGCGGGCACAGCAGCTGCAAGGCCGTTCGAGGAAGTAGAGGCGGATGCTTGGACGGCTGATTTGGACTTGAAGCTTTTCGGGGCCGTACATTTCTCGCAAGCGGTCCTTCCATACATGCGTAAAGCGGGAGGAGGGGCGATCGTCAACGTAACCGCTATCGGGGGAAAAACGCCGTCCGCATCGTCGCTGCCTTCGTCCGTAAGCCGTGCGGCAGGACTTGCGCTTACCAAGGCAATGAGCAAAGATTTGGCTGCTGACCGTATACGTGTCAATGCGGTTTGCATCGGGTTAATACGCAGTGCCCAAATAGAAAAAATGTGGCAGAAGAACGCTCCTGAATTATCATGGGATGAGTTCGCATCAGATCCCCGGCATAATATACCGCTTGGAAGAATTGGACGGACAGAAGAAGCCGCTAATGTTATTGGATTCCTTGTTTCCGAGGCCGCTTCCTTTGTGACGGGTACTTCAGTTAATATCGACGGCGGCATATCCTCTGTCTTATAAGTATGAGTCATTAAAATATGGTATTTGCTTAATTCCCAAAAGTATACTACCATTAGATTATAATCATTCTAAAAGTAAGCCTTTACAAAGATGATAAAAACATATTCGTGTTGTGTTCATGTAAAAGGCTTTTCATAAAAGGAGGTATCCAGGCATGTTGAACATCACGGCGGAAATGGATAGAATTAACCGGCACATGATGGCGAACGGATACAAATTGACTACTCAGCGGGAAATTATTTTGCGGGTTCTGCTCGAAAATGAAAGAGATCATTTGAGCGCAGAAGGCATGTTCATGCTTGTGAAGCAAAAATATTCTGAAATCGGCCTTGCCACGGTATATCGGACGTTAGAGCTGCTGGCAGAGCTGCACATTGTTGAGAAAATGAATTTCGGCGACGGAGTGGCCAGATATGACCTTCGCGGCGAAGATCATGAGCATATGCACCATCATTTGATTTGCGATGTTTGCGGATCGCTGCAGGAAATTAAAGAGGATTGGTTAGGTGAACTTGAGGAGCGGCTAGAACGTGAATACGGCTTTAAAGTGTCCGATCACCGTCTCGACTTTACCGGTACTTATAAAAGCTGCAGCAAAGGCGAATGCAAGAAAGAATGCAAAGCCGTATCTTAATAGACAAGTCGCAATTTGAAAAAAGGAGTCTTTCCACTATTGTGGAGAGGCTCCTTTCTGAATAAACGGTTGAAGCCTTCCTTGCAAATCGCAATGATTCTGATATAATAAATCGTAATAATTACGTATAAAATTATATGCAACTAAGGAGCATAATAAATGAATAATAAAAGCTATCGAATTACGGCTGCCGGCAGCGAGCGGAGAGGCGACATATTCGAATTTGTGTTAAGTACAATGAAGCAGCTGTATGCCCCTGGTACATATAACGAAAATCCAGCTGATTTGGCGCATTTCGACGATATATATGTAAAGCCTGACCATGCATGCTTTTTTCTAGCCGAAAATGAAATTGGCCAAATTATCGGTACAGCGGCGGTGCGGCCATATGATGGAAGGTTTCCGTTTATGGAGCCGTTCTTTCAAGGTCCGGCTATTGGTGAAGTAACGAAGGTTTATGTCAGTCAAAACTACCGAGGACAAGGTGTAGGCTCGGCTTTGTATGCAGAATGGGAGACATTCGCGCGCCGAGCGGGCTATACGGATGGATATTTGCATACGGAGCTGCACTTGCCAGGCGGCTATCCATTCTGGAAGTCGAGCGGCTACGTGGAACGGCATTGGGCGACGGAACAGCTCGTTCATATGACGAAACGGATCGGCGGAATATATTAGGTCAAGATCGCTGCACGAGATTGTTAAAGGAGGGGGAAATGGTGAGCATCACATTGAATGATGATAAAGAGCATGTACTGAGCGCCCAGTCGGAGCAGCATTGGCTTCGCAGAGCTAAAGAGCTCACAGCTTGGACTAAGTTGGATAAGCGAAGGAGAAAGGCCAAGCATACGATGACTCTAGAATCGTTCACTGTGGATGCGGAGCTGTACCCGGCGCTGTCGCTGCTTCGCCGATTACAAATACCGACCGAGTTTTCGTGTGCGGGCGTGAGTTTATTGGACGATCCAGAGGATCATTCGCTTTATGCCTATATAACCTTACATGCTTCGGATAGCGCCACAAGATTCGTAAGCTTCGCTATGGCGTTCATGAAACATCGACTGCTCGTTACATACGAACCGGCACGGAACCGGTATGATCTCTCCTCATTTTTTATTGGTCATAACCGGTCATTTTGCCTACTGATGCAGCGCTGTGCAGAAACGTATGAGCCATTCATCTAGACCTTAGGCTGGACCGAATCATTATATGTGATCGTGCATTGCCGGCAAATACATGACTTGCCACGGCTTTCTTCAGGAACTTGCTCAAGAAGCCCCTTCGGAAACTCCTCATTGAAGCACCAGCATTCTGTGCCTTGCTCTTTGAACGCGATGATGCCGCATTCATTCGGTCGTCCGCAAATTGGACAGTTCATATCTTCTTACTCCTTCTCTTAATGGAACAGCCCTTTCGCTAGCTAGAAGCGAAGGGGCTATTTCGCTTGTTATAACCGATTAAAAGGCTATTCTGCTGAAGCGTTCAACACGAATTTCTCGATGACGTGACGGACGCCCTCCTCGTTGTTGCTTAGCGTTACATAGTCGGCGATGTCCTTCAATGATTGTATGGCGTTGCCCATCGCCACGCCAAGACCAGCGGCTAGAATCATTTCGTTGTCATTCCAAGCATCGCCCATGGCGATCGTTTGGTCCATCGTACAGCCGAGATGCTCTGCCATGAAACGCAAGGCGTGACCTTTCGTTCCTTCCTTATGCATAAACTCCAAGTAGTGCGCTTTGGATTTCGTAATATGAACTCGATCGCCGACTAGCGGCTTTAGCTGCTCCGCTATCTCATCGAGGCGGGCGGGCTCATCGATAATGAGCATTTTGTTCATCGGATAGTCGAGCAATTTGTTGAAGTCAGGCTCTATCTTGTAAGGAATATTGGAAAGCTTGGAATAGGCCTTTATTTTGTCATTGTTTTCCGTACCGTAAAGCTCATCATCTACATAAAGCTGCAAGTGAAGGCCGTGTGCTTCAGCGAAAGCATGAATCTCTTTGGCTGCATCGGTCGGTACATTTCTTTCATATAAAACCTGTCCGTCGAGCAGTGTTTTGACGAGTGCCCCTTGATAAGTAATAATAGGAACATTGAGTTCGATTTGTTTTGCGATTTTTTGGGCGGATGCAAACATGCGGCCTGTTGCCAGCGTTACGGTTACGCCTTGCGCTATAGCTGCCGCCATCGCACGCTTCGTGCCTTCCGTTACAATGATGTCATCCGTCAACAAGGTATCATCCACATCAATAGCGATTAGTTTATACATACTAGCGGTGATGCTCCTCTCCAGCTCTCTATATTTAAGAATAGGTTGATTGTAGCGAAAAAGAACCCTACATACAAGACCGATCGTGTGCTTTCGAAGTAAGTTTTGCTTCGTAAAACTTTTAAGGAGATGAACGAATGAACTATTTTACGACTGCCGCCGCGAAACAACGGTTTCTGACACTTTGCGCGCTGGGAGCGGTATTGTTTACGGCAATTGGATTTGCACTGGGGCTGCTTTGGATGGGATTTAGATATCCGATGCTGGGAGAGCCAACGTTCCAGCAATTCACCGTGTCCTATAAAAAAATTATAAATGATTACTTGAACGGCGCGGAGCCGAAAAATTTAATTCACGGAGCAACAGAAGGCATGGTCGCGTCGCTGGATGATCCGTACTCCAATTATTTGGTTGAGGAAGAAGGAGACGCCTATACGCAATCGTATGAAGGGCAAATATACGGAATCGGAGCGGAGATCAGACAAGAAGAGGAGCAGTTCGTTATTTCCGCACTTACGAAAGGGGCGCCTGCTGAGCGCGGCGGACTGCTGCCAGGCGATGTTATCGTTACGGTTGACGGGCAAAAGCTGATAGGAAAGACATTTCAGGAGCTGCTGGGCGTTATTAGAGGCGAAGAGGGAACCTCCGTGGCGCTGCAAATTCAACGCGGAGTTGAGGTAGAGCCGTTCGATGTAACGTTGAAGCGGGAAGCCATTCCTATTCATACGGTAACTTCAGAGCTGTTAGAAGGCGGAATCGGTCATGTGACGATAAGCCGTTTCGGCGAGAAAACGGCGGATGAATTTGCTGCAGCACTTAAGGAGCTGCAAGCGAAGCAGCCGCTCAAAGGCCTTTTGCTCGATATGCGCTCGAATCCGGGCGGCTTACTGCAGCCAACGATTAAAATCGCGAATACGCTTATTCCGAAGGATAAAGTGATTTTAAACGTTGTATACAAAAATGAGCGGCAAACGGTTACGTACAAATCAGAGCAGGAAAAGGCGTGGACTTTGCCGATTGCCGTATTGGTAAACGGTCAATCGGCCAGTGCGAGCGAAGTATTGACTGCGGCGCTCAAGGAGTCGGCTGGAGCTGCTGTCATTGGTGAGAAGACGTACGGTAAAGGCGTCGTTCAAGCGTTCAATCAATTCAGGGACGGCTCCGTATTAAGCTTGACCGAGGCGCAGTGGAAGACGCCGGGAGGGACCTGGATTAACAAAACAGGCGTATCGCCGGATTATGCTGTCGCTCTCCCGGACTATGCCCAGCTAAAGCCGCTCGCAATCGGCACGGACATGAAGGCGGGAAGCTACGGCGAAGAGGTGAAGACGCTGCAGCTGATGCTGAAAGAGCTTGGCTACGGGCCAACGGGTCAAGAAGGATTGTTTGATGATCAAACAGCTGAAGCGATTAGCAGATTCCAATCGGATGAGAAGCTCAAGGTTACCGGACAGTTTAATGACAAGACCGGATATAAGCTTCTTGACCGCCTCCGCGAGAAGCTTGAACGCGAGGACAGCCAGCTGATAAAGGGACAGGAAGTGCTGAATCAATTACTGAAGAAGCAATAAAGAAAGCTTGGAAGGAAGCTGCTTGTTTCATTCATTAAAAATTTCGCAGTTGACAACGAGGATGATAATCATTATCATATAGTAGGAAGCTAATACGCCGTTGCGCTGCGGGGTGATTCGGATGAAGAAGATTAAATATTGCAAGCATAATTTCAAGAACGGATTAAAGCCGATTTATAAAGCAATGAAGGATCGCTATCCGGACATCAAGCAGAAAAAGAGCGATTGCCTAGGCAACTGTAAGACGTGTAAGCTGGAATGCTTTGTCGTCGTTAAGTCGAAGACGGTAAGCGCGCCGTCAGCAGAGAAGCTGTATAAGCAGTTGAAAAAAATGATCGGATAACAATATAAAATGGATACATTTACAAAGGACGGCATTTGCCGTTCTTTATTTTTATGTTAGAATAAGTACAAACTAGGAAAGCTGAGGTGCACTAGCTATGAATGATGGATTAGCGGAAGCGTTAAATGAGCAGATGAATTTTGAGTTTTATTCGGCGCATGTGTATCTTGCGATGGCTGCGTATTGTTCCGGTGAAAGCCTTGACGGCTTTGCCAACTTCTTTATTGTACAAGCTGAGGAAGAACGGTTTCACGCTATGAAAATATACAAGTTCCTTAATGACCGCGGACGCCGTGCGACGCTTTCCGCTTTGGGAGAGCCGAACAACAGCTATGCGTCGATACTGGACACCTTTGAGCAGGGATATGGACACGAGCAGCAGAACACGAAGCGGTTTTATCATTTGTCCGACCTTGCGATGAATGATCGCGAGCATGCGACGATCAACTTCCTGAAATGGTTCATTGACGAGCAGGTTGAAGAAGAAGCTTTGTTCGACAACATTATCCAGAAGCTAAAACGGATCGACAAAGACAGCAATGCCTTCTATATGCTGGATGCCGAGTTCGCGGGACGGTCTTTCACGCCTCCTGCGCTGTAGCTTACTCCTCTAACCAAATTGCAATGAAGAGGCCGTTCCCGCAGTAGAACTATCTACTGAAGGAACGGCCTCTTCTGGTTCCCGCATCTTCTCACTTTGATTTTTTGGGCAGCACTTTGGTCCCCTGCTCCATTGGCGAATTGCACATCGGACAAGCGCGCGAAGCAGCCTGAGAATCCTCGTACGTAATAATTCGCTGCCACACCTGGCATGAATCGCTGGAGCAAATCCAGGCGAGGGCCGTCTCGGCGCCAGCATCTGCCTCTTGTTCAGCGACAAATGCGGAACGGATGAAGCGGGATAATTCAGTAGGCTTGCCGCGGTATAAGGCAGGTGAGCTGATATAAAGCTCCTCTTGAGCTCTTGTAACGGCAACGTATACCAGACGTCTTTCTTCCTCCAAAGCCTCAGCCTTTGTATCGTTTCCCGTTTGTATGGAGCTTCGGTCGCTATGCTTGTCCGCGGCGAGCGCGGAGCTGTGAGGAAGGATGCCCTCCGAAGCCCCGATCACGAATACGACCGGAAATTCCAGTCCCTTCGATTTGTGGATGGACATGAGAGATATAGCGCTGCGATTCGGCTCATGCTTCTGCTGCTGCTGCACGGCAGCATGTTTATCCGTAATATCATCAATGTATTTTATAAAAGCTTCTATCGTATCAAACGTGCTTGCCGCAGCCTCGAATTCATCGAGAACCTCCTTCAGTCCTTCCTTATGCTCGGTCACTTCATGACGTTTGCTTGTTTCAAGGAATTGATCATAGAAGCCTTGGCGAAGCTGGGTAATAGCGGCGGCAGGCTTGCATTCAGTTAACGACTTAATCAGCTTAATCCGTTCCTTAATTTTGTCCTTCTGAAAATCCTTCAGCTGCGGATATTCCAGCAAATGAATGAGCGGCCATTTCTTCGCCCGCTGCTTATCTTGATTCCATATAAAGGCCATTGCCTGCTCACGGTTCATGTAAAGCGTCGGAAGCATCGTTTCCATCGCATCAAAGTTCCGGCGGTCCATCACGAGCCGTAAATGGGCGAGTAACGGCTTAATGGCCCATTGGTCATAAAACAGCTGACCGTCTCCGAAATCGATAAACGGGAGCTGCCGCGTCAGCAGAAGCTCGATGAGCGCCCTGCTGCTGCTCGCTGTTCGGAAGAGAACGGCAAATTCACCAAATGACCGTTTGCCTCCTTGCGCGGTTTGCGCAATGATTGTATCAGCAATTAATTGCGCTTCGTCTTGAGTTGTTTTGAGCCGGGCGTAGGAAGGATTGACTCCTTTCGGCTTGACGGCCAGCAGCGTCTTCTCCTTGCGCAGCTTGTTATTTTGAATGATGGCATTGCCAAGTCCGACGATCGTGCTGGTAGAGCGGTAATTAATGTCTAGAACAATCGTAACCGCTCCCGGATATTGATGCTCAAAATTTAAAATATAATCGTTCCGTGCGCCGTTAAAGGAGTAAATCGTCTGATCGTCATCACCGACAACCATTAAATTTTGGTGTTTGTCGGCAAGCATTTGCACAAGCACATACTGGACTTGGTTCGTATCTTGAAACTCGTCGATCATGATGTATTGGAAACGACTTTGCAGCGAGGCCAGCAGCGCCGGATCATCGCGGAGCAGCCGGTAGGCTTCCAGCAGAAGGTCATCGTAGTCGAGCTTGTCCATGTCCTTCTTCCACTGTTCATAGCGCGAGAAAAGCAGCTTCAGCTCCTTCTCCTCCGTCGTCGTTTCGGGCAGATCGTTAATGCTGATCATTTGCAGCTTAATCGCTGAGAGCCGGGCTAGCAGCGTTTCCGGCTCATAGTCATTTTGCAGTAAAAGCTCACGCATTAGCCTTTTGAAAAAAATATGCTTCTGTCCGGTTTCTCCGAGAATGGCTTGACGGTAACCCCGTCCCCGCAGCAGCTGGAGACAGAACGAGTGGAAGGTACGCGCTTCTACGCCGCCTGCTGCGCGGGCATCAAGAACAGGAAGCGAACGTATTCGGCCGCGCATTTCATCCGCCGCTTTTTTGGAGAAGGTCATAAGTAAGATATGCTGCGGCTGAACGCTGCGCACCGCTATCAAATAAGCAGTACGGCATACGAGGACGGACGTCTTGCCCGAGCCGGCGCCTGCAAGTAGTAGCGCAGCGCCTGTATTGTGGCGGACCGCGGCGATTTGCGGTCTGTTGAGAGAGATCCCGTATTGCTCAAAAGCGCGGAAAAATGAAGCATCAGCCTCTTCTGCGCCGACGAGCTGACAGCTTGTTTCCGCCTCTGCTTTTGGGGCAAAGGGAACCTCGCTTTTATGGATACCGATCGGAAATGTATAATAGTTGCTGCTCACTTCATCACCTTCAGAAATAATATTCATTTATTATAGCAGATGCATTGGAGAAGCGGGTTGATGAATGACCGCTGCATGCCATTTTAAAAGTTAATTATGGAATAAAAAGGATTTGTACGGTAAGATGAAAATGTTGCAAGCGGATTATATGTTGACTTTCATCGTAACCGGGAGCGTGTTATTCATGGCCAATTCAAGCTTTAAATCGAAATTAGCGTACAGCTCAGGAAATTTATCCGTCAATCTGCTAGCGCAGGCATTTGCATCCTACATTGTATTTTATTATGTGGACGTGCTTGGCGTCAGACCGAGCTTAATAAGCGTTGCGATGGTTATTCACGGCATCGTGAATGCGGTGCTCAATCCTCTATTCGGCCATATATCCGACCGGACGAATTCCCGCTGGGGCAGACGAATTCCTTATATGATGTTCGGTATGGTGCCGTTAGCAGCGTTATTTACGGCAGTCTGGTTTCCGGTCGTTACGGGCTCTGCGTTGTTTTGGTATTTTCTGACGGTTATTCTTCTCTATGATATTTTATTTGTGATGGTTGTTCTCAATTATTCTGCTTTGTTTCCGGAAATGTTCACGACCATTAAGGAGCGCGCATCCGTATCGTCCTGGCGCCAAATGTTCGGTATCGTCGGAATGATTATCGGCGTTGCGCTGCCGCCGCTCTTATACGGCAAGCTGGGCTGGGGACCGATGGGGGCTATTTTTGCCGGTATTGCGCTGCTGTTTTTCATCATTATGGTATCGTCCAGTAAAGAGAAAACAGTCGTTCAACGCGAAGAGGTAGGGTTTCTGAAGTCGCTAAAATTCACATTTTCAAATAGGGCTTTTGTTTTTTATGTGATCGGCAGCTTTTTTGTACAGTTCACGTTCGCCGTGCTTCCCGCCGCGATTCCGTTTTTCACGAAATACGTGCTGGTGGCCTCAGAAGACAGCAATACGGTACTGCTTGGCGTTATATTTATCGCTGCCATTCCTTGCGTATACATATGGGGAAGATTCGTTCAAAAGTGGGGTCCGCGCAGAACGGTTATTTATGCAGTATGCATTTACGCGGCTGCGATGATCCCGTTTCTGTTCGTATCGAGCGTGACTGCCGCTGCTATTGCGGCTGCTGCAATCGGAATCGGCTTGGCTGGCTTGCTCGTTTTGCTTGACGTGCTATTGTCCGAAATCATTGATGAGGATGAAAAACGAACAAACGTCCGCAGAGAAGGCATGTACTTCGGAATGAACGGGTTCATTGTAAAATGGGGCATATCGCTGCAGGCGGTCGTTATCGGCCTTATTTTGGAAGTAACCGGCTATGTGAAGGATGCCGTGCAAACGGAAGCGGCGGTATGGGGCATCCGTTCCATGCTGAGCGTTATTCCGTTAGTTGCTTTAGTTCTTGCGCTTGTCTTCTTTTACTTATATCCCATCCGCAGTGGAAGTACGATCCATGCCAAGGCTGATATCAGCCAATGAAGAAAGCATTTGATTGGAAAAAGCAAAATCCGCAGGAGCTGCAGCTAAGACCGGGCGAAGATGCCGCTTATATTTTCACGAATGGCGACCAGCTGCCGGGAGTAGATTCCGGTTATAGTTCAAGCGTTACGCGGACGTTAGCGGCATGGGTACGGTGGCTGCTCCTTGAGGGGAGAAATCGGAGTGTAGTAAGATTGATAAAAAACGGTTATCAAAAGGAGAACACTATGTGCCGAAACATCAAGACACTTTTCAACTTTGACCCTCAGGTTACCGATGATGAAATTCATGCGGCCTCGCTCCAATTCGTGAGGAAGATCTCGGGCTTCAACGAGCCCTCGAAGGCGAACGAGGCGGCGTTTAATCGTGCCGTCGGGCAGGTGGCTGAGGTTGCCCGTAATCTGTTAGGTTCGTTGGTTACCAGTGCCGAGCCTCGCAATCGCGAGGTCGAAATCGAACGTGCACGCGCTAGATCGGCAAAAAGGTTCGGTGATAAAGAGGATTAAGGCAATCAGGCCAACGTAGGAGGTTAGCTGAGAACGGGCATCGAGAGCTATATTGGACAAATACAATAACTTCAATCTTTTATGCCGCTGCGTGTGCCCTATAAGGGAAATATCCAATATAGAGCATACGAAGCAGCCCGTTTTTCTTCGATAGTACCGAATTTCGCTGAATTTACTGTAAGAAATCCAATATAGCTCAGCATAACAACAAACTTCTGCTCCTATCCTGCAGTAAATCCAATGTGGTACGCTGATCCCCTTGATGAATGAAAATAACGGTTCGATCAGCTGCATTATCCGCAGCTAGGAACCGTTACAAACAAGGCTCCCCGTTAATGTAATAACTGTCTTCCCGATACGTTTGAAACACGACCTCGATCTCATTGATGCCAAGCTTTTGCATGGATCTAGTCACTGCCAGGGCAAAGCTGTCACGGACCTGTTGACCGCGTTCGAACCAGCCAATCTCGACAAAGGCAAAGGCTGGGGCGTCGGAACCGCCCCCGAATACGTTCGTCGTATGTAAGCAATTCATGGTGAAATTGTCTGTTCCGCAGCCGCAAAGCGCTGCAAGCTCCTCGGCAAGCTGCGAAGCTACTGATTGCAGCTCCTCGGCCGGTACGCCTCGAAATAAGAGATGGGGCATGATTGAGTTCCTCTCGCTTCTTTTTATTTACGGTTGTACGGGCGCTTGGAAAGGCTTCAGAAACAGCTTCGGAATATCAGTCTCAAACCGTACCAGCTTGCCCGATACCGGATGAATGAAGGCGAGCACACGGGCATGAAGACCGAGACGGCCGATTGCTTTGGTGCGCGCTCCGTACTTTTTATCGCCGACTACCGGGTGGCCGATTTCTTCCATATGGACGCGAATTTGGTTTTTGCGGCCAGTTTCCAGCTGAACCTCGAGCAGCGAGAAGCTTTTGCTTGTTCGCAGCACCTTGTAATGAGTGACCGCATGAAGTCCGTCATTCGGATAGGGGCTGGAATACATTTTGAGCGTCTTGCTTTCCTTCAGCCAGGAAGAAACCGTACCTTTCTCCTTCTTGACCGTTCCTTCGACGAGAGCGACATAGATGCGCTCTTGAACGGTATCCTGCCAGCTGTTCTGCAGCTGCTGTTGGATCGCTTCGCTCTTTGCGAACATCATCACGCCCGACGTATCGCGATCGAGCCGGTGGACGACAAATATCCGATTTTTCGGATTTTCGGTCCGCACGTGCGCCATCAGCTGGCGGTAGGCTGTCAACTCGTTCTCTTTCGCAGAATCCGACGATACCGATAATAGACCGGCATCCTTCTTAATAACGATAATATGCTCATCCTCAAACATAATCGACAGCCCCTCCATCGGAGGCTTTTCCTGTATTCGTTCCTTGCTTACGGTCACCGTGTGACCTGGCTGCAAGGAGTAGTTGTAGGCGGTCGTGGCTTTCCCGTCGACTGACACCTGCCCGTGCGCCAAAATCGACTTTACGACGTTTCGTCCTGCGCCGGATATATTTTTTATGAGAAAAGGTAGCAGCTCCATCGGTTCAGTAACCGGGTAAGACTTGCTCTTATCTGCTTGATGAGTCGGGCGCTTTCTCCCCTTATGCATGCCTAAAACCTCCTAGATTCAATACTCCTACTATAACATGACTAACGGCTGGAATTCTAATCTTCCATCCCTATCGATTGGAAAATCTATGAAAGCCGTTTTCATAGACAAATCGCCAAGCCGGATGGTACGATAAACAAGATACATATACATATGGGGAATATGGAAGAGGTTGGAGGAGACCGTTACTTGAAAACAAAACTTATTAAATCTTTGCTTTGTCCATTGCTCGTAACAGGCCTGTTGCTTGCTCCGCTGCCAGGACTTGGTGGTACGTCCGTGTCGGCAGCAAGCATTTCTGCAAAGGCGGTTACAGCAAATAAGCAGCAATTGCAAGTGATTGTAGATGGAAAAAAGCTTTCGCTCGCTGCGCCCGCGTATGCAGAGAAGGGCGTTACCTGCGTTCCGATGCGCGATATTTTCACAGCACTAGGAGCGTCTGTTACTTGGGAAAGTAAGACGGAGACAATTATCGGCCGCAAGGGCAGCATTTCGGTTTCTCTTAAGGTCGGCAAGAAAGATGCGGTAGTTAACGGTAAAACGGTGAAGCTGGATGCACCGGCAGTTGTGCGCAAAGGCGTTACTTTTGTACCGGTTCGTTTTATATCGGAGTCTCTTCGCGCGACGGTGAAATGGGACAGCGCCGCTAATGCGGTTCGTATAACTTCTCCGGAAGCGGCAGAATTGGCCGAGTACGAGAAGTGGCAGGAAGCACAGAAAAATTTGCCTAAGCTTACGTCTACCGAAATCGTAAATAAATATGATGAGAGTGTCGTTCTGATTATGACGAATAACGCGCAAGGCAGCGGCGTTGTCATTGGAGAAAACCTGATTCTGACTAATCACCACGTAATGGCAGACGCAGCCTCGGCAACCGCGCTTTCTATTTTTGGAGACGAGATGAAAATAACGGGTGTCGTCAATTATGACGCCGATATCGATCTTGCCATCATCAAGACGGAGGAGCCTATCGATCTTCCGGCAGTCAAAGTCGGCTATGGCTTGAATTCACGCAAAGGCGATAAGGTCGTTGCGATCGGAAGTCCGCTTGGGCTTCAAAATACAGTATCAGACGGCCTAATTAGCAATATTACGTACGAAGGCGGAGTTCGCTACATTCAGACTAGCGCGCCAATCGACCACGGCAGCTCCGGCGGAGCGCTCTTTAACGAATATGGCGAGCTCATCGGTATTACATCGCTAGGCTACTCCAACACGAACGCCGATTTGAACTTTGCAGTATCGATTATGCATGCGGCTATTCTCAAAGGCGCAGCTACTGAAGCACAGATTAAGGACGCGAAATTTTTACCGGCCAGCCTGCCTGAAACACTCGTCGGCGCACCGCTGACTGATATTCAGAAGCTGATGGCTGACCAGTATTCTTCGTTGCAAACAACGGAGGGGACAGCAAGCTTTGCCAAATGGGAAGTGAATCGCGACTCTTCAGGCTGGCTCGTGCTGACAGCGGATATCGACCCGCTTTACTACATGTATTACGGTCCGGCGACGGCTGAGGAGCTTCGTATCTGGTCGATTAATTTAGGCTATGAGCTTCACCGTATGCTCCCGGACGAAAAAATCCAAGTACTCATATCATTTGAACGCGATTACGGTTTTGAACCGCGCGGCTTGGAGCCTGGCGAGGTAAGCTCAATCGGCGGCGGCAAATGGCGCGTCCGTTATCCGGTCATCGATATGCAGCTCAAGGATCAGCTTCACATTAAAGTCAGAGACTAATTTATGCGAGGTGTCTGTTGCCGCTTTCAAGCGGGAATGGATGCCTCTTCTTTTTTGCATTGATTTTCGGTACAATAGAAGGCATCTTGCTGCAGGTGCTGCGTATTCGCGAAATGAACCATGCAAGCAAATGCTTAAGTTAGAGAGGTCATGTTATGAAAGTGGTACTGTCCACATTAAATGCTAAGTTTATTCACACATCGCTAGCTCTACGCTGTTTAAAGGCATACAGCGGCGACCGATTCGATATGGAGATTGCGGAATATACGATTAAAGACCCGGCGATGAACATTGTGTCGGATATTTTCTCGCGCAATCCTGATGTGGTAGGCTTCTCCTGCTACATTTGGAACATTGAAGAAACGATAACAGTCATTAATATGCTGCGCAAAATAAAGCCGGGCCTTAAGATCGTGCTCGGCGGACCGGAAGTTAGCTATGACATGGATTACTGGATGGATCGGCTGCAAGAGGTAGATTTTATCGTCATCGGGGAAGGCGAAGAGACCTTCCATCATTTGCTTACTGAAATAGAAGGCGACGGCAAATATCATATGGTATTCGGTATTGCTTACCGGAAGCAGCGGGAGGACCATGCAGAGGTTATCATTAATCCGCCTCGTCCGAAGCTTAGTCTGAATGAGCTGCCGTCACCGCACCGCTTCGAGGAGGACATTCCTCATTTGGCCAGCCGGGTTGTTTATTTTGAGACAAGCCGCGGCTGTCCGTTCAGCTGTCAGTTTTGCTTATCCAGCATCGAGGTCGGCGTTCGATACTATGATATGGAGCGGACGAAGGCTGATATCCTTTATTTGATTGATTCGGGAGCCAAGCTCATCAAGTTTGTCGACCGTACCTTCAACATTAAACGGGACTATGCGCTTGAGATCTTTAACTTTTTGATTGAAAACCACCGCGGCTGCGTGTTCCAGTTTGAAATTACGGCGGACATTATGCGCCCCGAGGTGCTTGATTATTTGGCGGAGCATGCGCCGCCTGGCATTTTCCGCTTTGAAATCGGCGTACAGTCGACGAACGATCCGACTAACGAGGCCGTACAGCGGCGTCAAAATTGGTCGAAGCTCGTGCGCACGGTAACGAAGGTCAAGGAATCGGGCAAAATCGATCAGCATCTCGATTTAATCGCCGGCTTGCCGCTCGAAAACTATGACACGTTCCGCGGAACGTTCAACGACGTATTCGAGCTTCGTCCCGAGGAGCTGCAGCTTGGCTTCCTCAAAATGCTGCGCGGAACTGGACTGCGCCGCGAAGCCGATAAATGGGGCTATATTTATATGGACAGGTCGCCATACGAAATGCTGGGCAACGATCTGATGCCGTTTGGCGATATTGTGCGGATTAAACGGGTAGAGGATGTGCTGGAGAAATACTGGAATGCGCACCGGATGGATCATACACTGCTCTATTTAGTGGATCGGGTGTTTCCGTCTCCGTTCGATTTCTTCCAATCGTTCGGGGATTTCTGGGAGCGCAGCGGCTGGCAAAAGATCGGACATCAGCTGGAGGATCTTTTCTCGAGGCTATGGGCGTTTCTCGTTTCGCTGCCGATTTCTGCAGATGAGGATGTTGCAATTGATCAAGTCCTCTCAACTGCGGGTGCGCGGTTGGATGCGGATGTCGTGCTGGGGCTGATGAAATATGATTATTTCCTTAACCATAATTACAAGCCGCGCAAAACATGGTGGGAATTCACGATGGACAAGTCGGTATGGAGCAGCTGGATGCGCCGTCTTGCCGAACGTCCGGGCGATGTGTCCGATGAATTCGCTGCACTCGCTTTGAACGAGAAGGAGCTTCATAAGCATGCGGTTATCGAGAAGCTGCCATTTGATTTGGCGGCATTCCTTGCTAACGGGGAAGTGAACAAGGAACGTCATACACTGCTAGTCGTGCTGTATGCACTAGAGGCGGGCAGCAATAAGCCGAAGCCGCGTCCGTTCATGCTTACGGTGGAAGCGGAAACTAAAGCTCTGTCCTTGTAATTGCTCTAGATGTGCCTTCGACTTGCTTAAAATTAATACAAAAAGTCCGACGTCTTCTAAGACGTCGGACTTTTTGTCGTTAAGCAGGAACGACGCTGCGAAGTACGGTCATGCTGCCGGAAAGCTCATAGCCGCCGAGGTTAGCGGGAAGAAGGAAGCATTCGCCTGCTTTGACAGGCTGATCGCCGTCCGCCCATTTCAATCGGCCTTCGCCTTCTGCTACGACTAGGATGACGAAGCTCTCAAGCGAGGTGGACAGCTGCCAAGGCGCAGTGACAAGCCCTTTTTCAACAATAAAATAAGGAGAGGAAGCAATCGTCATCCATTGACCGGCTACGGCATTGTCGGTTTTCATTCGCTGAGCGCCTGCGCCTTTGTAGGCAATCACGTTAAGAGAATCTTCAATATGCAGCTCACGCAATTGACCGTCAAGACCTGGACGGTCGTAGTCATATAAACGGTAGGTTGTATCGGAATTTTGCTGTATTTCAGCCACGACGACACCAGAGCATAACGCATGGACGGTCCCGGCTGGGATATAGAAAGCATCCCCTGCTTCGACAGATACTTCTTGCAGCGTATCCATAATCCGGCCCTCTGCAATCGCAGCTTCCATAGCTGCACGGTCAACGCCATCCTTTAAACCGTAGATGATTTTTGCGCCGGGCTTAGCGTCAAGAATGTACCACATTTCCGTTTTGCCAAGCTCACCTTCGGGAAGTCCCTCGTATGCGTCGGTTGGGTGCACCTGAATGGACAGGTCATCATTGCAATCGAGCAGCTTGATAAGAAGCGGAAAACGTCCATTTTTTTCGGAGAAGCCTTGCGTACCGAACCACTCACGTCCGTAAGCTTCACGGATATGATCAAGACCTGTTCCTGCAAGCTCGCCGTTCATAACCTTTGTCGTGCCGTTCGGATGATCGCCGATCATCCAGCCTTCGCCAATCGACCCTTCCGGCAGCTCGAGGCCAAAGTTCTCAAGAGCCCGTCCTCCCCAAATGCGCTCTTTCATTTCCGCTTTGAATTGCAAAGGATAAGGTTTTACAGTCATCGTTCATCTCTCTCCCATGTCTCTAGTATGTATTTAAAACTACAATACGATGAACTCTGTGCCAGTGTACAGCGCAAGAGCCATGCATTGGAATTTCAGTGCGCGGTATGAAGTTTTAAAATGCTCCTTATTAAGTTTAACAGATGTAACTCTGCGAAATGAGGTGCATAAAGCTTGCATCTAATTGCCTATGACGCAGATCGTTTCTCCACTGCAACGAGATACGGCGCTGCTGGACGCTGCGGCTGACGGTAAGTGACCGCCTGCGCAACCGATTGAGGCAGCTGTGCAGCCCACGCCTCGACGGCTTCAGCTTCCGCCTCGCCGCCTGGGTGGCCTGGATATAGGACGCATGTGACGATGCCGCCTGGGCGCAGCACAGCGATAGCCGCATGAAGCGCGGCTATCGTTGATGCAGGCTCCGTTATGACGGTTTGATCGCCGCCCGGCAAGTATCCGAGGTTGAACATAACGGCAGCCGTTTGTCCCGCGTGATGCGAATCAATGGCCTCTGCCATATGGGCATGATTCTCAAGCACTAGCTTCACTGCCGGCAGCTTGTCCTGGCCAGCGGAGGAGAGCAGGCGCTCTCGCGTACGATCGAGTGCTTCCTGCTGAATATCGAAGGCATATACGGTACCCTTGGGACCAACGAGCTGTGCCAGCGCCAGCGTATCTACGCCGCCGCCAGCCGTCGCGTCGATGACGGTGTCGCCGGGCGCAGTCCGCTCGGCGATCCATTTGTGCGCCATGCTCAGTACGGAAAGAAAGCCCATGCTACACCTCCGGCTGCCACAGCTTGCCTTGCCACGTATTGCGTCTGCGCAGCTCATCGTCGAAGGCGTTGAGCACTTCCCATTTTTTCAGACTCCACATCGGTCCGATTAGGAGATCTCGAGGAGCATCGCCTGTCAGCCGATGAACGATCATCTCAGGGGGTAAAAATTCGAGGGTGTCGACAATAAGCTTCACATATTCGTCCTGCTCCAAAAATCGCAGCAGCCCTGCCTCATACTGCCGGACCATCGGCGTCTTGCGCATGAGATGGAGCAGGTGGATTTTTATACCCTGCACATCCATTTTCGCGACGGCGCGGCCCGTATCGAGCATCATCTCATGCGTCTCCTGCGGAAGTCCGTAAATAATATGGGCGCACACGCGAATGCCGCGCTCGCGCAGCCTGCGGACTGCATCGACGTAGCAAGCCGTATCATGTGCCCGGTTAATGAGCTCCGAAGTCGATTCATGTACGGTTTGAAGACCCATTTCGACCCACAAATAAGTACGCTCATTCAGCTCGGCCAAATAATCGACGACATCATCAGGCAAACAATCGGGACGAGTGGCAATCGATAAGCCGACAACGCCCGGCTGCTGCAAAATAACTTCGTAATACTCGCGCAGCTCCTCTACCGGCGCGTACGTATTCGTATAAGCTTGGAAATAGCCGATGTATTGCGCGTCCGGCCATTTCTGATGCTGGCGGTCACGTATGTTGTTGAACTGCGTGACAAGATCGTCGCGTCTGCTGCCGGCGAAGTCGCCTGACCCGCGGGCGCTGCAGAACGTGCAACCGCCTTTGGCAATCGAGCCGTCGCGGTTTGGGCACGTAAAGCCTGCATCCAGCATGACCTTAAACACCTTGCCGCCAAACTGTTCACGCATTTCGTAATTCCATGTATGAAATCGTTTATCGCCCCAGAGCATAGGCTGCCCCTGCGATGTGTGTAATTCAATCATCGTTTTCTCCTTCTTTCAAGACGTTCACCCTTTATTTTAGCGAAAAACGAGCGGAAAAGCCACGTTTGATGGATGAGCGGGTTAAGAACGTTCGGAAACCGCTTTAATTGGAAAATATTTTTGAAATGGTACATTTTAGACTTGCGTAACCTTACATGAAGTGTTATATTAAAAGTGCGACAAGACAACAAAAAAACCTGACATAGCCTAATTGTACCTGGATTCATGATACGTCGATGAAATGGTAATACTTTAAAATAAATCGATGAGGTGATTTGAGATGAGTACATCTGCTAAAATTCCGCATGGCGACGACAAGGTTACGGTTGAGCTGACAGTTAAAGAGCTGATGGCATTGACGGGTGTCCGTTTTCACAATAATCATGGCGTAGAGATTTCTGCCCGTAAGAAGCTTAATGAAGTTCTTGTTGGAACCTATGAGCGCGAGCTAGAAGACAAAAGCCCGATTTCATACGAGCTTCTGCTCTAAGCCGCAAACCGCATGGACAACATGTAAGCCGCAGCGCCGACAGGCCGCGGCTTTTTATTTTGCCCCGTTACTCTTTACATTGCACAATTTCTTGGGCACAATAAGGACTAGCTGAACTATAAGCATGTATATACCGCATTTTTATAATGTGCTTATGTCTACGATAAATGGAGGAATTATTGCATATGCGTCTAAGAGGAAGAAAAGGTATTCGCGAAAGCTTAGAGGGACAACCGGAGCTGGTTGTGCTCGATGCTGCACCCCACAAAGGAAAATGGCGTGAATTTTTCGGGAACGACAATCCAATTTATGTCGAGCTTGGTATGGGTAAGGGACGTTTCATCAGCCATATGAGCGCCCGTTATCCGCATATTAACTTTATCGGCGTTGATATGTATGACGAGCTTCTGCGGCGCGCGAGCGAGAAGGCACGTGCAATATGGGAGCAAAAGGGAGAGGCGAATCCGCCCAATCTCGCGCTGCTGCGTGCAAATATAGAAGGTATTGAAACGATGTTTGCCCCAGGCGAACTTGAACGAGTTCATTTGAACTTCAGCGACCCGTGGCCAAAAAGCAAGCACGCCCGCCGCCGGCTGACTCATCCGCGATTCGTCGAGAAATATATCGAGCTGCTGAACGAGCGCGGTGAAATTCATTTTAAGACCGATTCCCAGTCATTATTTGAGTTTTCTCTGAACAGCTTTGCGGAAATGGAGCTTGTTATGCGCAATATTTCACTTCATTTGCACAAAGAAGGTCCCCGGGAGGACCTTGTGTTTACTGAATATGAGATGAAGTTTATGGAAAAAGGGCAAAATATTTATCGCTGTGAGGTCGTTATCGGTTCTGAGGCGCTGCAGAAGCACCGCGAAGCGAAGCATGAAAAATCGTTGAAAGAAACCGAAGAAGCGAATGATTCAATTGATCAAGAAGATGAAGAAATTTGATTTTAACCAAAAACCGATGTAACCCATGAGTAGTTGACCGCGATGGCGGTTACCGTGCCAATAAGTGCGCCTGCCGCGACATCGGATGGATAATGTAAACCAAGATACATTCTTGACCAACCGACAGATACTCCGATCAATAACGCCGCTGGAACCAATACCGCGAGCCAGATGCCGCCCGTCAACAAAATGGGGACAAGCCAAGCAAATATAGCTGTCGTATGACCCGACGGAAAGGAAGAGTCGCGCAGCGGTTTCGGACATGTATTCACGTCTGGCAGCGCCTGATACGGCCGCAGCCGTTTGAATTTTCTTTTTACTATTGCAACAGGTAAATGGCTAACGATGACCGCAATCAAGCATTGCCAGCCTGTTGTGCTCCATGGAGCAGGAGCTAGAAGCGCATATAAAAGGGCGGTGGCAAGCGTAAAAGTAGCGCCGCCCATATGTGTGACAGTGCTCAACCATCTTCCAAGAAGAGTATGCTGCTTTCCCCCTGTTGGTCTCCGATTTGCCCAAATCAGCACCCGCTGCTCATTCGTTTTCAGCCAGCCTATCATTCGTTCCATCGCTGTCATCCTCCTAACGGTGGCTTACTGTTACTTCTATTTACGAGTTTAACATGTTTTTGTTACCCGGACGTAAACAATTTAATAATCCTATATTAACGATGTATTTATTTTTCGTTGATTTTGGGCTAACATTTGCCGTTTACCATAATAACCAAACCCTATTCGGTTGTTATAGCAGTTGTTGTTCAAACGATCATTACCCGGCTCTCAACCGAATGGACGGAGGCGATCGCATGAGAATAGCGCTTTTTACCGACACGTACGTGCCAGATGTGAACGGTGTGGCCCGAACACTGAAGCGTTGGATCGATTATTTGAAGCGTCAGGATATTGAGTGTATGGTATTTGCACCTGATTCTCCTGAAGATCCGCGGGAGTATCGGTCGCTTAATTCGGTGGAGCGGTTCGCCAGTATGCCGTTTTTGCTGTACCCCGAATGCCGGCTGGCAATCCCGAATCCGATTCATATCCGGCGGGCGCTCCAGCAATTCAAACCAAACTTAATTCATGTAGCTACTCCATTTAACCTCGGTCTTTGCGGCATACATTACTCCCGAAAACACGATATTCCCCTCATCGCATCGTATCATACAAATTTTGATCAATATTTGCCATTTTACAATTTGCAATGGATGGCGAAGCTGTTATGGACATATTTGGAATGGTTCCACCGGGATTGTGGCACGATATTTGTACCTTCCAAATCGACCTATGGCGATTTAATCAAGCGCGGCTGGAATGCTCAACGAATGGAGATATGGAGCAGAGGAATCGATACCGCGGCTTACCACCCGAAGGTGAATCGCGAAGATTTATTTACCAGACATGATATAGGAAACGACAAATTTATCGTGCTCTATGTCGGAAGGTTAGCGCCCGAGAAAAATGTCGAAACTGCAATAGAGGCTTTCGCCTCTTTTCAGAGAAGAGTCTGTCCGGAATCGGTGATGGTATTGGCCGGTGACGGTCCTTCGATGGAAATGCTGCGGAAGAAGTGCCTGGATGAACAAGTGGATGCGCGTTTTATCGGCTTTACAACGATGCCGGAATTGCAGCGTTGGTATGCGGCTGCCGATGTTTTTTTATTTCCGTCTCCGACGGAGACATTCGGCAATGTTGTATTGGAAGCGATGGCATGCGGCACGCCTGTCATATGTGCGAATAAAGGAGGTGTGGTGGATACGGTTGAACATGGTGTAACCGGTCTTCGCTGTTCGCCGCATCATACTCAGGAGTTTGCCGATGCGCTCGAGCTGCTTTACCGTAACGAGAACTTGAGGAGAAGCATGGCGGCTAATGGACGTGCATATAGTCTAAAACAGTCATGGGACACTATTTTTGAAAATTTACTGAAGTGCTGTGAGCAGCAAATATCGTCAAGCGATACACCGATTCGTCACATTATCGATTAAAGGCGGTAGAAACATTAACATTTTCTCACATTATCACGTAAGTAAGGTCAATAGTGCTAAAAAATTAGTAAATGGTTGAAAATAAGGCTAAGTCGCCGTAAAAGGAGGTAATATGTTCATTGGTATGCCATGGAAGCGTTTTTCTGACGAGATTAAGCGTAATCGCGTCATATTCAACTTTTGACAAAGCAGTAGTTTCCGTGGAAAATCAGTAATGTTCGCGAGGCGTTTGCAGAGAAACGCTTATCAGAGAGAAAAGTATATAATAAAAAGCTTGCCGGCCATCCCTTAGGGAGGCAATGAAGCAAGCCAAAAAATGGGGTCACAAGGGGGCAGTACCGCATGTTCAATACGATAATGTTTACTTTTCAAATTGTGTTCGCCGTGTTAGGTGTATACCAGTTGTTTTTAACTTTTTTTGGATGGCACCGCAAAAAAGAAGATCTTTCCCACGCACCGAAAAAATCATTTGCATTACTGGTGGCAGCCCATAACGAAGAACAGGTCGTTGGCGCGCTGATTGAAAACCTTCAAAAGATGAAATACCCGCGCGAGCTTTATGACATTTTTGTTATTTGCGACAACTGTACGGACGGTACGGTCAATGTTGTGAATAGTTACGAAGGCGTGTACGCATGCGTTCGTGAAAACCCGAACCAGCGCGGAAAAGGCTATGCAGTCGAATGGATGCTTAAAGAGTTGTGGAAAATGCCGAAGAGCTACGATGGCGTTGCGATTTTCGACGCTGACAATCTTGTGGCCACTGACTTCCTGCAATACATGAACAATGATTTGATCAATGGATCCCGGGTTATTCAAGGCTACTTAGATACAAAAAATCCGAACGACTCCTGGGTCAGCTCTGCAAACGCAATTAACTACTGGTTCTGTAACCGTCTATGGCAGCTGCCGCGGTCGAATCTCGGTCTCGCAAACTTCCTTGGCGGTACGGGCATGTGCTTTGACGCTAAGCTGCTTAAGGAAATGGGCTGGGGCGCGACTAGTCTGGTAGAGGATTTGGAATTCACGGTCCGCTGTATCCAGCGGGGCATTTATCCGAAATTCAATTTCGAAGCAAAGGTGTTCGACGAGAAGCCGATCACGTTCCAAGCTTCGGCACGCCAACGACTGCGTTGGATGCAGGGACACTTCGACGTCACCCGCAAGTATATGCTGCCGCTGCTTTGGCAGGGCATCAAGGAACGCAGCATGACTAAGATCGACGCTGCATTGTATGTCTTTAACGCTTATAATTACTTGGCCGGCTTCTTTATCGCGGCGATTATTTGGGGCGATATCTTCTTGTCGGGCGGGGACAACGTGACCTCCGTGTACAACCTGCTGCCGCTATGGCTCAGCATTCCGTACATGGCATACGTATTCGTGCAAATACCTTTATCTATGCTTATGGCAAAAGTATCGTGGAAGCTATATCTGCGCATTCCAACATTCCTGTTGTTTACCTTGTCTTGGTGGCCGATTACGGTTCACGCGTTCTTCACGCAAAACAACAAGAAGTGGAGTCATACGCAGCATACCCGCGTCATCAGACTCGAGGAAGTACAGAGCAAACAGCTTTAATTTTGATGATCATTTGCCCAAGTTACCAAGTCACTTATAAAACATTCAGCGAGGCTGTTGACACTACTTTGCAGGTTATGGTATAGTAACACGGTAACATTTTCAACTAATTTAATGACGCACAAGCAGAAGCACCCGCTTCTCACCTTTCGGCTAAGGCTGGCTGGTTCGCGATAATCGATTGGTCACTATATTATTTCATACGAAATGATGTAATGGCATAAACGTACGGTTATGAGATGCGGGTTCGAGCGAACCCGCATTTTTTTATTGTGTGAAAATATGAGCAAACCATTTTTGGAGGTGGCACGTTATTAGCAGAGAACATCAAATCAATGATGAAATCAGGGCCAGAGAAGTACGCTTAGTCGGCGCTGACGGTGAGCAAATTGGTATTAAATCGATTCGCGACGCACTGCAGCTTGCAGTTGAGCTTAATCTGGATCTGGTTAACGTCGCTCCGACGGCAAAGCCGCCGGTATGCCGCATCATGGACTACGGAAAGTTCCGCTATGAGCAGCAGAAGAAAGAGAAGGAAGCCCGCAAAAACCAAAAGATCGTAGATCTTAAGGAAGTGTGGTTCCGCGCTAACATTGAGGAAAATGACTACCAAACGAAATTTCGTAACGTTGTTAAGTTTCTGAATGAAGGCGATAAAGTGAAAGCATCCGTTCGTTTCCGCGGCCGTGAAATTACGCATGCGGCGATTGGGCAGCGGATTCTGGATCGTCTTTCGAAAGAGGTTGCCGAAATATGCAGCGTTGAGCGCGCTCCTAAGCTGGAAGGCCGGAGCATGATTATGATTTTGGCACCCAAAACAAACAGCTAACAACTGGATAACGACTTTTAAGGAGGATAACTGATATGCCTAAGATGAAAACTCACAGCAGTCTGAAAGACCGCTTCAAAATTACCGGTACTGGTAAAGTAAAACGTTACAAAGCTTACCGTAACCACTTGCTTTCGCACAAATCCGGACGTCAAAAACGCGTACTTGCCGGCCAACCGCTTATGGCTTCTGGCGACGTTAGCCGTTTGAAACAAGGCCTTTCCAACTTGAAATAATAAGCTCGATAAACATATTTTAAGCAAAATTCAACCTACAGGAGGTTTCCACTCATGGCAAGAGTCAAAGGCGGATTTGTCCGCACTCGTCGTCGCAAGAGAATTTTAAAGCTAGCTAAAGGTTATTTCGGTTCGAAACATCGTCTGTTTAAAACAGCGAAGGAGCAAGTTGGTAAGTCCCTTATGTACGCTTACCGCGACCGTCGCAACAAAAAACGTGACATCCGCAGACTGTGGATCGTTCGTATCAATGCGGCAGCCCGTATCAACGGACTTTCGTACAACAAATTCATGCACGGCTTGAAACTTGCGGGCGTAGAAGTTAACCGCAAAATCCTTGCTGACCTGGCTGTTAACGATATCACTTCGTTCAACTCGCTTGCAGGCATCGCCAAACAAAAAATTAACGCTTAGTCGTTAATTAATGAATAAGGGCTGTCCCATGTAGTCATTTCGATGACTTCGGGACAGCCCTTCTTGCTTTATTACACATTTATAATTACGAAGGACAAACATACAGTCGGTCAACTCTTTCCCTGAATATACTGAAGTACAACAGGAAAGGAGGGATTTCGCATGCGTAATGTTTCCAAGCAAGAGGTTCGGAAACTGGTCGGCAAATCCATTTATGCAGTACGTCAAGACGGCTCTGTCGTGACAGGGAAACTTGTTCATCTAAACAAGAATAAACTGGTAATCGCTCCCCTTAAAAAAGATAAGGGCAAGCTCGTACAGACTAAAGCTATTTTACCGCTCGTCTTATTTGATCTACTCGCGATCGGTACGCTTCCTTATTGGGGAGGCGGGTACGGCGGCGGTTGCTGCTACGGTGGCCCATATTATGGTCCAGGCTACTATAATGGTTTTTATTAGACATTAGGCAATGATAGCGGGGTCAACGGCTTAAGCAGTTCATAACAGCGAAGCTCCGGAAGGTAACGGACGGTATTGTAGCCAAGCTTATTGTATAAGTGATGGGCCTTGGCGTTTACCTGATCCACGAACAATCGGGCTACTTTGCATTGCTGCGCTTGGCCGTAGGCCTCGCTATGCGCTATCAGCTTCCTGCCCCATTGACGGTTCCGATGCTCGGGATGCGTAACCATCATATCCAGATAGAGCACCTCACCCATTACTTCAAAATGAATGAATGCGACGGGTGCGCTTTTTTTGGATAAAGAAGCTACATAAGTAACACCTCGCCTAAACCGCTTCGGCAGCTCGCGAATCGTTTGCGCGTCATGCTGATGAACGGTATGGGACAGCGGAATGAGCTCAGTGCGGATGAGGCGGACAAGCTCGGCTTCGTCAATTCGAGGTTCATATAGTCGTATCATGATTATCATTCCATTTCTGCGGCCTCGAAAGAATTGAACCGCTGCATGATTTTGCCGATCAGGGGTTAAACTAGTATATGTGCCATGTCGTCTTATTGCGCCGAATTATTTCCCTAAGAGTTGCATATGGTTCTTGACGAACTGGGTTACAAGGCATATAATAAAGAAAGTCTTATCTACCACGTAGCGGTGTACGCACTGAGTGGTAAATACAAAATCGGCAATGATGAGGACGAAGTGCTAAGGGCTCTTTTGATCAGAGAGCGGACAGATCAGCTGCAACTGTCGCCAAAACCCCTTTTCTACGAGCTCACCTCGGAGCTGTTTTCCTGAAAAGCAACAACAAAAGCTGTTGCGTATTAGGGGAAATCGCAGGGCAAGCGTTAAAGTGCCAAAGGTATGAACGATTTGTGCGCGCACCGTTCTTACCTATGGAGGTTATACATCGGGAGATGTATAACGAATTTGGGTGGTACCACGGAAGATCAACCTTTCGTCCCTCGTTGCTTCGTTTTGAAGCATGAGGAACGAAAGGTTTTTTTGTTTTTTCTGAGAGGAGGATGACTGATGGTAACGCAAAGTTCACTACTAAAGTCAAAAGAGGAATTAAAAGAAAAGCTCTCGAAGCCCGAAGTCATTACGGGATCGGAAATATTGCTTCGCAGTTTATTGCTTGAGGATGTGGATTGCGTATTCGGCTATCCCGGCGGAGCAGTGTTATACATTTACGACGCGATGCACGGAAACCCGGATTTCAATCACCTTTTGACTCGTCACGAGCAGGGTGCCATTCATGCCGCGGACGGCTACGCGCGTGCCAGCGGTAAAGTTGGCGTATGTATCGCAACGTCTGGACCTGGCGCGACGAATCTCGTAACAGGTATCGCGACAGCTTATATGGATTCGGTGCCAATGGTCGTTATTACGGGCAATGTCATGTCAAGCTTGATCGGAACGGATGCTTTTCAAGAGGCTGACATAACAGGTATTACGATGCCGATAACGAAACACAGCTATTTGGTACGCAACGTAGAGGACTTGCCGCGCATCATTCACGAGGCATTTCACATTGCGAATACTGGACGCAAAGGCCCGGTGTTGATCGATATACCAAAAGATATTTCCGCCGCAAAAACGTTGTTTAAGCCGGTAACCGAAGTGAGTATTCGCGGTTATAATCCGACCGTATCTCCAAACAAGCTGCAAGTCGACAAGATGATTAAAGCGATCGAGCAATCGTCCCGTCCACTTATACTTGCTGGCGGCGGAGTTGTATATTCCGGCGCCCATGAAGAGCTGTTGGAGTTCGCAACGAAGACGCAAATTCCGATCACGACGACACTGCTAGGTTTGGGCGGCTTCCCGAGCGGCAATGATTTGTGGCTAGGCATGCCTGGTATGCACGGTACGTATACGGCGAACAAATCGATTCAAAGCGCGGACTTGCTTATTAATATCGGCGCAAGGTTTGACGATCGCGTTACCGGAAAGCTTTCCGGCTTCGCACCGCTTGCGAAAATCGTTCACATCGATATCGATCCGGCGGAAATCGGCAAAAACGTCCCTACTGATATTCCAATCGTAGGTGATGTAAAAACCGTACTTCAAATTGCTAATAAACTAGCGAAACGGGCCGACAACGCCGACGAATGGCGGGCGCATATTCAAGCGTCCAAAGCGCAATATCCGTTCAGCTACGTAGATTCGGATGTCGAGCTCAAGCCGCAATGGGTAGTGGAAATGCTCCACGAAACAACAAACGGCGACGCTATCGTTACGACAGACGTAGGTCAGCACCAAATGTGGGCGGCACAGTATTACAAATTCAACAAGCCGCGCTCTTGGGTGACCTCCGGCGGCCTCGGCACGATGGGCTTCGGGTTCCCATCAGCGATCGGCGCCCAAATGGCTAATCCGGACCGTGTAGTCGTCTCCATTAACGGCGACGGCGGCATGCAAATGTGCGCGCAGGAGCTCGCGATTTGCGCCATCAACAACATCCCGGTCAAGGTCGTTATCATTAACAACCAGGTGCTTGGAATGGTTCGCCAATGGCAGGAGCTTATTCACGAAAACCGTTTCAGTCATATCGACCTTGCAGGCAGCCCGGATTTTGTGAAGCTTGCTGAAGCCTACGGGGTAAAAGGGTTCCGTGCAACGAACAAAGAGGAAGCGCGGTCCGTATGGGAAGAAGCGCTGAACCATCCAGGCCCGGCGGTCGTAGAATTCGTCGTTCGCAGAGATGAGAACGTGTATCCGATGGTCGCGCAAGGAAGCACGATCGACCAAATGATCATGGGGGATGCGGAATGAAAAAGCACACGATCGCAGTAATCGTTAACGATCAGCCCGGCGTTCTGCAGCGTGTATCCGGCTTGTTCGGACGCCGCGGCTTCAATATTGAAAGCATAACAGTCGGTACGAGCGAAGAAGCTGGCTTGTCGCGTATGGTCATCGTCACTACAGGTGATGACCATACCCTCGAGCAAGTGACGAAGCAGTTGTACAAGCTTATCGATGTTATCAAAGTCATTGATCTTAGCTCTAATCCGATGGTTGCCCGCGAGCTCGCGCTTATTAAAGTAAATGCTGAGCCTGCGTCGCGTCCGGAAATTCTCGGCGTAGTAGAGACGTTCCGCGCAGCAGTTGTCGACATTGGCACTCATTCGCTCATGGTACAAGTCGTCGGAGATACGGAAAAAATCGATGCGATGGTCGAGCTGCTCAAGCCTTACGGTATCCGCGAATTATCGCGCACCGGTGTAACGGCGCTCATTCGCGGCAACGCAAAGTAAATCTATGTTACACTTCAACATCCCGCTTTGAGCGGGAGTTTAAGGGGAGAACCGCTGCATATGCGCCATTCTCTGCTTAAACACCCGTTCAAAAGGGTTAAATTAAAGGAGGCAATTATTAAAATGGCAGTTACAATGTATTATGAAAAAGATGCCGATCAAGGCGTACTTCAAGGTAAAACAATTGCAGTTATCGGTTACGGCAGCCAAGGTCACGCGCAAGCGCAAAACCTTCGCGACAGCGGCTTGAAAGTTGTTATCGGACTTCGTCCTGGTAAATCCGCTGAAGTGGCTAAGAAAGACGGCTTCGAAGTACTTAATGTTGCTGAAGCGACAAAAGTGGCAGACGTTGTTCAAATTTTGCTTCCTGACGAAACGCAAGCGAAAGTATACAACGAAGAAATCGCTCCGAACCTGAAAAAGGGCGCGGCTCTGATGTTCTCCCACGGCTTCAACATTCACTACGGCCAAATCGTGCCTAGCAAAGATACAGACGTATTCTTGGTAGCTCCAAAATCCCCTGGTCACATGGTTCGCCGTACGTACCAAGAGGGCTTTGGCGTACCGGGTCTAATTGCAATCGAGCAAGATGCAACAGGCAATGCGAAAGCAATCGGTCTTGCATATGCAAAAGGTATCGGCTGTACTCGTGCGGGCGTTATCGAAACTTCCTTCAAAGAAGAAACAGAAACAGATTTGTTCGGTGAGCAAGCCGTTCTTTGCGGAGGCGCTACTGCACTCGTTAAAGCAGGCTTCGAGACGCTTGTTGAAGCTGGCTACGCTCCAGAAATGGCATACTTCGAGTGCTTGCACGAGCTGAAGCTGATCGTTGATATGATGTATGAAGGCGGAATGGCGTCGATGCGCGATTCTATTTCCAACACAGCTGAATACGGCGATTATGTAACTGGTCCTCGTATCGTTACGGAAGAGACGAAGAAAGAAATGAAACGCGTGTTGGAGGATATCCAATCCGGCCGTTTCGCTCGCGACTTCATCTTGGAAAACCAATCGAACCGTGCAATGTTGACGGCTACTCGCCGTAACGAAGCTGCTCACCCGATCGAGAAAACAGGCGCGCAACTTCGCGAACTGATGCACTGGATCAAGAAGTAATAAAAGCGGCTAGATTGAAATAGTTTTCAAAATATAGGCATACTATAAGTTTCAGGAAGAACGATAATATCCCGGTTCGCCGGAGCGCGTGACGATATGTTATTATCGGCAGACGCTTCCACGCGCGTACCGGGATCATTCTGTTCACGGAGGTGCATAGCATAATGCGGAAGATTTATATTTTCGATACAACACTTCGTGACGGAGAGCAATCTCCAGGTGTTAACCTGAACACGAAGGAAAAGGTAGAGATCGCGCTTCAGCTTGAGAAGCTTGGCGTAGACCGCATCGAAGCGGGCTTCCCTGCCGCATCGCCGGGCGATCTCGCTGCGGTTAACGCCGTTGCTCGCGCAGTGAAGAACGCAACCATAATCGGTCTGTCCCGCTCGCGTGAGCAGGATATTGACGCAGTGCGTGAAGCGCTTCAGGGCGCTCAGGATCCGTGCATTCACTTGTTCCTTGCTACAAGTCCTATTCACCGTAAGCATAAGCTGCGGATGGAGAAGGAGCAGGTGCTGGAGACGGCTGAGCGTGCGATTCGTTATGCGAAGCAATATTTTGATAAAATTGAGTTTTCGCCTGAGGATGCCGGTCGTACCGAACTGGATTTCTTATGCCAGGTTACGGATATGGCGATCAAAGCAGGAGCTACAGTTGTTAATATTCCGGATACTGTGGGCTATATGAATCCGCAGGAATTCGGAAATATTTTCAAAACACTGAAGGAAAACGTTCCGAACATCGAGACGATACAGCTTAGCGCGCACTGTCATGACGATCTTGGCATGGCAACGGCAAACGCGCTGGCAGCGATTCTGAATGGTGCCGATCAAGTCGAAGGTACGATTAACGGAATAGGCGAGCGCGCCGGCAATACGGCGATCGAGGAGATTGCAATGGCACTGGCAACGCGTCCAGACTTCTTCGGCGCTCAAACGACGCTGAACCTGAAGGAAATTGCGAAGACCAGCCGTCTTGTCAGCAAGCTGACAGGCATGGTCGTGCCGGGCAACAAAGCGATTGTCGGAGCGAATGCATTCGCGCATGAGTCGGGCATTCACCAGGACGGCATGCTGAAGGAAAAGACGACCTACGAAATCATTTCGCCGGATACGATCGGTCTTAAGGAATCGAAGCTTGTGCTCGGTAAGCATTCCGGCCGCCACGCTTTCCGCGAGAAGCTGATCGATCTTGGCTATGAGCTTGAGGAAGAAGCGGTTAACGCGGCATTTGCTAAATTTAAAGATTTGGCAGACCGGAAGAAAACCGTTAACGATGAAGATATTCGCGCTATGCTGGAGGAGAAGCTGATTGATACGCCAGAAGTATACACATTGGAGACAATCCAAGTGAGTTACGGCAATCAATCGACTCCGAGCGCATCGGTTCGTATCCGCAATGCTGAGGGCGAGGTAGTAGAAGAGGCTGCAATCGGAAACGGTTCCGTTGATGCAATCTATAACGCCATCGATAAAGTTACGCGTGAGACTGTCGAACTTGAGGACTACTCGATCAAGTCCGTATCGCAAGGCAAGGATGCGCAAGGCGAGGTACACGTTGTGCTGAAGCAGGATGAAGTATCTGCACAAGGCCGCGGCCTAAGCACTGACATCCTTGAGGCAAGCGCACGCGCCTATATCGATGCGCTTAACCGCTTGATCGACAAACGCAAGTCGCCGGGACGCCGCGACAAAATGAGCTTGATCTAAATCACTGTAGTTAACGGCTCATTGCCTTTGAAAAGGGCAATGAGCTTTTTTGATGTTAGAAATCTCCAAGCTGCTCTATAGTCACAGTCTATAGAGCCAATAGATTTTATATCTTTGTGTTCGTCCAGGTTTTATGGTACAAATGATAATAGACTGAGAATGATTTCATAAGGCTGCCGAACGATCAGACGCACAGCGCTGCGGGACGGACAGGCTTAATTGAAAAAGAGGAGTGTTACATTTATTATGTCAGATGTAAAAAAAATTGCAGTTATTGCCGGCGACGGTATCGGTCCCGAGGTTGTAGGCGAAGCGCTTAAGGTGCTCAAAAAAACCGAGGAGCTGTTCGGCTATCAATTCGAAACGGAGCACGGCTTGTTCGGCGGTATCGCAATCGACGAGAAAGGTACCCCGCTGCCGCAAGAGACGCTTGAGCTTTGCAAAGGCGCAGACGCTGTATTGCTCGGCGCAGTCGGCGGACCGAAATGGGATAACAACTCGAAGGAGCTTCGTCCGGAAACGGGCTTGCTCGGTATTCGCAAGGAGCTTGGCTTGTTCTCTAACATTCGTCCGGCTACTGTATTCGATTGCCTGAAGGAAGCATCGACACTGAAGCCTGAAGTGCTTGAAGGTACTGATTTGATCGTTGTCCGTGAATTGACAGGCGGTATTTATTTCGGCGAGAAATTCCGTCGCGAAGGCGCAAACGGCGAAGAGGCGGTTGATACTTGCGTATACAACGTGAAAGAGGTTGAACGTATCGTTCGTCAAGCATTCGATATTGCGATGACTCGCGGCAAACGTCTTGCTTCGGTCGACAAAGCGAATGTGCTTGAAACATCCCGCCTATGGCGTGAGGTAGTTAATCGGATTGCACCGGAATATCCGGAGGTTGAGCTGGAGCACGTGCTTGTTGACAACTGTGCAATGCAATTGCTGCGCCGCCCATCGAGCTTCGACGTTATCGTTACAGAGAACATGTTCGGCGATATTCTAAGCGATGAAGCTGCGATGCTGACTGGTTCGATCGGGATGCTTTCCTCGGCTTCGCTTGGCGAAGGAAGCTTCGGCTTATACGAACCGGTACACGGCTCGGCGCCTGATATCGCAGGCCAAGGCATTTCCAATCCAATCGCAACAATCTTGTCGGTTGCTTTGATGTTCCGTCTAACTTTCGGTTACCACGAAGCAGCTGCAGCCATTGAGGCTGCTGTTAAAGAGGTGCTTGATGCAGGTCACCGTACAGGCGATATTGCCGTCGATAAGAGTAAAGCAATCGGAACGACAGAGATGGGCGATTTGATCGTTGCGGCTCTAAGAAAGTAATCTCTAGATTATAATTATTACAAAAAAGTATTAGTTATAATATTGACTTCATTATAGACTAGTGATACTATTTACTAGGTAAGTCACACAGATGAAGTGACATAAACAATAAAATTTATGGATAGGTCAAGGAGGTTTTCTATTATGGCAGAACGTTTGGTAGGCCGCCCGGCTCCGGAATTTTCGATGGAAACTGCAACAGGAAACGGTCAAGATTTTGGTACAGCAGCACTTTCCGATTACAAAGGAAAATGGTTGGTATTGTTCTTCTATCCGCTTGACTTCACATTTGTATGCCCAACTGAAATTACAGCTTTGAGCGCTGCAGCTGCAGAATTCAAGAAGCTTGACACTGAAATTCTCGGTGTCAGCGTAGACAGCAAACATAGCCACCGTGCATGGATCAACACGCCGGTGAACGATAATGGCCTTGGCCAATTGGAATTCCCGTTAGCTGCCGACATCACGAAGAGCGTTGCCCGTGACTACGGCGTATTGATCGAAGAAGAAGGTATCGCGCTTCGCGGTCTGTTCATCATCGATCCGGAAGGCGAAGTAAAATACCAAGTTGTTAACCACAACAACGTTGGCCGCAGCGTTGAAGAAACGCTTCGCGTATTGCAAGCTTTGCAATCCGGCGGACTTTGCCCAATCAACTGGAAACCAGGTCAACAACACTTGGTGGCTAAATAATACATTTCGTGCTGTTTTATCCAAGGGGCTGTCCCAAAAGTCATAAAGACTTAGGGGCAGCCCCTTCATTGTTTTAAAAGTTGTAAAAAACAAAGAAACCATCCTTTGGTAAAATGGAG
>NZ_QPJD01000020.1 GCF_003337375.1 Paenibacillus prosopidis
ACCAAGCTGTGTATCCGGTATTAGCATTCGTTTCCGAATGTTATCCCAGTCTTACGGGCAGGTTACCTACGTGTTACTCACCCGTCCGCCGCTAACCTTATCCCGAAGGATAAGATCCGCTCGACTTGCATGTATTAGGCACGCCGCCAGCGTTCGTCCTGAGCCAGGATCAAACTCTCCAAATTGGTGTTTGATTGCTCAATACTTTTTATCGCTTTTTCCGCTCATCCGTTAGGATTTGCGGGGCAGTTTTACTCGTTGTTCAGTTTTCAAAGAACAATCTTTTCTTTCGTTTGTTTCGCTCGCCGTCCGCGTGTTTCTCTCGGCCGGAATTAGAATATACCATGCACCTGCCCAATTGGTCAAGCATTTATTCAAAAAAAGTTTTAAGATCTTTTTAAATACCTGTTCCGTGCTTTTATCTTCTTTTCGAATCAGCTGCTGTTTATATAAATAAACGTATATGCAGTCTTTTAATCAGCCTTAATAATGATATAAACTAATCATATTAATACTGCTCAAATAAATGATGAATCCGTTCGGAGAGGATGTAAGATATGTCATTAGATGAAATAGATCGTATCCCCTCACTTCTGCCTCAATGGGTGGAATCGAGCCGGCAATATTGCATTAACGGAAAAGTTGCTTCATATATACCCGAGTTATCAAAGGCTCCAATCGAAGCTCTGGGAATTCATCTTATCGATGCTCAAGGACATTCCATGAGTGCCGGTGATTCTGATCTTCTTTTTACGATGCAGAGTATATCTAAAGTATTTACCCTTATCTTAGCGCTTATGGACAACGGCGAGGATGTAGTTTTTGACAAAGTAGGTATGGAGCCGACCGGTGACAATTTCAATTCCATGCTTAAGCTGGAGCTTGTACAGCCGGGCATACCATTTAATCCGCTTATAAATGCCGGGGCTATCGCGATCTCTTCCTTAATTGCCGGAAATAGTCCAATTGAAAAATCTGAACGCGTTCTTAACTTTTTGCGTGTTCTTTCTAATAATCGTTCACTTGCCTATGACATGGATGTATATCGGTCAGAATCCGAAACGGCTAATCTTAACCGGTCTATGGCTTATTTTTTAAAAGATAACGGTGTCCTGGATGGCCAAGTAGAGGATGTGCTCGACATTTATTTCCGCCATTGCTCCATTAGCGTTACGTGTGCTGATCTGGCACAGATGGCGTTAGTGCTTGCCCTAAACGGCAAAAGTCCAGAAACCGGAGAAACGCTTATTCCGCGTCGCTACGTTCAAATCGCGAAAACATTCATGATAACTTGCGGCATGTATAATGCGTCCGGCGAATTCGCGATCCAAGTCGGGCTGCCTGCCAAAAGCGGCGTGTCAGGGGGAATACTAACGATGGTTCCCGGTCGATATGGGATCGGCATTGTCGGACCTGCTTTAAATCGAAAAGGAAATAGCATCGCGGGCGTTGCGCTTCTTGAGACATTATCCAATGAATTCGATTGGAGCTTATTTTAATTAAGAAGGGCTTCCCATTAGAGTCAATATCTAAAGGGCAGCCCTCTTGTTATTACGATTGCTATAGCTCTGGATCGATTAGCTTAATATTTTTACTGAGCACAAAAAACTTCTCCGCTTTCGCACGATGCTCATCTGTGATTTGTCCGCTAATAGCCTTGTATGCAATTAATACGGCTGTCGCATCATCAACAAACCCTGCAACCGGCAAAAAATCAGGAAGCAGGTCAAGCGGCATAATCCAATAGGCTAATGCTCCGACTGCCGTAACCTTTGCTGATAGAGGTGTTTTCGGATCGAGTGAACAATAGTAGAGCGTTACGACCTCCTTCGCGAATGGAACTTTCGCAGCGTAGCGCTTAACCTTTGCCCAAAAACCTTCCTCTACATACTTGGTTTGCTCCTCGTGATCGCCGATTTTCACAATCCATTTATTGATATCGACTTCCTGCGGCAAGTTATTTTGATTATTACTATCCAATGAATCCTTAAGCTCGTTTGCAGAAATCTCATAGGGGACTGCCTCTTCTATAAGCTTTGTCCCGCATGATGAGCAAACCGCCAGCAGCAGCCTGTCCGCATCAACTTCATTGTTTCGCCCACAGCTTGTGCACTCCACAATAGCCATGCTTCCAACCCCCTTCGTTTTACATACATATACTCCTGCTTTGCAATAATAGTTGCATCAAAACTATGCCTCCAGCTGTCTGCTAACGAGCGTACTGTAAAATCCTTTCCTCTCTAATAGCTGGATATGCGAGCCTTTCTCGATAATAGTGCCATTCTCCAGCACAACGATCTGATCCGCCTGCTGAATCGTATTAAGCCGGTGTGCGATAACGAAGCTTGTGCGTCCTTGCATCAACCTCTGCAGCGCTTCTTGAATTTTGATTTCGGTAACGGTATCAATACTGCTAGTCGCCTCGTCAAGCACTAATATGGAAGGATTGGCCAAAATAGCCCGAGCAATAGCCAGCAGCTGCTTCTGCCCTTGACTTATCCCGCTGCCATCCGGCTTGAGAACGGCATCGTAGCCGTCACGCAGCTTTACGATGAAGGAATGGGCATTCGCCAGCTTAGCGGCTTGCTCTACTTCAACATCCGTAGCATCAAGTTTGCCGTAACGTATATTTTCGCGAATCGTTCCTTCGAACAGAAACGGATCCTGCAGCACAAACGCCATGTGCGACCGTAAGCTCTCGCGTTTTATCGTTCGGCTATCGCGGCCGTCAATCGTAATTCGTCCGCCGCTTGCATCGTAAAATCGGCACAACAGCTGAATAAGCGTTGTCTTGCCCGCCCCTGTCGGGCCAACAAGCGCTATTGTTTCCCCTGGTTTCATGACGAAGCTGACGTCACTAATAGTAGCGGTACGCCCCTCATAAGCGAACGTTACTTCTTCGAATGCAACAGCACCTTTCACCTCGGCTAATTCGATAGCAGCTCCTTCATCCTTCCGCTCCTCATCTTCGCCAAGCACGTCAAATACCCGTTCCGCACCGGCTACTGCCGAAAGCAGCGTATTCCATTGATTCGCCAAGTCATTAAGCGGTCTCGTAAACTGCCTCGAATATTCCGCGAAAATAACGATAACACCAACGGTAATGGCACCGTTTAAAACGAATATTGCCCCAATACCGGCAATTATGGCAAAGCTCAGGTTGTTTAGCGCATTCATCAGCTTCGGGATGAAACCGGAAATCGTCTGTGCCCAAAAGCCTGATACGCGTATACGTTCGTTACGCTGCTTGAAGGCTGCAACTACTGTCTGCTCCTGGGAAAACGCCTTCACAATGCGCTGCCCGGATAGCGTCTCTTCAATATATCCGTTAAGATCACCAAGATTACGCTGCTGCTCCTTGAACAACCGTCCGGTTTGCTTCGTGATCCATTTCATTCCCAGCACCATAAGCGGTACAATGAGAAAGGTGAGCAGCGTTAGCATCGGACTAAGCGACAGCATCACTGAAACTGTGCCAATGAGCAATAGTACGCTTGAAAACACTTGAATGACCGAGCTGTTCAACGAAGAGCTTACATTATCAATATCATTCGTGACCCGGCTCATCAGCTCACCATGCTGACGCTTGCTGAAATAAGGAATCGGCAGTCGGTGCAAATGCTCGAACAATTGAACACGCATCCGGTATACGGTTTGCTGCGAGATCGTAATCATCCAAATGCTTTGCAGCCACATGGTAATCGAATGAAGGATATAGACAACTGCCATTCCGATTAAAAATGTAATAAATCCGCTGTCACGGTTCATGATAAAATGATCGATAGCCGTCCCCGCTAAATAGGGGCCCAGCAAGGAAAACGCCGAGCTAAGCAGCACCATGATCATAACCGCAGCAAGCCTACCTTTATAGACCGTTAAATAACTCCACATTTGCTTTAGCGTGCGGACTGTATTTTTTGGTCTAGGCTTGCGTTTGGCTTTCCCTCCAGTGTCTGGTCCCTCTATATTCGATTGTGCCGCTTGTTCAGGCCGAGGATACTGAAAAGGCTCCTTCCATTTATTAAGCACGGGATACACCTTCCTTCCCGAACTGCGATTCGTAGATTTTTCGGTATAAGACCGACTCGCGAATCAGCTGCTCATGGGTACCTTGAGCGAGCAATTCTCCTTCATCCAGCAGCAATATCGAATCTGCGTTTACGGTTGAGCTAATTTTTTGCGTGATGAGAAAGGTTGTGCAGTTCATTTGTTTTATCGCGTGCAGCAATGCCTCTTCCGTTCGAACGTCTAAAGCGCTCGTACTATCATCAAGCAGCAAAATAACAGGCTTCCTTACTAGCGCGCGGGCAATCGTCAGCCGCTGCTTCTGCCCCCCTGACAAATTAACGCCCTTCTGGCCTACGATCGTATCGTATTGCTCCGGCAGACTCAAGATCGTGTCATGAATTTGTGCCAGCTTTGCAGCTTCCATAATCTCTTCAAGAGTAGCATCGTCCTTACCCCATCGAATATTTTGCTCCACGGTGCCTGTAAACAGCATGACCTCTTGAGGAACGTATCCTATTTGCTTGCGAAGCAGGTCCAGCTTCATTCGACGATTGTCCGTTCCATCGACTCGGATTGTCCCATCCTGCACGTCATACAGCCGGGGAATAAGCTGAATAAGCGAAGATTTGCCTGACCCTGTCGCCCCCATGATCGCAATTCTCTGACCTGGCTTCGCTGCAAACGAAATATCGTTTAAAACCCTTTGCTGCGTATCCGGATAGAGAAACGAAACATGTTCAAAAGCCACGTGTCCGTTTCGCAGCGTTACAGCCGCATCGCTTTTCTGCGAATCCTTTAAGTCGATATCCGTTAACAGGACCTCTTCTATTCGCTGCGCCGATGCGCGCGCACGCGAAAAGTTAACAACAATCATGGACATGATGGACAATGCCGCAGTCGTCCTGGTCGCATAATTAACGATGGCCACTACTTCACCTACAGTGGCACCATTAATATCAAGCTCAACACGTCCGAACCACAGTACCGCCATTACGGACGCATTCATAACAAGCAAAATGATAGGCATTGTCATCTCCGTCAGTCGCAGCGCTGCGACTGTACGATCCATCAGCTGCCCGCTTGACTGCGAGAAACGTTCCGATTCATGCTTCATGCGCACGAACACTCTGACGATGCGCATCCCAATCAAATTTTGCTGCATAACGCCATTAACTTGATCAAGCTGAAGTTGTACCGACTGGAAAAGCGCAGCACCCTTCTTGAGCACCCAAAGCAGGAATATGCCCAGAAAGGGAACAGCTGCCGCAAGCCATAGCGCCAGCTTCGGTTGTACGATAAAAGCCATTACGATGCTTCCGATAACAAGCAGCGGAGCGCGGAGCATGATGCGGAGACCCATAAACACCGTATTTTGCAGCTGCATGACGTCGTTTGTTAGTCTTGTAATAAGGGAAGATTCCGGGAAGCGGTTAAAATTAGCAAATGAGAACGATTGCACTTTGTCATATAGCCTCTCCCGAAGGTCAAAGCCGAAGCTTTGACTCACATGAGAAGCATAGAAGGAGCTGAATATACCAACAATAAATGCAATGGCGGAGCAGCCAAGGAGAATTCCGCCCCAATTAAGCACAACCGATAAATCATCCTGCCCGATACCATCATCGATAATTTTAGAAATAATAAAGGGCTGAAGCAGCTCGACCGTAAGCTCCATAAGCATGAGCAGCAGCGCAATGCCGGCTGCAAACCGGTGCTTTTTCAAAAAAGTAAACATGGTCAGCATCGTTGATCCTCCGAGTATTATAAGCTTCTGCGATCAGATGTTGCTTCTGATTGCGGTCATACTCATTATATATGCTGGGGTCGGAAATGGCATTTATTTTGAAGAACTTCAATATATGGGGAGCGAGAATCGAGGCCAAGCTTAGCAAGCAGAAGTTATCGGCACTGAAGGAAACCGCCTACTCGCTTACTTAGACATGCAGCTCCTATGAGCTGCGTGCGTCTTCATAGAAAACACGGAACATCATGTCGTGATTGTAGTTGCCGAAGCCTTTGCCGTACAACGTTAATCCGCCTACATGTACAGCGTCTTCCTTAACTTCTATCCGGAAGGTCCAATAGTTTCGTTCAAGTCCGATCTCGCCGATTCCGACAGATGACATATGCTGCCCATCGATTAACGTTCCGTCCTCTTGTATACGAATCACCTTTAGCAAGCCGTACTGGTTAACGCGATCCTGCCACCAAGGAGGTGAATAGCGACCGCGAACCTCGCCATAATCGCCTGGGCTTGTCCACATACCGATGTCCATTCCATTAAGCGTGAAGTTGATGTCGGAAGGCCAATTTTCATTTATTCCCGGCGCTTCAGAGCCTAGTTCCACCGTTATTTCCAATGCGACCGGACGCTGCCCCGCCAGCAAATAATTCGGAACCTTGTACTCGACGTAGCCTTTGCCGAACCATAAAATACTTGCATTCATCCGCTCAGGCTCCAGGAAAAAACGCGGATCATCGAATTGTCCAATCATTTTATCTACCGTCGCAATGCCGCATGTCGGGAAAACCTCAAACTGCGTAAAGTGTCCTACTGGCACGCTAACCTCATGAACTTTCTTCACATCAAGTGTAGGATGCGGCAGTTCGATTGATATCGAGCGTTCGGCGAGCGTGCAAATTTTATGCGTGCCCCCATGCTTGCGCACCATTTTCGTCTGAACGATTCCCGCTTTCTCCAGCTTCTTTACATGCATCGTTACTATTGCACTGCTTAAGCCAAGCGACTCCGCCAGCTCTTTCACATTCATTAAATTGTTCGCAAGCAAATTTATTATTGACAGCCGTACTGGACTAGCTAAAGCTTCATATAGAGGCAGCCACGACTCGTCTGTATTCGCATGTATCATCCTTCATTCCTCCTCTCCCTATTGTATAACAATAGAAGGGCATCCCAAAAGCCGTAAATACGGCTTCCGGACACCCCTTCCAACTATGGTGCTCAGAAATAAATTACAACTTAATGCGGATAACGTTCCACGATGCCTTGCCAAGCGTTGCTTCAATTTTTCCGTTACCATCAATAGCAGCATTTCCGCCCGAATGAGGCTTGACACGATCCTGAGCATCCACAGTATTGGTCGCCCTCAGGTCATCGTTCTCCAAAACAATGTGTTCAATAATTCGGCAAGAACCAAAGCTGCGAAGGTCGATTTCGAAAGGCAATGCTTCGTCAAGCTTACGGTTTACCGCAAACACGGTCACTTCTTCCTTCTCTTCGTTGTGAACCGCAACAGCTTCCAGATAAGGCACGTCGGTAAAGTCCTTAGAATCATACTTTGGAGACTTCACGAGCGGCACAAGCACCGTCCCACGGCCGAATAAGCTAGTATGCATGTATGGATAATAGATCGTTTGCTTCCATGCTGCTCCGCCATTCTCCGTCATAATTGGCGCAATAACGTTAACGAGCTGCGCGATACATGCCATTTTCACACGATCCGCACGCTTGAGCATACTGATCAGCATGCAGCCAACAACGAGCGCATCCTCATGGTTGTACACATCCTCCAATTGAGGCGGTGCGATTTGCCACGGGTCGAGTTTTCTGTCCGATTCATTCGAATGATACCAAACGTTCCATTCATCGAAGGAAAGATTAATTTTCTTCTTGCCGCGTTTCTTCGCTTGTACATAATCTGCAGTAGAAATGACCGTGTTTATAAACGAATCCATGCTCATCGATTGCGCAAGGAAATTTGCAGGGTCGTTGCTTCGATTTCCGTAATATTGGTGAATCGAAATATAATCGACTTCATTGTATGTCAAATCAAGAACGGTTGACTCCCATTCCGGGAACGTCTGCATGCCAATTGCCGAACTGCCGCACGCAACAAGCTCAATCGCAGGATCCGTCCATCTCATTACTTTTGCGGTCTCGCTCGCCAATCGGCCATATTCTACCGCTGTTTTATGACCAATTTGCCAAGGACCATCCATTTCGTTCCCAAGACACCACGTTTTAATATTATGCGGATTCTTGTATCCATGCTGAATGCGGAGATCGCTCCAGTAAGAGCCGGACGGGTGATTCGAATATTCGATAAGATTACGTGCTTCGTCTATGCCGCGAGTCCCTAAATTAACCGCCATCATTGCTTCTGTATTCGCCTTCTTGCACCAATCTACAAATTCATTCAACCCGATCCAATTTGGTTCAATCGTTCTCCAGGCAAGCTCAAGTCTTCTTGGACGCTTGTCAACCGGACCCACTCCGTCCTCCCAATTGTAACCGGATACAAAATTACCTCCCGGATAACGGACAATCGGAACATCTAGTCCCTTTACAAGCTCAAGCACGTCCGAACGGAAGCCCTGCTCATCCGCTTGCGGATGATCCGCTTCGTAAATACCGCCATATACCGCACGTCCAAGATGCTCAATGAAAGATCCGTATATTCGTTTATCAACTTCTCCAATTTGAAAATCTTTATCCACGATCATCGAAGCTTTGTCTGCCATGTTCATCCACCTCATCTTCAGATTAATAAATCAATTAATTAATAGGATAATCATTAATAAGGACTCTCAATGTTATTTAACTATATGATTTAAATTAATGCAAGTATTAATTTCAGGAGACTTGAATTAATAAATTTATTAATTCTATTCAATGATAGATCTTATACCGATATAAGACTTTATAACCACTCGCAAAGGTAGTCCAAATTCCCTAATTTAAACCTATTTGTTCCTTGAGTTAACACTCTTTTTCGACTACTATGGAACTATAAGGTAATTCCATTGATTCAACACTACGGCAGGAGTTGAGAACATGAGCAGCCAAGTACGCTCACTAGAAGAGGCGGCCGAACTAATCATTGATATCATCAAGGACTACCTTCAAGTAAACACTTTATTTATTGCAGCAAATGACGGCTACGCGAATCGAGTTATTCGAGCGTTTAACCGTTATGAGAATTTAGTTAGACATGATATGCATTTACCACTGTTACAAAGCTATTATAACCTTACTGATAACCAAGCCGATTCCGTAATCCTCATACCTAACACGCTGGAAGACGCGCGGACATCTGACTTACCGATTACGAAGCAGCTTGGACCGTGTTCATTTGTCGGCATAGCTGTCAAAACACCGGACAATCAATCATTCGGAACGATTTGTGCAATGGATCGCGATCCGATCATTCTGAACGAGCTGCAGCTTTCTTTTCTCCAATCGATGGCTTCGTTCCTCAGTTATATCATTGAGCTTGAAAATGCGAGCGTTACTGATAGCCTGACCGGATTATACAACCGGCGCTTTTTATCGCATCTCTATCAGAACGGATCGGACAAGCAATTTAGCGTTATATTCATAGACATCGACGACTTCAAGGAAGTTAACGATACCTACGGTCATGATTTTGGCGACCTTCTGCTGCTCGAAATCGCCGAAAGACTGCAGCAAAGTGTCAGGAAAACCGATATCCTGGTTCGATACGGCGGAGATGAATTTCTAATTTGCTTTCAATATTTGGTCGATAATCAAGATATCCAGTTCGTTGCCGGCAAAATTAAGGACTCCATAGAGGAACCGTTTTCCATCAATGGACACATGATTCAAATATCCGCAAGCATCGGTATAAGCTCGACTCACGGTGCAGGCTCCAGCCTGAAGGAGCTGATTAGCGACGCGGATCATGCGATGTATGGCATTAAACAAAATGAAAAGAACCTTTGAGAAAGCCAGCTCCTTCTCGAATCCATTTTCGAGACAGCGGCCCATCAGGGGTTCTTTATTGTTTATTGACTGTCATAACCTTGGTAGGCCAAACATACATATGGTATGAATCGTATTTTCAATACGGGGGGATGACGGATGAATCAGGATGAGATTCGCGCGCTGGAGCGATCCATCGATGAAATAACAGAAATTGCACAAGGCTTTGGGCTCGACTTCTATCAGATGCGATATGAAATTTGTCCAGCCGATATCATTTATACATTCGGTGCCTACGGCATGCCGACACGCTTCAGCCATTGGAGCTTCGGCAAAACGTTCAATAAAATGAAAATGCAATACGATTTTGGCCTAAGCAAAATTTACGAGCTCGTCATAAACTCCAATCCGTGTTATGCCTTTCTTCTTGAAGGCAACTCCCTTATCCAAAATAAACTTATCGTAGCTCACGTGCTCGCGCACTGCGATTTTTTCAAAAACAATTCCCGCTTCAGCGTAACAAACCGCAACATGGTTGAGAGTATGTCCGCTACCGCAGACCGAATACACCAGTATGAAATGGACCACGGAACCGAAGCCGTCGAGAAATTCATTGATGCGATTCTTGCCATTCAAGAGCATGTCGATCCGACACTCATTAAGCCATATCAGCTGGATAAGAAGCGGTACATTGAGATGGTTCAAAAAGATAACGAACGATCCTCAAATCATGAACGTCCTTCCCAGTATGATGATTTGTGGGATTTAGATCATGAGCGGACTGCTGCAGCTGCAGCTGCTGCTCAAGCTCATGCGGCTGATGCCAAACGCTTCCCGCCTCGTCCGGAAAAGGATGTCGTATGGTTCATCGAAGAATATTCGCCAATATTAGAGGACTGGCAACGTGATGTCCTGACGATGCTTCGCGATGAAATGCTCTATTTCTGGCCGCAAATTGAGACAAAAATTATGAATGAAGGCTGGGCCTCCTACTGGCATCAACGCATTATTCGCGAGCTTGATCTAACCAGCGACGAAACCATCGAATTTGCGAAGCTAAATTCTTCGGTCGTCGTTCCATCCCGCCACAGTCTCAATCCATATTATTTGGGACTGAAAATATTCGAGGACATCGAGCGCCGCTGGGATAACCCGACGAAGGAAGAGCAAGCGCGCTTCGGCCGCGTGCCAGGCAAAGGAAGAGAGAAAATTTTCGAAGTTCGCGAGCTGGACTCCGACACTTCATTCCTCCGCAACTATTTAACGAAAGAATTGGTTGACGACTTGGATCTCTACATTTTCGAGAAAAAAGGACCCGAATGGAAAATTACCGATAAGTCTTGGGAAAATATTCGCGAGCAGCTAGTCTATTCGAAAGTAAACGGCGGATTTCCGTGCCTCATGGTCAAGGATGGAGACTTCAACCGCGTCGGCGAGCTCTACTTGATTCACGAATACGAGGGCACAGAGCTTGATCTAAAATACGTCGAGCGGACATTGCCGTACGTCGTGCAGCTTTGGGGGAAAAATGTCCATCTAGAGACGATTGTCGAGGATAAGAAAATTGTTTTTAGTTGTGATGGGAAGAAGACCAGCAGGAAGTTTGTATGATTCATTGAATTGCGAATAACCAGGAAAATCTCCCCTTCATTGCTTTACAGCCTCTGAAGGGGAGTATAGTGTCTCCCTATTGCTCTTTTCAGCCTTATCCTTTTGGTTTTACCAGCAAGGCTGCCAAAAATGAGAAAATAATGGCAGCCGAAATACCTGCGCTTGTTACCTTGAATATGCCGGTAATGACTCCGATCCATCCGTCTTTCTGTAATTCCTCCAAAGCACCGTGAACCAGAGCGTTCCCAAAACTAGTGATTGGAACGGATGCTCCGGCTCCGGCAAATTTGATGAGCGGGTCGTACAAGCCGAGTCCGTCGGCAGCTGCTCCCAGCACAACGAGTAACGTCATAGTATGCGCGGGAGTTAGCTTAAACACATCAAAACAAAGCTGTCCAAAAACGCAAATTGCTCCCCCTACAAGAAAAGCCCATAAAAAGATCATATCTGGTTCCCTCCTGCTTCAATCGCTACTGCATGCGCGATACAAGGAATACTTTCACCTTGTTGAAATGAAAGCGGCGATAAGAGCGCACCAGTGGCAACAACAAGCATGCGTTTGATTTCTCCTTTTTGCATCCGTTTCAGTAAATGACCGTACGTGACAACGGCTGAACAGCCGCAACCGCTTGCCCCCGACTGTATCATTTGGGTATCATAGTCGTAAATCATCATGCCGCAGTCGTTATACTCCGTTTGATGGATCGGAAAGTTGTGTTTTTCAAACAATTTGCAGGCAATCTCATAGCCTACCTTGGCCAGATCGCCTGTCACAATCAGATCATAATAACCGGGCTCAATTTGTAAATCCCGAAAATGAGCCTGGATGGTGTCAACCGCTGCGGGTGCCATAGCCGCCCCCATATTAAAGGGATCTGTAATCCCCATATCGATAACCCGGCCAATGGTCGCTGACGCGACAACAGGGCCTTCCCCTTCCTGTGAAACGATTGCCGCTCCGGCACCTGTCACCGTATATTGGGCAGTCGGCGGCTTTTGCGAACCGTATTCTGTCGGGTACCGGAACTGCTTTTCTACACTTGCATTATGACTGCAGGTCCCGGCCAGTATGAATTTCGCTGCACCGCTATTAACGAGTGCGGACGCGAGAGCCAGGCTTTCCATCGAGGTTGAACAGGCACCAAACACACCAAGGTAGGGAATTGCCAGCGTACGAGCCGCAAAGCTGCTGCTGATAATCTGATTCATCAAGTCGCCGCCGATATAAAATTGGACTTGCTCCTTGGTTAACCCTGCGTTTTCGATCGCCAGTGCTGCGGCTTCTTCGATCAAAACTTTCTCTGCTTTTTCCCAGCTATCTTCTTCCAGCATGGAGTCACCATGTATGATGTCAAAATCACGGGCAAGGGGCCCCCTGCCTTCAAACGGACCAACTACGGTAGCCGATGCGCGAATAACCGGTTTATTTTCAAATATCCAACTTTGATGTCCTTTTAGCATATCAGTGTCCTCCTCCAGTACCCTTAAACACTAAAGTGAGGATACCAACAAAAAATGCCGCTACAGTACCAAAGACAATAACAGGACCTGCAAGTTTAAACATTTTTCCGCCGACGCCTAAAACCAATCCTTCGCTGCGATGCTCAATAGCGGCGGATGCCATCGAATTTGCAAAGCCGGTAACGGGAACAGCTGAACCGGCACCCGCCCATTGGCCGAATTTGTCATAGACGCCTAAGCTCGTCAAAATAACGGAAATGAGAATTAACACGGCCACAGTGGGATTGGATGCATCTTTCTCGTCAAAGCCTACCCAATGAACGAACATTTCTTGAATCGCTTGTCCAATTACGCAAATCACTCCTCCGGCAAGAAACGCACGCAAGCAGTTTTTGATTATAGGCCGTTTCGGTTCAAGCTGTTTGGCGAGTTCTTGATACTCCTGTTGAACGGGCGTTGCTTTTTTCATCTTGTTATTGGCCATTTTTTAATCCTCCCGATCCATCTGATCTACTGAATGAGCAGCGGTCTGACTTCCTTAATAACCCGTTCCAGCTCTTTCGCACATTCTTCATACATTTTCTTTGCTTTGGGAGCTTTTGTGGATAGACTAAACATTTCAAGGTCCGCTTCACATTTTTTTAAAGTCGCAAGCAATGTGGCTTTATTCTGTGGCTTAGGGACTTTAATCTGATCGTCATATAAGTCAACATATAGCTGGCCATAGCTGTCTACCTGGCCAAGAAACACATTTTCAATTGCGACTCCAATCTTTTCGAGTTCCGTATCCAGCCATTCCCGATTAAGTCCAATCGTAGCCAAAGGTTCGTTTATGACTACCCCATCCATGATAACCACCTGCGGTTCTTGTTCGGGATCCACTTTGATGCCTAAGTGCTTGGGTGTAAGGGGTTGATTTTCTTTCGTTAGCAAGACGTTGATGTCTCCACTCGGTTCCATAACCGCAAATTCTACGTTCGCCGTTTGGAATACACTTTTTTTCCGTAGCTCTTCCATCAATTCGTCGGTCGTAATTCGTTCCTTCTTGAGGTTCTCCTCCATGATTTTTCCGTCTTTAATCAACACCCTGGCTTTGCTTTCGATAAAATCCCTTGCTTTTTTACTCTTGATTTGTAAAAACTCGATCCCCAAGGAAAAGAGTACCCAAACAGACAATGATACGATTCCTAAATACCATCTTGCATCCAAATCTAACGAAATATAGGCCGCTAAGCTTCCGATCGTGATCCCAGTTATGTATTCAAAAAAAGAAAGCTGGGAGACTTGTCTTTTTCCTAATATCTTAGTCATTAAAAAAAGGATGACAATCGCTAACAATGTCCGTAGTGCAACAAGTAACCACTCTTGCATCTTGTAGTCCCCTTTATTATTTTTGAGTATTTGAATTTCCACTTGATGGAAATCGCACATATGCAAGATCGACATTTTTCGCGCTTTTTATTCAATTAAGTGGAAATATTTCACTCGTTTTCTCCATTACAAATCTCTTTGACATTGTTGTATGATTTCGAAAAAACGGGATACATTATATCCGTTACCTAGAAGGAATCGCAGTATTTTCAAACGCTTATGGTTAATCCGTTAAAGGAGGTGAATCAAATTGACAGTTGCTTCCCAAGTCAAAACATGTGTCGCTTCGTTAAAAAGCGCTCAGGCTAGCTTAGAACAATTCGCATTGAGCACCCAAAATGAAGAGGCGAAAACTCTTTTTACAAACGCGGCTGAGCAAACACAACAGATTCTGGAACAAGTCGAGGATCGGGTACAGCAGTTAGAAAATGAAGAACCGCAATACAAAGGTTTCTAAATAACGGAGCAAAAGCCATGTTCATAAGAGCATGGCTGTTCTTCGGTTTAATGTCATAATTCCGATTCTAGCTTGACTAGTAAATTTTCCTTCAATTCTTCATCCCACTGGGGTGTATGGTAAACCGGGTAACGGGTTACCTTAACAGAAGAGGAAATGAAAGGAGAGAACCTTGATGACAGATTTTAATGACGTAAAACATGTTCTAAACTATCTGCAATCGGAAATTACCCGGATCGAAACGGTATCCGGTACCTTATCAAGCGTTGAGCGTGAACATTATCAGAAATTAACGAACTTCGATCACAAGGAACTGGTCGACATTGCGATTGAGGAGCAAAGTGCTTCAAGACAGCTGGACACTATAAAACAAATGTGTCTGTCTATGTCCAAACAAATCGATGGAATGGTTCGCCAATTGGACCGGGGAGCCGGTAATGAAATTCATTGAGAATATTATCCGTTCCGTCATGAATGAAGCGGTGGACAAAGCCTTGTCCCGCATGATAAAGGATCAATATACCGAAAACCTGGCTGCGACAATTCCCGTTGGCCGTAAGGTCGGTATTCCAAACTTTATAGAAATCCTCATGCGTTCCTCCAGCGGTACGCCGATTCCCCGGCCGCTGGGAAGCTACATTCATTTTTCTCCATGGGAAAGCGTGTTGTTTAATCCCGTTCATCTGTTTCGCATGCCAACGCCAGAGCAGATCGGAATTCAAACTTCCGTGACGATTGGTCCGCTCGCACAAAAACCGCTTACCCTTTCGATTCCGGTCATGATCGCGGCCATGTCGTTTGGCGGAGCCCTAAGCAAAAATGCCAAGCTTGCCCTTGCCAAAGCTTCGACATTCGTTGGAACTGCCACGAATTCAGGGGAGGCAGGATTGATGCGGGAAGAGCGGGACGCGGCACATCTTTTTATTGGTCAATATAATCGTGGCGGATGGATGAACACCCCCGACAAATACAAGCAGCTGGATGCGATTGAAATTCAGCTCGGACAAGGAGCGCAAGGGTCGGCTTCTCAGCGAACGACAGTAAAAAACATTGGCGAAGACTTCCGGGAAGTGTTCGGTTTACAGGAGGGGGAGCCTGCTGTCATTCATTCCAGACTTCCAGGCGTCAATTCCGAGGAAGATTTCGTTCAACTCGTAAGGCGACTCAAACATGAAACAGGCGTTCCGGTCGGACTTAAGATCGCAGCCACTCATCACCTGGAGAAAGAACTGCAAATCGCCTTGGACGCCGGAGTTGATTTCATTACGCTTGACGGCGCGGAAGGGGGGACGCACGGTGGAGCTCCAACGTTGCAGGATGATGTGGGACTACCAACTATGTTTGCCATTTCACGTGCTTCACATTTCTTAGCCCGTAAAGGAGCGACCGGAAAAGTCAGCATTATTGCTGCGGGAGGATTAGTCACCCCCGGCTGCATGTTGAAAGCAATGGCGATGGGTGCAGATGCCGTATACATTGGAACTGCTGCGATGCTGGCTTTGATCGGTGAACATATTGTGAAATCAGCGCCGTTCGAAGCTGCTACGAGCCTGGTCGTATATACCGGCAAATTGACATCGGAGCTGGATGTGGATACAGCATCCAAGAATTTGGTGCGCTATTTGAATTCTTGCGTGACAGAGATGGAAATGGTTGCCCAGTCACTTGGAAGAACATCGTTATCCGATATCTCTAAAAGCGATTTGTGCACTACCGACTCTGAAATTGCGAGGGCGACAGGCATTCAGTGGGGGTTCGTAGCGCCGGAAATGCAGCATGAGGCACTGGCAGAAAATCATTTCTTCGTACCGCATTTGGGCAGCGAGATTGATCAACAGAATAATATGAAAACTTTATCGTAACTTAAAGTCATTGAATTTAAACAGCCATGCTTTGACTCTCAAAGCATGGCTGTTTAAATATGAAATTTTATTGAAGTTCAAACGCTTTCCAACCCTTAGCGAAGCTCAATGAATGTCTGTCGATCTTAGGACAAATACCTCAATCCCTTGTTCGACTACCGCCATCAAATATTCGGCAGCCGGCTGATTGAGTTTGTACAAATCATGCAGCATGCTGCTTATCCGGTCTATACGAATAGCTGTTTGATCGTCAATCCCTTCATCGTCATCAATGATCATATACAATTCATTTTGCAGCCTGCTCAATACTTCCAGTTGAATCGTCTGTGTCTTCCCCGTTTCCAAATTGTTTAAATAAACGGGAGAGACCCCTAATTCCTTTGCAAATTCATTAAGTTCAAAACCTTTTTGCTGTCTTACCTGCCTCAGCTGTTGTCCGAAAGAGCTCAAAATCATTACCACCTTTATTGTTAAAGAGGGGATTAAAGGCTGCAGTTTAGTCTATCCCCTCCCTAATAAGCATAATACCCCTTGATATTTGGTTTTATCCCTTTCAATGTTAAGGCGACGGGATTTTCCGCGAAACTATTAAATTATTCTCTTTGCAAATATTCCCTTGAATGTTTATAAGTTGGGCGAGTTAAATTAAATCTTGTTATTTTATAAAAACGGTGGTAAGCATGGAAATTTAAACGGCAAAGGATGTTGTGCGGATGCCCGAAATGAATATCAACGGATACAGCATGCAATACTCGGATCGGGGAAAAGGAACCACGATCCTGTTTATTCATCCCCCTCTTTTGACGAGTCTGAATTTCGTCTATCAAATTCAGGAATTGTCAGCTCAATTTCGAACGGTCGCTTTCAATATCCGGGGGCATGGCGGTAGTGAACCTTCTGTAAAAGAGATCACATACCCTTTGATTGTCGAGGATATGAAGCAGTTGATGGATCGGCTCCAGATCGAAGAAGCCTTTATATGCGGGTACTCAACGGGCGGATCGATCGCGCTTGAGTTCATGCTGACCCACCCCGACCGGGCGCTCGGTTGTATTGTAGTCAGCGGAATGTCTGAAGTAAGTGATTGGAAGTTAAGAAATGAAATTAAGCTCGGGCGAAGCTTCTCCCGAATCGGTGCGGTCCGTACGCTAGCAATGTCTATTTCTTGGGCGCAAGCGAATCGAAAGCTATCCTTAGTCTGGAAGCTCTATAATGACGCTATAAAAGGAAACGCCAATAATATAAAACAGTATTACCAATACAGCCTGCGCTATAATTGTACGGGCCGATTAGAACAAATCCATCAACCTGTCTTGCTCGTTTACGGTGAAAAGGACAAACAGTTCCATCCTTACGCGAAGCTGCTATCCCAACGATTGGACAAGAACGAACTCTATTTCATAAAACAAACCAATCATCAGATTCCCACGAAGGCAGCAGGTCAATTGAACGGGTTGATCCGTCAATTCATTGTCAGTCAAATGGAAAACCGTTAATTACCAGAAGGGCTAAATCATGTAATAAATATCCTCTACCTTTTTCTTTTGTATGCCAAACTCAAATGTATCGGAACGAAGTCCGCGGCGCATCGTCTCGAGAGAAAGAGTATCGCTAGGTTGAATATTCCCCAAATGTACGTCTGAACCGAATTTTCGCAGTAGCAGCACCTGTTGAGGCTTAAGTGGCGCCTCCCACATCAGTCTATTCGTCTCCGGCACGAATCGGAGGATGGCATCTAACACATCTTCCCGGCATTCACCATTCTCATCGAAGAGACCGACACCAACACCCGACTCACGAGCTTCCACCGTTACAAGCTCAGCGCCTGCTTCCCAGTCAGCTTCAACTGTTACGGCCAGAGTCGATGCATCAATGAGCGAGCCTGACAGCTTTTTGCCATACTCTGTTACCACACTAAGACCTCTTTTGATGCCTTCTTGGATAAGCTCCGTCCTTTTTCTGCGAGGAAGTTCAATTGTACCATCGGACACTTCAACACCGTTAAAACCGAGAGAGCAGATTGAATCGAAGAATGCCGGTACCACGTCCTGCTGCACAGCCGTCTCCAGCAATGTACCGCCTGGCATGACCGTAATACCATGTCGTTTGGCTAGCTTAATCTTGTAAAGCAGCAGCTCAGTATTACAAAGAGGGGCTGTCCCGAAGCCGAATTTCACGCAATCGATATAATCCGAGGCTACTTCAATTAAATCCATAAATGCGTTTCTGCCAAGACCTTTATCGATGACCATCGTTTGACCGCGTCCGGTGAGCCGATCCGCACTGTGATTTTCGGTTTTAAGTTCAGAAGCTACGCGAATTCCACTCGGATCATACAACTCTGACGGCCAAACTTCACGTGGGGAACACTTCATCTGTAATCTCCTCAATTCGTATATGTTTTCTCACGTCATCGAATGACATAAGTATCATATGCGCACTTTTCCGGGCGTGTGCCCGCTGACTGTCAAGAAATCCGATTGAAAAAAAAGCCCTTAACGAATCGTTAAGGGCTTGTTAAGGCTATTTCAGTCAATTACAGTCAATTACAGTTTTACAACATTCTCAGCTTGTGGTCCACGGCTGCCTTGAGTAACCGTGAATTCAACTCTTTGACCTTCATCTAATGATTTATAGCCTTCGTCTTGAATAGCGGAGAAATGGACGAATACATCGTTTCCTCCCTCAACTTCGATAAAACCAAAGCCTTTTTCTGCGTTAAACCATTTAACTGTACCTTTTTCCATCTTGTATTGCTCCCTCTTATAGTCAGTTGTTTTTGAAACGTGTTTATTTTATTTCAATTCCTTCGTTTTCAATCGGTATTATTGTTGCCAAAGTACGGCAGCTTTAATATCTTCCGTTTTTCTTAATTCTCCCTTACACATGTCCGTCTGGAACAGAATTGCTTCATTCCATCCCAGTTGCCCCATATACACCCCTTACATCGTTTAGGCTGTTTGGGGCTAATCATAATCGTATTTAACTTCGACAATTTCTTCCCTCCATCAGCTTGAATAAAAATAAAATACCCTTTACATATTCGGGTTATTCTTAAGTCTTGGGAAAACGTACTTTTTTTGAATAATTCTACTATCCCGAACCCATATTATGTGAGTATATAAATCAAAAAAGACATCGATTTTCAATTCAGTAAAGCAGGAGGTTTCCGAGATATGAGTACTGAAAAAAGCGCGCTATCGATTTTTGCATTAGGAGGCGTACATGAGATTGGTAAAAATATGTATGTTATTCAGTATGCGGACGATATCGTTGTCATCGACTGCGGTTCCAAGTTTCCTGACGAAAGCTTATTGGGGATTGATCTTATTATTCCTGATATTACTTATTTGCAAGAAAATCAGGAAAAGGTTCGGGCTCTGGTTGTTACACATGGACATGAAGATCATATTGGGGGTATCCCCTATATATTAAAGCAATTGAATATGCCGATTTACGCATCAAAGCTGACACTTGGTCTAATTAGAGGGAAACTAAAGGAAAACGGTCTTCTTGATCAAAGTAAGCTTAATGAAATCAACTCGGAATCAAGCATTGAGTTAGGTGCGATCAAGCTTGGCTTTTTCAGAACAAATCACAGTATTCCCGATTGCCTGGGCGTCGTATTTTATACCCCTGAAGGAACAGTTGTACATACCGGGGATTTTAAATTCGATTTAACCCCTGTAAATAATCAGTATCCTGATATTCATAAAATGGCCAGCATCGGTGAAAACGGTGTATTAGCTTTGTTATCCGAGAGCACAAATGCAGAACGTCCAGGATTCACTCCTTCTGAGCGGATTGTAGGCGATCATATTGAAGAAGCATTCAAAAAAGCGCAATATAAAGTGTTCATTTCCACATTCGCTTCAAATGTTCACCGCTTGCAGCAAGTGATTGATGCAGCCCAAAAGACAAACCGAAAGCTGCTCTTGCTCGGACGAAGCATGGTTAATGTCGTTTCAATCGCTGTAGAGATAGGCCAATTAAATATTCCCGAAGGCATGCTGATTGAAGCAAAAGAGGCAAATGATATGGCGCGCGACAAAGTCGCCGTACTCTGTACGGGAAGCCAGGGTGAGCCTATGGCTGCACTTTCCCGTCTTGCCAACTCAAGCTACCGTCAAGTAGAAATTTTACCTGGCGATACCGTAATCTTTGCTGCTACCCCCATACCTGGAAATGAACGGAACGTTTCAACTACAGTAGATAATTTATTTTTGCTGGGAGCAAACGTTATATATGGATCTGGATCGGTTACGGGAATGCACGTATCCGGTCATGGATGTCAAGAAGAGCTTAAGCTTATGCTTACGTTAATGAAGCCTAAATATTTTATCCCTATTCACGGTGAATACCGAATGCTTTTTCAACACCGGTTATTAGCGGAAGCTGTCGGGGTGGAGAAAGACAACATATTTATTATCAAAAATGGCGACGTCGTTGATATCAGCGAACAGACAGCCAGACAAACCCGGAAAATAACAGCCGGAAATACACTTGTTGACGGCTGGGGAATAGGAGATGTTGGAAACGTTGTTTTACGCGACCGCAAACATCTCGCCGAGGACGGCATTCTTGTTGTAGTCGTTACGCTAAGCAAAACGGACGGGAAGATATTAACCGGACCTGATATCATTTCTCGAGGGTTCGTATATGTGCGCGAGTCGGAGGCTCTGCTCGACAATATTAACCGGTTAGTGTTAATTACGATCGAAGAACTTCAAACCGGCAGCAGTTTAATGAAATGGACGATTTTAAAACACAAAATAAAAGAAGCAATCGGGAAATATGTGTATGCGCAAACCAAAAGAAGGCCCATGATTCTACCTATCGTGATTGAAGTTTAAATTAGAGAATAATTTTTTGGCTTTGAGAAAAAATAAGCCGGTAAGAAAAAACTTAACCGTAAAGGGGACAAGTAAATTGAAGAAGACATGGTTGCTTATTTGTATTTTCGCTTGTTTGACGCTCGTATTTGCTATACCCGCTTTTGCTGACAATGGAAATACTGGTACAATGGGTACGTATAACAACAGAGGTATCAATAACACGGCTCCTGACACTGGTATGCGCACGGATATGAACAGAGGTATTAATCAAACAAACCGTGCACTTGGAACGGATAACTACAGAGCAACCGCTGCTGGTGATGACAATAATATGGATTGGGGCTGGCTTGGCTTAATTGGTTTATTAGGTTTAGCCGGTTTAAGAAACCGTGACCGTGAACGTACCTAACAAAATGAGTTACCTATAAACAAGTAAAAACCCTGCCAATGAGCAGGGTTTTTACTTTTGTTTTAATGTAATTTCGTATTCACGTAACGCCCTTGCTCGGGAATAGCTATTTCTCTGAATTTTTCCGTCAGCAGCTTTAGATTATCTCCAAGCGACTGACCAAACATCGGCTCCCCGTGTCCCGTTATGGCTAAATAGGGCTTAAGAGCAGCAAGCTTCTTAACCGATTTCTCGGCCTGCACCCAATCCGTTGTAAAATATTTTGGGGGCCCGCTAATTTCCTGCTCCTGTATGACTACTTTATAGAGCGATTCCTGCTTCACCGTTACAAAAGCATCACCAACGATCAATGTTGCATCATTTTCACGAAATAATGAAATATGACCTGGCGTATGACCGGGAGTGTGAATGTACTTCCAATCCGGCATCCCAGGGATTATTCCTTTATCTGGAAGTGCTTTTATCCGGTTATCCAAGTCGATTCCATCATGAGGGAAAAACGGTGACATCTCGGAGATGAGACCGCCTTCTACGGTAGGGTCGGCCGGCGGGTAATCCGCTTCACCGGTTAAATAGGGTAATTCCAGCTTATGCGCATAAACGGGTACGTTCCAGTGATCAATTAATTCTACGATGGCGCCAACGTGATCAAAGTGACCATGCGTTAAAATAATCGCTTTAGGACCCGTTCCGAACCTCTCTTCCGCTTCTTTAATAATTTTCTTAGCGGATCTAGGCATTCCGGCATCGACCAGTACCCAGCCGTCTTTATTCTGATTTGGATCCCCGATAAAACAAACATTTACAATTTGAATCGGGTAGCAATAAATGTCAGGCCGATAAGCAAGGCCGTCCCCGCTTGCGACCGTCGTTATCGGCATAAGGGTATGCTCGAATGAACTTTCCAACGCTATGCGCCTCCTTTGTCATCACTCTCCTCTATAAACTGTCCAAACGCTAAGCGCTTATTCGATTCTCGGTTTGGCCGGATCGCAATTCGGCGGAGAAACCGCTCCAGACTGAGAAAGCTTCAATAGGTAGTAGCATTCTTCACGAAACATATGATCCGGAAAGAGCGGATTTATACGGCTTAATAACTCCGCGCTTAATTCAAGCTCCTCGATTTCCTTTAGAAAAGCCATAAATACGCTCATCTCCAGGTTAACATCCACATGAAACTTGTCTATTGACGGATAATGGGTACGCAACGTCCTCAAATAGCCGGCCAGCTCGATTGCTTTTAAATAAAACTCGTTAAAATGCTGTTCAAACTCTTTGCTCTTCTCCTTCAACCGTTTCTCTACTGCATCCAAATCCATTGCAATGGCAGCTGCGTGACCGGCTGCATCCGGCAACCACAGTAAATCGTGATGCAGCGCCGAGTAATGGGGAACAGGTTTTCCCTCCAGCAGCGCAGCGAGTATTTTAACATATTCTTCAAGTTCATTTACCATATGGTTGAGTAAACTCGGAGTAAGACCAATCGCTACTTGTCCGAGCAGCAGCCGCTGCAGCAGAGTTAGCTTAAAGGTACGTAAACTAATCGTTAATTCATAAGCCTCTTTATTCAAATCAACCAAATAAGAAGCTGCATTTGGCATTTTCGATTTATGTAGCAGCTGATCAAATAGTTGGATGTATTGGGCTGCTATTTCAATATCCTTTTGTTCTTTTGGCGATAATCCGTTAAGAATAAACCTGGCATGGTCACCTAAAATTTGCAGCCAAAACCGATGCTCAAACAGTGCTTCTTCTTCCATGGAGTAGCCCCCTTCTCAACAGTTCCTCATAACATCAAATTTATGATCGCAGCAGAATTATATGTTCGGAATTTGATAAATTGAGAATGGGGTGTTTTTTCCGTTTCGAAAATTAAAAAGAACAGTCGACCGCGGTTTCAGAGCGGACTACTGTTCTTTTTATTGTTTGTACCATTTTCAATCCTCTAAATTCCGCACATCGACCGTTACGTGCAGCTTCTGCTCACCTGTACCGCGGTATACGCCCTTCACCGGAACAATGTCCTTGTAATCACGCCCGTGGCCCAGCTTCACGTACCTCTCGCCTACGGGGTCAACATTCGTCGGATCGAAGCTGCACCAGCCAAGACCGGGCACGAAAGCCTCCACCCAAGCATGAGACGCCTGCTCGAAATCAGAAGTTCCGCCTTGCAAATCGCCTACGAAATGATAGCCGCTCACGTAACGCGCAGGAATGCCAAGCGCCCGGCAGCCAGCAATCATCAGATGCGCAAAGTCCTGACATACGCCACGTTTGCGTTCGAACATTTCAGAGGTTTTCGTCTTCACGTTTGTCGCTTCCGGGTCATACACAAATTCGGACCGAATTTTGCCCGACAAAGCCGTTAGCCAGTCCAGCACACAAACTTGACCGCCTTCATCCGAAATCTCACCTGCAAAACGTTCAACCTCCGGCGTTACGGCCGTATACTCCGTCGTCAGAAGAAACTCCGTAAAGCGGTTAGCCGCATCTTCCGTCTTCAGCCATCCCCAACCCTGCTCAGGCGGTCGTCTGCTTAAATAGAACGCCCGCTCTTCTGCTGTTGGCGCCTGCTTCGTCACAACGGTCATAGTGGTTCTAATCGTAAGCCGCTTATGTGATCCGTTAACGGAAAAAGCATGAACCCGATTCCCGAAATAATCCTCGTAGGTGAACAAAGATGCATTCGGCTCGACTGAGATAGCCTGCTGATAGCAGGATTGCCGTTCATTCGTACTTGGAGTTAGCCTAATTTCATTGACACTGTCCGTTACCGCTTCCGCATATTCGTATTGCGTCACATGTGAAATACTCAGCTTCATGCGCTTGCCTCTCCCATCCGAAAAAAGGTTTTAGCGAATGCCAGTCCCAGCTGCTGGCAGGCATCAAGCAAATGAGTGACGATTGCTCCATTTCGGTCAATAACCATATCCTCGTGTTCCAAGCATGCCAAATCGGCCTTCACCTTGCCCACTTGACGGATAACTCTCTCATGCGCCGTCCGAAGCTGTTTATCCTGAAACTCGATATGTCTCATATGATCGTCTAACGTATGGAGTGCAAAATGAAGGGATCTTGGGAACACACCGTTCAATACAACGAATTCAACGATTGCTTCAACCGATATTCCATCCGCATAATAGCGGCGGAATGCCTGATAACCGCTTACCGAACGCAATACAGCCTGTAAATATGGATAGGCATTCGCGCTGTTCCAGCTTTCGATGCTAGCTGCATTGCCCACCGCTTTAATGATGCGCAGCGTGTTCTCGGAGCGCTCCAAATAGCGTCCACATTCGATGAAGTGCCATTCGTTCTCTCTCGGCATAACCGATTGGCTGACACCCTGGAACAAAGCCGTCCATTCCTTGATGCGTCCAAAAAATAAATGCGGCGACTCCTTCAGCAAATCGTCCGGTTGTTTCTCCCGCAGCCATAAATAGAAGGCGTTCGTCGTATCCCACATTTCGCTTGGCACCTTCTCACGAAGTGTCCGCAGGTTGCCGCGTGCGTGGCTAACGCACGAAACTAATGAATTAGAATTATCGCGGTCCAGCGTCGTATAGAAAAGCACATCCCTCTCATTATAGGTACCATACTGCTGTTCATAGGCTTCCCTGCTTCCTAATGCATCTACGATTCTAGCCCACTTCGAGTATGACTCCGCTGCTTCACCTTCCTGCTTTCCTTCGGTATCCGCCGTTTCGTCATCGACCTGCAGGTGATAATGGACATCAATCAGCCTGGCATGATTTTCAGCTCGTTCCATATACCGACCGATCCAAAACAATGCCTCTGCATTCCGGTTCAGCATCGCATTCCCTCCTATTATTTATCGGTTAAGCACCCACGTATCCTTGACTCCGCCGCCCTGAGAAGAGTTGACTACAAGCGATCCTTCCTTCATCGCAACACGCGTTAAACCTCCCGGAATGACGTGTGTCTCCTCTCCCATCAGTGCAAATGCGCGCAGGTCAATATGACGCGGTGACATACTGCCATCAACCATTACCGGAGCACGCGACAGCTTCATCGTCGTCTGAGCGATATATCGTTCCGGTTCACGCTTAATCGCTTCGGCGAATGTTTGAATTTCCTTCGCGGTCGCGCTGGGACCGATCAGCATTCCGTAGCCGCCTGACAATGACGTTTCCTTCACGACAAGCTGATCAAGATGAGCTAATACGTAATCACGCTCTTCCTTACGCGATAAAATGTAAGTAGGGACGTTGTGTAAAATCGGTTCTTCGCCCAAATAATACCGGATCATATCCGGTACATAGGCATATACCGCTTTATCATCAGCTACTCCCGTACCAGGAGCGTTGGCAATAGCCACATTTCCGGCACGATAAGCATTCATTAAGCCAGGCACGCCTAGCATCGAATCCGGCTGGAAGGCAAGCGGATCAAGGAAATCGTCATCGATCCGGCGGTAAATAACGTCCACTTGACGAAGTCCGCGCATATCACGCAAATAAATTTTGTGGTCCTTGTACACAAGATCTCTGCCTTCAACCAGATGAATGCCCATTTGCTGCGCCAGAAATGTATGTTCGTAATAGGCTGAGTTAAAAGAGCCGGGCGTGAGCAAAACGATAAGCGGATCGCGGTTGCCATTTGGTGAAAGCGCGCGCAGCGAGCTAAGAAAACAATTTAAGCTGCGGTCAATACTCTGTACCGAGCAGGATAAATATAAATCATGGAACAGCTCGCTCATTAGCGTTCTTCCCTTAAATAAGTATGAAAAACCTGATGGAGAACGCAAATTATCCTCGAGCACAAAATAGCGACCCTTCTCGTCGCGAATTAAATCGATACCTGATGCTGTAATATATACACCGCCCGGAACATGTAGACCAGCCATTTCCGGACGAAAATACGTATTGGAAACAATCATGCGCCTTGGAATGATTCCGTCGGCAACAATACGTTGTCCATGGTATACATCGTGAATAAAAGCATTCAGTGCACGTATTCGCTGCCTAACGCCCCGATCTACACCTTCCCATTCATGCTTCGGAATAACGCGCGGAATATAATCGAAAGGAATCGTTCTCTCTAACGGTTCATTATGTGCCCCGCTATGAAGTGTAAACGTAATGCCTTCCTCCATCATTCGCTGATTAATCGCATTTTGACGAATAGCAAGCTCTGCTGGCTTCATTCTACCGAAAAGTCGATGAACGTTGTCATAGTGAGTGCGAACAGAAAAGTCTTTGTCGAACATTTCATCGTAAAATGCTTGAGAATCGTAAAATTGCGATTGCGACTGTTTGGCCGTCGACATGACAACCGCCTCCTCCATGATGGGTGCAGCACCGATATAATGCTTTTGGTGTAACCTTTCGATAGATTATGTTATATTAATGTTAAAATTCTTAACATTTTTAACACTTTTCATCGGAATGTTAGGATAATCATACTAAAATCTGAAAATTGTGTCAACTTATATAACACGAAAGCAGGAACCCTCCGCCTGAGAGAATTCCTGCTTTTTCTAAGCTGTGTATATGGCTCTCTGTAATGACGTCCAGCTCCTCACGAGGTTCTCTGAGCATTGTATGCATATTATTCAAGGATTGCGAAATCGAAACAAATGCAGAACTGAGAGTCTCGATTAAACATGTTCGTCAAAGCATGTACAACCTCCTGCATTAACAATAAGACTTAATCTTTGTATAATAGCTCACTATCACCTATTAAGCCGGTAAACATACGTTTTTTATAATTAAATTCAAATTTTCTATAACCTGACGGCTACGAAGAAAAGCCGGCGGACTATTGTCCGTCAGCTTTTCCCCATTATTCACCCGCTCATCCCGCTTCATGAGTTACCGATTTAACAAGCTGCCCACATAACGCAGCAATTCATTTCCACATACCGGGCAATATCCATGCTCGTCAATTAAACGCTTCGTCACCTCATTGATTCGCTTCAACTGACTCTCGTCAGGCGTCTTCGTTGACGTCGTAATTTTCACGATATCCTTCAGATCAGCGAACAGTTTTTTCTCCACCGCTTCCCGCAACCGTTCATGACTCGTAAAATCAAATTTCTTTCCTTTGCGCGAATAGGATGATATACGTATCAATATCTCTTCCCGGAACGCTTTCTTCGCATTTTCCGAAACGCCAATTTGCTCTTCAATCGAGCGCATGAGACGCTCGTCTGGATCCATCTCTTCTCCAGTCAAAGGATCTTTGATTTTCGCCCAGTTGCAGTATGACTCAATGTTATCCAGGTAATTTTCAAACAAGGTGCGGGCGGACTCCTCAAAAGAGTATACGAATGCCTTCTGAATTTCCTTCTTCGCCAAGCCGTCGTATTCCTTGCGGGCAACCGAGATGAAATTCAAGTACCGCTCGCGCTCTTCCTTCGTAATGGACGGATGCTGGTCGAGACCGTCCTTCAGGGCGCGCAATACGTCAAGCGCATTAATGCACTGCATATCCTGCTTAATAAGCGCGCTGGATATCCGGTTTATAACATAACGCGGATCAATACCCGTCATTCCTTCTTCAATGTATTCGTTTTGCATTTCCTTTAAATCTGCTTCCTTGAAGCCCTCTACCTCTTCGCCGTCGTACATGCGCATCTTCTTCACTAAATCCATACCTTGCTTCTTCGTTTCCTTCAGCCTGGTAAGAATGGAGAAGATTGCGGCTGCACGCAGCGCATGCGGAGCAATATGAATATGTCTCATATCGCTCTGTGAGATCAGCTTTGTATATATTTTTTCCTCCTCCGACACCTTAAGATTATAAGGAATCGGCATAACGATCATCCGTGATTGCAGCGCCTCGTTCTTCTTGTTGCTGATGAACGATTTGTACTCGGATTCATTCGTATGGGCAATGATCAGCTCATCGGCACTTATTAAGGCGAACCGTCCAGCTTTAAAGTTACCCTCCTGCGTCAGCGACAGCAGGTTCCAGAGAAACTTCTCATCGCACTTCAGCATTTCTTGGAATTCCATCAGTCCGCGATTTGCTTTGTTGAGCTCACCGTCAAAGCGGTAAGCGCGCGGATCGGATTCCGATCCGAATTCGGTTATGGTAGAAAAGTCGATGCTGCCCGTCAGGTCGGCAATATCCTGTGATTTCGGATCAGAAGGACTGAATGTACCAATACCGACCCGGTTATCCTCCGATATAAATACCCTTTCGATGAGCACATTTTCAATATCTCCGATGTATTCGGTCTGCAGCCGCATTTGGCAGGAAGGACATAAATTACCCTCGATTCGGACACCAAGCTCCTTCTCGATTTCGGGACGAAGCTCATGTGGAATGAGATGCAGCGGATCTTCATGCATCGGACAGCCTTTAATCGCATACACGGCTCCCCGTTTCGTTCTTGAGAAACGTTCCAGCCCTTTTTTGAGCATCGTCACAATCGTTGACTTACCGCCGCTTACGGGTCCCATAAGCAGCAATATCCGTTTGCGAACGTCGAGCCTGCGCGCGGACGAGTGGAAGTACTCCTCAACCAGCTTCTCCACCGCACGATCCAAGCCGAATATTTCCTGCTCAAAAAATTTGTACTTCTTGCGGCCTCCAATGTCCTCGACCCCATAAGATTCAATCATTTCATAAACGCGTGCATGTGCAGTCATGGCCGGGGACGGGTCCTGCCTTAGCAGTTCAATATATTCCTTGAATGTTCCTGTCCATCCAAGCTTCTCGCTCTCAGCCTGATATTCCGATATTCGCTTAAAAATGTCCATACCGTGCCTCCTCCCATCGCTTCCGCATTCCAGTAATCTTTCTACGCCCGGGATTGGTTTCTAGACGCTCTATCGAGTGGTGCCAACTTTTATTGAAGTATTCTATTTCTATGCTTATTCGAGTTGGAAATTGACCATTATTTTAGTGCTCCATCCATCAAAATACGACAAGCCCGCATAATCCTTTGCTATAATAGGTCTATAAAGCTTTATTAGCATTGCATGGGAAGGAGTTAGTAACCGTGGCTGTTGCACGAGAGGAAGAACTTTACAATCCTATAAAAAAGTACTACGAGCAGCTTGGCTATACAGTTAAAAGTGAAGTGCTCCACTGTGATTTGGTTGCCGTTCATACCGAGCATTCAGAGACGATTATTGTCGAAATGAAAAAAACGTTCAACCTTGCCCTGCTGCTGCAAGGCGTTGAACGTTTACGTTTGAACAGTCATGTTGTGCTTGCCGTTGAGCGGAACCGAAAAAAAAGCGGTTCCCACAATCAACGGTTCGGTGATTTAACCGAGCTGTGCCGCATGCTCGGACTCGGCTTCATGACGGTTACCTTCTTTAAGACCAAGCCACCCGTCATTGAGATGCTGTGCGAGCCAGGCGACCCGCCGCAGCGTGGCATAAGAAGGAAGAAGCAAGCGCAGCTGCTTATGGAGTTCAGAGAGCGGAGCGGAGATTATAATGTAGGAGGAAGTACCGGGCGCAAGCTTGTAACCGCCTATCGCGAGAAGGCGCTGCGCTGTGCTCACGCGCTGTATACATCCGGTCCTCTGGCGCCGCGGGAGGTTGCGGCCATTACAGGATATAGCCGAAGCGGCGAAACGTTACGCAGCAATTATTATGGCTGGTTCGATCGAATTGAACGCGGCAAATATAAGCTGCGCCCGGAAGGCGCAGCTGCATTAACCGAATACGGCGAAGTTATCGCCGAATGGGCGGCCTCGGTTAGCTCCGCGCCGTAAATTCGCCGAGCGCCTCTACAAAGCGCGCTACGCCTTGTTCGGTCCGGGCGCCCGTATTGTATGTGTAATTCAGACGGGCGGTGTTGCGTTGCGGATTCTCCGCATAGAACGAGCTGCCCGGAACAAACGCAACCCCTTTCTGGACCGCACAACGAAGCAGTGCCTCTGCATCCAAACCGTCAGGCAGTTCAAGCCATAGGAACATACCGCCTTTCGGTTTAACCCAGGTTACATCCTTCAGTGCTTGTTGCTTCAGCAGATTGTGCATCTCAAGCATACGCTCGCCGTACGATTTTGAAATCAAGCGTATGTGGTCATCTAGCTTGAAGCCGCTAAGCAGCTGGCTCAAAATTTGCTGGTCCATCGTGCTCGAATGTAGGTCTGCAGCTTGCTTCGCTTTGGCGACCATCCGGATAACACCGCTGTCTCCCATTGCCCATCCCGTTCGAAGGGCCGGCGCTACCGTTTTGGAGAATGTGCTTGTGTAGAACACAGCCCCTTTCTCAACTTGGCCATCCAGCGAGAAGAGCGTCGGGAACTGATCCTTCTCATCAAATTTAATATCTCCATACGGATCATCTTCAATAATAGGCATCTGATTTTGTTTACATAGAGAGAGCAGCTTCTGCCTGCGCTCGACGCTCCACACCCGGCCGGTCGGATTTCCGAATGTCGGCACGGCGTACAACAGCTTCGGACGATGCTCGCGTATAAGCCGTTCTGCATCTTCAGGTATAATACCGTGCTCGTCACTCTCGGCAGCAATAACCTTCAAGCCATGAAGCGCAAAAACCTGCAGACTCGCCAAATACGTCGGCCTCTCAACCAAAATCGTATCACCGGGCTCTGTTAGTACACCGATCAGCAAATCGATCGCCTGCTGCGAGCCGGTCGTTAATATCATTTGCTCCGGATTCACAATCATTTGTTTGGCCGCCATACGTTCACAAAGCTGCTCACGCAGCGGCAAATAACCTTCAGTCAATCCATACTGCAGGGCGCTTGGGCCCGCGGCAAATACACGGTCAGCCGCTTCACGAACCGCCTGAACCGGAAACAGCTCCTCTGCCGGAAGTCCTCCTGCAAACGAAATCATGTCTTTCCCTTGCGTCAGCTTCAATATATCCCTGACAGCCGACGATTTTAACTGTGCCACTCTGGATGAAAACCGATAATTCATAATGTGCGCTCCTCCTCGCAAGCTTAGATGCTCGCTTTGCTCATACTCTCTATGTTAACAATGTGTTCACAACTTTTAAAGTTTTCTTTTTGACTGGTGTTGGTTATAATAAAGACAGCTTATTGGAAGGTGTGGGGCAGATGAACTTTATTATTGTTATGACCGTGTTTGTGTTGTTCATTACGGCGATGCTGACCAGTTCGTACAATGAAGACAAAACAAAAGGACTATAAGCCGCAGCATAAGCTTATATTCAAACAAATGAAGCTTCCCGCAGAGCTCTCGGCTCATCACGGGAAGCTTCTTTTCGTTAAAATAGCAGACCGGAAAGCTGATTAGCGCTGCAGCTCCGCCATTCCTTCCATACATACTCCACATACATAACGATCCTTGAAATCACGGACATCAACCATCGAACCGCAAAATACGCATTTAGGACGGTAACGCTCCAGAATGATATGGTCACCTTGGACGAAAATTTCAACGGGATCGCCCTCGTTCATAAGATAACGTTTACGCAATGATTTTGGAAGTACAATACGGCCGAGCTGGTCCACTTTCCTTACAACACCTGCTGGTTTCATCATTTTCACCTCTTCTGTGTCTAAATTCGCAAGTCGTTTTTGAGAAACCTCTGCAGTTATAGTGTTTCGCTGGTGCCCCGGCATTTCCTTCATACATTCATAATTGCTTAATATCCTGCAAATTACCGTGGTCTTGAAGCGTAGGTATTCCAGGTTTTGTCATCCATGCAACCGTACTATTCAAGTCCTGGAAAATGATTTTGCTTAAGCGCTTCATACACAATAATAGCTGCTGAATTGGATAAATTAAGCGAGCGAACCTTATCCGTCATCGGCATTCTTATGCATGTCTCCAAATTCGCATCGATCAAAGACTGCGGCAGTCCCTTCGTCTCTTTACCGAATACGAAGAAATCACCGTCTTTGTAATCGAACTGCGAATACACCTTCGTAGCTCTAGTGCTTGCATAGAAGAAGCGGCCTTGTGGATAAAGTGAAAGAACTTCATCGAAGGAATCATGATACTCTACATGAACGGAATGCCAGTAGTCGAGTCCCGCGCGCTTCAATGTACGGTCATCCGTGTCAAAGCCAAGCGGCCTTACCAGATGCAGATGTGTCCCCGTAGCAGCGCAAGTGCGTGCGATATTGCCCGTGTTTGCCGGTATTTCCGGCTCTACCAATACGATATGAAATGGCATAGCTGTCTATCTCACCTCTCATTTTGCCTATTATACACGAAATAATCGCATATTTTTACACCCATTTTACGTAACGTTAATCCAGTGCTTAATGTCATCCTTCATAATTAGGTTTATAAACGGCGGAAAACATGAAGGAGTGTGGAACAATGCGTAAAAAGATTTTGGTCGTGGATGACGAGCCTTCCATTTCCATGTTGATTGAATTTAATTTAAAGCTGGCTGGCTTTGATGTACGATGCGTAGGAGATGGTGAAGCTGTATTTGAAATGTTAAAACCTTTTCGTCCCGACTTAATTGTTCTAGATCTCATGCTGCCCAAAATGGACGGAATTCAAGTTTGCCGCGAGCTTCGTAAGCAAAGCAATGCAGTACCGATCGTTATGCTAACCGCGCTTCAGGACGTTACAGATAAAATAGCCGGACTGGACAACGGCGCAGATGACTATATGACAAAACCATTTAGTCCGCAAGAGCTCGTATCACGGATTCAAGCGATTTTTCGCCGTGTCCAATCCTTACCCGGTGCAGTCGATGAAACCGCCTTTGATATCGGCCGCTTGAATGTGCGTGTCGAGCAGCGCGAAGTTTACATTGACGGCAAACCGGTTGAGCTTACGCCAAAAGAATTCGAACTGCTGCTATTCCTATGCCGCCACAAAGGAAAAGTACTCAGCAGGCAGCAGCTGCTCCACGGTGTCTGGGATTATCATTTCCTCGGCGACACGCGAATCGTCGACGTGCACATCAGCCATTTGCGGGATAAGATTGAAAAGAATGCCCGTACCCCTGAATATATCATGACCGTCCGTAATGTCGGCTATAAGCTGCATGGACCAGCTTTAGCTGAGAGCTCATACGCTTAACAAACGAAATACCGCCCTTGCCTTCTACGCCGAAGGTAAGGGCGGTTTTTTTAATTTTACCCTATCATTTACTAACGTTAAAGCTTAAACGGCTATTAACCGTTCCGTTTCTGGAAATCAGCCATAAATTGCGCAAGCGCTTGGCAGCTTTCCAGCGGCACGGCATTGTATGTCGACGCGCGAAGACCGCCAACGTCACGATGCCCCTTCAAGCCGATAAAGCCTTCCTGCTCCGACTCTTTAATGAACTGCTTCTCTAATTCCTCGCTGTGAATCCGGAATGTAATGTTCATGAGCGAGCGGCTTTGCGGCTGTGCACAACCAAGGTAAAAGCCGCCGCTTTGGTCGATGGCATCATAGATTAACTTCGTTTTATCGCGGTTGTATTGCTCCATTTGAGCTACGCCGCCTTTGGCTTTGATCCATTGCAGCACTAGGCTGACCATATAGACCGAGAAGGATGGCGGTGTATTGTATAGCGAGTTAGTCTTTACATGCGTATCGTAACGGAACATCGATGGAATCGTTTTTGGGCTGTCTTTCGCAAGATCATCACGGATAATGACAACTGTAACGCCGGATGGGCCGAGATTTTTTTGCGCGCCGGCATAAATCACTCCAAAGTTGCTTACATCAATTGGACGGCTCAATATGTCACTGGACATATCCGCTATCAAAGGAACATTTCCGGTATTCGGAAATTCAGTGAATTGTGTTCCGCCAATCGTTTCATTCGAAGTAAGATGCAAGTAAGATGCATTGTCCGGGACTACAATTTCCGACATATCCGGCATACGCATAAATTTGTCGGCTTCTGTAGATGCGGCGATAACCGTATCTCCTACAAGCTTCGCTTCCTTAAGCGCTTTATCAGCCCATGCTCCCGTCATCACATAAGCTCCTGCACCGCCTGGACGAATCAGGTTAAGCGGCAGCATTGCGAATTGCGTACTCGCTCCGCCCTGCAGCAATAAGACATGGTAGTTATCAGGAATACCGAACAATTCACGAAGCAGCGATTGTGCCTCGTTGTTCACCTGCTCGTACAACGCGCTTCTATGGGACATTTCCATAATGGACATGCCTGCGCCCTTATAATCAACAAATTGCTCCTGCGCTTGCTTCAGCACCTCAAGCGGTATAGCGGCTGGTCCTGCATTAAAATTAAATGCTCGTGTCATATTGGGTACCCACCTCTGTTTCATAATACATGATATGGCTATGATAGCAATTTTGAAGGGCAGCATCAAGTATATTTAACGTTTTCGATCAACAAAAAGTCGAACGTATGTCGAATTACTGACAATAAACATTCGGATTTTATACATAATCTAAAAATAAAAAAGAAAACGGGCCCCATTGGGACCCGTTTTGTGCAAATGGTAACGATCGGATTAGCAATCGTAGTAAAGGCTGAATTCGTGCGGATGAACACGGATAGATACTGCTTTAGCTTCTTGACGTTTGATCGCTACGAAGTTCTCGATGAATTCTTTTGTGAATACGCCGCTTTCAGTCAAGAAATCGGAATCTGCTTCAAGAGCATTAAGCGCTTCGTCAAGTGTTCCAGGAACGCTGCGGATTTCTTTTTTCTCTTCTTCCGGCAACTCGTAGATGTTTTTGTCGAAAGGACCGTAGCCAAGAGCAACTGGATCAAGCTTACGCTTGATGCCGTCCAAGCCAGCAAGCAGCATAGCTGCAAATGCAAGGTAAGGGTTAGCAGTGTTGTCCGGTGTACGGAACTCGATACGGCAGCCTTTTGGCGTTACAGCTGCAATCGGAATACGAATCGCTGCAGAACGGTTACCTTTCGAGAATACAAGGTTAACTGGCGCTTCATAACCAGGCACTAGACGTTTGAACGAGTTCGTGCTTGGGTTAGTGATAGCGATCAAAGCTGGTGCGTGGTAAAGCACGCCTCCGATGTAGTGCATAGCTAGCTCGCTTAGGTTTGCATAAGCACCTTTATCATAGAACAACGGGGAATCACCGTTGAAGATAGAAGTGTGAACGTGCATACCGCTACCGTTGTCACCGAACAATGGCTTCGGCATGAAAGTAGCCGTTTTGCCATATTGGCGAGCAGTGTTATGAATGATATATTTGAATTTCATCAGGTTGTCAGCTGTTTTAGTCAACGTGTCGAAACGGAAGTTAATTTCCGCTTGACCAGCTGTTGCAACTTCATGGTGGTGACGTTCTACGCGAAGGCCCGATTCTTGCAAGAGGCGAACCATTTCACTGCGGATATCTTGTTGGGAGTCAACTGGAGCTACTGGAACATAGCCGCCTTTAACTGGGACTTTGGATCCAAGGCTTCCGCCCTCTTCTTTACGGTTCGTGTTCCAAGCTGCTTCCTCGGAATCAACTACGTAAGAAGAACTATTCATTGTGCTCTCATAGCGAACTTCGTCGAAAATGAAAAACTCAGGCTCAGGCGCGAAAAACGCTGCTGTTCCGATGCCAGTTGTTTGAAGATATTCTTCAGCCTTCTGTGCGATGCTGCGCGGATCGCGATCATAGCGTTCGCCTTCAGGTGTATGGATATTACACATAACGTTCAGTGTAGGGTGATCAGTGAAAGGATCGATAAATACGGACTCTGTGTCTGGGATCATAACCATATCGGAGTTCTCAATACCACGGAAGCCGTGAATGGAAGAACCGTCGAACGCTACCCCATTTACAAAAGTATCAGCGTCAACCTCAGTTGCAGGCAGAGTGATGTGGTGCGCATGACCCATAAGGTCCACGAAGCGGAAATCTACAAACTGAATGCTGTTTTCTTTAATATTGTCCAAAACATTTTGAACTGACATTAATAATTTCCTCCATTTCCGAACATTAGCGTAGTGTTGAACATGTATTGTTCAATAATTGCTCCAAACCATGACGTTATTATAAAACTACCGTTTAACCTCCGTCAATAGCTATGTCAGGTATTTTTTGCGGGTATGTAAGGTATACTTACAAGTTTGAACAGTTGTTCACAATTCCTCCTATTCAGTCAATAAAAAACCGTGCAGCACTTGATAAATCAAGGCGGCACGGCGTATTAACCTGATTAAATTTTCCATTCCTTAAAAGCTTCAGCAGGCTGTTTCGGAGTATCGAATTGTTTGCCCACGATTGGAGCCAGCTGCTCCAGCTGCTTCAATAAGTTTGCGAATTGATCCGGGAACAGCGATTGAACGCCGTCGCCTGTCATTGAATTATCAGGATCGGTGTGCATTTCTAAGATAAGTCCGTTTGCTCCGGCTGCAACCGACGCTTTAGACATCGGCTCTACCAATTCGCGGCGTCCTGTACCATGGCTCGGATCCGATATAACTGGTAGATGGCTAAGAGATTGAAGCACCGGAATTGCAGACAAATCAAGTGTATTGCGCGTGTAAGTCTCGAACGTTCGGATTCCTCGCTCACACAGCATAACGTTAGGATTGCCTCCGGCTAAAATATACTCCGCAGCATTCAAAAACTCGTCATATGTTGAGCTGAAGCCGCGTTTCAGCAGGACAGGCGTTTGAATAGTACCCAGCTTGCGAAGCAGATCAAAATTTTGCATGTTGCGTGTTCCAACCTGAAGTATATCCGCGTATTCAGCACAAACATCTACATACTCGGGTGTCATGACTTCAGTTATCGTTAGCAGCCCGTGCTTCTTGCCCGCTTCCGCCATCATAACAAGACCTTCGACCCCTACGCCTTGGAAGCTGTATGGCCCCGTACGGGGCTTGAATGCCCCGCCGCGCAATACTTGCCCGCCTGCGGCTTTGACCAGACGCGCGATCTCATCGATTTGCTCAGGAGTCTCAACGGCACAAGGTCCGCCCATAATGACGAGATTGCTGCCTCCGATTTTAACGCCCTTAATGTCGATAACCGTGTCGTCCGGATGGAAATCACGACTTGCCAGTTTGTATGATTTTGAAATTTTTATAACATTTTCGACGCCCTTCATTTGACGCAGGTGCTCAGCCAGCGTTGGCTCCGCCTTGCCGATGATGCCGATTACGGTACGGTCCGTTCCTCTGGATACATGCGCCTGCACGCCCGCTCTTTCAATGTGGGCCACGATTTCTGTAATACGCTCTTCCGCAATGTTTGCATTAGTAATAACGATCATATGGATCACTCCCAATATAATATTATAAGTACTTGATTCTTTATGCTTCTTCCATTCGCGCTTCAACGCTTATACGCTTTATAGCTTTTATGCTTTGTGGCTTCTACGCTTTTAATCACTAAAGTAAATATACAAGAGAATGCGCCTTTCGTCAACCCATTACGAAAAAATTTACCCGGATCTGCCGAATGGATTCGGACACAGCTATAATGGATAAACACAGTAACTTTCGGCTTTTCGGCTTTTCGGCTTTTGCGTTTGCTTTATAATGGATATTCTCCAATGTAAAACGCATATGGAATGCCCATTTTCCTCAAAAGGTCCGAAATTAGCTGATTTTACTGTACGAAATCCAACTTAGCGCAACGCGCCAACCTATTTCTACTCCTATCCTGTATCGAATCCAATGTAGTCCGCTTATCCCTTCAGCGATTGATTTATCTGGAAGATCGCTAACAAGGGCTGTCCGTGAAGGTCTATAACCTTTTGGGAAAGCCCCCTCAATACGGAAACAGAAAGCTGCGAGCAAGTCGATGTATGGATATTCATTAGCTGAATCCCAATTTAATCTACTCTGACTTTTCTGCTGTTGCCGTCGCTGCCTCGGAACCCGTTGATTTCGTCCGGATATTGGGAAGAAGCCTATTCATGTTGACAGTACGGCGAATTTCCCACGTGTCCGGATTATTATGATCGTATTGCTCCAAGTAAGCGATAACCTCTTTCGTTAAAGGCGTAGGGGTCGATGCACCGGAAGTAACCGCAACACGTTCAATACCTTTTAGCCATTCCTGCTCAATCTCAGACACGTCGGAAACGCGGTAGGCTTTGACACCGGCGATCTCCTCGGAAACCTGCGCCAACCGATTGGAATTATTACTTCTCGGGTCGCCAACGACAATACAAAGTTGTGCTTCGCCCGCTTGCCCGGCTACCGCCTCTTGGCGAACCTGAGTCGCCAGACAGATTTCGTTATGAACCTCCGCAGTTGGAAACTTCTCAACCAGCCGATTTATAATATGACGGATATCCCATTGGGACATCGTCGTTTGATTCGTTATAATAATCCGGCCTTCAGGAACATGCAGCGATGCAATCTCCTCTTCCCTTTCGATCAAATGAACGCGGTCAGGAGCAACGCCAATCGCGCCTTCCGGCTCGGGGTGACCTTTTTTGCCGATATAAATAATATGATAGTCTTCCGCAGCTTTCGCACGGATCAAGTCATGTGTCTTCGTAACGTCCGGGCATGTGGCATCAACGACAGACAATCCCTTTTCACGCGCCCTTTGGCGAACCTCAGGCGATACGCCGTGCGCCGTGAAAATGACGGTGCCCTGCTCGATTTGGTCTAATATTTCAAGTCTGTTCGCGCCGTCCAGCGTAATGACGCCCTCCTGCTCGAACGCTTCTGTTACATGAGCATTGTGAACAATCATGCCTAAAATATATATCGGCCGCGGCAGCTCCAAATTTTTGGCTGTTTGCAAAGCCAGCACCATCGCATCGACGACACCATAGCAGTAACCACGAGGTGATATTCTAACAATTTCCATCTATTGCACCTGCTTTCTAACCGGATTACGATATAACCTTTACTCGGCCATTCCATCCGCTGCTTCTATTATAGTCGAATGATCCGTGTCCGAAAAGGTTACCGGGAGCCAGATCGTAAACTTCGTGCCGTTTCCTTCACGAGTCGTTACTTCTACAGAGCCTTGATGCTCATCAATTATCCATTTTGCAATCGATAAGCCGAGCCCCGTTCCGACTGTCACGCCTCTCGATTCATCCGCCCGGTAAAAGCGCTCAAAAATATGCGGAATCTCCTCCGGATTCATTCCTATGCCAGTATCCTGAATGACAAAGCCGATTTGCTGCTCTTTCCGTATAGCGCTAAGCTCGATATAACCTTGCGGTGTATATTTAAAAGCATTTTCGATGAAAATGAACAGCAATTGCTGTAAATAATTAGGATTCCCATAAACGCGGATACCGTCCAAAGGAGATAAGTCGCCCACCCTCCACTCAGCATCGCGGGGAAGCAGCTGCGCTCTGCGGACAACCTCTTCCGTCAGCGGAAGAAGATCAAGCGGCGTTTTCTCCATCGTGTAGCCGGCATCGGCTCTTGCGAGTGCCAATAAATCGTTAACGAGCGTGCTCATCCGCTTTGCCTCTGCGGAAATATCGCTCATCGCTTCCTTCGACAGATCCCATCGATCGGAGTCGAGCGGAAGCCACTCTCCGCTGTCGTTGTTCAAATTCGTTTCTTTTACCTTCGTCCACATCCGCTCCAGTAAATCGATATTGCCGCGTATCGTAGTCAGAGGCGTTCGGAGCTCATGTGAAGCATCAGACACGAATCTGCGCTGCGCCTTATAGGCTTCATCAAGCTCATTGTAGGCCGTTTCCAAGCGCGAAAGCATTACGTTCAGCGTGCTCACGAGTCTGCCGATTTCATCCTTCGGTCCAAAGGCAGGAATACGAACACTCAAATCAGAGCCTTTTTCTATTAGTTCAGTTGCTTGAATAACGCGCTCAATCGGACGCAGCGCCTGACGTGCGATGAATAAACCAACTGTAAAGGCTATAAGGACAACGACCAAGGAGGCAAAAATCAAGGTCGTGCGTACACCGGTAAGGAATTTTTCCTCATTATATGGGATCGATCCAACCTGAAGAAGCCCAACCAATGTTCCGTCACGCAAAAATACGGGGCGTTGATGAACGAGCATGTTATATTTCTTTTTGTTAATCTCAACCTGTACCTTCACAATGCCCTTCTCAGGATTGGTAGATGCTTCAGGGTAAGGGATGACTAATTCCAATTGTCCTAAATTATAAGATTGCTTGATGGCTCCTTCTTTATAATTGACAATTTGAATATACATATCCTTCTCTTCAATTCTCGATTGTCGATCCAAATCTAAATCTAGCTGATCAAAAAAATTCGTTAATCCCGTAACCACAATATTTCGGTCTTGGTCTCTAAGTTGTTCTTTTAAATCAGCAAAAGTATTCCAATTGATAAATAAATAAATGGTCACACCAAACGCAAGAAGTGTTGCCGCAAGCAACCCCGAATACCAAAGCGTAAGCCGAAGCCGGATGGACATAAGGGTTAACCTGCCTCTCCACGAAGCACATAGCCGGTACCGCGCACTGTTTGGATAAGTCGATTCTTGCCGCCTTCTTCTACCTTCTGGCGCAGCATGGCAATATACACTTCAAGCACGTTAGATTCCCCGCTGAAGTCGTAGCCCCAAATTTTTTCCATAATCGCATCACGGGTTAAGACACGGCGCGGATTTTGCATAAACAACAGAAGCAAATCATATTCCTTCGAAGTGAGCTCGATGCGGCGTCCGGAGCGTATAGCCTCCCTGGCATCCATGTCCAGAATTAAATCCTCGTACAGCAGCTGGCTGCTGCTCGATGCTTCGATTTTATCGGCTTTGCGGCGAAGCAAAGCGCGGGCCCGGGCCAAAAGCTCCTCCAGAGCGAACGGCTTGACCAAATAATCGTCCGCCCCAAGATCGAGTCCCTTCACGCGGTCAATGACATCGTCTTTGGCCGTTAGCATCATAATAGGCACTGTGCTGCCGCCCTCCCGTACCCGTCGGCAGACTTCCCATCCGTCTACCTGCGGCATCATGACGTCCAAAATGAGCAAGTCGGGTTCGGTCGTGAGAAGCACCTTTAACCCTTCCATCCCATTTGAAGCTGTTGTCACCTCATACCCTTCAAACGCTAAGCTTCTCCGAAGTAAGGATATAATTTTGTCATCATCGTCTACAACAACAATATGCTGTCTCAACTTGCTTTTCCCCCTTTATTTGCAACAAAAAACGCAGAGCATGCTGTCACTCTGCGCTTTCATTTCGATCGTTCACATTTTCATTTATTCAGCGCTGAACGTATTTTTATCGCCAATCTCAACCTGCAGATTCATTGCGTTTCCTTTGCGCACAATGTTCAGCTCTGCCTTATCGCCGACTTTTCTTGCTTGAATGGCATCAATTAAAGCTTGAGTATTGCTATACTTCTTGCCATCAATACCTGTGATAACATCAAACTGCTGCAATCCACCCAAATAAGCTGGTGAATTATAGTATACATTTTGAACTATGGAGCCTTCAACCTTATCCATGCCGAGTTGTTTAGCTATATCTTCGGTTACATCTCTCAGCTCAGCTCCAATGAACGGCACAGCCGGTTTAGGAATATCCTTATTGTTTTTCAGGTTATCTAATACTTCCTGAATGGTGCTCGTTGGGATCGCAAAGCCGATACCTTGCGCTTGCGAGCTTACTGCTGTATTTATACCGACAACCTCACCGTTAACATTTAGGAGCGGACCGCCGGAGTTACCCGGATTAATAGAAGCGTCCGTTTGCAGCAAATGCTCGTATTTGCGCTCGCCTTGGGTATCTTGAATACCGATTGGGCGTTCCTTCGCGCTTAGTACCCCGACAGTGACCGTATGGTCAAAGCCGTACGGGTTACCTATTGCTACAACCCAATCGCCGATGTTGATATTATCAGAGTTGCCAAGCGGAAGCGTTGGGAACGCCTTATCGCCTTTTACTTTAAGTACAGCCAAGTCTAGTTCGTAGCTGGAACCAAGCAGCTCTGCCGTGAACGGCTCATCATAGCCTTGAACGATGACTTTGATTTGATCAGATTCGCCGACCACATGCTGATTCGTTAAAATGTAGCCTGTAGACTCAAAGAAGAATCCGGTTCCGATACCTGATTGCTGCATTTGGCCTTGTTCGTTCTGACCGCCTTGGTCAGGCTGTGTCGTACCCGGATAATCATCTCCGAAAAATTGACGGAAAAACGGATCATCCAGTAAGCTGCCGCCGCTATTGCCGCGATTGGCCGTATTTACAAACGTTTCAATTTTGACGACCGCCGGGCTGGCTGTTTCGAACAATTGAGCGATGTTATCCGGTCTTGCCGCAACCGTGGACGCCGACGTGCTGCCGCTCGTGCCGGAAGTAGATGCCGACTTGCCGCTTGTGCTGCCCGCTTCCGTTTGCGAGGTCAGAGCTTGTTCCGACGTAAACCAATTACGTACATCCGCCGTATACATAAGTGATCCGACTACGACAACGCCGGCAAGGAAGGACATGAACACGGCCCTGAATGAAGTTCTGCGCGGCTCCCGCACTTTCCACGACCCTTTCGCAGACTGCTGTGACGGGTTAAATGACCTTATTTGCGATTGTTGTTGTGTTTGCGGCTCAGCTTGCTCAACCACTTCCCCGTGGTAGGGTACGGCTGAAGGAACTGAAGCAGTGTTTCCATAAGGCTGATCTTGGATCAGCTTCGGCTTTTCAGAATCTGAAGGTTGATTATACTCCTTACTGTCTTGCTGAGCATTTGCTTTAAATGGTCCGTAGGAGTAGTAATAAGATGGCTTAGCAGATTGCTCTTGTGACTCAGATGCTGTATGATCCTGCGAACTTGTACCGCTCTCATTCTTCTCTGCTTCATCTTGGCCCTCATTCGTACGGAAAAAATCGTCGTACCCCTTATTTTTGTTTTTATCGTCCATGTACGTTCTCCTCCTTGAATCTTATTCCATAAGGCATCCGAAGCGCTCCCTTCGAATACGTTTTAGTTGATTTAGTTCTATCATGCACATTCTACCTTAAAACAAACTTAAAGGGAATTTAAACAAAAATAAAAAAACGCCCCAAATATGAATTGGGAAGCGTTTTTTTCTCGTTCTGAACCTTGATAAGTCAGCTTGGAAAAAGCTGCTCCACCTCATGCATGATATGCTTGGCGCTATCAATCCACTCGCGCTCAACTTTGCCGTCCGGATTAACCGGTGACTGAAATTGATCGAAGACTGCTCCCGCTAAACGTATTGATGCTTCAGGATCGTTTCCTTCATTATATTCATGCTTAAGTACATAAGGCGAACCCAGCTTTATTTTTGCCTCGGTTTCTGTCGTTTCACTATCAATATTGCCGTTAACAACCTCAAATGGTATACGCAGCCACACCTTGTGCGCTTCATCCAGGGCTCGGTCGAATGAACCGCTCTCGTAATCCCAATTGCCTCCAAGTGTAAACTGCCTGGATTCAAGAAGCTCTTTCGTTTCTGTAAAATGCTGCTCCCGTGACTTCAGCACGGATGAAATAGGGATCATGACGGTTACTCCTTTACGCTCGCTGTCTGCTATTTGTTAAAAGGTAGTATACCCGCCAATATCTCCGCTTATGTGCGATTAGCCCAGCCTTTGCGATGAGCAAGCACCGCCAGCTGCGTGCGGTCCTCAAGCTCGCATTTCATAAGCAGGTTGCTTACATGGGTTTTGACTGTTTTCACGCTAATATGCAGCTCCTCCGCAATTTCTTTGTTGGATTGGCCGTCCGCAATAAGAAAGAGCACTTCCTTCTCCCGCTCGGTCAACCCCTCGTCACCCGCTTGAGCGGTGCGTTGCCGCAAGCCTCTCGTTAACGCCTGCGACACATCTGCTGTCATGACCGGCATTCCTTTGAAAGCGCCGCTGATGGCATAGATCAGCTCCTCCGCAGAAACGGTTTTGAGCACATAGCTTACGGCCCCTGCTTCAATCGCTCCGTAAACCTTGTCATCTTCAAGAAAGCTGGTCAGCATCACTATTTTCATGTCCGGATATTTTTCCATAATAGCTTTCGTCGCTTCAATTCCGTTCATCCCAGGCATCATTAAATCCATTAAAATAATGTCAGGCCGCTTCTCTGAAGAACTCGCATCCAGAAAATCCAGCGCTGCTTGCCCGTTGCCCGCCTCTGCAATGACCTGAAACTTAGGCTCCAGCATCAAGTAAGTGCGTAAGCCCGTCCTTACCATATCGTGGTCATCGACAATCATTACTTTTATTGAATCAGGTCCGCTCATCATTCCTGCTCTCCCCGCAACATTTTTGGTATCGTAACCTTCACTTTTGTACCGCTTCCGGGCTTACTCCATATTTCCGCCGCGCCGCCAAGCTTCTGTGCCCGCTCCTGCATCGTCGAAAGCCCATAGGAGCCGCGCTTGACTTCATCCGCTTTGAAGCCTGCCCCGTCATCCTGCAAAATCATAACAACCTGCCTTTCATTATCAGAAATGGTTAGCGAGCAGGCTTTAGCTCCAGCGTGCTTAACGACATTCGCAAGCGCCTCCTGAACGATGAGAAAAAGCTGAAGCTCCTTCGCCTCAGATAATTGTTCTTTCAAACGCCACTCCAGCTCGCCTTGCAAATTGTTTTGGCGGCAATAATCAGGAAACCATTTGTCCAGCGCCTCGTAAAGCGTCCGCCCTTCAAGCTCCATCGGCCTCAGCTGAGCTATGAAGTTCCGCATCTGCTTCTGCGCCAAATTAGACATATTCACAAGCTGTTCAAGCACCGAATCGGCGCGTTCCCGGTCAACCTGCTGCAGCTTTGGCAGCGAGGAAGCACACATATGAATCGCAAAAAGCTGCTGGCTGACCGTATCGTGCAAATCCCGCGCCAGCCGCTTGCGCTCCTCCAATACGGCAGCTTCATTAGATGCCGATTCCGTCATAACATACTCCTCGCCTCTCATTTGCAGCCACTTCATTTTTTCTTCCATCTGCTCAGCGAGCTCATTAAACTCCCGGTAGACTTCAATAAACGAGTTGTGTCCTTCTTCTGTTATGCGCACGCCAAAGTTCCCATTAGCAGCTTGCTTCAGCGATAAGTGCAGCGTATCAATTCTCCGTCCGATCCGCTGTGCCGCCCAATAACCAAAGCCGGCGCTCACAAGCAGGAAGACGGAGGCCGCCCCCAGGCGCACTTCCGTCTGTCCTGTTTCATCCATCAAACTAATCCACGCTACGGCTGCGAGCAGCAGCGACACCACGGAAGCAATGACGAACATTCCGATTAATTCCCACTTGCCGCTCCTTAAAAAGCGAACCATCATCACGGATCACCCTACCTTCGTGACACGGACATCGCCGATAAATGTGCTGACAACCAGCTTAATTTTTTTTTCGGTCTCCGAATAAAACGGCGATTGAATATTAATGTTATTAAACATGCCGCCTTCTTTGCGGTCTAATATTTTCACATCACCCAGAAAAGCGCTCGAAACAACCTGCACCCCTACCTCAAAATCATTGGGTACATATACCTTCACATCCCCGATAAACGAAGAGATGCAAATTTTCGTTTCTCCGGGCGCGATTTGAGCCTTCGTCAAATCGAGGACGGTGTCTCCGATAAAATGGGATACGTTAAGCGGCTTCAGATCCCAGTAATCATGACCGATATGAATATCGCCTATAAATCCGGAGCGTGTCTGAACACTCGAATCACTGTGATTCCACCATTCCACATGCTCCTTATGATGATGCTTCCACTCGTGAAAGGACTTCTTATACGGAGGGATTTGGCCATCATGAGCTTTATTTTCATTTTCACTATTAGGCTCGCGGCTATCCTTCTTAAATAGTCCCTCAGAATGCTCGGGCGGAGCTTGTGTCGGATCAGGATGCAATGGCGGTGCAGGCGGAACCTGCGACTGGTCCTGATATGGCCGGTACGGTTTCCATTCATCGGCAGGAGGCTGATGACGCCTCGAGCGCGGCTTCCAAATTAACTTAAAGCCGACTAATATGATGACGACCGGCCAAATATAAGGAATGATATCGCCGATGGACCAAGTAAACCAATCCAAATTCCTGCCCAAAAATATACATCCGACCAGCAGCACGACCGCTCCCCACCAGCCAGAGCCCGAACCGTGCGATCGGCTTGTCAGCATGCCTTTTATTCCAACAATGATAAGAATAACTGGCCAATACATGGAAAACAAATCACCAATATCAAAAGTCACTTGACCCGTTTGCCGCAATAAAAATAAAACGCCAATTGCAATGATGACTAATCCGGTGAACAACCGGTTTGCGAAATTTCCGTTCAAACTGCCCCAGCTCCTTACGATTCCATCGTCGTTTGATCTCTAGTATAACGGACAGCATCCGTTTGAAAAAGGGACGGCCGATTGAAATCGCTATCCGTCTCTAGACTGAGCTATTATTGATTTCCTTGACTTTAAACCTGACATGTCATGAAACATTACGCCGAACGTTGACATTGTTGACTTCTTCTATTTATAATGATGAACGGATTAGGAGTGTAGAGAAATATTACGTACTATCATGAAGAACAGGAGTGGAAACAATGGACGTTATAGAACTGTCAAAAGGACTAGACACGATCTGGGTCGTTTTGACAGCAGCAATGATCTTGCTAATGGAGGGCGGCTTCGCTTTGCTGGAAGCAGGCTTCGTCCGGCAAAAGAACGCTGTCAGCATCATAATGAAGGTGTTCGTCGATATCGCTTTCGGCGCACTGGTGTTTTATTTTTTCGGATTTGCACTTATGTACGGCCAGGATGCAGGCGGAATTATAGGCACAACCGGCTTTCTTATAAAAGGCGACCTGTCTCATATTGCATTAAATATTACTCACGAGACCTATTGGTTATTCCAATGCGCATTCGTCATCGCTGTCATCTCAATCGTTTCCGGAGCAGTAGCGGAACGTATCAATTTTAAAGCCTATATTTTGCTCACGATTGCAATGACAGGTTTCATCTACCCGCTTGCTGGACATTGGGTTTGGTCGCTTAACGGTTTTCTTGGCAAGCTGGGAATGATCGATTTTGCGGGATCTGCCGTCATTCACGCCTTAGGCGGTTTTTCTGCGCTGGCTGCGGCTATGTTTATCGGACCGAGGATCGGCAAGTTCAGCGCGGACGGCAAGGTAAACATCGTACCGCCATCGAACCTGCCTCTTGCATCCGTTGGAGCTTTCATTCTGTGGTTTGGCTGGTTCGGCTTCAATGCAGGCAGTACATTAAGCGCTACGAATGGAACGATCGGCCATATTGCAATTACGACGATGTTATCCGCCGCTGCCGGCGGCGCTACTTGTATATTGTTCACCATGTTCCGCTACAAGAAGGCTGATCCTCCAATGGTTATCAACGGATCGCTCGCCGGTCTTGTCGGCATTACGGCAGGCTGCGCGTTCGTTTCTGACGGTGCGGCAATCGGCATTGGCGCCGTGTCCGGCATCGCTATGGTGCTTGTAACCGAATGGCTGGAGCGCAGACAAATCGATGATCCGGTCGGCGCCTTTGCCGTCCATGGTATTAGTGGAAGCTTAGGTACGCTTGCCGTCGGTTTGTTCGCAATGCCAGAGTTAACGGAAGGCATCGGTAAAGGCTATTATGGGTTATTTTATGGCGGTGGCTGGAGCTTGCTAGGTGCTCAAGCACTTGGTTTAGTTACCGTTTCCGTATGGGGCTTTGTATTAACGTGGGGTGTACTGTGGCTTATTCGTAAAATCATGCCTGTCCGCGTATCCAAGGATGAAGAGCTTATCGGCCTTGATGTAGGAATTCACGGTGTTCCGGCATACAGCCAGGAGCATGATTTCCTTGATTACGACCGGCTGAGAAACTCGAGATAAGTAAGGATGTTAAAAAAATAACCGTCAAAGCTATTATGGCTTTGACGGTTTCTTTATTTATAAGGCCTAGTCACGAGATCAATCTCGTTCATTTCGCTTGCAAGCTCATGAGAAACGGATACGATATCCGAAGCTGCTGATCCATTCTGGATCTTTCGTACCTTCTCAATTTCAAGTCGAAGCGCGCGAACCTTCTCCATCGGTTTTCTAACAAAATGAATATATTCAACGGCCAAGTGATGATCTGGCTTCTTGCCAGTCAGCATCCTTCTTAATGTAGACATCGATTGATATGCGCGGTCTTCCATCAGTCGGCGTTTCTCATAACGCTCAACCATCTGTTCAATTTCGGCAATTTCCTGCTCCTTCTTAGCTACATAGGCGTCAATAAACGGGAATACCTCACCCGCTTTACGATTATGGGCAGCAGCTACAAAGCCTGTATGAGTGATTGGATCTGTCATGAGAATTCACCTGTCTTATCATGTTATTATTACTTACACAAATAATCATACAATAAACAATGGTGGTTTGAAAACTGTTTTTTAACAAATAGTAAAATCTTCAATAGAAAAGAGGAACCGCTTAGGTTCCTCTTTGTTATTCGTTATTGCAGATATACTGCTATTACTTTTCAGCTTTTTGCCCAGCATTATTTGCCGCTTGTTTACCAGCAGCGTTATTTTGGTTGAATTCTTGAGCGAATTCGGCATTGTATTGATTATTTTGGGCTTTGTTATTTTTGTTTTTAGCCATTGTATTCACCTCCCCGTATTCATTGTTATTATGGCATTTAGGCCATGTATTATACGGGAGTTATGATTCTAAATACGTTTGCGGAATGGGCTTTCCAGCTTCAATGGCCAAGTTAATTTTGTTCAGCCAAGCTTGTGACAGCTTGCCTGTCCCTTTCCGGAGAACCTCTACATAAACCGTGCGTTTACCCCACTGCTCATATACTTCCTTGATCGTTTCAAAATACAAATCGATGCGTTTTCCCTTTATCGCAGAGCCTGTATCAGCCACTACGCCGTAGCCGTAACCGGGAATATACAGTAAGGTTCCAATCGGAAACAGCTTCGTATCGGCGGCTATCGTCGATACTTGATCTCTTCTTACCTTTACACCCGAATACGTTATGCCGTATTGCGGATGTCCGGGACGTTTGCCCGTTGATTCCACGCCCGCTGTATAGCCTGTAGCGACAACCTCTATCGTTTTCGGTTTACCCTTCTTATCGACAACCACGTGGGCCATTGCGTTATCACTGCCCGCATACGCGTGCTTCCTCACCGACACGCTGCCTGAGGCTTGTAGCTGCGGTGATGCCGCTTGGGCTGGCGCTGAGCATATTGTTGTATTTAAACCGATGACGATTACAGACAGAAGCAGCAATGAGGGAATACCTTTTTTGATATAAAAAAAGCTTGTGACCATCTGGGTTACTTCCTCCTCAGAAGAAATAATGCCCCGATGGACCAAGCTTTATGCGTTTCATTTATTGTTCTTTGTCAGAAATTTGCTTCTGCAGCAGAGAAATTAACTCCGCAACAGGCATCGCTCCTATATCGCCTTCGCCGCGTTTACGGACGGATACCGCCTCGGCTTGCATTTCATTCTCACCCACGACTAGCATGTATGGAGCCTTCTCAAGCTGTGCTTCACGAATTTTATAACCAAGCTTCTCGTTACGCAAATCGCTCTCCACTCGAATGCCGCCTAATTGCAGCTGTTCAGCAACCTTACGCGCATAGGCCTCGTAGGCAGTCGATACCGGAATAACCTTCGCCTGAACAGGGGATAACCAAAGCGGAAGCGCGCCAGCGAAGTTCTCAAGCAAGAACGCAGTCATTCTTTCCATTGTGCTTATAATACCGCGGTGAATAACGACCGGACGATGCTTTTTGCCGTCTTCGCCGACATATTCAAGCTCGAAACGCTCCGGCAGCAGGAAGTCAAGCTGTGCTGTCGACAACGTTTCTTCTTTGCCAAGCGCGGTTTTAATTTGTACATCGAGCTTCGGTCCATAAAATGCCGCCTCGCCTTCGGCCTCGAAGAACGGAAGCTCCAGCTCTTCTACAACCTCGCGCAGCATGCGCTGTGACATTTCCCACATTTCATCGTTTTGGAAGTACTTTTCTGTGTCCTTGGGATCACGGTATGACAAACGGAAACGATAGTCTTTAATGCCAAAATCCTCATACACCATGCGGATCAAGTTCACGACGCGGGCGAACTCCTCCTTGATTTGGTCCGGACGGCAGAAGATGTGTGCATCGTTTAGAGTCATTGCGCGAACGCGGTGCAAGCCTGTAAGCGCGCCTGACATTTCATAACGGTGCATCGTACCGAGCTCAGCGATCCGAACCGGAAGGTCGCGGTAGCTGCGCATATCGCTCTTGAACACCATCATGTGGTGCGGGCAGTTCATTGGACGGAGCACCAGCTCCTCGTTGTCCATAATCATTTTCGGGAACATGTCTTCGCTGTAGTGCTCCCAGTGACCGGAGGTTTTGTACAGCTCCACGTTAGCGAGTACCGGCGTGTAGACATGCTCGTAACCCAGTTTTTCCTCTAAATCGACGATGTAGCGTTCCATTGTTCTGCGAAGCTTCGAGCCGTTTGGAAGCCATAATGGAAGACCTTGACCAACCTCACGGGAGAAAGTGAACATTTTGAGCTCGCGTCCCAGCTTACGATGATCCCGTTTCTTGGCTTCTTCTAAGAAATGCAGATGCTCATCAAGCTGCGCTTTCTTAGGAAAGGCTGTGCCGTAAATGCGCTGCAGCATTTTATTTTTCGAATCGCCGCGCCAGTAAGCGCCTGCAACGCTAAGCAGCTTAAATGCTTTAATACGGCCTGTCGAGGGCAAGTGCGGTCCGCGGCACAGGTCAAAAAATTCGCCCTGATCGTACAATGTAATTACCGAATCGGCAGGAAGATCCCGAATCAGCTCAAGCTTGAGGTTATCATCAAGCTCAGTGAAAATCGCAAGCGCTTCATCTCTGCTTACGACACGACGGCGAATATCGAGATTTTGCTGTACGATTTTCTCCATTTCCTTCTCTATTTTCAGAAGATCCTCCGGAGTCAACGATTGGTCCATATCGATATCATAATAGAAGCCGTCCTCAATAACAGGACCGATTCCGAGCTTTACATTCGAATTACCGTACAGGCGCTTAATCGCTTGCGCAAGCAAGTGAGCTGTGCTGTGACGATATACTTCAAGTCCGTCGGCCGACTCCACCGTAACAATTTCAATCGCTGCGTCAGCGTCGATCGGTGTATATACATCGACCACTTTCCCGTCTATTTTACCCGCAATTGCGTTTTTCCGAAGCCCTGAGCTTATGGAGCCGGCAACTTCTTCAATTGTTGTGCCTTCAGCGTATTCCCTTACTGCGCCGTCTGGCAAAGTTACATGAATGGCCATCTTCGTTCATCCTCCTGTTTATTGCTATTATCCATCGTTACAAGCGCGGCAAAAAGAGCACAAAAAAAGCACGCATCCCGCAAAAAGGGACGAGTGCTTGTGTGCTCGTGGTTCCACCCTACTTCGACTGCTTAAGCGCATTATGCTTGCGCGCCCGCAGTCCTCGTATTATCTGGTAACGGAGAAATCCGGTACAGCTTACTGCCGCAGCTATCTGGTAACATGATTGCCACAGGTTCAACCGTACAGCTTCAAAGGGGTACATCTGCAGACATCATGGAAGGAAATTTCAGCCAGGTTTCCTCTCTCTGAGCCGGACATCAAAAGCAGATACATGTCTTTGTCATTGCCGATTACATCGTATATGTGTGTCATTATAGCTCGACTTTGCGCTTTGGTCAAGGCTATGGCTATAGATGACTATATTCCTTACGGCTGAATAAGCTCATCCAGGCTGCTGCTGCAGGATACACATTGTACACATACCGTTACTCTTTGATCGAAAATCGTTTCAATTGTTCGAATCACCTGCATCTCCGGCTGCCTCGTGTGAATCGTTATATGCTTGGGCGAGACCGAAATCAGTGAGCTGATGACCATATCCTCGATATTCATTTCCGTTTCAAGCATTTCCGCTACAATTCGATCGGACGGCGGCTTTGAGTCAAGCAGTTGAAAGCTTTCGTCATAGAGTATGAAATCATGCCCGCCCTTATGGAGCAAATGGATCATCGGTACCTTGGTATCCTGCAGGAAGACGAAATATTTCAGCAGGGAAATAAACTCCTGGTACTGCTTATCCAGCACATATTCATCTAATGCGTATTCAACAACCTCAGTTAATTCTCTCCGATACGGTTCAAGTCTGAACGTTGTAAATCCGGTTACGTTGAGCTGTGTATGCTCCTGCAAATATTGTTCAATCTCGGCTGCAACCTTACCTTTCCGCCGAAGCCGGTCAGCATCCAGAAACCTTGTGCCGAGTCCATCCCATTCTTTTCCGTGCAGTAAATCATGGCAATATTTCTCGATTGCAGCCGACTCTGCCGATGAATGATTCCGATATTTCCTCCGAATAATCGACGAGAGCATATCCGGCTCCAATTCACTTATCACAAATTCAGCTATCGCTTTTGAAGTAGCCTTATAAACGGCGGGTCCGTGCAATTGCAGCTGGAAATGAGGCAGTACAGCCTGACACCGTATGTCCTGCTCAGATACAACTTGAAATTCAACAGCAGCTGCTGATTCAGCATTTGAGCCGATATGTAAATCGACGACAGCTTGTTCCGTCAACAATTTCGATAATTTGTTCACAGATTGCCCGAGGCTTGTAGGCAACGATACTGTAAATAACTCCATAAGCTCACCCCTTTCCTTCCTTATCAGTATATGGTCCCGTATCAGGGGATATACGATGAAGAGATTGGAATGTAAGGGAAGTGTCCTATTGTAGCCGTGGTTGCAGTACTTGTGCATTAATGTGATATAAAAAAAGCTTGCCGATGATTCATCCCCTCCTGGAAATGAATCATCGGCAAGCTTAGTTCGTTATTATTGATTAGTTCTGCATCACAAAATCAAGATCAGCCTTATCGCTTTCATTGTACATCTTCAAAATATTATATTTCGTATCCCGCTGTGCAGGAATTTTGCCGCATTCGCGGATAAGCTTTAGAATAAGTTCAATGTTTACCTTGTGAGTTGTACCCGCCGCCGAAACGACATTCTCTTCGATCATCGTGCTGCCGAAGTCGTTACAACCATAGGATAGCGAAAGCTTACCCATTTCAGGTCCCATTGTTACCCACGATGATTGGAAATTCGGAATATTATCGAGCATGATGCGGCTGGCTGCAACAATGCGCAAATATTCCTCAGGCTTCGCCTTCTCCAGCTTCAGGTTCGTATTATCCGGTTGGAACGGCCACGAAATAAAAGCAAGAAAACCTTTGGAAGGATATTTATTTGAGACGCACTCATCCTGTGCATCACGAATCCGCAGCATGTGAAGAGCCCGTTCTTCCATCGTTTCTCCGAGTCCATACACCATCGTTGCAGTCGTGTTCATGCCATGTCGGTGTGCGGATTTCATAACATCCATCCAATCCGTCCACGAGCCCTTCATACGACTGATCTTACGGCGTGTGCGGTCGTCCAAAATCTCAGCACCGCCGCCAGGAAGCGAATCAAGGCCAGCCTCATGAAGCTGTCTGATAACCTCATCCAAAGAGAGACCGTCCGAAACAACCTTCATTTTCTGAATCTCTGCAGGCGAGAAGGAATGCATGGTAATGCCCGGAAATTGCTGCTTAATTTTGCGGAGCAGATCCAAGTAGTAAGTAAACGGCAAATCCGGATTCGTGCCGCCCTGCATTAATATTTCCGTACCTCCGACGTTTACCGTTTCTTGAATTTTGTTCAAAATCGTCTCATCAGGAAGCACATATCCTTCCTTTGAGCCCGGTGCGCGATAAAAGGCACAAAACCGGCAATAGACGTCGCAAACATTCGTATAGTTCACATTTCGTCCCACGACAAACGTCGTTACCGGTTCAGGATGATGCCTCAGCATAATCTGATTAGCTGCGTGGCCCATCTTCTCGATTTGATCCGATGCCAGCAGCTCCATTCCTTCTTCCAGCCCGATTCGTTCGCCTCGCAAAGCTTTATCCAAAATATGGTCCAACGTTCCCATTCCGCAAGACCTCCTTAATTCCGTTCTTAGTATAAAGCAGACTACAATCAATTAATCCTATCATAATTGAGTGCTGTGCGTCACCCATCGTATGATGCCTTATATGGACAAAATGAGAAAAAACACGGCGTGTCTATGAAGACAGCCATGCTTTTCTTTTTTTTAGCGGTTTATGCTCGAAGCGCCTGATCCAAGTCTTCAAGCAAATCCTCAATGTCCTCTAATCCGACCGAGTAACGGACTAAACCATCCGTTATGCCGCGCGCATGACGCACTTCCTTCGGCATAGCCGCATGCGACATCATGGCCGGGTAAGAAAGAATACTTTCCACCGCTCCCAAGCTCACTGCAACCAAAGGAATTTGCACTTTGCTAAGCATTTTTTTGGCACGTTCGCCGCTGCCGACATCAAAGGATACGACGGCGCCATAGCCGACCGACTGCTTCTCATGTATGGCACGACCCGGGTGCCCTTCCAAGCCTGGGTAAAAAACAGCGGATACTTCTTTATGGTTTGAAAGCCATTCGGCAAGTCTGCGCGCGCTCCTTTCGCTATGCTCCATCCGAGCCTGCAGCGTCTTCATTCCGCGCATCAACAACCATGATTCCTGCGCACTTAGAACCGTTCCCAGGCCGTTCTGCAGCTGCTTCAGGCGTCTGCCGAGACTTTCATCCGCCGTTACCGCAAGCCCTGCCAGCACATCGCTGTGGCCGCCAAGAAACTTCGTCGCGCTGTGCAGTACGATATCGACGCCATGCTCAATCGGACGTTGATGATACGGTGTCATAAACGTATTGTCGAGCATCGTCAGCAAGCCATGCTCCTTCGCCCATGCCGTTGTCTCGGCAATGTTCGTAATCTTAAGTGTCGGATTGGACGGCGTTTCCATAAAAACAGCTTTTGTGTTCGGCTTCAATGCCGCCTTGACCGCATCAAAATCAGTCATATCGACAAATGTTGATTCTATGCCGAGCCGTTCCAAAATCGAAGTTAGCAAGCGATATGTGCCGCCATACACGTCCTCGGTTACAATGACATGCTCTCCTGCGGACAGCAGCAGAAAGGAGGTCGAAATAGCAGCCATACCCGACGCAAAAGCAAAGCCGCGGGCGCCGCCTTCAAGTAGAGCGATATAATCCTCAAGCGCCTGCCGCGTCGGATTGCCGGAGCGGCTGTAATCATATTGCGGCGGATTGAAAATATCATGGTGGTGAAACGTTGATGCCTGAAAAATAGGTACGCTGGAAGCGCCTGTACCCTCGTCAATTTCTGCCCCGAAATGAAGCAGTTTCGTTGCAAAACGGCGTTCGGAAGGATTTACTTTATCGTTGTCGTTGTTCATGAGCTCTTACCCCTCCTCAATTTCACGTTTTGCAGCAGCCAGCGCTTGCTCCAAGTCGCCAATCAAATCGTCGGCATGCTCGATGCCGACCGAGAAACGGAGAAGACGGTCGTCAACGCCGATTGCCTGACGGATTTCCAAAGGAATATCCGCATGCGTCTGTACAGCCGGATAAGTCATTAGAGACTCAACGCCGCCTAAGCTTTCAGCGAACGCGATGAGCTTAATATGGCGCAGAATAGGTTCGACATATCGGGCATCCTTCAGACGGAAGGAGAAAATGCCCGTATTGCCGGATGACTGCTTGTTCTGTATGTCATGCCCCGGGTGATGCGGGAGCGCCGGATAATAAACATCCTCTACAGCCGGATGTTCCATCAGGTAGTTAGCAATTGTCGTCGCATTGTATTGATGACGCTCCATTCGCAGCGCCAGCGTCTTCATACCTCTCATAAGCAGCCACGAATCCTGCGGTCCAAGAACAGCGCCTATGGAATTGTGAAGAAAGGCCATTTCGGCGGACAGCTCCTTGCCCTTTGTCACGATCAGACCAGCCAGGACATCGTTATGGCCTCCCAAATACTTGGTTGCGCTATGAATGATAATATCGGCGCCAAGCTCGATCGGACGCTGGAAGAACGGTGTGAGCAGCGTATTGTCGACAATAGTAAGCAAGCCTTTGGATTTCGCCCATGCGGCAACCCGTTCTATATCCGTAATCATCATCAGAGGGTTCGTCGGCGTTTCGATTAGAACAGCTTTCGTGTTCGGTGTCCATAGTGTTGCCATCGCATCAATATCGTTCGTATCTACATAGGAAGCGGTAACCCCGAATCTGGACATAATGCGCTCAAGCAAACGGTATGTGCCGCCGTACAAATCAAGCGATACGATCAAATGATCTCCTTGGCTGAACAATGCGAATATCGTTTGCAATGCGGCCATGCCAGAGCTGCAGGCAAATGCCGCATCACCGGATTCCAATTGTGCTGCAGCTTCTTCAAGCACGGCTCTTGTCGGGCTTTTCGTGCGTGCATAGTCAAATCCCGTGCTTTCACCGAGTTTCGGATGACGAAATGCTGTTGCCTGGTATACAGGAAAGCTAACCGCTCCAGTTACGGGCTCCTTTATCGATCCGATCTGAGCCAAATGACTTTCGATTTTCATTAGGAAGTTGCACTCCTTCTTATAATGTTATATGCCTGCACCCAAATCAAACGGTGTTTGTTGGTATACATAGTAATTCAGCCAGTTCGAAAATAACAGGTTTGCATGCGCGCGCCATGTAGAAAGCGGTAAGGCTGCCGGATTATCTCCCGGGAAATAGTTCTTCGGTACGTCTATGCGAAGTCCTTTTGCCTGATCGCGGTCGTATTCGAACTTCAGCGATGTCGGATCATATTCCGAATGACCGGTAACGAAAATTTGCCTGCCATCCTTAGAGGCAACGATATATACACCGGAGTCCGGTGAATCCGACAGGATTTCCAGCTTCTCAACCGGCTCGATATCCGCGCGTCGAACCTCAGTATGACGTGATTGCGGCACGAAGAACAGCTCGTCAAACCCGCGAAGCAGATTTACGTTTCGCTTCTCGACCGTATGTGGAAATACACCGAACATTTTGCTGTCCAAATTATATTTCGGCACATTGTAATGATGATATAGACCAGCCTGTGCAGCCCAACAGATATGGAACGTGGAAGTGACACGTTTAGTGCTCCAATCCATGATTTCCTTCAGCTCTTCCCAATAGTTCACTTCCTCAAAAGGCAAATGCTCTACCGGTGCGCCCGTAATGATGAGCCCGTCATAGTACTCATGCGATATTTCATCGAACGTTTTATAAAAAGACTCCAAGTGCTCTGCTGACGTATTTTTGGACGTATGCGTCCTTGGGTGCAGCAGTACAACCTCGACCTGAAGCGGGGTGTTCCCAATAAGCCTCAGAAGCTGCGTCTCCGTCGTTTCCTTGGTAGGCATTAAATTCAAAATGGCAATTCTGAGCGGCCTGATATCTTGGTGATAAGCGATGCTTTCATCCATAACGAAAATGTTCTCGTTGCTTAAAATTTCTTTGGCAGGCAGGTTGTCTGGTACTTTAATCGGCATTTTAAATCACTCCTCTTTCGGCAGTATGACCGCTTGAACAACAAAAAAGACCTTTCTGCTGTGAGAAAAGGTCGTATGCTCAGTAAAGAAGCCATGCGCCTCTCTCATCTCTCAGAAACATAATCGTTTCCGCAAGAATTAGCACCGTGCTTACGCCGGTTGCCGGGCTTCATCGGGCTAGTCCCTCCGCCTGCTCTTGATAAGAAAGTAGTCTATTCAATTTTCCGCGGTTCCATTTCAATAATAACTTTAATGCATTCCGTTAGTGGCGTCAAGAACCGACTTTGCATGTGCTGACTTTAAAGATGAATAAAGGTTGTTTTTATGCTTGAATGTAAAGCTTAAGCGGGAGTATACTAGACAAGAATTAGAACATTATTCGACTAATAAAGGAGTGCAAACGTGCATGGAAGGCGACCGACCGAAGCCGGAAACATACCGAATATGGTTACTGCCGGTTCATCGTGAGCCGGGGCTTCGTCCGCATGCTGTGCCGTGTGCTCAGTTTTGATGACTGAATCAAGCGGCTAGCGGTCAGCTACGCCCCGGGATTCCCTATCAGCCGGCAGTCTCCTCTAAAGAATGAAAGGAGTAACTGCTGATGAAAATCCGTCTTGTTAACAATGGGGTTTTTACCCCGATCGAAGATATTGCGCAAACGTTAGCCCCTGCACATGCGGGATTTTATTGGATTGATGCCGATGTGGAGGACCTTGCCGTTCTTCAGCCTCTATTCGGCATGCATGATCTGGCTGTGGAGGATTGCCTCAGCGAGGAGGAGCAGCGACCAAAGATCGAAATTTATGAAAGCCATTATTTTATCGTTATTAACAGCATTCGTTTTGATGATGAAGAAATTTTTCTGCGCGCGCTGAATATTTTTCTCGGCCGTCACTTTATTATAACGGTTACGAAGCAGAAAATTAACGAGCTCCGTTCGTTAAAGCCTCTGTTATGGGAGCAAGAGGTAAGCCGTCCAGATTATTTCTTGTATCACCTCGTCGACATTGTCGTCGATAACTACTTCCTCGTCGGTGACCGGATCGATAACCGGATCGAAACGCTGGAAGAAGACATTTTGATGCACACCAAGAAATCGCATCTGAACGAAATTATCGGCTTGCGCGGGGAAATTTTGTGGCTCAAGAAGGTGCTTGGTCCACAGCGCGACGTTATCGCTACACTTAATAAGAAAGACTTAAAGCTTATTGACGACCAGCTGCAAAAATATTTTAGCGACATATACGAAAATGCATTGAAAATTGCCGAGTCTTTTGACACATACCGCGACCTAATGGGTAACTTACGTGAAGCTTACCAGTCGAGTGTCTCCAACCGTGCCAATGAGATTATGCGCGTGTTTACCGCCATTACGACGATTTTCATGCCGCTCACCTTTATTACAGGAATATATGGAATGAACTTCGACTTCATACCGGGACTGCATCTCCGGATGGGATCTTACATTTTACTCGGTATTATGCTTCTGCTTGGCATAGGCATGTTTTTCATTTTCCGCAAAAAGGAATGGTTATAAAGCCACTTTTATACTTTAATAGGGTTGGGCTGCACACGCTGGGGCAATTGATGTCTCATGCGGGTACAGCCCTTTTATTTTGCTGTAGCCACATATATCCTCTATAATGGATAAATACTTATTTGTCATCTTGTAATAATGAAAGGGGGATTGACGTGAACATTAGCCAGCTTGAAACACTCCTTACGATTTCCAAAACGATGAGCTTCCGAAAAGCCGGCGAATTGCTAAACCTGACTCAGCCTGCTGTATCGGCGCAAATCAAAAGTCTGGAGGATGAGTTCAAGACGGTCCTTATCGATCGTAATCAACCAGTCACCTTAACCGATCACGGAAAAGTTTTTTTGGAGCATGCGGAAAAAATGCTGACGATAGTAGAAGAGTTAAAGCAGAAGCTGTCCGATTTAAATTTAACGCCGCAAGGCCATATTTTACTTGGAACGACGTCATCGATCGCCATACAAATATTGCCTCGCGTATTGTCCTATTTTCAAAATCAATTTCCGTTAATAAAAACAACAATTCATTCCATGCCGTCGTCACAGGTTATGACCTGCGTCGAGAACGGCTCTGTCGATATCGGTATTACATACTTAACCGAAAAAAATCCAAATACCACCTCTTCCGTCCTTTATTATGATACATTCGAGCTTGTTGTATCACCGTCTCACCCAATGAGCAAACTGACACATACTACGGTGGATACGCTTAAGGATATCCCCATGATTATGCTCGCTCCGGATACGCTCGGCCGCAAATTTGTCGATCAAATATTCCGTAAATACAACATCCAGCCCAATATTGTAATGGAACTCTCGAGCAGCGAGGAAATAAAACGGATGGTTGAGATCAATCTTGGAGCCGCTGTCGTATCGAAGCTTTCGATTGCAAACGAGCTTCGTCTTGGCACGTTAAAAATGATTAAAGTCAATGAATTGGAAACGAGCCATCCCGTCGGAGTCGTTTATAAATCCGGCCGTTATTTGAATACAGCGATGCAGCAATTCCTTAGCGACCTGAAGGGGATGCCGGAGCACCAATTCATAAGCAGTGAATAGACAGACACAGACAGCAGATAAGGAGAGATTCCAATGAAATTCGACTTACACACCCACCACGTGAGATGCGGTCATGCCGATGGCACTATCGAGGATTACATCATCGCAGGCATAGATGCCGGTCTTCAAGTCATCGGCATCTCTGATCACTCCCCTTATTTCTATCATAAGGAAGATCATCCGTCGCCCGGGATAGCTATGGCGAGAAGCGCGTTTGCTGGCTATGTCAATGAAGTGCTGCGATTAAAAGAAAAATACGACGGTACAATCGAGGTTTTGCTCGGTATGGAATCCGATTTTTTCCCTGACTATGCGGACAGTTATCGGAAAGCTTATGAAGGTGTGCCTTTCGATTATTTGATCGGCTCCGTGCATCAGGTAGGCGGTGTCAGCATTTTTAATCGAAATCGCTGGAAAGGCTTGAAAGAGGAGCAGCAAGTCAAGGTGAAAAAAAGCTATTACGACCTGATTCAGCAATCGGCACGCAGCGGCATGTTCGATATTTTGGGTCATATCGATGCGATGAAAGGATATTATCCTGCATTTTCAGACATTCCCGCCTATGAGCATATCGATGAAACGCTGCAAACGATTGCCGATTGCGGGATTTCCATCGAGATTAACACTTCTGGCAGCACAAAGGATGTCGGCGGATGGTATCCATCGGATGATATGTTGGAGCGGGCTCTACATTTCGGAGTGAATGTAACGTTCGGATCAGATGCTCATGTGCCGAGCAGAGTCGGCGATGAGTGGGAGCTGGTGCAGAAGCGGTTGAAGGAAATCGGATTCTCGCAGTGGGTATTTTACCGCAAGCGTGAACAAGTCGTCGTTCCTCTATAAAAAAGGGTATGAAGACAAAAAAAGTGGACCTGCACGTCGCAGGTCCCAAAGGATATATTAAAAAGGGGGTCTTGTTTATTATAATAGCCCACTAATGTAATGAGACGATAACAGAACTATTTCATTTGTGTAACAAATTTGAGGAGATGGACATCCATGTGGCTCATCATAGCCATCAGCAGCGCAATTTCATTTGGACTAGCAGGCTGGTGGATGAAAGTATCACAAATGCGCGGCGGCTCGACGAGAGTGCTGCTGTTTGGCTTATATGCTTCAGGAACGCTCGGCTTCGGCGTCCATTCAGCACTGGAAGGGACATTAACGATGCTTGCGGATTCAAATGTATGGATTGCCGGCTTCATTATCGGAGCAGGCTCTGCCTGGGGAAATGCACTATTTATGAAAGCATTGCATTACGGCCCCGCTAGCTTAACGTCCCCCCTAACGAATATGAATGTTATATTGGTGATTGCATTAGCAACGTGGTGGTACAAAGAGCCGCTAAGCGCTTCTGAAGCGGTCGGTATTACATTATTGCTGCTTGCTGTCATCTTTATTGCCCATAAACGGAAAGAACCGCTTACCATTACAGAGAAGCGCTGGTTTGTTCTCGTCGGTTTGGCCATTATTTTATTCGCATTGCGAAATGGCGGCTTGAAAGTCACGGACGAGCTTGGCCTGCCAAGCGCACCGATATTATTCATCGCTTATGCGCTTTCACTATCCTGGTTTCTTCTCCCGGTTAAATATGTTGAAAAGCGTTCCTCCAAACTTACCGGATTGTGGTTTGGACTAATCGCTGGACTATTTTCCTACGGTGGGCTACAGCTGTACGCTGTCGCGCTGTCTACCGGCCAAGCCAATCTTGCTGCGCCTATTTTTGCAACAAACAGCCTTGTCGTCGCAATAGGTGCCATTGCCGTCTATAAAGAGAAGCTGACCTTTATGCAGTGGACAGCCTTTGGCTGCACCTTACTCGGATTAATCATTATCCGGGTATGAGGTGTAAACCTCCCTGCATTCTCCAGTCTAACTTTTGTATAGTAAATATATATTTGTAAAAAATGAACGTATTCCCACTGAAATGAACTTACTTTTAGTTTGTTCATATGCTACAATGTAAATACAAAAAGCGGGGTGATACGGTTGGATTATTCGACAATGTGCCCAAAGTATGAAGCCGCGGCCGACATATTAGGTAAGAAATGGACTGGCAGAATCATTCGGGTGTTGCTTGGAGGACCAAAGCGGTTCAAAGAAATTAAAGAGCAAATCCCCGAAATGAGCGACAAAATGCTTACGGACCGTATGAAAGAACTAGAAACATTAACCATAATTAAACGTCAAGTGTACCCTGAAATGCCCGTACGTATTGAGTACGAGCTAACCTGCAAGGGACATGAGCTTGAACCAGTCATTGAGTCTATCCAAAAATGGGGCGAACAATGGATGTAGAATAAGAAACCGCTGAGGCGGTTTTTTTATTTTAGGCTATTTTTAATTCCTCCAACAACACGCGCTGGAAAGGCGCGAATGACAATTGAGCAACATTTGACAAAAGAATATCCATGCTCTATCATTGAGAATAATAATCAATATCATATAGAATCAAAAAAGAAACCCCCGATTCACGAGGGGGCTCCATCTGTTCGATCGGTCTACATACCCAACCATTTCTTGAACAAGTGCTTTGTTGTATCTTTGTTGATCGCTGCAATAGACGTCGTAAGCGGAATGCCTTTCGGACATGAGCGGACGCAGTTTTGCGAGTTGCCGCAGCCTTCGATACCGCCATCGGACATAAGCGCTTCCAGACGTTCTTCTTGGTTCATCTCACCTGTCGGGTGAGCATTGAACAAGCGAACCTGGGAAATAGCTGCAGGACCGATAAAGCTGGTGCGATCGTTCACATTCGGACATGCTTCAAGGCAAACGCCGCAAGTCATACATTTGGAAAGCTCGTACGCCCATTGGCGCTTCGTTTCCGCCATGCGCGGTCCTGGCCCGAGATCATACGTACCATCGATCGGGATCCATGCTTTCACTCGTTTTAGTGCGTTGAACATACGCTCACGGTTAATGACAAGATCACGTACAACAGGGAACGTACGCATCGGCTCAAGACGAATCGGCTGCTCCAGCTTATCAACCAGGGCGCTGCACGCTTGGCGGGGCTTCCCGTTAATGACCATGGAACATGCGCCGCAAACTTCTTCCAAGCAGTTCGAATCCCAGCACACAGGTGCCGTTCCAGTACCGTCTGCCTTTTTCGGATTCCGCTGAATTTCCATCAGGCCGCTAATAACATTCATGTTCGCGCGGTAAGGAATTTCGAACTCTTCCGTGTAAGGCTTCGAATCAGGAGTATCTTGACGCGTGATGATAAACTTAACCGTTTTTGTTGCGACAGTTGTTTCAGCCATCGTTATTCTCCTTTCTTCTTGTCGGATGAGTAGTCACGTTTACGAGGCTTAATAAGACTAACGTCAATATCCTCGTATGAAATTTTTGGTCCTTCTGCCGTCCATTTCGCAATCGTAGATTTCATGAATTGATCGTCGTCACGATCCGGGAATTCCGGCTTGTAGTGAGCGCCACGGCTTTCGTTACGCAACAGAGCACCCAATGTCATCGCTTCGGAAAGCTCAAGCATATTCCACAGTTGGCGGGTGAAGGCAACGCCGGCGTTGTTCCAAGCAGCCGTATCGTTGATGTTAATATTTTTGTAGCGCTGTTTGAGTTCTTTAATCTTATTTATCGTAGCTTCCAGCTTATCGTTAAAGCGAACGACGGTCATGTTGTTCGTCATCCATTCGCCAAGCTCTTTATGGATTACATAAGCATTTTCGTTGCCGTTCATGTTGAGAATGCTGTTGTATTTGTCCGTTTGACGCTTGGTCTCACGATCGAATACGGACGATGCAACATCTTCAGCCGATTTTTTCAGGCCTTTAATGTACTCGACTGCTTTCGGTCCGGCTACCATACCGCCATAGATTGCGGACAGCAAGGAATTTGCTCCAAGGCGGTTCGCGCCGTGGTATTGATATTCGCATTCGCCGGCTGCAAACAAACCGGGAATGTTCGTCATTTGATTGTAATCGACCCACATGCCGCCCATCGAATAGTGAACCGCAGGGAAGATCTTCATCGGGATTTTGCGTGGATCGTCGCCCATGAACTTCTCATAGATTTCGATGATGCCGCCAAGCTTAACGTCAAGCTCCTTCGGATCTTTATGAGACAAGTCAAGGTAAACCATGTTTTCCTGATTGATGCCAAGCTTTTGATCGACACAGACGCTGAAAATTTCGCGTGTTGCAATGTCACGAGGAACAAGGTTGCCGTACGCCGGATATTTTTCTTCAAGGAAGTACCATGGCTTACCGTCTTTGTAAGTCCAGATACGGCCGCCCTCGCCGCGCGCTGATTCGGACATCAAGCGCAGCTTGTCGTCGCCCGGAATAGCTGTCGGGTGAATTTGAATGAACTCGCCGTTCGCGTAATTAACGCCTTGCTGGTAAACAGCGCTCGCAGCTGTACCTGTGTTAATAACAGAGTTCGTTGTTTTGCCGAAAATAATGCCGGGACCGCCTGATGCAAGAATAACCGCATCCGCACGAACCGTGTGAACTTCCATCGAGCGCAAATCCTGTGCTGATACACCGCGGCAAACGCCGTCATCGTCAACGACTGCGCCAAGGAATTCCCAGTGTTCAAACTTGTTGACCAGTCCGGCCGCTTCCCAGCGGCGCACTTGCTCATCCAGTGCATACAGCAATTGCTGGCCTGTCGTTGCACCGGCGAATGCCGTGCGCGAATGCTTCGTGCCGCCGAAACGGCGGAAGTCGAGTAAACCTTCGGAAGTACGGCTGAACATAACGCCCATCCGGTCCATTAAGTGAATAATGCCTGGTGCAGCATCGCACATTGCTTTAACCGGCGGCTGATTCGCGAGGAAGTCTCCGCCGTATACGGTATCGTCGAAATGCTCCCATGGGGAATCGCCTTCCCCTTTCGTATTAACCGCGCCGTTGATGCCGCCCTGCGCGCATACGGAATGGGAACGCTTAACCGGCACAAGAGAAAACAGATCAACGTGCACGCCTGCTTCTGCCGCTTTTATGGTAGCCATCAAGCCGGCAAGTCCGCCGCCAACGATGATAATTTTATTTTTAGCCATAACGTTTCGCTCCTTGTCTTCAAACTAACCGATATTCGTCCATGCCAGTGCGCTGCTTGCAGCTTCCTTAAATTCATCGCCGCTAAAAGCGATGAGCGATAGAATAAACAGCGCCGAAACGACAACAAAAACGCCCATACAAATGTAGGAAGAAATGCGCTGCGCTCTAGGTCCTATTGTAATGCCCCAGCTGACCAGAAATGCCCATAGACCGTTACTGAAATGGAATACGGCTGCAAGAACACCAATGACATAAAGCACGAAATAAACGGGGCTGCTTGCGATAAGATTCATCGTCGAGCCTAGCTCCTCATGCGTAATATTGCCGAGATAAACCTGCATACGGGTCTGATACACATGCCAGAACACGAAAACAAAGGTAATTACCCCTGTTACCCTTTGCGCTGTAAATGCCCAGTTCCTCCCGTATTGGAAGCGTCCCGTATTAGAGTTCGATTGGTATGCGACGTATAAGCCGTAAATTCCATGGAACAATAGCGGGAGGTAAATACCGAAAATCTCAAGCAAAACTAGCGCAGGCAAGCTGTTAATAAATTGAACGCCTTTGCTGAAGCCTTCAGGTCCCCGTTCAAAAGCCTGATAATTCGTCAACCCGTGCACAACGATAAACCCGCCTAGCGGGATGATCCCTAGAAGCGAGTGAAGCTTGCGCGAGAAATACGAGTTTCCATTCATGTCATTCCTTCTCCTTTCAAGACTGTGAGTGCTTTCTTACGTTTTTTTAACAAATCATTCTACATTGTAACCCCAGCATGTACCTCCGTCAACAAAATCCGACATACAGTCGACACACAGCCGACACACGTTAGTCACACTTCCCATCCTACTCCTTTTCAGCTTATAATGGAATTGCTTATTTTTTATAATTTCTTATAACATAATGACATAAGGGGTTCCTGCAATGAATGAAGAAATGCATGTATTCACGGTTATTGTCGAGCAGTCGAGCATGAACAAAGCGTCTGCGCTGCTCAACTTGTCTCAGCCTGCGCTCTCACGCAAAATCGCCAAGCTCGAGCAAGAAATAGGCGCCCCATTGTTTCGCCGCATTGGCAAACGTCTTGAGCTAACCCGGATCGGACAGCTTACCTACGAATATGCCATTGAGCTGCGTCAGCTGCATCGCAAATACTTGCAAACGGTCTCCGAGTTTACAGCTACTGGACATACTTCGCTGACGATTGGCGCAAGCTTAACAACGCTGCAGACGACGCTGCCTGATCTCATTCAAACGCTAACCTCTGCCCATCCGGAAATCGATATCAAAGCAGTTACAGGCAAGACGCATGAGATCGTATCACTTGTCCGTGATCATAAAGCCGATATCGGCATCGTTGCCTCCAGTATTGAGGATTCAACACTCCGGTGCATTCCTTTATTCGATGATCACTTATCGCTTGTGCTGCCCCGCAATCAGGTTATTACCGATAAAGGAACGCTCGGTATTCAAGACTTGACCGGAATGCCGATGATTTTGTTCTCCAAAGGAACATGGTACCGCCTGTTAACGGATGAGCTGTTCGATAAATATCATCTGCAGCCGGATGTGCGAATGGAAATCGATTCTTTTGAAGCGATACTGCGCTTGCTGCATACGTGCCGGGCGGCTACGCTGCTCCCTCAATCCTATATGCGTCACCAGCTGCTTGAGGATAACGACCTCCTTGTCGTAACGATTCGCGAGCTGGCGGATACGAAGCGCACGACATCGCTTATCCACGCTGATTCGGCAGCTCTAAGTCCATCCATCCGTCTATGGATCAATGAAATTGCGGCTCGTTTTCCAACTCAAAAGGACAGCAGCTATTAACATAGCTACTGTCCTTTATCATTTCCAATATTACACTTATTGAATCCACTGCGCGTATTCTACCGGATGACGGTCGCTTCAAATTGTTCGATCTGATCATTCGTTCCGATAATTACCATAACATCGCGCTCAGTAAGCACATCTGTAGCCGTAGGGGCGATAATGATGCCGCCTGGCTTATTGATCGCCACGATGCTGCAGCCGAATCTGGCACGCGGATTGAGGTCATGCAGCGACTTTCCGTTCAAGCACTGCGGTACAGCGAGCTCCGCAATTGTATATTCCTTGGAAAGCTCTATATAATCCAGCAAGTTAGGCGATACGAGCTGATGTGCGACTCGGATGCCCATGTCACGTTCCGGATACACGACACGATCTACCCCAATTTTCTCGAGCACACGCCCATGCAATTCGCTCATTGCCTTCGCAACTACTTTCTTGACGCCTAGATCCTTAAGCAAAATCGTCGTTAAAATACTAGCCTGAATGTCGTCACCGATCGCAACGACACCGCAATCAAAGTTCCGTACGCCTAATGAGCGAAGAGTCTCCTCATCCGTACAGTCGGCGGATACCGAATAGGTGAGCACGTTGCTCATTTCCTGAACTGCTTCTTCGTCTTTATCAATGCCGAGCACCTCATACCCGAGCTGAATCAGCTCCCTGCCCAGGCTAGACCCGAATCTTCCCAAACCTACAATAACAAACTGATTTTTCTTTATCCCCACTTGCCAATTCCCCTATCCGATTGTAATTTTACCTTCAGGATGCCGGTACAGTTCTTTTTCTGTGCGGGGCCCGAGCGCGTATGCGAGCGTTAACGGGCCAAGCCGTCCGGCAAACATCGTGAATGCGATAATTATTTTCCCGACATATGACAATTCAGGAGTGACTCCGACCGAAAGACCGACCGTACCGAACGCGGATGTCGCTTCAAACAATAATTTAATAAACGCTTGATCTTCTGTCGTCGACAGCACCATCGTTACTACAATTACAAGTGCCAGTGATATTAACGTAATCGTCAATGCTTTGAAAATCCGGTCTTTGCCGAGTCTGTAGCGGAACAGCACAATATCGTCGCGGCCGCGAATCATCGCTATGACGGCACCGATCAGCGTCGTGAAGGTGGTCGTCTTAATGCCGCCTCCCGTCGATCCTGGTGATGCGCCGATAAACATTAATATTATAGTGAAAAATACGGTCGCTTGACGCAGTGCGGTATAATCGAGCGTATTAACGCCAGCTGTACGCGGCGTAATTGACTGGAAAAACGAGGACATTATTTTACCGCCCCAGTCAAGAGAACCAAGCGTCTTTGTATTTGAAAACTCGAATATAAAGATAACGATCGTACCGACAGCAATTAAAGTGCCCGTCATTGAAAGAACAACTTTGCTATGGAGTGAAAGTTTACGATTTTTGCGATATTCCATAAGATCTGCCATGACAATGAATCCAAGTCCGCCGGTAATGATAAGCAGCATGGCTGTTACATTCACGATTGGATCGGATACGTATAGGGTTAAGCTGCGATATTCACCGAAAATATCAAACCCAGCGTTATTGAATAATGAGACTGCATGGAATGCGCCGAAAAATAACGCTTTGCCAAGCGGCATATCGAAAGCAAATCGGAATGAAAAGAGCGCTGCTCCGATAAGTTCTATCGTTATCGAGTATATGAGGACCCGCCGAATCAAGCGCACGATGCCTTCCATGCTCGTCTGATTCATCGCCTCCTGCAGCAAGAGCCGTTCTCTAAGAGAAATCCGTTTGCGGAGCACGAGCGCTATGAGCGTCGCCATCGTCATGAATCCAAGCCCGCCAAGCTGAAAAAGACACATTAATACAATTTGACCCGGTACCGAAAAATATGTCCCTGTATCTACGACGACGAGCCCGGTTACACAAGTAGCCGATGTCGCCGTGAACAACGCATCGAGAAACGGCAGCTGCTGACCGCTCGCGGATGCGAAAGGCATGGATAATAAAATTGCGCCCAGCAATATGATCAGTGCAAATCCGCTGACCAGTATTCGCGGCGGTGACCACTTTAAGACATTCGAACTCAATTTCATCTTTCAACCTTCTTCTGTAATTTTCTCAGTGCTATCAAGCAAATATTAGGCACAAAAAAAAGCACTGGAAACTCAAGTGCTCTGTGCGATGAGTCCTGTTCCAATACGCCTACGAGGTTAGCTGACGGATTCGGGCCTGGACAGGCAGCCCTATTCGGCGGTTAGAGACGAGTCTCTCCCGCAAAAATTCACCCCATGCCGCCGAAAGAGAACAGCCCTATCAGCCTATTCATCCATTTCGACAACTTTATGGTTCCCCCGATTTCCTTAAGAAATTCGGCTGTACTATTCAATTAGTATGACGTTAACGATTATAATCCCAAAGCTGCCTTAATTCAAAGCAGGCATTAAGCACAAATGGGACGATTTTGGACCGAAATCGGGCATCGCGTTACGGCAGCAAGCATCAGGCTTGTCGGATATCGTTATTTCGCTTGTTTTTGAAAATAAACGATCTTTTTCATTGGATAATTTAGGGATTAGTGTGATAAGGTAATAAAATAAGATATGCAATTTAAAGATACTCGAGGTGAACCAATGATTGATTCAATCAAGCCTAATGAATGGAAACGTTTTCTGTGGGTTGCGATTGCTTGCTTCATGATTTATGTAGGTCTTGAAATCGTCCCGATGATTGCGTCTATTGCATCAGGCGAGTACGACACCAATGTAATTGAAAAGTCTGCTGCCGAGGAGCACGCTGCTTCATTCGCTGAAGAGCAAACCGGACTTGAGGTTACATCGGCTAAAGCTGTGCACCAGACCGATAAATTGATGAACGGTTATTTATCGAAGGAAAAACTTGTCAAAACGTATACGGATCAATATGATGAACGCTTTCCGACGGATACCTATCAGGTCGATCTGGAATTTGCAGAAGGCGGAAGCGGTTTCGTTTATGTACATATGCAGAAGGAAAGAATCATTTCGTGGAACTTTCTATTAGACGGTGAACAATTACCTGATGACGAAAAGACCGCTCAGGTGCTTACTTTCTTGACCAGTCAAGGCTTCCGCTCAGAAGAACTGCAAACGGGTAAAATCGTTGAAAACGGGGAGTGGAACGGACAGCCCGCCGGCTACAGCTTGAATGATGCTTCGCTCAACGTGCAAGTGAACGTGCTGTCTATCGGGAATAAAGCTGTTATAACCAAATATAAAGCTGCTTTTACAGCTCCACCCGATTACATCAAATATGTGAAGCGTCAAGATAAACTAGCCGGGTTCCTGACCGGGTTCGGTTATATTTTCATGAGTTTTGTTTTATTCGTACTAGCCATTATTTATGCAGTTCTGTATCGGAAATTCATGTCGTTTAAATACGGAATTGTACTTACGGTTGTATTTTTCATTACCTATATCATCATGAACCTGAATATCCTGGACGGCATACGGGCATCGCTGGGCGAAACGGGAATGGCTGACCAAACCGTGCTCATAACCGCGATCTTCACCGTCTTGCTCACGATACCGATGGCAGGATCCATTTATATTTCGCTAGTGGCGGGAGACGGGCTGTGGAAAGCGCAGGGACGCGCATTGTGGCCGCGCTTCGGACAGCCGGGGTATGGCGACTATGTTTGGCGAAGCATGGGGTTATCTTATATGTTCGCCATCATTCTGTTCGCTCTGCAGGCTGTTATTTTTATCGGTTTGAAGTTTACGATCGGTACTTGGGATACGACAGATGTAACTCAGTCTCCTTATAACATGAAGATTCTATGGTTGATGCCTGTACTCGCATGGGCGGCTGCTATATCTGAAGAAGCCGTGTTTCGGCTTTTCGGAATCGGGCTGTTCCGCAGATGGTTCAAGAACACCTTTGCCGCAGCGCTCCTTCCGACGTTTTTCTGGGCGCTCGGTCACGTCATGTATCCGTTCTATCCTTCCTCTACGAGGCTGATCGAGCTGATGATTATCGGACTTGTGTTCAGCTTCATATTTGTAAGATACGGATTCATAACGTCGATGTTCACGCACGCTATTTTTAACAGCGCTGCCGTTGGCATTTCCTTGTTAACAATCGGTACAGCGCCAAACATCGTTTCAGCCATTTTCTTCACTGTACTGCCTTTGCTGATCGCCTATGCAATCAGGTTCATGGACAACAAAAAAAAGGCGAAACCGTCAGCTATGACGGCTCCTCCCTTAGAGCTGCAATAATTTGTGAAGCCAGCTTATCACCTATAGATAGAGGCCGGAAGTCTTCGACTGAGGCCTCTTTTATTTTTTTAATGGAGCCAAAATGCTTTAACAGAAGCTTGCGCCGCTTCTCCCCTATGCCCGGTATTGAATCGAGCTTCGATTCAATCATAGACTTGCCGCGCTGCTCGCGGTGGAATGTAATCGCAAACCGGTGAACCTCATCTTGAATGCGCTGGAGCAAATAAAATTCTTGGCTGTCCCGGGGCAGCGGCACGATCTCGGCTGGATCGCCGGTCATCAGTTGTGCCGTCTTATGCTTCGCATCCTTCACAAGCCCGCATACGGGAATGAACAGGCCAAGCTCATTCTCGAGCACATCAAGCGCTGCCGATATTTGCCCCTTACCGCCGTCGACAACGATTAAGTCAGGCTGAATAAGATCTTCCTTCAGAACCCGCTCATAGCGGCGGCGTATAACCTCGCGCATCGTTTCGTAATCGTCGGGGCCTTGCACGGTTTTCACTTTATATTTGCGGTATTCCTTGCGGTCAGGCTTGCCATCTGTGAATACGACCATCGCGGATACGGGGTTCGTTCCTTGAATGTTAGAGTTATCAAACGCCTCAATGCGGCGTACTTCTTCCAAGCCCAGCCATCCGGCTAACGATTCAGACGCCTTAACGCTACGTTCCTCATCGCGTTCGATTAGACGGAACTTCTCGTCAAGCATAACCTTTGCATTGTCTGCGGCCATTGAAACGACCTCGCTCTTGCGTCCGCGCTGAGGCATAAGCACTTTAACCTTCAGCCAGCTGTGAAGCGAAGCGATAACATCGTCGGCTCTTGATCCGGCCCCCTCTTCTGCTGCATCTTGCTCCACTTGATCTTGCTCCGGCGGAAGCGGCAGCAGGATTTGCTTCGGCAGGGCCGGATTATCGCTGTAGTACTGCGTCACGAACGTCATGAAATCATCATACGCTTCGCCATAATAGGGGAAGGTCGTCCCGTGACGTTCGATCAGCTTACCTTTGCGCATGTACAAGATTTGAACGCACATCCAGCCCTTATCGACCGCATAACCGAATACGTCACGGTCAAGCGCATCCGACATCGTAATCTTCTGCTTCTCCATGACCGCATCAATGGCGATAAGCTGATCCCTGAACTCCTTCGCCCGTTCGAATTCAAGCTGCTCGGCCGCCTCTGCCATCTTTCGCTGCAGTTCTATCTTTACAACGTCCTGTCCCCCGTTAAGGAACCGCGTAATTTCCTGTATCATCTTATCATAATCTGCCTGCTCCACCTCAAATTCGCATGGCGCAATGCATTGTCCCAAATGATAATAAAGGCAAACCTTGTCCGGCAGTGTCTTGCATTTGCGCAGCGGATATAGACGATCAAGCAGCTTTTTCGTCTGCTGCGCCGCAAACGCATTCGGATAGGGACCGAAATATTTCCCCTTATCCTTGACGATACGCCGGGTCACCTCAAGCTTTGGATGCTTTTCGTTCGTTATTTTTATATAAGGAAAAGATTTATCGTCCTTCAGAAGGACGTTGTAACGCGGATGGTGCTGCTTAATTAAATTACATTCAAGAATGAGTGCTTCCATATTGCTGGATGTGACAATAAACTCGAAATCGCGAATTTCAGATACGAGGCGCTGCGTCTTACCGTTATGGCTGCCGTTAAAATAGGACCGCACCCGATTTTTGAGCACCTTTGCTTTACCGACATAAATGATAACGCCTTCGCTGTTTTTCATTAAATAACAGCCTGGTTGATCCGGGAGCAAAGCTAGTTTGTTCCGTATCGTCTCCTTTGCTTCTGCAAGCATCTGCTCCGCCTGCAGCCGATCCGTTTGCTGTTCTTCCATGCTCTCGCCTCCGACTGCCATAAGATACTGTTCACATTTTAGCATAATTGGACTGCATTTTGTCTTATAATTGTCACCGGTATTAGCTTTACAACTGTTCGGCTGTTTGGGTATACTAATAAAAGCTGAATAAACCGATACTACATAGAGACGACCGCTTTAGGTTGTGACTGAAACGATCGGTCTTTCAAGGAGGACGTCAACGATGGAAAACGTAAGAGACCCGCGCGAGCATTTTAATGAAGAACCTCGCCACGACTTGATGGATGTCGTATTCGGCTTTGGCGGTATGCTCGGTTTTATGACCGTCATTTTCGCAATTGCCGTTATCGTGAAATTCATCATTAGCGGTTAAAAAAAAGCTCCGTACTCGCGGCCAATGCCGGAGTTCGGAGCTTTTTTTAGGTTCGCGGATGAAACCGCTATTGGACGATACGCAGCGCTTCGCTTGCAGCTTGGCTTTCACGCTGTTTGGATTGTTGCTGCTCCGACTCGGACGGATTTCGTTTTTGGGAGGGCCCATCATATCTCGTTCTCTCCGTCCGGTCAATTTGCACGATTCTTCCATCATGAACGGTAATCGTAACATGCCCATAATGTATGCCGCTTACCTGATCTGCGATTCGCTCCAACCATTGCTGATCCACTTCAAACGGTTTTGCCATTCGAAACCCCTCCAACTTTAAATATTTTACTCGGATTCAAATGCTGGTTTTTGCTGGCTTGACTTCCATTCCACGATACTTTTCACGATTAAGGTCAGTACCGCTAACATGACAAGTAAAGAAGCAACCGCAAATGATGCGGAAAATTGATACTCATTATACAAAATTTCAATATGAAGCGGCAGCGTATTCGTTTCTCCGCGAATATGACCGGATACGACGGACACGGCGCCGAATTCGCCCATCGCACGAGCGTTGCATAAAATGACTCCGTATAACAATCCCCATTTGATATTAGGAAGCGTTACCTTCCAAAAGATTTGCCAGCCCTTTGCCCCTAGGCTCACAGCTGCCTCCTCCTCCTGCACGCCCTGCGCCTGCATGAGCGGAATAAGCTCACGGGCGACGAACGGTACAGTCACGAAGACAGTTGCGAGCACAATGCCCGGTACAGCAAATACAATTTGAATATCCCGTTCGTCAAGCCATGGCCCCAAAAATCCTTGCGCTCCAAACAGCAGCACATAAATCATACCGGATATGACGGGTGATACTGCAAAAGGCAAATCGATTAGCGTAATAAGTATATTTTTGCCGCGAAAACGGAACTTGCTAATTGCCCACGCCGCCGCGATGCCAAAGATTGTATTTACGGGAACGGCAATTAACGCGACGATCAGCGTTAGCCTCAGTGCCGACAAGGCGTCCGGATCTGTAATTGAATCCATATAGACGCCTACGCCCTTTTTGAACGCTTCGACAAATACCGACGCAAGCGGCAGCAGGACGATAAATCCGAGAAACAATATTGCGATCCCAATGAGCAGCCATTGCACGGGCGCCGGTTCTGTTATATGCCGCGGACGTTTCGATGCTTTTTCTGATGTATGAACGGTTATTGCTCCAGCCATTTGAGCTTCCTCCTAAAGTTTTGTGCAACAAAACCCGCTTCGTAGGTATTTGCTTTAATCTGATACTGTGCGGCGATTCATTCGCCACTGCAGTATATTGATAAGAAGCAACATAAGGAAAGACACAACGAGCAAAACTAATGCAATTGCAGTAGCACCGGCATAATCATATTGCTCCAGCTTAGTCATAATAAGCAGCGGCGTAATTTCCGTCTTCAGCGGCATGTTGCCGGATATGAAGACGACCGAGCCGTATTCACCTATTCCTCTTGCAAATGCCAGCGCGAACCCGGTTAATAAAGCCGGCATAAGCTCAGGCAGTACGACCTTCCAAAACGTCCGCAGCCGATAAGCTCCCAGCATGACCGCGGCTTCTTCCGTCTCTTTCTCCATGTCCTGCAGCACGGGCTGCACGGTTCGAACGACAAACGGAAGTCCGATAAAGATGAGCGCGATTGTAATTCCGATTGGCGAGTAAGCAACCTTTACGCCGAGCGGCTCTAAGATCGACCCGATCCAGCCGTTAGGCGCATAAATGGCGGTTAATGCAATACCGGCAACAGCGGTCGGAAGTGCAAACGGCAGGTCTACCAAACTATCAATCAGCTTTTTACCGGGAAAACGATACCGAACGAGCACCCATGCGATCAATAAGCCGAACACAGCATTTACAAGCCCTGCCAAAAAGGCTGTTGTGAAGCTAACGCGGTAAGAAGCTAATACACGCGCATTCGTCACCGTGCTCCAAAACTCTGACCAGCTGAGCTCTGCCGTTTTGAAAAAAACGGCAGCCAGCGGGATTAATACGATAATACTCAAGTAGAACAATGTGAATCCAAGCGACAAACCAAAACCCGGCAGTACGTTACGGGGCTTGGAACCTTTCATGTGAAGTCAGCTCCAGTCTTCTTCAAATCTTACCTTATGATCCCGGTGTGTAAATTTTGTCAAAGACCCCGCCGTCAGCAAAGTGTTTCGATTGCGCTTCTTTCCAGCCGCCAAAATCCTTGTCGATCGACAGCAATTCAAGCTCTTTAAATTGATCTTTATATTTCGCGGCTATTGCTTCGGAAATGGGACGATAATAGTTTTTCGCTGCGATTTCTTGACCTTCTTCTGTGTACAAATATTTCAGGTATGCTTCTGCAACTTCACGGGTGCCGCGCTCATCAACCACCTTGTCAACGACAGCTACAGGAGGCTCCGCCAAGATGCTAAGTGAGGGATATACGATTTCGAATTTGTCCGGGCCAAGCTCATTGATCGAAAGAAATGCTTCGTTTTCCCAAGCGAGCAATACGTCGCCGATTCCGCGTTCTACGAATGTTGTTGTTGATCCGCGGGCGCCTGAGTCTAAAACTGGCACGTGCTTAAACAATTCAGCTACAAACTCCTGTGCTTTTGCCTCATCGTTACCGTTTTGCTTCAGCGCATAGCCCCATGCAGCAAGATAGTTCCAGCGGGCGCCGCCTGATGTTTTCGGATTTGGTGTAATTACTTCAACCTTATCCTTGATCAAATCGTTCCAGTCTTTAATGCCTTTCGGATTGCCTTTGCGAACAAGGAATACGATTGTTGATGTATAAGGCGAGCTGTTGTGCTCGAATTTTGACTGCCAATCCGAATTGATCAATCCAGGCTCCGTGATGGCGTCAATATCATACCCGAGCGCCAACGTAACTACGTCCGCTTTTAAACCGTCGATAACGGCACGGCCTTGTTTACCTGAACCGCCATGCGATTGTTTAATCGTTACTTCTTGACCCGTTTCAGCTTTCCAGTGCTTAGCGAATGCTTCATTAAATTCTACATAAAGCTCACGGGTCGGGTCATACGATACGTTCAGCAGCTCAACTGGAGGCTTAGGCTTTTCTTTAGACGCCTCTTCGGTTGCCGGAGCGTTCGTCACGTTTGTTCCGTTTGCAGGTTTATTGGATTGTTTGTTTGCCGCATTGCTGCCTCCTTGACCGCAAGCAGCCAATAAAAGCGTTAATACCAAAATGATAACAATGGATCGAACATGAGTAATTTTCTTCATACTTCCATACACCCCTTTTAATATGACAGGCTTCTAGAAACAATTATGCTATGTGTATTAGCAACAATGTTTCCTTGTCAAATAGGTGTCAACTCCGGTGGTCCGGTCGTAAAACAATTATTCCTACCTGTTTAGTTGGTTATGGATGAATCTTACCAGCGCTCCCCGCTAGCTGTCAATACTAAATTTCAAAAAAAATAATAAGTATTATAAAAAAGCTTTATAATTCGAACAAAAAAAGAGGTGCATAAATGCACCTCTCCTAACCTTATAAATTCATATAATTGCTATTTTCTTCGTCCGCGCTTGTTTTCTCCTGTAACCATTACAACCTCTACATAAGGCCGTATACGGTCCATTATGCGCTGTCCTTTGTGCAGCTCGTCGCCATCCTTGCTCGTGAAGCTGAAATGCCGCTCAAGCGCATCCAGCTCATAATTGGAGGTATAGAACGTCGGCTTTCGCTGCATCCGGTAGTTCAGGATTGCGCCCAGAACGTGGTCACGCACCCAAGGGTTTAAATTTTCCGCACCCATATCGTCAAAGATAAGAAGATCGGTTTCCTTCATCATCTCAACTGTTTCTTTCAGCTTGCCCGGCTCATGCATAAGCGTCTTTAAATCCTCAACAAAATCAGGCATGTAGACGATAACACCGGAATAGCCGGCCTTCGCCAGCTCATGAAGCAGATAGCACATCAAAAATGTCTTTCCTGTCCCGAACCGCCCTGCTAAGTAAAGTCCTTCTTCCTGCAGGCCATACTCCTTCGTCCGGTCGATATACCGCAGCACTTGGCCAACTGCCTTCGCGCGCTCCATGTCATTGGTCAAAATCTCATCGGATGAATAGCCGCGCTGCAGCGCCTTTTCATCAATATAGAAGCTGCGGATGCGGCTTCGGATCTGGTCTTCGCCTTGGCGGGCGATAAACTTCTTGCACGCGACCTTACGGTCATAAAGCTGTGTATGACCGTTCACCGTATCAGAGCTCAGCAGCGTATAATGGCCTTCAAAGTCATTGGGGCACTTCTCAAGTCCCGGGCAATTCGAACAGTTCCGATACTCCGTAACATATTGATATACGCGATTAAGGTTGAGACGGATCGTCCGCTCATCCAGCTCCGGATATTTCGTTCGCAGCTTCTCGACAAGCGGTTCTGAGAGCATCTCCGCCAGCTTATGATCCGCCTTTTCCGTTATGGCTTGACCCGTCGGCCAAGATTTCAGCATTTCACCCAATGATTCCATCGTCCGCTCCCCCCCATCCTATAATTTCCCGTCTAATTTGCGCGCTAGCTTGCGCAGCTCCTCAAGCTCATCGGCCGATACAGCCGAAGCCGGCTGTCCTTCCTCTACGATCGGAATCGATGGCTTACGCGAAGTACCGCGGTTATTTCCACCGCTGCGGCCGTTCCCCTTGGCGCCGTTATATGCGCCTCCGCCCGCTCCGCCGAAGCTGGCTGCCGCTTCCTTCCGGCGTTCCTTCTCTTGCTCAACCTGCGCTTGCTCTCTTACATACTGCACGGCCTTCTCAAATGTATCAATTTGCTTCACAAGCATGTTCGACGCTACTGCGTCGAGAAATGTCTTCGTGACCCGCTGCGCATCGTTAGCTCCAATAACATAATGAATAAGGACGTTTATGACCGGTGCTGCCAGCTTATAGTTCAAATCAATTCGTTCAAAAACCCGTTCTATCCAATCCGGTACCGCGCCAGGAAAAAAGCGCTGCAGAAACCGGGTATGCGGCTCATTGCGCATAAGCATGTTGTATTGCTGTATATCGCAGCGGCCAAGCAGCTGATTAGGCACCTGCAAATAATCTTGCTCCTGAACCTCGTATTCCTCGTCCAATTCTTCCGAATCGAACGGTTCACTCGTGGTAACTGGAGTTCGTGCAAGCGTACGCTGCCGATCGCCCTCCCGCTTCTTGTCCTGCCGGTAAAACTGGTTGGCCCGCAGCTGTATCTCATCGACATTTAATTGACCGTTATCGCTGAATATGCCGTCCTCATCGAGCAGCCGGCACAAGTCGGCTACGGTTAAATTGTATTTATAAGCGACATAATTAACCTGTGCCAGCTGCTCTTCATCACCGCGCAGCCGTTCAACAAAACGACGGTTCGCCGAATTACGCGGGAATCGCAAAATAATTTCACCGTATGGAATACCGGCTGTCGCAAGTGTCGACCGGGCTGATGCTTGCCGCGATGGCGCAACCTCAGTGAGCGCTTGCTCAAGCTCATTATCGACTGACTGCAGGTTAAGCTTAAATAGCTCATAAAAAGGTACCGATATGTTTTCTTTCGTCAATTGCGCTTGCGCCAGCTCATCCGGCTCGTTTGCGCCAAACGATTCTCGCAGCGAAATAACCGCATATTTGCCTACCTTGTCGCGAAGGAGCATCGTCAAATGCATGTTGCGAAAAAACTCAGCAGGCGAGAGCGGCTGCGCCAGCTCGTATTCATATATAACATCCGCATTGTCAGGCAAGCCGAGCCGCGATGTCTGCAGTAAGCCGACAGCTTCAAGCTTGGATGCCTGATCAATCAAATGCTTGCGGCTGCGCTCGTTCATTTCCAGCCCTAAACCAAGGAACAGCTTCCGTTGCGGTTCCAGCGGCGAATAGCCTGAGCAACCTTCTGCAATGCCGTGATACAACTGCTGATATAAGGCAACCGCAAATGCGCCAATCATCGGCTGATAGATTAGCGATAGCATTTTATAGTCCAGACTGCTTAGCGAAAAATCACGAAATATGTAATAACGGTGATGTTCCGTGTACTGCAATATATTATTGATGCGCATCGCACCAGCTCCATCCCTTACTTTCTATCTATCATTTTAGCATAAAAACAACGCTCCGGGACGAGTCGAAAAATAGAAAAATCCCCCGGATGAGGGATTTTTATTTTAGAACATTTTATAGCCGCCTTTACGCAGCGCTTGAATTGCCCAGCCGCTTACATAAGCGCCAACGAGCGCTCCGATTACAGGTATGTAATCAACGACCGTATAATGAGCGAAGTTTTCTATCGTCGCTGACGCTGTTTTATCCCAAGGCGCCCATATCCCGAGCGGAATTAATACGATAATAAATAGATAAAGCGGGAACCAGGTTGTTTTTAACAGCATATTCAAGATAAAGCCGATGCCAAACATCATGACCAGAAACAGCACCGTCGCTATAATTAATTGAAGCATCCAAACTTCCCCTTTCAGACTCTCGTTTCTTAGTTTAATTAATGGTACTTCGGAAGTCAATTAGATGTGGACAAATGTCACAAGACCGCCATTTGCTCAGCTTAGCCCGGTTACGATACAATAGTTGGAGCATCATTAAGGAGCTTGAGAGGAGCATTTATCCAATGAGTGAAGCAGCACAAACGTTAGAAGGCTGGTACGCGCTGCATGATTTCCGCAGCATTGATTGGACCGCATGGCGCTTAGCCGATGAAAGTGAGCGCAGCCGTGCGCTGGACGAGCTGCAATCGTTTTTGCAGCAATGGACTGAGCTGGAGGAAAATAAACAAGGCAGCACCGCCGTTTACTCTGTAGTCGGCCAAAAGGCAGACTTCGTATTCATGCATTTGCGTGAAACGTTAGAGGACTTGAGCGCTATCGAGACTGCGTTCAACAAAACGACTTTCGCGAGCTTCACCTACCCTGTACATTCTTATGTGAGTGTCGTGGAGCTAAGCAACTACATGGCACAGCCAGGCACTGATCCGATGCAAAATCCGGACATTATCGCGAGATTGAAGCCTACTTTGCCCAAAGCAAACCACATCTGCTTCTATCCGATGAACAAACGCCGCGAAGGAAACGACAACTGGTATATGCTCAGCATGGATGAGCGCCGTACTATGATGCGCAGCCACGGCATGATTGGCCGTCAATACGCGGGTAAAGTAAAACAAATCATTACCGGCTCTGTCGGTTTTGACAATTGGGAATGGGGCGTTACGCTCTTTGCAGACGATGCGCTTCAGTTCAAAAAGCTTATTTACGAAATGCGCTTTGACGAAGTAAGCGCGCGTTTCGCAGACTTCGGCGACTTCTACGTCGGCAATCTGCTGAACAGCGAGAAGTTCGCTGCATTACTTCAGCTATAGAGCGATCAGATAACACCCGTTTATTAAAAAAAGGCTTTCGCCGTTGAACAGCACAACATGCTGTTAACAAGCGAAAGCCTTTTATCGTTAGTGATCGTCTTCCTCGTCTTCCTCATCTAAACCGAGCCGCTTTGCCTCCAAATACTCCTGGGTAGCTCTATCGCGCTCGCGCCCTTTGTCCTTCAGCCTTTCGATTGCCGGCTGAATGAGCAGGTCAACTTCTTTTTGCACCGTATAAGCCAAGTCATACCGATTTTGCGATTCTAGAAAGGAACCGACTTCCATCAATGCGTTGTAACGATCAAGCTCGTCTCTCGTTAGCAGTCCGCGGACTTGTACGCTGCAGTGTCTCATTATAGAAATTTCCCTTTACGCAGAACGAGCGGAATGCCGCCGATAATGAACAGGTAACGAATATCGATCAATTTTTTCAGCCATGCTGCTACGCGGCCTTTATATTTTTTACCGAAAGCGATACCGATCGCTTCGCCTTTACCAAGCGATGCTACTGTACCTTTGTTGCTGAACGTAAAACCTTTCAGCGGTTGATTGCGGATCGAAGCTACAAGGTTGTGCGCGCATACTACGCCTTGTTGCATTGCGATTTGTGCTGTCGGCGGGTATGGACGGCCTTCCGGATTAAACATCAGCGAGTTGTCGCCGACGATGTAAATATTATCATTGCCTGGAGCACGAAGGAACTCATCAACTTTTACCCGTCCCCGCATCGTTTCGAAGCCAGCTTCTTCAATTAGACGGTTACCGCGAATACCGCCGGTCCAAATAACAGTTGAAGATTTGATTTCTTCGCCTTCGCCTACGATAACGCCTTCCGGCGAGCATTCTTTGATGGCAGTGCCAATGCGGAATGTTACACCTTTTTTCGTCAATACATCCATGCCGTATTGAACCAGCTCAGGATCGAAGCCAGGAAGTGCTGTTGGAGCAGCTTCAATATTGTAAATTTTCACGAGTGCCGGATCTACGTCGAACTGCTTGCACAGCTCAGGGATACGATCGGAAAGCTCGCCAACAAACTCGATGCCTGTGAAGCCTGCGCCGCCAACAATGAACGTCAAGTAGTCCGTGCGGTGCGGTTCGCGTTTGAAACGTGCGAATTGGTACTCGATATGTTCACGGATTAAGCGAACAGAGTTAATGCTGCGGATGTTCATGGCATGCTCGCCAAGACCCGGGATACCGAAAGTTTCCGGCTCGCCGCCAAGTCCGATAACCAAATAATCATAAGACAGTGTGCCGTCTTCAAGAATAACTTTTTTGTCCTGCGGACGAATTTGTACAACTGTCGATTTAACGAAATCAATTTTAAATTCATCGATCAATTTGGAGATGCTCACGCGGGCATTTTCAGGATTATCCGTACCAGCTGCAGGCATATGAAGATGTGTCGTAATGTAGTGATAATCATGCTTATTAACCAACGTTACGTCAGCTTCATTGTAATTTAGTTCTTTTTGCAAACGAAGCGCGGTCAAAATGCCGCCGTAGCCCGCTCCAAGAATAACGATTTTAGGTATGTTACTCATCTCGTGATCCCATCCATTCTTTTGTCTTTTTATTTACATTGTGAAAAAATACACAAGCTAAACCGTAAAATTAGAATGATAATTACAGTGTGTTCCATTTGAAGCCCTTTTATCAATGAGACGCTGGCTATAGTTTCGACAATTCGCTATCTTTGCAGCCAGTCTCATGCTTAACATACATCAGAAATATTACATAGTTTTCGAGAAAAGTTCAAGTGCAAATTATACGAAAATGTTTAGAACTCCATACAAATTAATTATTTCCTTCTTCGCACACGAAAGTTTATAATAAAAATCGTAAAGTTTATTAAGTGGAGGTGGCAACATTGTCTAATGCTGAAACACCCGTAAACCCTGTCGATATCGTCATTATCGGAGGAGGCCCTGCAGGTTTATTCGCTGCTTTCTATGGCGGAATGCGCCAAGCATCGGTCAAACTAATCGAGAGCATGCCGCAGCTGGGCGGTCAGCTTGCAGCGCTTTATCCTGAAAAATATATTTATGACGTCGCTGGTTTTCCAAAAGTTACAGCTCAAGAGCTGGTAGACCGTTTGATAGAGCAGCTCGAGCATTTTAAACCGGAAATTTGTTTGGAGGAAAAGGTTGCTAACGTCATCAAGCATGACGAACGCCTCTTTGAAATTGTTACTGACAAAACAACCCATTATGCAAAAGCTGTTATTATAACTGCCGGAGTAGGCGCATTTGAGCCCCGCCGTCTGGAATTGCCGGAAGCATCGAAGTTCGAGAAGAAGAATCTCCACTACTTTGTAGGCGATTTGAAGCGCTTCAAGGGACAGAAGGTATTAATTAGCGGCGGGGGCGACTCTGCGGTTGACTGGGCGCTCATGCTGGAACCGATAGCAGAAAGCGTAACGCTCATTCATCGCCGTGATAAATTCCGGGCGCACGAGCATAGCGTAGAAAACCTTATGAATTCAAAGGTCAAAGTACTGACGCCAAAAGAGATAATTGCGCTTCACGGTAATGACAGCATTCATAAAGTAACCTTAAGCGATGTAAAAACGAAAGAAACCTTTGAACTTGACGTCGATGCGGTCATTGTAAATTTTGGCTTCGTATCGTCGCTCGGGCCGATCGCGGATTGGGGCATTAATATTCAAAGCGGATCGATCGTTGTCGATACACGGATGGAGACAAGCATTTCCGGAATCTTTGCTGCAGGCGATATTACTACCTACCCGGGCAAACTTAAGCTAATTGCCGTCGGCTTCGGCGAAGCGCCAACCGCTATCAACAATGCGAAAGTATATGTTGACCCGGAAGCAAAGCTTTCCCCCGGACACAGCAGCAATATGAAGCTTTAATCATTATTATTTAAAAAATAAACATAAAGGGTATCCTAACCTTGGCGGAGTCATAACCTGCACCTACTGCATTCATATGCGCGGTGCGCCGAGGAGGATACCCTTATGTTTTGTCCAGTGTGTAACGGAATTCAAACCTTACAAGGAAGCTGTTCCTTCTGTGCAGGAACAGTGGTCGATTGTGGTCGAATGTCGGATTTGACAGGGCCTTACGCCCCCTACGAACCGATAGAGGAAGGAAATCTTCAGAGTAGCGATCATTTGCAAAACAAAAATGATTGCAAACATATTATATATTGCTCGACCTGCAAGCAAACAGCCGAGGTATCGGTTGCGGAATGGCGTTAGTATTCGGCGGCAAATGCCCGCGATAATTTTTTTAAGCGGTTATTTTGCGAGCTTCCGGATTGACTTGTCTACGCTTCATCTCCAAAGCTAGCAACCGGATGAATTCCGGCTCTAATTTAAATTGAATCGCTGCATAGTAAGTGTCAATCAACAGTTCATCAGACAGTAGCTCCATCGTTACACTCCCTTTCTTCCATCCATTGGTTATTGCTTTTTCATAGTAGCATGGCACTATTCCAAAGGACAACAGCCCTAGTTATACACAAAGCAGTGTGGATACTGTGTGTATAATGTGTGGATATACGTCGAATGATATGGGATGCCAACGTGGATATTGGGGATACAGTTATCCACAGGCCAAATCTTTTCAATTTCTATAAAAAACTTTAATCGAAATCTATGAATCTATTAATGGAATATATTGACTTCATTATCCTATTAGCAATTCTATTAATATATAAAAAAAGCCCCGAGAGGGGCTTCATTTATCAGATTGCTTCTCCATTGCTGCCTTCAGCTTATCCGCCAGGCTATTTGATAATATCGCGTTATCGCTGTACTGCTCGATTAGCTTCTGATTTTGCTTGCGGTTTACTCTGCCGCTTTGCTTATCGCCAAGCATTTCGATGACGTTGCAGGGACGGCACTGCGCATACTTGCCTGCTTTCCCGTCATGAATCTCCATCTTCTTATGGCATTGCGGGCAGCGCTTATTAGACAACATAGGCTCAGATGCACGCCTATAGCCGCATTCACGGTCGGAGCAAACGAGCGATTTGCCCCGCTTGCCATTTATTTCGAGCAAAGGCTTCTCGCACTCCGGACAACGCGAATGGGTCAGATTATGCGGCTTATATTCCTTTGTCTCGGCGATTACCTCGTATACCCATTTTGACGCTTGCTCGCGAACGCTGCGCATAAATGCTGCCGGATCGCCCTTTCCTTTGGCGATTCGCTCCAGCTCCTGCTCCCACTTCGCCGTCAAATCAGGACTTCTCAGCTCATTAACAACCAATTCAATAAGCTGCTTGCCTTTGCCGGTTGGCATTAGCTTATTCTGCGTTCGCGTAATCGTATCCGTTCCCAGCAGCTTTTCAATAATGTCTGCCCGAGTAGCAGGCGTGCCTAAGCCATGCTTCTCCATTCGGGTGAGCAGCGTCGCTTCCGTGTACCGGGCAGACGGCATCGTGCGGAGCTCCCGAACTTTGCTTTGCTTAACAGGCAGCGCTTGTCCTACCGCGAGAGGAGGAAGAAGCTGTGCCGGCTGATGATCGGTTTTGCCTTGCGCCGCATCATTATCGTCGTCCTCATCCTCGTCTTGAGCAGAAGCAGATGTGCCCGACTGGTATATTTCCTTCCAGCCCTTCTCCTTCTCTATCTTGCCTTTCGCATAAAACCGGTCCTTACCGGCCGCGAGCACGACGCTTGTCTCATCATATCGGTAAGGCCCATAAAATAAAGCAATAAAACGCCTTACGATCAGATCATACAGCTTGCGCTCCTCGTTGCTTAATGCAGCTAATTGCACGAACTGCTCGGTAGGAATAATGGCATGATGATCGGTTACTTTGCTGTCATCCACGATTCGTTTCGTAACAGACAGCTGCCCTCTGAGCAGCTTACGCGCAAGCTGCGTATAAGGGCCGACGGCGATGCTTTCCAAACGTCCTTTTAAGGTGGGCACCATGTCGCTGGACAAATAACGCGAATCGGTTCGCGGATAGGTAACAAGCTTGTGCTGTTCATAAAGCTTTTGCAGCACGTTTGACGTTTGTTTCGCAGAGAAGCCGAGCTTTTTGTTCGCATCCCGCTGAAGCTCGGTCAAATCATACGCCTGAGGGTGCGGCTCCGATTTCTCCACAGTACGAAGCTTGTCTACTTTGGCACTGCCGTTTTGAATACGAGCGGCTGCAGCATCGGCATCGGCACGGTTCCACACTCTGCCGTCATGCGTTTCCTCCTCGCGCCACAACGCTGAGAAGGTTCCGAAGTCAGCCGTTACATTCCAATATGGCTGCGACTGAAACGATTGTATTTCATGCTCACGCTCCATCAGCATCGACAACGTAGGCGTCTGTACGCGTCCGGCTGCCAGCTGAGCGTTATATTTGGTCGTTAACGCCCTTGTAACGTTCAATCCGATTAACCAGTCCGCCTCGGCGCGGCAAACGGCCGAAGCATACAAATTGTTATAGTCTTTGCCAGGCTTCAAGCTGCTGAAGCCGTCTTTAATCGCCTTATCCGTCTGCGATGAAATCCACAGCCGTTTGAACGGCTTGCGCCAATGCACAAGCTCCATGATCCAGCGGGCAACCAGCTCGCCTTCACGCCCGGCATCGGTCGCTATGATGAGCTCGCTAATATCCTGCCTTTTGCATAGTTGAGCTACAGCCTTAAATTGATGCGACGTTTCTTTCATTACCTTGAGATTCATTTTGGAAGGCAGCAGCGGCAAGTCTTCCAAATTCCACGTCTTGTATTTCGGGTCGTACTCCTCCGGCTCAGCCAGCGTCACCAAATGACCCAGCGCCCACGTTACGACATATTTAGGACCTTCCATGTAGCTTTTTTGCTTCTGTCCGCATCCGAGCACACGGGCAATTTCCTTCGCTACGCTCGGTTTCTCTGCTAGTACAAGCGATTTCATTCGTTATTCGCTCCATTTCATTAGATGCCGCATCATACCTGATCATGCATCATTAACTATGACGAAACGATACCATAGGCTTTCAGCCTGCGCAACGCTTCAAGCGTCAGTACACTCTTCCACTCCCGTTCAGCCTGCGGCCATACCTCTTCGAACTGCCCCCAGCTCCACGTTGGCGCCCATGATCCATCCTCCTGCTGCTTTGATAGCAAATGTTCCAAATATAACAACGCACTCCTGCTCAATTGACTATAATATATGGAATTTGGAGATTCAGCCACCTGAATTGGCGTCAAGCAATAGCCATTCCACTGACTCGGATCTGTTGTCACGCAATTGTTAACCATCTCGTCCAGCGCCGGCTTAACCTCGCGGAGCACGGACTCACGTACCAGCTCAGCGAAGCGCAAACAGCAGAGCAGCTCGTGGAAATCTTTGCGCGAGGACGTTTCATTGATATATGTAATCGCATGCTGCGTCAACTGATCCAGCAATTCTGCTGGAACAATATCCGAATATTCATAAAAGAAGCCGACGATTTCGACAGCAGGATTTCCCCAGCCGTCATGTGCAGCATTGTAATTCCACCAAGGAGCGCGAGGAGCACTTTCTACCTCGGACGGTACGATATCCCAGCCTGCTTGCTGCGTCGTATTATAGGTATTTAATAAATATCGGATCGCACCGCTAACGAGCGGCGAGCTGCTGTCTGCTTTCAACCTGGATAATTGCTGCAGGGCTACCGTCGTTGCCAGTGCCGAGGAGGCCGCCACCCTTACATCCGGTTCTAGTGCATTTCCAAAACCGCCGTCGGCATTTTGATAAACTGCCAGTTCCCTCATTACGTCACCGGCAGAGCCGCCATCAAACTCATACGCAAACCATGCTTGCTCAAGCGGTCTAGCAGTCTCCTTCATAAACTGAACAGCCCGCTCGAATTGGTCCTTCGACATAACCGGATTTCCCATTATTAAATCCTCCTTGAAAGTTTATATTGAGGCTCCCTCACGAACCTCTGCTGTCTTATATTCCCTTGTCTATTATCGTATTAAAACAAATGCCTATTAGCAATCATATCCTGCTATTCTTGCGTATTTTTGCTGCTGCAATCCCGGTGTGATATAGTAGGTTCAGCTTATATTTTAGCAGATTAATAGTCAGGGAGCGTTGACCGATGAACTTGCGTTTTGTTGCTATTTTCATATGTATTTTACTCGTGTACAGCGGTATTTCCTCGTATATCGGGTGGAATGGCTGGCTGTTTCTATCGACTCTATTTAAATGGAACCATGGGGGAGTTTATGCGGCATGCGTCGGGCTGATCGCTTATGCTTATTTGCTGGGACGAGTAAGCTATTCGACTCCGGTAAGACCTCTGGCAGAAGCGTTGAAAATAGTTGGCTCCTACTGGTTTGCGGTGCTGGAATACGCCGTGCTCATCCTTCCTCCCGCAAACTTGATTGGACTTATCCTTAAAGCGCTAGGCGCTCAACAGTCTATTTATATAGTTGGAGTGGGGAGCATTTCCTTCCTTATATTGGCCGTCCTTCTTATTCGCGGCAGCTGGAACGCCTGGAGTCCCGTTATTAGAACGTACTCTGTGCAAATTCCGAAACAAGCCGGAAAGATGGACAAGCTGCGGATCGCAATGGCATCCGACCTTCATTTGGGAACAATCGTAGGCAACCGGCATCTGAAACGGCTGGTCGCTAAAGTGGAGCATATTAAACCGGATATTATTTTACTGCCGGGAGACATTTTGGACGATGATATCGAGCCTTTTCTCCGCAAAAAAATGACTAACGTGCTTGGCAAGCTGAAAGCGCCGCTTGGCGTATTTGCGGTAACGGGCAATCACGAATATATCGGCCGGAAGGTACCGGCATTCATTGCTGCTCTGGATGCGATAGGCATTCGCGTACTGATGGATGAATCCGCCCTTATTAACGACAGCTTCTACGTCATCGGACGCAAGGACAAAGCAGCAGGAAGCTTCGGCGCCGAGAGCAGGCTTCCAATAAGCGAGCTTCTATCGCCGCTCGATAGGTCGCTGCCGCTCATTATGCTTGACCATCAGCCTTCGGACATCGCGATAGCTGCCGATAACGGCATTGACCTTTCCTTATCCGGCCATACGCACCGCGGTCAAATGGCTCCGAATCATCTCATTACGAGACGGCTGTTCGAGCTGGATTGGGGTTATTTGAAGAAAGGCGGATTACATGCAATTGTTTCTTCAGGCTTCGGCACTTGGGGACCGCCTGTCCGGATCGGCAGCCGGTCGGAAGTGGTGCATATCGAGGTGGAGTTCGTTACGCCTTAGAATTGCAAAGAATAATCTCAAGAAAAATCGCAGGTTGTGATGAGATAACGGTAAATAATGGCGCTAATAGAATGAAATCCGCGCTTTAAACAAAAATAGCGCTATTTAAGGGTCTTATACCTCTGTCGCTACCCCGAAAGGGGCAGGCTCTGGAGGTTTAAGGCCCTTTTTTACCGCTAATCTACATCAGCGATAAGCCATTCGGCATCTTCATCCTTGCCTTTTTGGAACACGTACACCGAACTGCTCGGTTCTCCAAAATCCTTCGATTCTTTGACTTGAACAACAGCCTCGAACAACGACCTCTGCTCGTTTATTACAATGCCGCCATCAACCTCGACGCTTGTTATTTTGAAACGCGGAAAATCTTCTGCAAGTGTTCTGTCGATAGGCGCAGATTCTGTGTATAATGCAATGAAACTCTCCTGATCCTCTTCAAATAAATATTTTATTCGTAAATTAATCAGGTGAATAAGCGGACGCTCCTCAACGGAAAACTTCGATTCATCTAAATAAGCGGGGGCAGCGGATCGTTCATCCGGCGATGAAAAGGCTTCATCGGAAGGTGCGGGCGATCCTTCAACCTCAGAATCCAACGTTCCGGCCGCTTTGCCGAATCGAGAGTCGGCCTGAGAGAGCAGCTTTTTCAGCTTCTCAGCCAAAGATTGCCTCACCGTGTATAAGGTGCCGGTTTGCCCTGCCTTCATGAATTGTCCCAGCTCATAATCCGGCGAAATCCAGAGTAAATAGCTGTTATCCCCTAGCGTAAACGAATACGGCGGAGCAGCGATATCGACCGTCCCCGGCTCCCTTTTAGCAAATCTGACCGCGTATTCAAATGATCGCACAGCGTCCCGGTCCGTCCATTCCATTTGGGAATTAAGCTCTGCCGTCTCAAAATCAACCATCCGCTGTACGACAACCTTGTCCTCGCTCACCCGGAATAGAAACAATGATAATGCAGCTAACACTGCAATGACGCCAATACCAACAATAAACCCTTTTTTCACCCAATCATCCCCCGATCCCATGCGATAACCATAAAGACGATCATCCTTGGCAAAAGGTTCCACAATAGGGACTTAAGCACTGCAATAATAACTAATGATTAGGTACGGCTGCTCACAACGCGGCACCATTCTTAGAAACACGTTTCCTTCCCGTGTCGTACTCTGAAACTTCAATATACTCTGACACACCCGATTGAAGCAGCCCAATCAAGTCCTCATCCATATATCCGTAATCATCCGGTATATGAAGACAGATCACTTTTTTGTTAATAAGGGCATGACTAAATCTGTCCTGTAATCGCCGGACATGCTTTTTCTCCATTGCAAAAATAAGATCCGCCCAGCCGACATGCCCTTCGTTCACCTTAATGCGCGCATACTCTTCCGTTCCAGCGGACCTCACTTCGTGGCCGCCCACTCCCTGGAATATCGTCTCGGCCGTCAAGCTCCGCCACTTATTTCGACTGCAAATGAATAATAGTTTTATTCTTATCATCCTCCTGATTGTTAGCTTTATTCATCTTTATTCATCGCTTTGATTTCATGCAGTAATTGATCGAGCTTATCAATTATTATTTCATCGTTTTTTAGTTTTTTCCGAAACGAAACTTCTATGATTCCAATACCGGCTAAGATTAAAAAAAGAAAAAACAAGATTAACATGATTCGCCTTCCTCCCATGTCCCACTCGCCTCGGTTCAATGGCTGACCACGCTTCGCATATCTGTCAGCTCCTCCACATATTGAATATACAGGTCACTTATCGTGTAGGCAATCATCGAAAGTCAAAGCTGGCGATACATCTTAGAGGATTGGTATGCAACGGAAATTGGCCAGTGTGAGATTTTGATAGAATCTTCTTCGAGGGTAATCGTAAGCAAAAACGCCATTCCTGCTCTTTTTCTGCTAAATTTAAAATCATCACCGCTCAAAGAAATATGGCTTTTTACTATTGTATATGGACTCTAGCTTATCAATCTCGGCAGATACTTCATGCAGCCAATCCCAGTCATTTGTCATACTTGCCACTAGCCCCAAATTATATTGTTCAGCAAGTTTATATGCATAGTTCGCATTCAGCTTCATGCAGCAGTTCATTTCTGATACTTCGTCTTCAGATAAGCCCCTGCTCTGCTGCAGCTGCCACAGCTCTGCTAAACGCCAATGGATATTCATCACGACTATCATTCCAATCGGTTTGTAATTCTTATAATCATTAACATTCTATCCGTTTCTACCTGAAAATAGCCGTGCTTCCATAGCTAAAAAATAGGACCTCCCCTCGACCGTTTGTCGAGAGATGAGGCCCTAATCAAATTCATGTAAATGGCAGCCTATAGGAACAGGCTAGCCGCCTTTTCCTTTACTTCCTCGAGCATCTTCCCGCGAGCGGCATCATCAATCTGATTTACGCTGCCAAAAAATAAATGCCCAACCGGCTCAATGCCGCTAAAGTCATAAATACCGGTATCCGATGTTATTTTCAAACCTTCATGCATACCAATATTACTATAAATTTCGGATGGGGTGCCGTGCGTATTGATGATGAAACCCTTCCTGCCGGCAAGCAGCTTGCTGATGTTCCCGTCTTCTCCGTATGCATAGGCGAAGCCATAGGAGAAGACCCGATCGATATATCCTTTAATCAGGGCCGGCAAGCCTGTCCACCAAACCGGATAGACCATTGTGATCGCATCCGCCCATTTCACGTGATCCTGCTCTGATTGGATATCAGCAGGTATGTTGCCTTCGCGCAAAGCCTTGAAATCACTGGCGCTAAGCACAGGATCAAATTTTATTGCATACAAATCCCGGACAACAACCTCATGCCCCTGCTGCTTCAACGCACCGGTGAAAGCATCCACTATCGCATTATTGAAGCTTTCAGGGTTAGGATGGCAATAGACGATCAAATGCTTCATAGAACACCAACACCTCCGCGGGTATAATCAGACTGCGTTAGTGTTGCCACTTTGTTGCTCCTTATTACACCGCTGCTCCCCGAAGCATGCTTTTCATATAGCTTCTGCATGGAGACTGAACGATTGATGACGCCTGCATCCGAGCACGATAACGGCATCAAATGCCATTATTCTAATAAAAAACCTTCTGAGCTTGTGTGTACGTCTAACGTACATTAGCTCAGAAGGCCATCATTTTCATTGATCAGATTAACACTCGCCGGCTGCTGCAGGTTTGCCTGCATCCGTAGCCGTACGGAACGACGAGCCGCACCCGCAAGTTGCGCTGGCGTTAGGATTTTCGATCGTAAACCCGCCGCCCATAGCAGACTCTTTGAAATCAATAACAAGGCCGTTCAAATACTTTAGGCTGTCTTCGTCGACAACAACCTTCAAGCCTTCCATATCCAACGCTTTATCCCCGTCATGCTGCTCATCGTCAAATCCCATACCGTAGGAGAAGCCGCTGCAGCCGCCTTCTTTTACGCCAATACGAAGAAACAGACCGGGAGTCCCTTCCTGCTCCAGCATTTCTTTTATTTTGTCAGATGCTGTATCACTAATTGTGATCATGCTACATCCCTCCATTTATCCATCTTATCATTAACAAAAGTTCACTTACTTATTTGTAGTATACTCCAGTTTGTTCACACGCTCAAGAGAAGCGTGCCTATAAGACCAATATTCCAATATATGGGCGACGGAACACTTTTCTTATTGCCCGCGCTACGCATGAGGTTTATAATAGTTACAGCTTCTTAATCGGATAAGCAAGTTATTTTTTTCACAAACTACTTAAAACAGGAGGCTCCGCCATGAACGTCGTTTTACCGACAGAGGATAAACAAATGCAGCACATTATTGAAAAAGTGCGTCATGGCCAGCGACTTACGCTGGAGGATGGCATTTACTTATATCAATCGGATGATCTGCTTACAATCGGTCAATTAGCCAATGAAGTTGCGCTGCGCAAAAACGGCAAAAAGGTTTATTTTATCGAGAACATGAGTCTTTATTTCACGAATGTGTGCGAAGCGCATTGCGCATTCTGCAACTTCCGTAAGGACGAAGGCGAAGAAGGCTCTTATACATTAAGCGGTCAGCAAATGATTGAATATGTGGAGCAGCATTTCCATCCGGGCGTCCGGGAATTCCATATTGTCGGCGGACATAATCCGCATGTTCCGTTCCAATATTATGTCGATTCCCTTAAGGCATTGAAGGAGCGGTTCCCGGAAGTAACGCTTAAAGCGTACACGGCTGCGGAAATCGATTTTTTCTCGCGCATTAGCGGACTATCCTACAAGGAAGTGCTGCAGGAGCTGATGAAAGCCGGGCTGCAGTCCTTAACCGGCGGAGGCGCCGAAATTTTATCCGATCATTACCGCAAAAAGATGCGCGTCGACAAAGCCGACGTAACCCAGTATTTACAGGTGCACCGGACGGCGCATGAGCTCGGGCTGCGAACGCATACCACGATGCTTTACGGCTCGATTGAAACGAAAGAAGACCGGATCCGCCACTTGATGCAAATTCGCGAGCTTCAGGATGAAACAAACGGCTTCCTTGTTTTCATACCGCTATCGATGCAGCCGATAAATCCAAGAGCCGGCATACGCCGCCGCAACTCCGCCTTCGAGGACCTGAAGACGATCGCGATCAGCCGGTTAATGCTTGATAACTTCCAGCACATCAAAGCATACTTTATTAATATTGGCGTTCAATTGACTCAGGTCGCGTTGACCATGGGAGCATCGGATGCGCACGGTACGATCGTGAAGGAAAAAATCAGCCATGCCGCAGGAGCCCTTACACCGGAAGGGATTACGCGCGAGGACTTGATTTGGCTTATTAAAGGCGCGGGTCGAATTCCGGTCGAACGCGATACCTTTTACAATGAAATTAAAGTGTACGAATGAGTAAACGGCATGACGGAAGCAAAAGATAAATTATCATTTAGAGTTGTGGAGTTGGAATCATATGAGAAAACTTATTATTTTGGGTGGAGGGTATGGCGGACTCGCCATCGCAAATGAGTTATTAGAGAAGCAAATGCCGCATGACGTTTCCATTGTGTTGATCGACCGCATGCCGTTTCAAGGCTTGAAAACGGAATATTATGCACTCGCAGCAGGGACGGTTTCCGATTTAGAGCTGCGCGTAAAATTTCCGGTGGACCCAAGAATTACACTCGCATATGGTGAAGTAACGGATGTTGACATGGAGCTAAGATTGGTCCATATAGAAGGACAGGAACCGATTGAATACGATTGGCTCGTTATCGGGCTTGGCTGTACGGACAAATACCATGGAATCGAAGGCGCTGAACTTTTCTCAACCAGCATTCAAACGTTCTCGGCCGCTAGACGAACCTACGCTTTGCTTAATGACGTGAAGCCTTACGGCCAAGTCACTATTGTCGGCGGCGGCTTAAGCGGCGTAGAGGTTGCTGCCGAGCTGCGGGAAAGCCGTTCCGACCTCAATATTCGTATTTTGGATCGTGGACCAAGTGTGTTATCTGCTTTTCCCGGAAAGCTGCAATCATTTGTCGCGGAATGGTTTCAGGAACATAACGTGGAAATGCGGGGTCATGTCTGTTTGACAAAGCTCGAGGCCGGTATTTTGCATGATGGTAATTCACCTTCACCTATATACACCGATGTGACGGTATGGACGGCAGGCATTCAGCCTGTTCCGCTTGTACAGCGCATGAATTTGCCGAAGGATAACCAAGGAAGATTGATCATAAACGAAAATCATCAGCTGCCGGATTATCAGGATGTATTCATTGTCGGAGACTGTGCAGCGCTGCCTCTGTCGCCCAGCGGCCAAGCCGCTGGCGCTCAAGGCAAGCAAATCGCCGAGGTGCTTTACGCTATATGGCATGATAAAACGCCTCGATTGGGCAAAATAAAGCTGAAGGGCGTACTTGGCTCACTCGGCAAGAAAAGCGGCTTCGGACTTATGGGCGGCACGCCTATTCTGGGACGCGTTCCACGCCTCGTGAAGAGCGGTGTACTCTGGCGCTCGAAGCGCCATCTCGGCTAATGGGATCATAAATCGTCCAGCAGTTTATCGAGCGCCTCGCGATCGGCTTGCTGCTGTTCGATTGCTTTTAAAATATTATCGTACAGCTCATCAGCTGTTTCAGCAGATACAATAGTGCCGTCCACAAGCGCGAACGGATTCAAATAGCACTCGCCGCAGTTGCCGAGACAGCCGTATTCGATAACTTCGTATGCATCATTTTGCTCGAAAAGCTTCATTATCCGGTCTGTGCCATGATGCATGTTGCTGGCGCAAAACTCGATCATTGGTTTAATCACCATGCTTCACCTAACTTTACTCAGTTACTATCCATTTTCAATTTTATCACTTTGTACTATAATAGGGGAGAAAGGAGATGATTGCAATGAGTGAACAAGTACAAGACACGATGTACGATGAAGTATTGGACGTATTAGATAAACTTCGTCCGTTTTTGCAGCGCGACGGCGGCGACGTTGAATTGGTTGATGTCGAAGGCGGCATCATCAAGCTTCGTTTAATGGGCGCATGCGGAAGCTGCCCGAGCTCGACGATCACGCTTAAAGCGGGTATCGAACGTGCACTTCTCGAAGAAGTAGAAGGTGTAGTCGAAGTCGTTCAAGTATTCTAGAATAAAAGAACGTATATTTCTGACCTTTTACGCTCAAATGACGAAGAGTCTTACCGGTGGCACGGAGCTTAGCTCCGCTGCTTCTCGTTAAGACTCTTTTTTTGACTAATTTTTTTAACACATCCCTTTAATGTTCGCACGGATCGGGTCGAACCCGCCTGTAACGTCGATAACGTTTCCGGTCAAGAAGGTGGATTTCGTTTCACACAAGAACAGTATGACGCGCGCTACATCTTCGCCCGTTCCGGGACGGCCAATCGGCGATTCCGTATCGAATTCATCCTCGACCTCCGCGATGGAGCGTTCTTTGTTGACACCGCGAATATCTCCCGGTCCAATCAGGTTAACTGTGATGCCAAACGGCGCTTCTTCAACGGCAAGGGACTTCGTGAAGGAAACAAGACCAGTCTTCGCGGCTGCGTATACCGCCCGATGCGGCCACGCTCTCGCTTCTCCTGCATGACCGTAGCCAAAGTGAATAATGCGTCCCCATTTACGTTCCCTCATGCGGGGAAGCAGCCGATGATCGAGCAGCATAACGCCTAACAGATTGCCATGCACCATGCGCATGATCGTTGCTTCGTCGTACTCGCTGAACAGTCGGCGCTGACGTACGAACGGGCCCGCATTGTTTACGAGAATGTCGATGCCGCCCGCCCATCGTTCAGCTTCAACCGCAAGCTTCTCCACGCCATCAGTGGTCGCGATATCGGCTTGAACGGTAATCGCTTTTACACCCAGCTGCTCAATCTGATGCTTCACCTGGTGCGCTTCAATCTCGCTCTCGTAATAATTAATGACGATATTGCAGCCTTGCTCGGCAAGCTGCAGTGCCGTCCTTTTGCCGAGTCCTTTGGCGCTGCCCGTTACTAGCGCTGTTCTGCCCTTATGCTCCACGAGTATTCCTCCCTCGGGATTATGGTTACTTGTTCCGCATTAAGCTGCATGCGTATTGAAAAGTAAGCAGCAGCGATTCCATAGCCAAGTACAAGCCTTGCGTCAAATCAGCCGATTGCTGCGCAATATTTTCCAATTGAACTTCTTCTCCGTACATACGGTGGCTCTGGATCAAATCATCCTGCATTTCCGAGTTCATGTAATGGATTTCCGTGTTTCTACGCTTCCTCAGCCGTGTCATCGGCTCCTTATACTTCTCCTTTACATCGTTCAGCTTCCACATCAGCTCAGGATGAGCCTTCTTCTCCCGCATATTGCGCAAAACGGTGAAATAAGAGAAATGAGCTTTTATTTTCTCCGTCCGCATATCGAGAAGCTCATTAAGCAAGGTGCCTAGCTTATCGAGCAAGGAGAAGACACGGATAAACGCATTTTTATCAAAATAGATATACCGATTATAATTCATCCTCTCATCCGCTGTCATTTGCATAACAGAGGATGAGGTAATCTGATGCTGAAATTTTACCGCGGCGTAGTGGCTTTGCTCAAGCTCATCCAAAGACGACCGCAAGCCGAGCGTCCAAATTTCATATTTCCGGAGCTTATGACCGCTGTCGCCGCCTTTTGCAATGTTCTTGGGCAGCATGGAAACGAACTGTTCCATTAAACGGTACGTTTCTGCAAGCATTCCTTTCGGTTCTCTCTGCGGCTCGTCAAACAGAAAACGCAGCATAATTGAACAGTCCCCTTCCCGATAAAGTTTACGAATTAAAACTTACTTCGAAAGCATATGCTTGGTTTGTCTTTAGCATGACCGTTATTACAGCTTGTACTCGCTCCAGCGACTATCAACAAGCTTGACGATATCCTCACGCGGGAACAGTTCATCCGGATAGCCCGGCTTCATTCTCGCATCAATAACGATCGGAAGCTTATACCCAAAATGATGCCGGCGAAGATTGGAATTTGCGTAAATATCGTCAGCAGGATTAAAACGCGTGAATACCGTCCATAAGAACGGCGTTTGCGCTGCTGCGATCGCTGCATCGTCTGCGAGGATGACGAGCGGCCAAGAGGTTTCTTTCTCTGTCAGGCGATCAAGCAGCCGCTGCGCAAGCTTTGGCTCTGCTTCATAGGATGCGCCAGATACGACTAAGCAACCGCGGCAATAAGGCTGTGCGGCCGTTATTTCATCAATGGCCCCTTCCTCATATACACTAGGCAGCTCGCGCACAGGATCGCCCACACCAAGCAGTACACCTTTGCTGCCGTGATTCAGCTTGCCGCCGGTATAGTCGAGCGTGTCATGCGACGTGTTATCAAAGATAAACAAGTCGGATTCCGGACGGAACCGCTCCAAGACGGTTTCAAGCAAGGAAGGAAAATTTTCAAGCTGTACCGGCTGGTTCGTGACAATAAGAAACTTCGTTAATGTAAGCTGTCCTTCTCCCAAAATCCGGAATGCAGATGTCAGCGCTTCACGTGAATAGCTTTCCCGTACAATAGCGGCAGCAAGCGCATGGAAGCCGGTTTCGGCATAGGTCCATAAATCTTTTACGCCAGGCATCGCCATCGGGAACGCAGGTGACAGCAGCTTTTGCAGAAACTCGCCCATATAATAATCCTCTTGGCGAGGCTTGCCGACTACGGTAGCCGGATATATAGCATCCTTGCGATGCCACATATGGCTCACATTAAATATAGGAAAATCATGTGTAAGCGAGTAATAGCCATAATGATCGCCGAACGGCCCCTCAGGTCTTCTTATATGCGGAGGTACATGGCCGCTAAGAACGAACTCTGCTTCCGAAGGAATGCGATGTGTGCCGTTCGGGTCTTGAACGACGGGCAGCTTGCCGCCAATAATGAGCGAAGCAAGCAGCAGCTCCGGCAAATGCTCCGGAACAGGAGCAATCGCCGATGCGATTAATGCTGGAGGCCCGCCTAGAAAAACAGATACCGGCAGCGCTTCATTTCGCTTCTCCGCTTCATGGTAATGGAAGCCGCCGCCTTTATGTATTTGCCAGTGCATGCCTGTAGTAGAATCATCGAAGATTTGCATTCTGTACATACCGAGATTATGCTGCTTCCGTTGTCCGGGATGCTCGGTATAGACAAGCGGGAGCGTAATGAACGGGCCGCCATCCTCCTGCCAGCTCGTAATCGCAGGTAAACCTGCAAGCGGGTTTTCCCGTTTGCAGGCCTGAAGCACAGGGGCATTGCCGGCTGGCACTTCCTTCAATCCAACCTTCAGCATGTCCCAAATTAAGTTTTTCTCGCCCCAAATGGCTTTCGGAGTCGGTGGCAGAACGCGATCGACCGCTCCGATAATTTGCTTCATTAGCGCCTCCGGACGCGGACCGAAAGCAAGATCAACTCGACGGCTTGTCCCGAACAAGTTCGTTACGATGGGAAACGGACTGCCCTTCACGTTTGTGAACAGCAGCGCTGGCCCTCCGGCATCAATCACGCGGCGGTGGATTTCTGCTGCCTCCAAATTCGGATCAACCGGAACATCAATTATTGCCAAATCATTTTCGCGCTTCAGCACGTCCAAAAATTCACGTAAATTTGAAAAACTCACTAACTTCCACGTCCTTCCCTAAGCCGCCATGAACGAATTAACATATCCAATAATAGTCCGAACAAACCTGTAATAATCAAATTATGCAGTAGACTTGTGAAAATAAACCAATCATTACTACCGATTGTCACCGTGAGCAGGGCTCCGCTGAATACTTGTGTAAGAACAAGCCCGAGGGCCCAAGCCGCCGGTATTGTCAAGCCCGCTTCTCCATGGCTTACTTTCCGGATATGAATGTACAAGCCAGTAATGGAGAGCGCCAATATAAACGCCGCAACCCTGTGAATAAATACGGCTCCGGTCGCACCCTCTAGCTCCGGTACGATTTGACCGTTGCAAAGCGGCCACCCCTCGCAGCCTCCTGCCGATTCCGTATGTCGAATGAAAGCACCCAGATAAACGACGACATAGCAATATATTGCAGTGAATAACGCTCTTGGAAATATGGAACGCGGTACTGTCAGTATCGGCTCCTTGCCGTTGCGTACACGATAAATCCACACAACAAGCAGCATAGTTGCGGCAAAGGCAATCAACGATATACCGAAATGAATCGCCATGATCGGCGGAGATTGCGGCCACATCACTGCAGCGGCTCCCATTAGTGCTTGTACAATAGTGAAGAGCAATGCGCTTAACGCGTAAAACAGCGGTTCCTTAAACACTTCCCTGTTCTTTCTATACATACGATAGACAGAAATACTGACAGCAAGGACAAGCAGGCCTTCTAGGCCGCTGACAAGACGATGGGAATATTCAATCATCGATTCTAACGTATAAGCCGGTATAAATTTTCCGTTGCATAATGGCCAATCATCGCCGCAGCCGCGGCCAGATTCGGTATTCGTGACGAGAGCGCCGGCAAGCAGTACAAGAAGCATTCCGATGCACGCAGCGAGAGCTAACGCGCGAAAACGGCCGGTTACCATAATAAAATCACCTTTTTTCAGGAATTAATAACAGTTCAATTATATCGGTAACAAACCGCAAAAGCCATGTTGAAAATGTGACACTTAAGCGCAGACTGCCGCAAAAAAGGAAAGCCCGCGCAGGGAAGGACGATGTCCTCCCGCAGCGCGGACTGCCTATTACGTATGGCTAAGCGCATTACTTACTTCAATGGCACGATTAACGAACTGCTCAATTTCCTCGCGCGTTTTGCGAAGCTTGCTTACGAACCGCACGAGCTCCTGACTATTCCGGAACGCAATAAAGCTTGGTATGCCCAATATATTAAGCTCCGAGCACAGGTCCGGCAAATCGTCGCGGTCAAGCTCGACAAAGGTTACTTTACCTTCGTAGTGACACTCCAGATCGGGCATAAACGGGTCAATAAAATGACAATCCTTGCACCAGGTTGTTTTGAACACCGCTATCGTCAATCCATCGCCCGCCACCGCTTCGCGAAACTCAGCGTCTGTTGTCAGCTTTCTCATACAGTCACCCCTAACCATTAAAACAAATGTGATCTAATAAGATCGGCCGTTTACTACAGCTTATACTTCCCGTTCGATCTTAAATATTTTCACATCTTCGTAAAAATCTGTCCAGCTAATTTTTGCGCCAAGGGCGGATGCAAGGTTTCGTGCAGGCACGTATGCAGCACCGTCGACTACCGTTACAGGGAAAGCCCATTTTACAGTTTTGCCATTGACGACTGCTTTATCGCTGCCGATCTTCACCACAATCGTCGTATTTGTTGCTTCGTCGAACACTTTAATACCCTTCGTTTTCGGATCGTACGTAATAACGGCACCGAATTGCTCCGCCGTATCGCGCAGTGGAATGATAGTCACACCAACGGCTGTCACAATCGGTGGATTGTATTCATCATCCGTGAACCAAGACATTGATTGTTTGCCGATGTGCAGCTTATTTTTCAACAAATCATAAATCGTTGATTTCTCATCAAAATGTTTTAATATTTGGTACCCCTGCATCGTAAACAATTGCTCTGCACGAATGGCGGATTCGGAAGCGACCGGAACCTCAGCCTTCACGGTGCCGTTCACATTCCAAGCCTCGCTCTCCACTTTAATGGATAGGCCCTTCAGCGGTAATACGGCGAGCTCAGGGTTTGCGCTCGGAACATAAGAAAGCTCATACACTTGCTTACGGATATCAAGCTTGTTGTCAATGTAGACGTCAGCCTTAATCGTTAGATTCTTACTGAACACTTCATCGAGTGTTTCTTTCTCCTCTGTTTCCATCAACTTCAGCTCTGCTTGTAATTCTGTAAGTAATACTGCGACAGCATTTGATGTTTCCTTCACCATTTCTTCTGGAGTAGGAGCATCGAGTCCGCCTTCCTGAAGAGGGTTCACCATGCCTACAGCTGCCCATACTTCCGGGTTGCTTGCCAGGATCTCGAACACGCCTGCTATCATCTTATCAAGACCTGCGCGGTCGGCTACCAGCGCATCGACATATTTTTTAACCCATGTCCAAATTTCCGGACCATTCAGGTCGACATGAACATGCGTGAGAGAAGTGGAAATGCCGTTAATCGGTTCGATTGCCGGCTTCACTTCAATACGCTCAGGGTTCGGCAAGTTATTAATCGCATAAGCGCCAATCGTATCCACAATTTGATGACCAAGCGCCGTCATGGAGGCTTTGTCCAGAGCAGGTGCAGCTGGGTTCTCTTCATTAGCATCAGGAAGTACCGGAATGCCGGTCAATCCGAGCAAGCTTTCGCTTGTCAGATCTAGCACGAATGGCTGCTTCGCGCCTTCAAGCTCCATGACCGCCAGTTTGTCAGACATCTTCAAGGAAAATTTGATGCTCGTAGCGTCTCCGAAAATAAGGCTCCCGTCCAGAGAAAGATGCGAGCTGTCTTGCATCTTCACATTATCCAGCTGCAGCTTCAAGCTGGACACCATTTTCATAAGTGCAACTTCCTCTTCGGGCAAACCTACAAAGGCCTGTTCGTCGAGCAGCATTTTGAGTTCAATCGATTGTTTTCCTTCGCTCGACGTCACTTTCAACGCATTTTTCAATACAGTATTAAAATCAACATTACCAATAGCTTGACAGCCTGCTACGAATACGAGCGTAAGCGTAAGTAAAAGTGCTAGCAGCTTGCTCGATCTTCCAAATTTCTTTACCATCATGACTTCTCTCCCTTGATAAATAGAATTATTAGGCCATCGTCACTAACAAACTCCACCTATTATACAGGAGACTCTCTTAATAGTAAATGTATGGAAAACACTAGTTTTGTCGAATTTAATAGGCTTGGCCGGCAATAAATGAGACTAACAAGTTCACGATGGCGAATCTTCTCATAAAAAAGAACGCTCCCAGCTCGCTGGAGGCGTTCCCTGTCATTAATGACTATTATTAAACTATAAACCTATTAATTAGCTTTTCTGTAAAAAGGCTTCAGAATCAGCGTTAACGGTTTGCGAAGCGGTCCCGGGAATGAGCGAACATCCTCCGGCGTCACAACGCGAAGCGCTGCCAGCAAAATAACGTACAGTCCGCCAACCACTAATGCAGTTACCGCAGCTGCCGCAAAGTAGGACAGCTTATTCGCCCACGTCTCCGTGACCGCAAGCATGCCATACTCCGCCCCCCAGCCGGCAAGAGCCGGAACCACAACAGCAGCCATATATGGCAGCCAGCGGCGGCCAAGTACGTTCAACTTCACTTCATTATTGATCTTTCTTACATTTAACAGCGTTACGACGATAAAACAAATCGATGACCCAATAATGAGACCGTATACGCCCAGCAATGGCGCGAGCAAGATACTGGCTATTACCTTTAGTCCTAATCCGATAAACGTATGATTCATCGGCAGCTTCGGATTATCAAGCCCATACAAAATCGAATTGGTTGTCATCATCGTAATTTGAAAAATGGTGCCCGCCGTAAGCAAGGCTACCGCACCGCTTCCGCTTGGCGTTTTGAATAATAAGCCGGTTACGGAATAAGCAGCAACCGTCAGAAGCAAGGCGACAGGCACTCCGGTGAAGCATACGATTCGCATCACGAGTGACGATTGGCGCTGCACCTCACTCATATTTTTCAAAGAATAGGCCGATGAAATGACGGGGATAATCGATGCGCCTAACGCTATCGCCAATATTGGCGGTATGCCGGCAAGCGCCATTGCTTTAGTCGAGTAATTCGCCAGTACTATATCTGCCAATTCCTTGCTATAGAAGGATTGCGTCAACCTATTAAATAAAGACATATCGAAAAAATAGACAAACTGTATGGTCATCGCCGTTACAACCGCTGGAATGGACATACGGAATATTTCCCGGTAAATAGAACGAAACGGAAGCTGTGAGCCTTCTGCTTTGATAGCAGTGTTCGGCGAGCCGCTTCGCTCCGAATGATCCTGCTTTTTCAGCTTTCTTCCGAACCATAGCATGACCGATAAAGCTCCGATGCTTCCGAATACGCTGCCTATTGCGATAGCTGCAGCGCCCCATTCGTCACCCCAGCCCCAGCCCAGCACAATAAGCGCCAATCCGATTCCGCCAATAATCCGTAAAATTTGTTCAACGATTTGCGAAATGCCTCCCGCAGCCATGATCTGCCGGCCTTGGAAATACCCTCTTGTCATCGCGATGACCGGAAACAGCAGCAGTGCGGGAGCAATAGCCTGCAAAGATAGAACCGTATATGGTTCCTTCGAAATCCGCCCGTAAAGCGGTGCGAAACCAAACATCGCCACCGCCAACAGCAAGCCGGTGACAGCCCCGAACAATAATGCCGCCTTGTATATACGTTTGGCCTCGTCCGGTCTGCCAAGCGCATAACGCTGCGAAATCATTTTGCTGATCGTAACCGGAATGCCTCCTGTGGCGATGGTGAGCAAGAGCAGATAGATCGTGTTAGCGGCGTTAAAGGCCGCTTGACCGTCGGGCCCAAGCATATAATCGAGCGGAATGCGCTGAAACAGCCCGAGAAGCCGGGCTGTCAGCGCTGCTGCCGTTAATATTAGCGTACCTTTAATTAATGAGTCTTTTTTTAGCATAGCTGTTCTTCCAAGTCTCCCTATCCTTTATTTGCGATCGGCTCCAGCGGCTGATGATTGCCGCGTACCGGTACCGCCGCGCCTGAAGGAGCCGCCCAGCGTACGCCATTCTGTATTACTTGCAGCACTTGCGGATTGTAGTAGGTCGGATACGTCTCGTGACCGGGGCGGAAGTAAAAGATTTTGCCTTGGCCGCGGTTAAAGGTGCAGCCGCTGCGGAACACTTCTCCGCCTTCAAACCAGCTGACGAAAATAAGCTCGTCCGGCGCAGGAATATCGAAGTGCTCACCGTACATTTCTTCACTATCGATTGTGATGTATTCCGGCAATCCGGCTGCAATCGGATGGGCAGGATTAACAACCCAAATCCGTTCCTTCTCTCCAGCCTCGCGCCATTTCAGATCGCAGCCGGTGCCCATCAGCTTCTTGAATATTTTTGAGAAGTGGCCGGAGTGCAATACGATTAAGCCCATGCCGTTCCATACGCGCTGTTGAACACGCTGAACGATAGCATCATCCACTTGGTCGTGTCCCATATGGCCCCACCAAATAAGGACATCCGTATTGGCAAGCCGCTCCTCGGTCAGACCGTGCTCGGGCTCCTCCAACGTTGCGGTAGCCACCTCGATGCCATCGCCGGCAATTCCTTTAGCCAGCGCTTGATGTATGCCGTCCGGATAAACCTTTTTTACCTCATCATGAATCTTTTCATGCAAAAACTCGTTCCACACGGTTACTTTAATCATCGTTCGTCCTCCTTATTTCATTTACAATACGAGCCACAAAATAAACAGCACAATCATAATCGCCTGAAGAATAAACTTCACAACAACGCTGGTAAACAGACCGACAACCGAACCAAGCCCGACTTTCAGCGACCGCTCCAAATTCGTTCCGGCAATCATTTCACCGATAACAGCCCCCGCAAAAGGACCGATAATAAGACCAAAAGCAGGAATGACGAAAGGACCGATAATAAGACCGATCATACTGCCGATTATCGAAGCCCGGGAGCCCCCGAACCTTTTGACCCCCCAAGCGCTGACGGCGTAATCGGCTATGAATAGCACGATAACGATCAAAGTCTGAATCAGCCAAAACCAAATACCAAATTCACTAAAAGAAAAAAACAAACCGTAAACAAAAAATGCTCCGTAAATCGCTAGCGCCCCAGGCAATATCAGGTAAATTGCGCCAGCCATCCCGACTGCGAACAGCAAAATTACGAGTACCCATCCTAATATATCCATACGTTCATCATCCTTTCAAAACGTATCGTTTAATAACCTCGGCCACTCCATGCTCGTCATTAGTAAGGGTTATGAAATCGGCAGCTTCCTTAACCGCTTCCTGCGCATTGCCCATTGCAACGCCTAAACCCGCTTCACGAATGGCGGCGATGTCGTTCAAGCTGTCCCCGACTGCAATGACTTGTGACATCTCGATGTTCATTAAACCGCACAGCTCTTGAAGAGCGCTTGCTTTGGAAACGCCTAGCGGATTCAGCTCCAGATTCCAAGGCGATGAATTGGTAATCTCCAGCGCTCCCCAGGTCTGCACCTCTGCCAGCAGCTTCTCTCTCACGCTGTCATCTTCCGTGTAGTAGCCAAATTTCAGCCAATGATGCGAATCATAATCGCCTGCCGGACTAATCCATTTCTCTTTGTTAAAAATATCATCGGCTGTATAAGCCCAAAACCAGGTTTCGCTGTACGCAAGAGCGAGCTCATGCAGCCTTTGCACATAAACAGGGCTTAAATGCGTCCGCTTGTGCAGTACGTGCGGCCGGTGCCATATTTCACTGCCGTTCACCGTAATCATCGGCGTCTCAAGCTTCAACTGCTCCGCAAAGGGCAGCGCGCTGCGAAACCCGCGGCCGGTCGAGAAGCTGACAGTCACGCCGGCATCCAGCGCTTTCTGTATCCACTCGGCATTTTCCGTACTAATTTCACTTTGCTCATTCAGCAGCGTCCCATCCATATCCAGCGCAACTAATTTGTAATCTCCCAAGTGGTATGTTCCTCCTCGCAAATATAAACGGCTGGCGCCATCATCTGACGGCGCGCTTCAACAATAAATCCCAACTAGTAAATTATTTTAGCACATTTATGGCAGATTCCAAATGAAAGCCGCATTAAAAAGAAACAGCTTTCGCCCAGTCGCGAAAGCATGCTTCCTCAAAAGTCGTTCATATGTTCAAGTGATTACTGTACCGTACCCCCTGCTCCCTCTACAGCAGGCGTATTTCCGTTTTTGATTGCGGGGTCTTCCTTCTCGAGCAGCTCCTGCCCTTTAACCTGCAGCAGTTCAAGCGTTTCTTCAAGCGCTGCCGTACCCTCCTTCACCTTCTGAAGCTCCTGCTGAGCGACGTTCCTAAATTCCATCCAAAAGTTTTCAGGAAGCTTTTCAAAATCCTTGTAGCTATTAAATGTGCTTGGCTTTAAGCTGTAAAATGCCGCATAATTACGTCCTTCGTCATCCTTTATGTATTTGGTGCGCACCGGCAAGCCGTTATAATGGTTCGACTTCGACTTTACTCTCGCGTACTCATCGCTGCTTAAATATTTAAGAAATTCCCAGGCCGTTTCTTTATTCGGCGAATCCGCGGTAATCGCAAGCACATTGTGAAACGCCATCATGTTGCTTTGATCCGGAAATTGCTGGCCGACCGGAACGGAAACCATATCCCAGTTTTTCACGACCAATTCCTTAACTTTTTCATGATTTGTCGCTTGTTTAATTTGATTGATATAATTAAAGTCTCCAATGGCCATCGCCAGCCGCCCGGAAATAAATGGATCACTCAATAAATACTCCTCATAGGTGCTTCCCATGTTGGATTCTTGATGCTGCATGCTTTCAAAATAAAGCGTGTCCGATTCCAGAGCGCCAAGTGCCGTATTGAATGCATTTTTCCACGAATCAGAATTGATCGTCATCAGCTTCTGCGTCGCATTTACATAGTTAATGCCGTCCGCGGAAGTAAGTATACCCGCCAGTTCGAATAGATCGTCGCTGTACCCCATTTTCAAGCCATAGATGCGGTCCTTCTCTTCTCCATCAGTCGGAAAGCGCCGGGCCAACTGAATGACGTCATTCCAGCTCATTCGATCGGTGGGAGGCTCAATTTTATATTCTTCGAACAGGTCTTTATTATAAAAAAGCGCTTGGCTGTAAAAGCTCGGCGCCAGGCCATACAGCTTGCCTCCTCCAAGCTCTCTTAAATAATCAAGCATTCCGGGGACCAGCCCCTCCGTATCATATTTCTCCTTCTCTATGAGAGCATCGAGATCGTAGAGCTTTCCGTCCGCCGCCATCGTCTTGTATTGCTCCGAATCCAGCATAACGATGTCGGGCTTCTTTTCCTCAATAAACTTAATGGTCGCAGCCTTGTAGTCCGTCGTTTCTTCTGTATGAATACCTTGCGTGGAAATAACCTCAATACTAACGTTTGGAAATAAGGCTGTGAACAGCATCCCATAATCCTGATAGAAAGAGCCTTCATCGTAATGCATAACCCGAAGCGTATCCTGCTGATTTTCATCTTCCCCATTATTGCCCGCCCCAAAGCTGCAGCCCGAAATAATAATGACGATTAAAACAACCGGTAAAACGAATTTAAACCATGATTTCATAAGTACTTTCCTCTCCCTCTCCATTACCTCCTAATTTGTCCCAGATATAGAACGTTTGTTATTGGATAAATGTTACAATTTTAATGAAAAAAATTTAGCAAAGCCTACAAATAAAAAAAGCATCCTTTGTATGGATGCTTTCCCTATATATTGAATGGAATCTAAGTCATTTGTAAAAGCTACCGGGCGAGCTGTCTTAACCGGAGCTTTTTAATAACGATGCCATGCGACGGCGAGAACAGAAACGCGGCAACGAACAATAATGACGCAGCGCATACCATGCAGCCGGCAATGGAAGCGTCCAGCAGCACCGCTGCGCCGTAACCAAGGAAGGTGCTGGCTATACCAACCGCAATGCTAAGCCCGATCATAACGCCGAGCTGGTCCGTTAGCAGATAAGCCGTCGAGGCCGGAATAATAAGCAGACCGACAACCAGTATAGCTCCAACGCTCTCAAACGAGCTGACCGTCGCCATCGAGACTAGCCCCATTAACAAGTAATGAAAAACAGCGACGGGAATGCCGATTGCGGCTGCAAGCGCCGGATCGAAGGCGCATAGCTTAAATTGCTTGTAGAACAAGCCGATTACCGTCAAAATTACAAGCAATGTAAAACCAAGAAGCCATACCGCCTTCGGCCCCATATTAATGCCGCCAACCTCCCAAATGTTCCAATGGACGTAGGCAATTTCACCATATAAAATGGCATCCTGATCCAAATGCACCTGCCGTGCGTACAAGCTCACTAATACGACCCCGATCGCAAAGAGCGCGGTGAAAACGACACCGATCGATGCGTCAGCCTGAATGCCGCTTTGCTGAAACATTTGAATAAGAAAGGTTGTCAGAAGGCCGCATATCAACGCTGCAAACATCATAAGCAGCGAATCGCGTGAGCCGCTAAGCAGGAAGGCTACGACGATTCCCGGCATGACAGAATGGCTGATTGCATCGCCGATCATAGCCATTTTTCTTAATACGAGAAATACGCCAAGGACACCGCAGCAGCTAGCTACGAGTGCACCTGTAAGCAGTATCCAGAAATCACTCATAAAGCCGCCTCCTTTTTCACTTGCTCATGAATGCGAGGCTCATTTTCCCGGATGAAGCGTTCCTTCACGCGCTGCCGCATCAACCTTTTCGCAATTAATCCACGCTGCGGCCCGAATAGGATCGAAATGCCAAACAGAAGAGTGGCTGCCAGCACCGTTACCGGACCCGTCGGCAGATTAGAAACAGATGCGCTGATCCAAGTACCTACGGCACCGCTTGCTGCGCCGAACAATCCGGATAATACAACCATGAGTCCAAGCCGATCCGTCCAGTATCTTGCAGAAACGGCAGGCGTGATAAGCAGCGCCGCCACTAGCACAACGCCAACCGCTTGAATGCCGGCTACAACAGCGACTACGACCAGAAGCATAAGCAGCTGCTCAAGAAAGGCGACCGGATATCCAATGCCTCGCGCAAAGCCGGGATCGAAGGAGATGATTTTGAACTGTTTAAACAGCAGCGTGCAAACGGTGATAAGCAGTGCGCACACGATTGTCATCGTAATCACGTCAGACGCAATCATGGAAGCAGCCTGACCGAACAAAAACTTATCCAAACCTGACTGATTGCCATAGTCTCCGTGCTGAATCAACGTAAGCAGGACGATCCCTAGCCCGAAAAAGCCGGATAACACGATCCCCATCGCCGCGTCCTGCTTCAGCTTGGAGTGCCTCGTAATGTAGCCGATGCCGAACGTTGCGACAACGCCAGCCACCCCCGCACCGATTAGAAACAGCCCAATGGATTTCACGCCCGTAAGCATAAAAGCAATACATATTCCAGGCAATGCGGCATGGGCGAGCGTGTCGCCCATTAAGCTTTGCTTCCGCAAATACGAGAAGCATCCGATTACTCCGCTGCTCAACCCGAGCAAGGTGCAGCCGATAAAAATCCACTGCATATTCGGATCAGCCAGCATCGACCAAATCGTTTGCATAGTCACTCACCCTTTCCGCCAGAAAATGACGGGTGCTGCAGGCTGCGGTCGAGAAAAGCAAGTCTGCCGCCATAAGTACGCTGCAATTGCTCCTGCGTGAATGTTTCAGCCGTAGGGCCGTATGCCTGCAGTTCCACATTCAAGAGCAATACGGAATCGAAATAATCCTGTACGGTTGCCAGATCATGATGGACGACAATAACCGTTTTCCCCTGCTTCTTCAGCTCCTGCAGCAGTGTAATAATGGCCTTCTCCGTCGCTGCGTCAACGCCTGCAAACGGTTCATCCATGAAGTACAGCTTTGCATCCTGCGCAAGCGCCCGCGCGAGAAATACGCGCTGCTGCTGCCCGCCTGACAGCTGACTGATTTGTCTGCCCGCATAGTCGGCCATGCCAACCTTATTCAAGCACTCAAGCGCGATTGCCTTGTCTTTGGCGCCAGGGCGACGGAACCATCCGAGATGCCCATATCTGCCCATTAGCACGACATCAAGCGCATTCGTCGGAAAATCCCAATCGACCGATTCCCGCTGAGGTACATATCCGATCATTTGACGCTGCTGCTTGTAAGGCTTCCCATATACAAGCACTTCTCCGCCAAGGCTCGGAATGAGTCCGAGAGCCGCTTTCATCAGCGTCGACTTACCGGCTCCGTTTGGACCGATCACGCCGACCAGCTCTCCCTCTTTAACTTCGAACGATACATTTCGCAGCACCGGCTTCTTCTGATAAGCTACGCTTAATCCGTTAATGGCAAGCGGAGCAGTTGTCTTCGCATTACGAGATGAAACCGTATGTGTAAGGCTCATGTTCATCACTCGCTCTCATTGCTATTTACACTATTTCAATGCAGCCACAATCGTATCCACGTTGTGCTTCACCATTCCGATATAGGTACCTTCCTCGGTTCCCGCATCGCCCATCGCATCGGAGTATAGCTCTCCGCCAATCTTCACTTCATGGCCTAATTGGCGAGCACCTTCAATGACAGACTCGATCGATTTTTTTGGAACGCTGGATTCGATAAACACCGCTTTTATTTTGTTTTCCACCAAATAATCACGCAACTTGCTAACATCCTTCGAGCCGTATTCGGACATCGTATTCATGCCTTGCAACCCCGTGACAGTTAACCCGTAGGCTTCACCGAAATAGCCGAACGCATCGTGCGCGGTTACCAGTATGCGGGCTTTCTCAGGTATAAGCGCAATCTGCTCACGCGCATAGTTATCAAGCTGTTCAAGCTCTTTGATATATGCAGCCGCGTTTTCTTTGTAATAGTCCGCATGCTCCGGATCCTTCTCTACCAGCGTATCCCGGATCACTTCCGTTGCAGACATCCACAGCTTCACGTTAAACCAGATATGCGGATCATGACCACCTAGTGACTGATCTTGAGCGGCATGCAGCTGGTCTTCCTTCAAATAGGAGGAGACCGCAACCGTCGGCTTACGTTGCTCCAGCGCTTCGAACATTTCAGCCATTTTCCCCTCAAGGTGCAAGCCGTTATAAAAAATGACATCCGCATCGTCCAGCTTCTTCACATCGCCTTGTGATGCTTTATACAGATGGGGATCGATTCCCGCCCCCATCAAGCCGGTAGCCTCCACATACTCGCCGCCAACCTGCTGAACAACATCGGTAATCATTCCAGTCGTTGCCGTAATTTTCAGCTTGCCGTTACCACCCGTCGTTTGCTGCCCGCATGCGGATACAAACGTCACCGTCAGCACCAAAAAAATAATCGTCATAATAAATCTGCGGATCGCTGAATTCGTTCTGTGTGCTTTACGCATCGTTGAAACCTCCATCACTTAAGTTATTTTATATGCGGCAGAGTTTGCCCCTATGAATCTTAGTTTACCAAAAGCCTTTTTTTTAATAATACACAAAAATGTTTCTCTAATGCAACATTTATTTTTAAATTGGTCTATTGGACAACTTTTTACCTGTCTTTACATGGCTGACGTCTGTTCAGAGAAAATAAAGTATTAGACTAGATGTATTGAAAATATTTTACGAAAGCCCCCGTCATTTTTTTCATTATGGGCTTTAGCCGTTTCCTGACAAACATGGTTCTTCATAGACTAATTCCGTACCTAATTCATTAGGAAAGGGAGCAAAAAATGATAATTCCTGTTACCGGATTTGTAATGGGATCTTCCGAAGATGACGATAACCATCATTCGCATAAGCTATATATAACGTCTTGGAATGGCAACCCTGTACATGTTCATGCCTTTTCCGGTGAAACTTCCATCGATGACGGACATTCTCATCAATATTCGAGTTGGACCGCTCCTGCTCCTACCGGGGTTCCTCATGTACATGGATATCAAACTGTTACTTCACTGAATCACGGCCATACCCACCTTATTCAGGGAACAACCGGCCAAGCCATCGCTCTTCCCGGTGGAGGACACTATCATTTATTTGAAGGATATACCACTATTAACGGCACTCATCCCCATTCACATGCCTATCGCGGGAGAACAGGCAATGAAGTTAGTAGTATGTAAAAAAATTCACTAAATATAAAGGACATTCTACAATATTTAATAGAATGTCCTTCTTTTTGCTCTTATGGCAACTTCGTTATTTCCTTGTCAGGCTCGTTTCGAACATGTTTATCATGATAAACACAAGAAAATCTTTAATTTTATTGGGGGGTAAGTCAACGCAAACAGACCCGTAAGATGGCCGCTTTATTCGCGAAGTGTCCGTTCTTACGGGTCATTGTTTAATTTAGGGACTATTATTTCGAACGTTTCTTGGCTTTATTATGCTTCCCGCGTTTCAAGCCCGATACCATGACATTTTTCTCCGTATGAGTATAAATGTGCTTATAGACAGGACAACAATGATGCTGTTTAATCGTTTCAATATTTTGAACGACATTCACAAGCTGCGGATGGTAGTAGTTCTCGTATTGCGTAATGGGGGGATCATAGATTGTCTGCGTTGGACAATCGGGACAAAACTCAATTTCATTCATACTGCCTACATTTCCGACATTTCCGACATTGCCCATATTATAGTAATTATTAAAATTCACAGTAATTATCTCCTTCCTGTTTTGGAATATAATTTTATTTTATTCACAGAGAGGCAATGCTGCCTGTACGATTGACTCGGAAGGCGATGGCCCCCAATGTTTATGTGGTATAGGGGGCGAGAGAATTGCCGCGTATCGGTCACGTTGTTCAGGCTGCGATTTCGATTTTTAATGCTCTTTGGACAATGTCATCTTCTTGCAAAGATGCAGCTCACGTTTCATGACAAAACAAAAAGAACCTTCCCGTTTTAGGCCGATAACCATACGGGAAAGCTCCTTATGTTTGTTAATTAATAAATATGGTTATTCACCTTGAGCCACAGCCGCTCCTGTTGCTCCAGCGGCTCCCGCTGTTCCAGCAGTCCCCGTAGCAGAAGTGGTTACCGCCACCTTTTTCTTCGGTACGCCCGTCAAGCCGATTTCTTGATCGTACGCATCAAAAATCTGGCGTGCGATCGGAGATGCACCATAGGCACCGAAGCCGCCGTCAGGAACGACAACCGCCACTGCCAGCTTAGGGTTATCAGCCGGGGCGTAAGCGATAAATACCGCATTTTCCGCGCGGCGGGACGCTACGTCCTGCTCGGATGTTCCCGTTTTACGTCTGTAGCTGTACTCGAACCCTTCAAAGCCTTGCGATTTTACCTTCGACATGCCGGTTTCAATCTCTTCCCAATATTTAGCCGGGATATCAACCGTATTTAGCACTTCCGGCGTGAAGCCTTGAATCAAATTGCCGTCGGAGTCTTTGATTTCGTTCACGAATTGCGGCTTCATCCGCTTGCCGCGGTTCGCAAGCATCGCCGTATATTGCGCAAGCTGCAAGGTTGTATATCGTCCTTGTTGACCGAAGGAAGCAAAAATTAGTGCCGACTGGGAGCTGCCGCGTTCAGCCTCGCTAAAGTACTCGATTATACCCTTGGATTCGTTTGGCAACCCGCTTCCCGTCAACACCCCCAGACCGAATTGCTTCATATATTCATCCCAGATCTCGACACTGGTCTTACCGTTCTTTCCACCGCGCATATAGAGCTGATTCCCGACCATTGCAGCCATGAAAGGGTTGGATGAATGCTCGATCGCTCCCGCTCCGTCGATATTTCCGTACACGTGTCTTTGCGAATTTCGGATAAAACGCTCATAGCCTGTTTTACCGAATGTAAAAACCCCGGTATCTGTATAACGGGTCGTCGGCGTGAACAAACCCTCATTAAGTCCGATAAGAACGGTCAACGGCTTCAGCGTAGAGCCCGGCGGTACAATCGACGACGGGTGCTTATCACGCTCTGCCTTCGTTTCATATTTACCGTAAACACTTCGGATCGTTCCGTTTTCCAACACGTTTTGGAAGTTTTCGTAATCCTCCGGACTTATTCGGCCGCCTGCCCAAATGTTCGGATCGTAATCAGGCATACTTGCCATCGCGACTATTTTGCCGGTTTCAACTTCCATAGCAACGGCAAAGCCGGTTTTCGCATATTCAGCACGTTCATATGGGTTGTTGGACGTCGTTATTTTTTTCAAATGATTCATGATTGCTGATTCTGTCTTCAACTGCACATTTTTATTAATCGTCAAATAAATGTCTGAGCCTTTTTCCGGATTCGTAATTTCCATCGGTCCAATGATACGCTCCGCATTGTTAACAGGATACGTCTTCAAACCGTTTTTGCCGCGCAGCACGTCTTGGTACATATACTCCAAGCCGTCCATACCAACGTCCTCTTCCTCCAAATATTGAAGCGTCGGTTCCTCCTCCGTACTCTTTTCCTTATAAAAATCAAGCGTTTCACGAACGCCCTTATACTTCTTCAAATAGCCGACCAATTGAACGGAAATGGACTCCGAGTCGTAATTTCGCACGCTCTCTTCCATGATGTCGATCCCCTTAAAGGAGGTTCGGTTTTCCATAAAATAAGCAATCTCTTTGTTTGTCAGTCCGGATTTGATGCGGCGCGGAGTGGAAATCGTATTCCTTCTGAAGTCGAGATCCATCTGGCGGATAATATCGTCCACCGTCATCGCCTCAGCTGGATTGCCATATTTGGTGAATATCTGTTCAAGCTGTGCCGCCATTTGCTTCGCGCTTTCCTTCGCATCCTCCAGCCCCAGCTCCGGCTGAATGCTGAAATATAACGACTGCGTCGATGTAGAATACGCGATCGGGTACCCGGTGGAATCGTAAATATTACCCCTAATCGGTGGAATTTTGACGCTTCTCGTGCTTTTGCTGCTGCCTTCCGCACTAAGGGTTGGACCTTCCACAAACTGCAAAATAGCGAGCCGAACAATTAATACGCTAAATAAAGCGAATGTAATAAAGAAAAATAAGTTTAGCCGAAACGAAAAATGGCGCCTGTTTATAATTTCCCGCTTTTGCGGATCGTCTTGCATTTGAATCACCTCATACCCGTGTAATAGCTAAACCAATAAAAGAAATTAAGCGTCGCGAATGTGTGTCTGTTCGAATTGCGGCGGATTAAACCAATCCCCCGATGAGGCCCACGTGGCATCAAGCGGAATCCATCCGCTGTCGCCCTCGCCTATTTTCACTTCATTCCATGCATGCGGACCATAGCCGCCCCGGCCGTCAGCGCCCATCCCCGTAACGACCCGAACCTCAAGACCGGCGGAGCGTGCCATCACGGCATATAAGCGCGCTATATCTATACATACGCCTTTGCGAGTAACAAATGTCTGAGGAGGTGTTTGTTCCTTCCATATGCCGAACTGCTCATAATTGCGGGCTTTATCCCAGTCATAAGCAATGCGGGTACCTAACCAGTCATACAGCTTCCGCGCCTTATCCTCGTTCGTAAGCGCGTCCTTCGTGACATAAAGGGCAGCCTTCTCGATTTCAGCGGGAACTGCGTAATCAATAATTTCATATTTACGCTGCAAGATTTGCTGGAACTGCGCCTGGACCGCCTCGGTCAGCACCGGGCCTTGTCCTGCGAGCACATCTCCAGCCACAGGAGCGAGCCAGGATGCCGCTTCTGTATATAACGGGGATTTAGATATTTTGTCTGTAAACCAGCCGTTAGGCACGAGAGAGACGTAAACGAACAACAATGCGACAAAGATGAAGGAGCGGCCCGCACCGTGTGCGGCACCTATTATTGCACCAACAACGCGGCTTGCGCTGCGCTTACCCGGCAGTTCCTGAACAGATTCTTCTCTACCGCCTTTTAGCATGCTGAAGACAAATCTCTCAATCAGCGGCTCAACCAAAGACGCCAATGCGCGCAGCAGCAAATAACTGATCAGAAACAACACGCCATAGCGAAGCAATGCAAAGTCCCTCAGACTCGTAAGCAGAGTAAACCATGCTTGCTCCACATCGCCAAGCTCCCGTAATGGAATATTTACGTGTCTTGTAAGCCAATCCGCGATAACGGGTGAACATACATTCGTAAGCTGACCTGCGAGCACCAAGCAAACGACAATGACAACACCCTCCCACACAAAATAGAAAAGACGCCTCGCGGAACCCGACGCGCCTCTCCTCATCCCTTGCACAAGCGAGCCTAGCAGCAGCAGGAGTACAATAATCGCAACAGGTTCCGGCTCTCTGATTAGTTGATCCCAATTATTCATAGGCATTACCCGTTCTGCTTTGCTTGTTCAATGAAGGTTTGTATGGTGTTGTCCAGCTCCCATTTACCGAGCGGAGCACCGCGGAATGAAATCGAAACCTCATTTGCGCCGGGTTCACCGGTAAGCTCTACATTATTTGTTTTAACCGTAAACGTTCCATCCTCGTTCGTAACGAAGGTAGCATCCTCCGCCCCGCCAACCATCGCATTCACAGCTTCCTGTTTCATCGTCTCTGCAAACTCAGAGCCGATTTCCTTCAGGTCGTCCATGCTGTAGCCGCTATACACCACAATACCGAGAACGATTGCTGCAACGATTGCCCATTTCACAACTGTCTTCACGATACGGATTATAAGAAACAGTACAATTAGCGCAATAACGAGTACGAGCCAGTGCTCTTTGAAAAACGATGTCCATGTGTCTAAGTCATACGACGAAAAATCTAAAAAATCCAAAACGATCCCCTCCATTATACCTCGTACAAAACCCTATTACAAAATATTATAACCTACTAGATATAGGGCGTAAACGCTTCTTCCTTTTTAACCAGACATATCCTGTCCCACGCAAACGTACAAGTATATAAGAAGGTATTTGGCTAGGAGGGCAGCCCTGTGAAAACAGCTGTATGGCTTTATTTATTTTTATTCGTCGCTTTTTTTGATTTGCACGCGCAGTATCCGATCTTGACTCCCTTCGCAATTTCTCTCGGCGCGGCGCCTTCCTTTATCGGACTAATGATGGGCATGTATTCTATTACGCATTTGCCCGGCAATCTCATTGCGGGCTTCGGCGTCGACCGTTACGGCAGCAGACTGTTTATTGTGTTCAGTCTCTTTGCAGCTGGTGTCGTGCTGTTATTCCAGTCGCATGTCACAAATCCATGGCAGCTGCTATTGCTCCGCTCCATTAGCGGCTTTGTTCTAGCCTTCCTGTCTCCTGCCTGCCTATCCCTGCTTGCCAGAATTACGAGCGACCGCACGGAGCAAGGCAAGCTTATGGCCGGCAACGGGCTCGTTCATACGCTCGCATCCGTCGTATCTCCCGCTGCGGGAGCTTATCTAGTCGCCAAGATCGGCTTTACCACCGCCTTTACTTTACTAGGCTGGATACTCATCGTTACCGCGGTTTGCGCGATCTTCTTCATAAGGGAAATCAATGTGAAAACCGTGCAAGCTCCGGAGGTGTCCATTCATCCCGTTCCAGTCAAAAATAAAGCAGTGCTGCCGCTGGAGCAGGCTTTACCTATCCCGTGGCTGGTATATGTCCTTCCGGTTGCACTCAGCTGCGCGCAAGGTATTCTGTCGTTTGAGCTTCCGTTGATGGCCAAAACACAGGAAGCGATGCTTACGACCGGTTTGTTATTTTCCGTCGTCAGCATTGGTGCTCTCGTTACGCTTAGCATGCTGTTCCTAAACCGGGTTTCCGCCTTTCAACGGACTCTATGGGGCTCGCTTGCGTTAGCGATCATTTATTTTTGCATCGCTTCCCATATTTCCGTCCCGCTTACGGTTATGCTGCTTTTTGTCGGGATGGCCAAGGGTATCATATTACCTGCATTGTCTACGTTGTTAATCGAGCTTAGTGGCGGAGCGCGCTATGGCCGCACATTTTCCGTGCTCTCGATTGCGTTCTCGGTCGGCGCTTTTATCGGACCTATGGCCGCAGGTCAGGTGCGCGATTATATTTCACCGTATTATATTGCATTTATTGCGCTTATGATTGCGGTATCCGTACTCCCACTCCACATCTCGCGCTCATTGGCCTCCCGTACCTTTTTTTCTTAGGCATAGGTAAAAGCACAAGGCGTTTGTCACCCCGGGACATACAATACATTATGTCAGGTGGCCATAAAGGAAAGATGTTTACAGCAGCTTATGGCATATTGGCCTCCATGAAAAGGAAGCGGGGTGACTCCATAGATGTCTGGATATGTAGAATCGGCAAATAAAGGTTATGGTCATAACCTCTTCACGAACACGGGTACGATCCTCGTGTTGTTCATCTTGCTCGTTATCGTAGCGTGCGCTTGTTTGCACTAATACTAAAATACGTAATGGGCTATGGAAAGGGGCTGTCCCAAAAGTCATAAAGACTTAGGGGCAGCCCCTTCATTGTTTTAAAAGTTGTAAAAAACAAAGAAACCATCCTTTGGTAAAATGGAG
>NZ_QPJD01000021.1 GCF_003337375.1 Paenibacillus prosopidis
GCCCTATCGTCACCATTTTTTGATTTGAAACATGATTTTCACTACAAGAGTGCTATCTAAGTAATAAGCTTACCTACTTTTGAGACAACCCCTTTGTTTTATTTAATGGGCCGCTGGACGGATATTGTCGTGCAAAAGCAGGAATTTCAGCCATGTAAGTCGAATAAGGTATTCTTAGCCGCGAAGCTTAGTAAGATGCTTTAAAGCTAGAATAGTATCCGTAAACCTTAGTAGACGCTTACGAAGCAGGGTTGTATTCATAGACCTATGCTGACACTTACGAAGTAGGTTTGTAACCGCAAGCCTTTAAGGGGGAGAGTCGTCGATGAGTTTTTGCTGTGGAGCTAGTATGATCGGAACGAAGGGCACGCTGAAGCATTTCCGGACGCACATACATAATGTGCCTATCCTATTTTGTCCGGTATGTCACCGTGTTGACATCCATTACTTAATTGAAAACGAATATGAAATATTAGCCGAATATGCTCACGGCGACGGTGCCGCAGAAGTTGATTTTGGGGAGTATGTGGAGCAAGAAGGAAAGGCGCTGCTTGAAAACTGCGTCAATAACGAGAATGAGGATCCTATGGATGTCGTTCACAGTCAAATCGATATGGCGCTTGACCTTCTCAGCTTTGCCAAGCAGATTGAGGATACGGAGTGGCAGCTTGTATTGAAAAAGCGCCTAGGCATGCTGAATAGCAGAAGAAATAAGCTGCGTCAGCGCCGTACTTCCGTTTAGATATTTAGGAATACGAAATGTGAGCCTCCTTTTCGGAGGCTTTTCTTTTTTGAATAATCTACAATGTTCCAATAAAGTACCCCCCAAAACCGGATATACAGAAACGAATCATACTAATAGTGAGGTGGAGCGGTTGTTACTTGTATTGTTCAAACGCTTCCTGCGGAAACCAGTTTCCGCCGAGGCTGAGGAGTCTGAGCAAAAGCTTGCTCCCGAACAATGGGTTGCTCGCATTCGTCAAGGTGACGAGCTGTTGCGCGAGCAGTTCATAGCAGACTACAGACCTTATATTTTGAAAGTAACAAGTCGATTTTGCAAACGGTACATCGATCCAACCAGAGATGATGAATTCAGCGTGGCGCTGTCAGCTTTTAACGAAGCGATTAATCAGTATGCCAGTCATGCCGGAAAATCGTTCATCGGGTTCGCTGAAACCGTCATTCGCCGTCGGCTTATTGATTATGTCCGAAAAGAACAAAGGCATTCACAGGTTGTTCCTTACAGCATGTTCGATTCAGAGGAGGAGGAGCAGCCGCAATATAATTCCGTTGAGACGAAGCAGGCGATGAATGCTTTCGAGGTTAAGCGGACGGAGGATGAGAGACGTCTTGAAATTGGAGAGCTGAATCAGGAGCTAGAACGATTTGGCATTACGTTTCTGGAGCTGGTCGAGCATTCACCTAAGCATACCGATTCCAGAAAGCTGTTGATCGGAATCGCTCGAACGCTCGTCGGCGAATCGGCGTTATTAGATACACTGAAAGAAACGGGCAAGCTTCCTGTTAAGGAACTGACCGAGATGTGCGGTGTTTCCCGCAAAACAGTAGAACGGAATCGGAAATATATAATTGCAATCGCACTTATTATTTCGGGTACATACCCTTTCATGCATGACTATTTAAGTATAGCGAATGATCAATTTGTAATGGATAAGGAGGCGAGCAAATGAAACGTGGAGTCGTCATGAGCATTCATAAACAGCATGCTGTCGTAGTCACAGCGGACGGCCAATTTTTGCGAGCTTCTATTCAAGGAACACCGCAAATTGGTGAGGAAATTACGTTCGAAGAAGAATATAAGACTTCACGTACGTTTAAACCTGCGTACTGGTACACCAGCGCCGCAGCAATTGTTTTGGTGCTGTTACTTCCTTTGTTGATGATCGTTCAGCGTGACGCACATCCCGTTGTCGCCTACCTGAGCATGGATATTAATCCGAGCGTAGAAATTGGAGTAGACGGGAACGGGAAAGTGCGGGAGCTGCGCGCTTTGAACAATGACGGTCAGCTGATTATTAAAGGTCTTGTTTTCAAAGGGGTAAGCCTGGAGATTGTAGCCGCTTCTATTTTGGAGAGGGCCAAAGGCTCACACTATTTGGATACGCCGAACAAGGATATTTTCATAACGAGCGTGCTGCTTGACGACAGCGCTGCAAATAAGCTCGATTATGAGTCTATTTTGGCAGAAAAAGTCGATCAAGCGTTGAAGAGTCTGTTAGCTAAGCTCGCGGCAGAGGCGGTCAGCGCGAATGTCACTACCCTGACCATACCGAATGAACTGCGCGAGGAAGCGGAAGCGAACGGTATATCCTCGGGTAAGATGGCCGTTTATCTTATGGCGAAAGAGGAAGGCTATAAGCTTGAAATAGATCAATTGAAACAGCAATCGATCGATAAAGTAACAGAGCCGCTCGGAGGAGTTAAGACGATTGTAGACAACGCATCGGATACGAGCAAGGAAAAGCTGAAGGAGCTCGTTGTGCGCGAACAGAAGGAGAAAGCAAAACAGCAGAAGGACGAAAAGGAGTCCAGTTCAGCTAATCCGGCAGCAACTCCGAAAGCTAATAAACCAGTGAAGACGGAGAAGCCAGTCATCAATGGAGAGGATAAAGCTGAAGAGACGGATAAGCCGGGCAAAAATGGGTCATGGGACAAAAAGACTACACCTTCTCCGGAAAGCTCGGACAAACCATCTGTAACAAGTAAGACAAAGGGAAATAAGAAGGACGACAATCGTAACAAAGATAATGATGGATCGGATGATGACGATAACGATAACGATGATAAGGACGGCAAGGAAGAAGAAAATGATGATCATAAGAGCGACCGCAAAGACGACAGCGATGACGATATTGATAATCGGGACAATAAGCAGGACGACAGCAGAAATCATGAATCGACTCGGAAAAAGGATGACTGAAATGATGATGACAGCAGGGGGAATTGAAGCTAAGTCGCTATTGAAACATCCGTTTTATCGCTATGTGTGAGATAAGGACTGGAGTGGCAACGGTTTTCCGGGATGTCTTTTTGCCTATGTTTAACACATAATTCGACAGGATTTCCGATTGACATCGATTGTAAACTCCCCCTATGATTAGTATTAACTGTAACGTTGTCCATAGATGTTGCCGGGGAGGAGTACATGATGCAGGCAATTAGAAAGCGCTATTTCCCGGCGCTTGCCGACTATATCCGAAGTGGTAAGGAAGCATCACTTTTTCATGCAAACGAGCTTGGCAAAGAGCTATACGGCATCAATCCCGAAGAAATAATTGCCGTACACGAGGAATGTATTCAGTCTTTAGTCGCGAATGTAGATTCGGAAGAGGCTGTAAGGCTATATAATCGGTCATTTGTTTTTTTAATGGAAATTATGGTAGCCTGTCGATTCCGTTTGCCGCCAGACATGTCGACCGAACAGAAGTTTACGGAAATGCGTGAAATGCTATTCCGTTCCAACCGTTCATTTGAAATGGTGAAAAACAAATATGAAAACGTATTGCAACACATGGACAGCGGGATTGCTTTGTTCGACAGCGATGGAATATTGTCGTTTATTAATGTGCAGATGGCCAAGCTGCTCGACATTCCTCGCAAAACGTTAATTGGATGTAATATCCGAGAAATATTAAGACATCCGCAGCTTACACGCAGCACGAAACGAACGGTGTTAAGACTGTACAAGGAAATGTTCCTCATGCACAGCCGCTATTATGAATTTCAACACAAGGACGGGAAGCATCTGCTTGTGACCGTTACTTACGGTGATCAATTAGACGGCGATTTCTTGTTTAGTGTGAAGGACGTATCGGAGTACAAGCAAATTGAACAAACCGCGCTGCAAAACGACAAGCTTGCGATGCTTGGTAAAATAGCTGCAGCTATTGCGCATGAAATTCGCAATCCTTTGACGAGTATTCGCGGCTTTATTCAATTGCTGCGCCCCTATTTGCTGGAAGTTGGAAAAGAGGAATACGCGCGCATTATTTTGACGGAAATTGACCGGGCCAACGATATTATTTATGAGTTTCTAAATTCGTCAAAGCCGTCGGCACCGATGAAGCAATTGGTGTCGATTGACAATTTGATCAAGGAAGCTGTCCTGTTGACCGAAAGCGAAGCGCTGATGAGGAACTGCGAGATTAAGGCGGAGTTTTATTGCTCGGATCTAGTGTCCATCGATGTAAAGCAAGTAAAGCAGGTTATATTGAATATTGTGAAAAATGCGCTTGATGCAATAGAAGATGTACAAGCCGAACGCAGAGGTCTAATCGATATCATTACGCGCAGCAATGGACAATACGCGGAAATTATTATTAAAGATAACGGCAAAGGGATGGATAAAGCGACGATGAGCCGATTGTTCGATCCATTCTTTACGACGAAGCAATCGGGTACGGGGCTTGGATTATCTGTTAGCTATCGCATCATACGGAATCATAATGGAACGATACGGGTAGACAGCCAAGCAGGTGTCGGAACGGAATTTATTATTTATTTGCCATTAGCTGAATAAAAGATTAGAATCGGGGTAAAACACCCCGATTTTTTTTATTTACTTATACGGGAATAAGCTGGATAGGAGCATAAGACCGTTTTAGCTGGCTTACTGATGAAAGAGAGGTTTTTATGATGAGCATTCAATTTACATACGGCGTTCGTTTGGCAGATGAAGCTTTGGCAGATGCGGTAATCCGCTTCGTAAGCAAATCAGAGCTTACGCGTGGAGAAGCGCTTCAACCAATCGTACAGCCGCAGATCGATGAGGCGCTTCGGACTTTATTCGACAAAGGACAGTTCCAGGCGGAAGCGGAGCAAACGGAGGTCTTTGCTACCTTGGGACTCTACCCGGCATCACATATTGTTTTTGTCGGTTTGGAGCAAGAGGGCGGTGCGGACAGCCTGCGCAAAGCGGCGGCGGCAGCGGCGAAGGCGGTAAAAAAACTCCACGCCGGGTCCGTTCAAGTACTCCTTTCTGAAACGTTGCTGGGAGGGACAGTTGCAGCTGTAGGCACCGAACAAGCAGCACAAGCTTTAACAGAAGGTTTGCTGCTTGCGATTCATGTGCGCCAGCCGCTCAAACGCGAACAGAGTGAACGATTTGTGCTGAAGAATGTTGCTTTTGTGCCGCAAGGGGCTGCTGCAGCGGCTTCTGATGTAACTTTATGGGAGCAAGGGATAGAAAAAGGCAAGCTTTATGCTGAAGGAGTCAGCTTCGCGCGCGATCTGACTAACTTGCCTGGAAATGATCTTACCCCGGAACGGCTAGCTCATCATGCAGAAGAGTTAGCCCGCGAGCTTGATTTGGAAATTGAGGTTATTGACGAGTGGAGTGCGGCAGAGCAGCGGATGGGCGGTTTGCTTGGCGTCGGCCAGGGCAGCATTAACCCGCCGCGAATGATCGTGATTCATTATAAAGGCGATCCTAAATCCGATGAGACTTGGGGATTGATCGGCAAAGGCATCACGTTTGATACGGGCGGCATTTCGCTTAAGAGAGCGGAAGGCATGCAGGAAATGATCTCGGATATGGGCGGAGCGGCGGCTGTTCTAGGCGCCATTCGTGTTATCGGCGAGCTGAAGCCAGCCGTTAATGTTGTTGCCGTTATTCCGACTGCCGAGAATATGCCGTCCGACCGTGCGCTTAAACCCGGCGATGTTCTGCGTATGATGAGCGGACATACAGTTGAGGTAGTGAATACCGATGCAGAAGGCAGACTTGTGCTGGCGGACGGACTAACGACAGCAATCACCCGGGGTGCGACTAAACTGGTCGATGTTGCCACATTGACGGGCGCTGTTGGTGTTGCGCTTGGCAGCGAGGCAACAGGCGCTGTGACGAATAATGACGCGCTGCTGAAGCAGGTGCTGAGCGCAGCTGAACGTACAGGCGAACGCATCTGGCAGCTTCCGGCTTATCCGGAGTATAAGAAGCTTATCAAGAGCGATGCGGCGGATTTGAAAAACAGCGGCGGCAGATATGCTGGAACGATAACCGGCGGGCTGTTCATTGGCCATTTTGCCGAGGGACTGCCCTGGGTGCATCTGGATATCGGTGGAACCGCCTGGCTCGAATCGAGCAGGGGCTGGGAGCCGAAGGGCGCTACCGGTGTTATGGTAAGAACATTAGTTGAATTGGTCGTAAACCAAGCGTAATCAGTGGGGAGTTCAGATGAGGGGGACAAGCCAGTGACTTACGAAGAGGTTATGCGGCAATTAGAGCAGCTAGGCACGGAACAAACGAAAATGACGTTTATCCGGCATGGCGCTCTGGAGCCATTCTTCGGCGTGAAGGTCGGCGATTTGAAGAAGCTCGTTAAATTTGTTAAGAAGGATCAAGAGCTAGCTCTGAAGCTGTTTGACTCGGGAAATAGCGACGCGATGTATTTGGCAGGTCTGAGCGTTAATCCGAAAACAGTAACAAAGGAAACGCTGCAGCACTGGGTAAAACAAGCGTATTGGTATATGATCGCTGAATTTACGGTGGCCGGAGTTGCCGCCGAGAGCAGGTTTGCCCGTGAGCTGGCGATGGAGTGGATCGATTCCCCCGAGGAGATGGTCGCAACCTGCGGCTGGAGCACTTATGCGAATTTTGTTTCGATTATGCCGGACGAGCAGCTGGATTTGGACGAAATAAAAGCTTTGCTGAAGCGTGTGCAGGCTACCATTCATTCGGAGCGGAATCGTGTCCGTTATACGATGAACAGCTTTGTCATCACCATTGGTATTTACGTTAAGGAGCTGCAAGAGGAAGCAGAGGCCATCGCCGGGCATATCGGAAAGGTGCATGTCGACGTAGGAAATACGGCGTGTAAAGTACCGCTGGCCATCGATTACATCGAGAAAGCAGTTGCAATGGGGAAGGCAGGCGTCAAGAAAAAGACTTGCATTTGCTAGTGAGTCCGGCTAAGACCGTGCGTGTGAAATGAGGGATGAATGCCGTGTATGCAACTGACCGAAGACAAAATGATTTGCTAGCCTATAATCCGCCAGCAACGATAGCGGCCGATGAGCTGGACCGGTACTGGAAAGGTGTTTTGAGCAGCTATGCTCAAAAGCCGCTGGACATAACGCGGGAGCAGCTGAAGTCACCTTTTCCTGCTTTACGGGTAGAACGGTTAACGTACAAAGGGAGTGATGATACGCCGATTCATGGCTTATTCCTCTTACCGCAGCAGCAAACCGCAGATGAGAAGCCGCCATGTATCATCATCTATCCCGGCTATACGGGAGATAAAGGCTTGCCGGAGCGATATGCGGCCTGGCTGCTGCTCGGTTATGCGGTCCTTGCTGTCGATGCGCGCGGCCAAAGCGGGGAAACCGGCAATTTATTGACGTGGGAAACCGGATCGGCAAAAGGCTGGGTTTCCCAAGGGATCAGGCAGAAAGAAAATAGCTATTATCACGCCGTTACGATGGATGCGGTAAGGGCTGTTGATGCGGCTGCGATGCAGCCGGAGATAGAGGCTTCGCGCATCGCCGTCTACGGAGGCAGTCAAGGCGGCGGACTGGCGCTATTAGCTGCTTCACTAAATCCGAAGGTAAGCGCGGTTATCGCTGACATCCCGAATATGTGCCATATGGATTACGGAATTATGCACTCTACAGGTTCTTTGACTGAAATTGCGCAATACGTCAAACGCTATCCGGAGCAGCTTAGCTCAGTTCTTGAAACCATCGCCCACTTTGATCTATTGAATTTGGCTGATCGGATAAAAGCGCCCGTCCTTATGTCGGTTGGTTGGAAGGACACCGTTTGTCTGCCTGAAACGGTATACGCCGTTTATAACCGGATACGATCGCATAAGCAAATAAATGATTATCCATTCTCCGGGCATGAGGTAAGTGAGTATCAGACGAGAGCGGCAATCGAATTTTTGAAGGAAGCGTTCAAGCGGGCGTAGTGGAAGGTTTGAATGGGTTTCCGTTAATAGGGATATACTCATTATAGGACATGTGCAGAAGCTGGAACAATTGGTAACGTACGTTTGTGGCTGGTATGAGGTTGCGCGCTTGAGAACGATAATCTATGCTCAAAATGGATGATATCAATGCCTTAATGATTATGGATGGTAATCGGTTAATATACTAAAATATAAAGAAGCTGCGCAACTGCTGTTACTCAGCAATTGAACAGCTTCTTATTTTATTTAATGAAGGCTACTGTGATAGAGTTTTTTTACGAGGCAAGACGCGGGTATGTATGATGAAGTCCGCTATAGAAAATAATAGGATGGCAATGAATAGAGAGGGTGGAATTTTCTGCAATGAGCATCCATGATGAGCGTAATCATTCGCCTTGGCAAAGCTACTATGGTCCCAATCTCGGGTATGTGCAGGAGCAATATGAACGGTTTTTGACCGAGCCGGATTCTGTTGAGACGTCACTTCGCGAGCTGTTTGTTCGCTTTGGAGCACCTCCTTCCGTATCACTCGGAGCAGCTCCAAGCACATCGGCCAAACCGGATCCGCAACAGGTAACGAAAGCAGCTGCTCCTGGTCCGATTGATGCAAATATGTTGAAGAAGGTCGTGGCTGCACATCAGCTGATGCTGAACATTCGCAGATACGGCCATTTAGCCGCGGATATTGACCCGCTGGGATTCAGCCAAGCTGCTGATACGAAGCTGCTCGAGCCGGAAACCTTCGGATTGACGCAGGCGGATTTGACAGCTATTCCGGCATCGCTGATTTGGGATAATGCACCCGCATCGGTTCTTAACGGCTGGGACGCAATTACTCGCTTGAGAGAAATTTATACCCGCTCTGCGGCATATGAATTCACACATATTCATGATGAGAACGAACGCAATTGGCTCCACAAGCAAGCGGAATCGGGTTCATTTCCTGCGCCGCTATCGGCAAGAGAGCGCTCCGCTCTGCTTGAGCGTCTTATGGAGGTTGAATTTTTCGAAAATTTCCTGCACCGCACATTCGTCGGTCAGAAACGCTTCTCCATTGAAGGCCTCGATATGCTCGTACCGGTATTGGACGAAATCATTCGTGCCGTCGCGCATGACGGGGCGAGCCACATTCTTATGGGGATGGCGCACCGCGGTCGTCTGAACGTATTGACGCACGTACTTGGCAAGCCTTATGAAAAGATCTTCTCCGAGTTCCATCATGCACCAAACAAAGAGCTCATCCCGTCTGAAGGGTCCATGGGCATTAACTATGGATGGACGGGCGACGTAAAATACCATCTCGGTGCGGACCGGGCTGTTAAGGAAGGCGAGACGGTTCGCGCGAACATTACGCTTGCGAACAATCCGAGTCACCTTGAGTTCGTTAACCCGGTTGTGGAAGGGTTCACGCGTGCGGCGCAAGAGGATCGGACTAAGCCCGGTATGCCGGAGCAGGATCTGGCAAAGGCCGTTACGATTTGTATTCATGGCGATGCCGCATTCATCGGCGAGGGCATTGTAGCGGAAACGCTCAATTTCAATAAGCTGCAAGGGTACCGCAATGGCGGAACGCTTCATATTATTGCAAACAATCGTCTCGGCTTTACGACAAACAGCTTCGACTCCCGTTCGACACATTATGCAAGTGACCTTGCCAAAGGCTTCGACATTCCGATTGTACACGTAAATGCGGATGAGCCGGAAGCGTGCTTGGCGGCAGTTCGTCTCGCTTGCGAATACCGGCTCCGCTATAATAAAGGATTTGTTATTGATTTGATCGGTTACCGCCGGTTTGGCCATAACGAAATGGACGACCCGGAAGTAACACAACCATTAATGTATGCGAAGGTTCGCAATCATCCAACGGTAAGCGCACTTTACAGCGAGCAGCTGAAGGGCGAGAAAGCGATCACTGATGAGCAGATAGAACAATTGCGTCAGCGCACGAATGGTAAGCTTCAAGCTGCTTACGATGCAATGAAAGCTAATGAAGGCAAGTCGCATGCTCATGGGGAGCAGCTGCAAGCTGTCCACGCTACCGAAGAGATTCGTACGGCGGTTCCGATCGAGACGCTGCGCGACATTAATTTGGAGCTGCTTAATCGTCCAGAGGGCTTTACTGAATATACGAAGCTTCAACGCATTTTGCAGCGCCGGGCTTCGGCGTTGAATGATGGTGAAAAGGTTGAGTGGGCTCATGCGGAGACGCTTGCGTTCGCCACTATATTGGCAGATGGCACGCCGATTCGTCTAAGCGGTCAAGATTCGGAGCGCGGAACTTTCGCGCATCGTCACATTATGCTTAACGATTACGCAACTGCAGCGAAGTTTTCCCCGCTGCACATCCTGCCGCAAGCGAAAGCATCCTTTGCTGTTCATAACAGTCCGCTGTCAGAAACGGCTGTTCTCGGCTTTGAATACGGCTATAACGTTTTCGCACCGGAAACGTTTGTTATTTGGGAAGCGCAATATGGTGACTTTGCCAACGTTGCACAAGTTATTTTCGATCAATTCATTTCAGCGGGACTTGCAAAGTGGTCACAAAGATCAGGTATCGTTATTTTGCTGCCGCACGGCTATGAAGGCCAAGGACCAGAGCATTCCAGCGCGAGATTGGAACGTTTCCTCCAGCTTTCTGCTGATAACAATTGGACGGTAGCGAATCTGACGACATCTGCACAATATTTCCACTTGCTTCGCAGGCAAGCGTCGCTGCTTGGGACAGAGAACGCACGTCCACTCATCCTTATGGCGCCGAAGAGCTTGATCCGCAATCCGCGCGTCGCTTCACATGGCGTTGAATTTAGCGAAGGTTCATTCAAGCCTGTGCTGCCGCAATTTAGCTTGACGGAGCCGAAGGAACAGAAGGATAAAGTGAAACGGTTGCTTCTTTGCACCGGTAAGGTTGCCGTAGACATCGAAGAAGCGCTTGCTTCTGCGAACGCTGAGGATTTTGAATGGCTGCGCGTCGCAAGGGTGGAACAGCTTTATCCATTCGCGCAAGCAGATATCGAGCGTATCGTGAAGCAATTTGATAAGCTTGAAGAGATCGTATGGGTACAAGAGGAGCCGAAAAATATGGGTTCCTGGAGCTTCATGGAGCCGCGTCTCCGCGCATTAGCGCCTAAGAAAGCTTCGGTGCGTTACGTTGGCAGACCGGATCGTTCCAGTACGGCAAGCGGACACCAAGAGGTGCATGCCGCAGAACAAAAATCGATTATTTCGACAGCTTTAAACGGCAAGCCAGTTGAAACAAGTTTGATAAGGGGGTAGTGACTAATGGCTGAAATTATAGTACCAGAATTAGGCGAGTCCATATCAGAGGGTACGATTACGAAATGGTTTGTGAAGGAAGGCGACTCTGTCAATCAGGGAGATGTCCTGCTGGAGCTTGAAACGGATAAGGTCAATATCGAAATCAGCGCTGACAACAGCGGTGTAATTGCCCGTATTGCTAAGCAAGACGGAGAAGTGGTACTTGTTGGCGAAGCAATCGGTTCGATTGGAGAATCAGCGGGTGGCGCAACGGCACCTGCTGCTGCATCAGCACCAGCTGCAGCGCCAGTCGCTGCTCCTGCAGCACCAGCAGCACCAGCAGCACCAGCAGCACCAGCAGCGCCAGTTGCACTCGCACAACCGTCTGCGCCTGTAAGTGAAGGTTCAGCAGCAGCTGTAAATGCATCTCCGGCTGCACGCAAGCTTGCCCGCGAGCAAGGAATTGACTTAACGCAAGTTCAAAGCAGAGACCAAATCGGTCGGATTTACCCAGGCGATGTTCGTTCCCATTCCGGACAAGCACCAGCTGTAGCTACACCTGTAACTTCCGCGCCGCTTACACAAGCTGAGCCTGCTGGCGCAGCCAAAGACGGAAAGCCGACAGAACGTAAACGGATGTCCCGCCGCCGCATTACGATTGCGAATCGTCTAGTAGAAGCACAACGGACAGCAGCAATGCTGACGACGTTCAATGAAGTAGACATGACAGCGATTCTTGATTTGCGCAAACGCCGCAAGCAAGCTTTCTTCGAGAAAAACGATGTAAACCTAGGATTTATGTCGTTCTTTACGAAAGCGGTAGTCGGCGCCCTTAAAGCATTCCCATTATTGAATGCCGAAATTGACGGCGAAGAAATCGTCGTTAAAAAGTTTTATGATATCGGTATTGCCGTATCTGCTAAGGAAGGTCTTGTCGTTCCAGTCGTTCGTGATGCAGACCGGCTCAGCTTTGCCGAGATCGAGAAAAATATCGTAGATCTTGCCGGTAAAGCACGCGCGAACACTTTGTCGATCGCTGATCTTCAAGGCGGCAGCTTCACGATCACGAATGGCGGCGTATTCGGCTCCTTGCTGTCGACGCCAATTCTTAATACACCGCAGGTCGGTATTCTCGGTATGCACAAAATCCAAGTGCGTCCAGTAGCCATTGATGATGTTCGCATGGAAAACCGTCCGATGATGTATATCGCTCTTTCGTACGATCACCGTATCGTAGACGGAAGCGAAGCGGTTCGTTTCCTCGTAACCGTTAAGGAGCTTCTTGAAGATCCAGAGCAGCTTTTGCTCCAAGGCTAATAATAAAAACAAATATAGAACCGCTCTTAAAGCAGATGAACTGCTTGAGGGCGGTCTTTTTTATTGTGATTTAGATTAAGTATTTAAAAAATAACAATTAAAGTAAAATTTATCGATAACAGGGAGCAAAGTGAACGGTAATATTTTTTTTGTATTTTTATAGGCTGTAAGAGCAGGAAGAAGACGGTCGATGTTGAAAGTATTTGAAGATAGAGCTATTTTGTTTTTTAGAGGTGGGGTATTTTGTTGGTAACAGATAGAGATGGGGAGCAGTTGAAAGAAAGCGAAGATAGGTACCAGCACTTGGTGCATCTACTGCCTGATGGACTAATCGTTTATGAAAATGAACATATCGTTTTTGCAAACGTTTCCGTCCTCAAGATGATTGGTGTCAGCAGGCTGGATGAAATTATAGGGCATCCGCTATATCGATTTATTCATCCGGATTATATTGATGACCTGCCTGCTCAAATTCAATATATGATTAACGAAGCCCGTCCTTCGAATTTCGTATACAATAAGCTGCTTCGTCTCGATAATAGGGCAGTTGATGTTGAAATGAGAGCGGTTGCGGTAAAATACGACGGCAAGCAGGCCGTACAGCTCATTATCCGTGATTTATCCGATCAGAAAAGAATGGAAGCTTCATTGAATGAAAAGGATTATTTGTACAAAAGCTTGGTGGAGAGCGTCGTAGCGGGCGTATTCGTCGGGCAAGATAACAGCATTATTTACGCTAATCCTTATTTGGCAGAGTTGTACGGCTATACGGTGGAGGAAATGCTTGCATTGACGCCTTTCGATCTATTGGGTGAAGCTGAGTTCAATAAAATAAAAAGTAAAATAATTAGTGGGGTGGTCAGTGGACAGCGACAATTTCCGCTTAAGTATAAAGGCATTAAAAAGGATGGCAGCACCGTCTATTTAGAAGGCAACAGCACGATCATTACTCTAAATGGGTATCCGTCGCTGCTTGGCACGGTGCAAGATGTCACATTCAAGCATGAACAGGATTGCTTGCTGCGAGACAGCGCCAAGGTGTATCAGAAAATAATCAAGTTCGTACCCGAACCGATCGTGTTAAGCGATGAAGGCACCATCATTTATGTAAACAAGCTCGCCATGCAGATGATTGGCGCGTGTGAGGAAGCGCAGGTTGTCGGCAAAAGCGTATTTGATTTTATTCATCCCAGCCAGCACAAGTATACCCAAAATACGTTGGCGCAAATTATAGCCTCTGACGAACCGACGCCATTCCAAGAGAGGGTAATCGTATGTACGGACGGCCGATTGTTAGATGCTGAGATTGCAAGCATTCGAATTAACAATTATATGGGCAAGGACGTCATGCTTAGTGTCATTCGTGATTTGACCGACCGTAAGCGATCGGAGGAAATGCTCGTGCGCTCTGAGAAGCTTTCGGTAATTGGACAGCTTGCAGCGGGAGTTGCACATGAAATTCGTAATCCGCTGACTGCGCTTAAAGGATTTACCCAGCTGCTTCGTAACAAATATGAGAAGCAGTCGCATTATTTTGATATTATGGCGAATGAAATTGACCGGATCAACCTCATCGTGAATGAATTTATGACATTAGCGAAGCCGCATTTCTCTCAATTCAGCATAGCTCAGCTTGAACCGATTATGCAGAGTGTCATTTCGATATTGGAGACGCAAGCGATTTTGCTTAACGTAGAGATAACGGTTAAACTTGATCGCCCTTTACCGAGCATTTATTGCAATGAGAATCAATTGAAACAAGTTTTTTTGAATGTGATCAAAAATGCGATAGAGGCTATGCCGGACGGTGGAAGGGTTGAGATCACGGTAGATGCAGCGGAGGATGGATTCATTCGTATTCGTATTAACGACGGGGGTCCGGGTATCCCAGAGGGGTTAATAAAGAAAATCGGAGAGCCGTTCTTAACGACGAAGGAAAAGGGAACTGGACTTGGTTTAATGATCAGCACGCGGATTATTGAAGCGCACCAGGGTACGCTTCAACTGCGTAGCGTGCTGAAGGAAGGAACAACCGTTGAAATTAAGCTGCCTGTTCAGGAAAAAATGATTGAGACAAACGCTTGCGCTTGTGATGCAAGGCATAGTAAATGACAGAAGTTAATGCAATCACGATAGCACAAACCATATACATAGCGCTGTAGCCATAACGGGTTGCAAGCGATCCGAGCGTGTAGGAGCCGATACCGTACCCGAGGTCGAAGAGCAGATAGAACGTCGCGGTAGCCAATCCTCTGCGATGATGAGGTGCCGCTAACACTGCAATCGTTTGAAAGCAAGGCAGCAGAGCGCCGTAGCCGAGTCCGATAACGGCTCCCGATACGAGCAGCATAACCGGAGAATGGGCTTGGCTGAGCAGCAGCATGCCAAGAGTGAACACAGCGATCCCCGGATAAACGATAACATGCTCCGAAACGCGATCAAGCAATTTGCCAATGATTGGACGAGGCAATACGATCATAATTCCGAAGCAAACAAAGAAGTAGCCTGCGTATTGATCAATCGCTTTCTCATGTGCATATACAGACATAAACGTCACCAGGCCGCTGTAGGCGAAAGCGATCACGAAGCCGCTAATCGCGATCGGTACTGCTTTCCGTTCCACAAGCTCCCGCCAATGAAACTTCTGCTTTGCGGCAGCAGGCTGTTGTCCCGCTATTTCAGATGACCGCTGATGACGCTTGCGATTCGTCGAGATGGCTAGAACTAAAGCAATTAACGAGCATACTGCACCTAGAACAAATAAAGCTGTAAAGCTGCCATGCGTCGTTATGGTTAATCCGACAAAAGGTCCGATGACCATTGCGAGGCTCATGAATAAGCTGAAATAGCTAATCCCTTCACCTTTGCGCTGCTCTGGGATAAAGCCGATCGCGGCTGAATTTGTCGAGGTGGTTGCAATGGCGAAGGCGCCGCCGTGCAAAAAACGGACAAGCAGGAGCATCGCATACCCGAAAACGCCTAAGTAGGCGATAGAGCACAGCAGAAACAACAGCAAGGATACCATTACTATTTTGTGTTCGCCGAACCGGTTCATGAGCTGACCTGTGAAAGGCCTCAGCAAGACGGCAGCGATGATAAATACGGTCATAGACAAGCCTGCGTGCGCATCTGTTCCGCCCAGTTCGTTCGTTACGTAGGCAGATAACGCAGTCGCCAGCATATAAAAAGCAAAAAACAGAAAGAAGCTGCTTAAACAAATTTTAATGAAATCTCCGCTCCATAGCTTGGTATTACTCATTTTTTGTACTCCTCTAAGATGACGGATGTACTTGTATTCACAGGTATTGCTCCGCATTTTTGTTTATTTTCGCCATAAATTGTTGAAAGGCTTTAATTTCATCATCTGTAATATCGGTTAAAATATGATTAACAAAAGCTGCTTCAATTGGCGCTAACGTACAGGCAGTAATCCGTCCGCCTTCCGTTATATAGAGCAGCTGCGACCTTCGGTCTGTCGGATTAGCCGCTCGCCGAACAAGCGCCTTACGCTCTAATTGATCGAGGAGGCGCGTAATGTTTGCAGGGTCCTTTCCCGTGCGCTGAGCCAGATCCTTATGGGAAATGCCGTCCTGCTCGTCAAGGCACATGAGCAGTGACCATTGCTCCGTGGTAACGTCATGATCTTGAAAAAGCTGCTGCAATCGTTGACTTAACCTTCTGCCTGTATTGCTTATGACATAGCCGACCGAGTTATTCAATTCCACCGTTTTCACCTGCTTTGCAAATTTAGTTGTTATGACAATAATACGCTTATCAACTAAATGGGTCAACTGTTCCAAAAAAATAACTCTGAATGCGGATTATAGGGAGTTAGAGGATTGCAGCTTATGCTGCTTGCGGTATTGCTCGGGGGTTAGATTCGTTTGCAGCTTAAAGGCACGGCTGAAATGGGAGGGATGCTTGAAGCCTACCTCGTAGCCGACGTCCGTAATCGGCTGATTTCCGTCGATTAATTCGATTTTGGCTTGATAGATTCTGCGCTGCATGAGAAATTGAAATATCGTAATGCCGGTTACTTCTTTGAACGTTTTGGCTAAATAATATTTGCTTAGATGCAATTCAGCCTGTATGCCATCAAGCGTAACATCTTCATGAAAATGGCACTCCAAATAGGAGATCACCGCTTGTACATGATGCTCCTTGGATGATGGAAAAGCCGTTACCGCCTTCAGCGGCTGCTGGCATAGCTGGTTAATCATAATAAGAAAATCGAGCAGGAGCGCCTGAAAGCGCTGATGCGAGAAGGAATTGTGCTGCGCATACAGCTGATTCAGCTTAAGAAGCGATGCTTCAACCTCGGTTTTGTCGGAACCGCGCAGCTGCAGTCTTACGTTTTGCAGCTTCTGGAACGGGACAAGCAAATCGGCGGCAAAAGGCGGCTGGATAAATTGTTTAAAGTAAAACGGGTCGAAATGAAGGGTAGAGCGGTGATATTCCGCGCTTGGATCGACATGCGCCCTATGGAGTGTCATCCCGTGCATTAACAGCAGGTCGCCAGGCTCGAGTACATAAATACGATCATTAATTAGATAGTTTACTTTACCGCCATGAAAGTAATAAATTTCATAATGAAAGTGGGTGTGATATGCGAAATTCACATTAAAATCTGAATTCGTATCCATTGTAAAAGGTAAGCTGAATTGATGCTGTGTGCCCATCGAAGTGCCTCCCCATTTTGAATATCATCATTATACACCAACCACAGTCAAATAAAAGCATAAACAGGCTAATGCGAATGAAGCCGCAAAGCCCTCAAGGTGCTACCATAGAAGCAGGTACATTACAGCACGGCAATCTATTCTATTACTTTGAAAATAAAGGGGCGAATAAGGGATGCAGGTCGTTCGTTTGGGCGTTATCGGGCTTGGCAATATGGGCAAGGGACATATCGGTTATTTGTTGAAGGGCGAGGTTAGCGGCGTTGTCGTATCGGCTGTCAGCGACAGTGTGCCCGAGCGTCTGCAATGGGCGAAGGAGCAGCTTGGCGACAATGTAGGTTTGTATACTGATCCATATGAGCTTATGGACTCGGGTACTGTTGACGGTGTCCTTATCGCGACTCCTCATTATTCGCATCCAGAGCTGGCCATTGCTAGCTTCGAACGCGGACTGCATGTGCTGTGCGAGAAGCCTGCGGGTGTCTACACGAAGCAGGTTCGCGAGATGAATGAAGCAGGTAGCAGGGCAAACGTGAAATTCAGCATGATGTACAACCAACGGACTAATCCGATATACGTGAAGCTGAAGGAACTAATCGATGCCGGCGAGCTTGGTGAGGTGAAGCGGACGAATTGGATTATTACAAATTGGTACCGCTCTCAAAGCTATTACGATTCGGGTACGTGGCGTGCTACATGGGCGGGAGAAGGCGGCGGCGTGCTGCTCAATCAAGATCCGCATCAGCTCGATTTGTGGCAGTGGACGATAAGCATGATGCCAAAGCGTGTACGCGCGTTCTGTTATTTCGGGAAGCATCGCAATATCGAGGTCGAGGATGACGTGACAGCCTTTGTTGAATACGAGAATGGCGCAACCGGTGTGTTTGTTACAACGACTGGAGAAGCGCCGGGAACGAATAGGCTGGAAATTAGCGGTGAGCGCGGTAAAATCGTCATTGAAAACCATACATTGACGTTTTGGCGGCTGCGGGTGCCTGAACCGGAATTCAACAAGCAATTTACCGGAGGTTTCGGTGAACCGGAATGCTGGAAATGTGAAATTCCGGTCAAAGGCAGCTACCCCGATCATAAAGGCATTACGCAAAACTTTGTAAATGCGATTTTGTTTGATGAACCGTTGATCGCTCCGGGCGAAGAGGGAATTAAAGGTCTTATGCTTTCGAATGCGATGCTGTTATCCACATGGACCGATGGGTGGGTCGACCTGCCGATTGATGAAGAGCTGTTCTATCACCATTTACAAGAGCGAATTGACAAATCTGCCTACCGGAAGGGGAAATAGCGGAATGAGTAAAGCTGACGGAATGAAGTATGCACCGCAGGGAAAGCCGAATAAAGTGGTCTTGCAAGGACAATTTGTTATTGCCGCGGTTAGCTTGGATCATGGACATATCTATGGCATGTGCAATGGACTCATAGAGGCGGGAGCGGACTTAAAATGGGTGTATGATCCGGATCCGGTTAAGGTAGAGGCGTTTTTGCGCCAGTATCCGCAAGCGCAGGCCGCCGAATCCGAGGCGCAAATATTAGACGATCCCGAAGTTCAGCTGGTGGCGGCTGCTGCGGTAACATCTGAGCGCGGACCGCTCGGTGTGCGGGTTATGCGCAGCGGTAAGCATTATTTTACGGACAAAGCGCCGTTCACTACGCTTGAGCAATTGGCAGACGCACGTCTTGCTGCCTCGGAGACCGGTAAGAAATATGCGGTCTATTACAGCGAGAGGCTGCATGTGGAAAGCGCCGTTTTTGCCGGTCAATTGATCGAGCAGGGGGCGATTGGGCGTGTCGTGCAGGTTATCGGACTTGGCCCGCACCGATTGAACGCCCCGGCCCGTCCTGCATGGTTTTTTGAAAAAGACAAGTATGGCGGTATTTTGTGCGATATTGGCTCCCATCAAGTTGAGCAGTTTCTATATTTTACAGGCAATCGAAATGCGAGCGTCGTGAACAGTAAGGTTGCCAATTATAATAGCAAAGATTATCCTGAGCTCGAGGATTTCGGCGACATGACGCTCGTGGGGGATAACGGGGCAACCGGTTATTTCCGCGTCGACTGGCTGACGCCGAGCGGTCTCGGTACATGGGGCGACGGCCGGACGATTATTTTGGGAACGGACGGTTATATCGAGCTGCGGAAATATATCGATATCGCAAGAGATAAGGAAGGCGATCAGCTTTATTTGGTAAACGCGGATGGAGAGCAGCATATGCAGCTGGGCGGCAAGGTCGGATTTCCGTATTTTGGCCAGCTCATATTGGATTGCTTGAACGGTACGGAGACCGCGATGACGCAGGAGCATGCCTTCAAGGCGGCGGAGCTGAGCCTTCTGGCGCAGAAGCATGCTACAAAGGTAGAATAGGCATAAATCCAAAGAGCATGAACATAGCAAGCATTAAAGGTGAAGGACTGTCCCATTCGTCGATGACGGAGGATAGTCCTTTTTAAAATATAAGGACGTCTAAATTTGAACCTTATACGATGCTTATATTTCACCGCGAAACGAGCTTTTGCCGCCAAGGATGGCACAGAACCGAGCTGTTCATTACACAGCTAGCGGTTCGTGCGTAGCGACAGCCGTTTACGCTTGTTGTAATGATTACGATCTTGACGAGTGAAAATGATACTGCTATACTAACCAAAGTGTAATGATTACTATTAGTCGGCGGGGCCGATTTCTTTTTCGGGTTATAATCGTAATAATTACGCTTTGCGAAAGTGTGAAAATAGGAAAGAGGTGTAACGGATGACTGTAAAAAAAATACCGGTAACCGTTCTGAGCGGTTATTTAGGTGCAGGAAAAACAACGATTATGAATCATGTCTTAAATAATCGCGATGGACTAAAGGTCGCTGTCATTGTAAATGACCTTAGCGAGTTGAATATTGATGCGAGCTTGATCCAGGATGGCGGCGGCTTGTCGCGTACGGATGAGAAGCTTGTGGAAATGTCGAACGGCTGCATATGCTGCACGCTGCGGGAGGATCTGTTGAAGGAAGTAGAGAAGCTGGCTAAGGAAAACCGGTTTGATTACATATTGATCGAATCGACCGGCGTCGGCGAACCGGTTCCCGTGGCTCAGACGTTTACCTATATCGATGAGGAGCAGGGTATTGACCTGACACAATTTTGCAAGCTTGATTGTATGGTCACGGTAGTGGACGCTTACCGCTTCTGGCACGATTATTCGTCCGGAGAAACGCTGCTGGAGCGCAGTCAGGCGGTAGGAGAGGACGATACTCGCGAGGTTGTCGATCTGCTCATCGATCAAATCGAGTTTTGCGATGTGCTTATATTGAATAAATGCGATCTCGTTGCAGAGGCGGAATTGGCGGAGCTTGAGGGCGTTCTGCGCACGCTGCAGCCTCGCGCCAAATTTATTCGCACCTCTAAAGGGCAGGTCGATCCGAAGGAGATTTTGAACACCTCCTTGTTCGACTTTGATGAGGCAAGCAAATCGGCAGGCTGGATCAAAGAGATGGAAGCGCCGGCGCATACGCCTGAGACGGAAGAGTACGGCATTTCTTCCTTCGTTTATGAGCGGGCGAAGCCATTTCACCCGCAGCGTCTTATGCAGTGGATGGAGGAGTGGCCGGAGGAAATCGTTCGTGCCAAAGGAATGGTATGGCTCGCTACGCGTAATCAATTCGCCCAAAGCTTAAGCCAGGCAGGCCCGTCCATTCAATTCGGACCGGCAGGCCAATGGGTCGCCGCGCTATCGGAAGCGGAGCGGGAAGCTGTACTGGAAGAGGAGCAGGAGCTCGCGGCGGCCTGGCATGAAGAATACGGCGACCGTATGAACAAGGTGGTATTTATCGGCATTGAAATGGACCGCCAGAAGCTGGTCGACTCGCTCGACAGCTGCTTGCTCAGCGATGAGGAGCTAAAGCTTGATTGGAGCAGGTTTAAGGATGATTTTCCTAACGCATTAGAAGAGCAGCTTGAGTCTGCGATTCATTAATACAAGCGTAAACAGCTTCGCTGTCCATTGGAGGAGCAGCTTACGTTTCGCGGTGAAATATAAGCTTATTTATAAGTGTGAAACTTTTAAATTCTTATATTTAAAAAATGTTAATGAGGTGAAACAGTGAGAGTAATCGTAACACTAGCTTGCACAGAGACTGGCGACCGTAACTATACGACAACTAAAAATAAAAGAACGACGCCGGAGCGGCTTGAGGTTAAGAAATACAGCCCGCGGCTCAAACGCGTAACGGTCCACAGGGAAACGAGATAACAGCAGCGATGAAACGGCTGGGCGAATACGTTCAGCCGATTTTGTTTACATAACATTAGAGAGGAAGTATATCAATGAACTCATTATTACATACGAATAAACGATTGATCGCATTACTTGTCCTGCTGATGCTTAGTACGGCTGCTATTGCCGCATGCAGCAGCAGTGAAAATGCGAACAAAGCAGAGCAAGGCGGCGAATCAGATGCCGAGAAGAAAGTAACCGTTATCCGCAACTTTAAAGCGGCGAGCCTCGATCCGCATAACAGCTTCGAGACGCTGCGCGCCGGAATCGTGGAAACGTTGGTTCGCCTGGATGAAAATATGGAAGTGCAAGAATGGCTCGCTACAAAATGGGAAGCCGTGGATGACGTAACATGGGTGTTCACGATTCGAGAAGGCGTCACGTTCCACGATGGAACAAAGCTTGATGCGGCTGCTGTCAAAGCCTCGTTCGAACGCGGTATTGCGGCAAGCGAGGTGCTGGCCGGTTCTTTGAAAATCGCTTCGATGGAAGCAAACGGCAGCGAGCTGAAAATCATAACGACTGAGCCGCACCCGGCTTTGCCGTCAGAGCTCGTTAACCCGTACGCCTCCGTCATCAGCGTTACAGCCGAGAAGGAGATGGGGACGGAAGCTTTCAACAATGCGCCGGTCGGCACGGGACCTTTTGAAGTCGTGAAGTTTACGCCTAATATTGAAGCGGAGCTTACGCGTTACGACGGCTATTGGAACGGCAAAGCCAAATTGAACAAGGTTATATACAAATTTAACGAAGACAGCAACGTAAGAGCGCTGGCGCTGCAATCGAAGGATGCGGACATCGTGTATTCGGTTCCTTCCGAGACGGTCGCAACCATCGAGCAGGATAAGGAGCTTCATGTAGAGTCAATCGCGGGACTCCGCGTTCATTATTTGCTCTATAACCAACAGAAGCCGTTGATGCAGGATGTCAGGGTTCGTAAAGCTATCGATTGGCTTCTCGACCGTCAGAGCGTTGCTAAGGATGTCATGCTCGGAAACGGCACGCCGGCTACGGGGCCATTCAACTCCAGCCTGCCTTTCGGCAGTAAGGAAGCAGTACAAGCAAAAAATGGGGATGAGGCGCAAAAGCTTCTTGAAGAGGCCGGCTTCAAGCTGAATAGTTCCGGCAAAATGGAGAAGGACGGAAAGGCTTTGACCTTGGAGCTGGCTACATACGGCGCACGTCCCGAGCTTCCGCTTATTGCACAGCTTCTGCAATCGGATGCGGCGAAAGCTGGCGTAACGATCAACATTTCAACGATAGAAAATGCGGATACCTATATTCGTGAAAATAAAGATTGGGACATCGTGACCTACAGCAATTTGTCGGCGCCGCGCGGCGACGGAGGCTATTTCCTTAACTCAGCGTTCATGCCAGGCGGATCTTTGAACGGTACGAACTATGAGAATGAAGCTATAACAAGCATTATGAAGAAGCTGAATGCAACGAGCGATATCGCTGAAAGAATCAAGCTGACTCAAGAGGCTGTAAAGGAAGTAATGGATGATGTGCCACATTCGTATGCTGTTTATCCGAATTTGATTGTCGGCATGAATAACCGCGTCACCGACTGGAAGCCGGGTCCGGAGGAATATTATATCATCACAAATTTAATGGATGTGAAGTAAAGTGCTGCAAATCATCAAAAAGCGTGCGCTTCAGCTCATAATTGTTCTCTTCTTTTTGTCGCTGCTGACATTCGTATTGATGAAGCTGGCTCCGGGCGATCCTGTCCTGCTCATGCTGGAGGCTGACACCTTTGCCGTTACGCAAGAAGATGAGGACGCGCTGCGGAAGGAGCTCGGCTTCGACAAGCCGGTTATCGTGCAATACGGGATGTGGCTGCTGCAATTATTGAAGTTTGATTTGGGCTATTCGTACTTGAAGGGCAAGCCGGTACTGGAAGAGATTATGTACCGGCTGCCAGCAACGCTTCAGCTTACAGCGGGCGGTTTGTTCGTGATGGTGCTCATTGCCGTGCCGCTCGGAACGTTATCCGCAAGGTACCGCGGTAAGCTGCCCGACCATTTCAGCCGTATTTTCGCATTAACGGGAGCTTCAGTGCCTTTGTTCTGGATGGGCTTGCTGCTCATCTACCTGTTTGCTTATAAGCTGCAATGGCTGCCGATGATGGGCAAAGGAACGATCACGCAAATGATTCTTCCGTCACTTACGCTCGGTCTCGGAATGGCGGCGGAATATTCCCGTTTGCTACGGGCTGGCTTGCTCGAAAGCCTATCAGAGCAATATATCCGTGCAGCCCGTGCCAGGGGGATCGCGGAATGGAGAGTGCTGTCGCTCCACGCAATGCGCGCAGCGCTGCTTCCTGTTATTACGGTTTGCGGAATGAGTATAGGCAGCTTGTTGGCCGGCTCTGTTGTTACGGAGACGCTCTTTTCGTGGCCGGGACTCGGGACGATGGCCGTATCAGCCATATTTGAACGTGATTATCCGATTATTCAGGGCTTTGTACTGCTGACGGGTTTGCTTGTCGTCGGAGTGAATTTACTCGTTGATCTCAGCTATGGGCTCCTTGATCCGCGCATTCGAAAACCGAAGGGGGAACTGTCATGAAGTCGGCGCTTTCAGGCTTGCTTCGTCCTTATGGCGGCTGGAGCCTTAGGAGCAGTATGCGCTTCAATCCGCTGACCGCTATTGGTGCTTCCGTACTTACATTAATCGTTCTGCTTGCATTCATCGGACCGCTTTTGCTTCAAAATGATCCGCTCACGGTCAATATGTCCGAGCGGCTGCTGCAGCCGAGCTGGCAGTACCCGCTTGGGACGGATCACTTAGGCAGATGTATGTTCTCCAGACTAGCCGCAGGCGCACGGACCACTCTAGGCATTGCAGCGCTGGCTCTGGCAGCTGTAACGCTAATCGGCATTCCGATCGGTTTGCTCTCGGGATACCGGCGCGGCCGGATAGATGCCATATTGATGCGAATAGTAGATGCGGTCGGCGCATTTCCCGATTTTATTATGGCGATTGCATTTACCGGTTTTCTCGGGCCTAGTCTTACGAATCTGATGCTGTCGATCATATTGGTCAATTGGATCGGATATGCGCGCGTCGTTCGGGGGATTGTGCTAGCCGAGCGCGAGAAGGAATATGTGCTTGCGGCGAGAGCGGCAGGCTGCAGCTCCGGGACGATCATTTGGCGGCATTTACAGCCCAACATCATTTCGCCTGTTATCGTGCTTGCCGCGCTGGACATTGGCAAAATGATTTTAATCATCGCATCACTATCCTATGTCGGGCTAGGTGCACAGCCTCCGTCTCCGGAATGGGGCGCGATGCTGAACGACGGAAGACCTTACTTCCAAGCGAATCCGTCGCTCATGATCTATCCGGGTCTCGCGATCATGCTCGTCGTTATTTCCTGCAACCTGATCAGTGAGGGAGTTCGTGACCGTCTTGATGTAAAAGGCACCGTTTTCGGCAAGGGAGGAGGAGCGCGATGAGTTATAGCCAAAAATCCAATACCCCGATCGTATCGATCAAACCGGTGCTGCGGATCGAAAACCTGTATATTTGCGCGGACAAAGGCAAGGAGCACCGCCTGCTCGTGAAGGATTTGTCGCTTGAAATCCGTCCGGGCGAGACAGTCGCATTAGTCGGAGAAAGCGGATGCGGCAAAAGCGTGACTGCTGGCGCCGTGCTCGGGCTGCTCCCTCATAACCTGCAGGTGACGGAAGGGCGTATATGGCTCGGCGGTGAAGATATTACCTCATTGCCTGATAAGAAACGGAGAAAGCTACGCGGGAGCCGGATCGGCTTTGTATTCCAGGATTATCAAGGCAGCTTTACGCCGTTTATAAAAGTAGGGAGCCAATTAGTGGAGACGCTTCGCAGTCATCAGAAATGGTCCCGGAAGGAAGCAAAGCAAATTGCACTGGAGTGGCTTGGGGAAGCAGGACTGCCGGCAGAACGGGTATATGAAAGCTATCCCTTCCAGTTAAGCGGCGGACAGCTTCAGCGGGCGGCAATGGCATCGGCTATGATGCTGAAGCCGGCTCTGCTCATTGCCGATGAACCGACCACTGCGCTTGATGTCTTGGCGGGAGAACGCGTTCTCGATTTGCTCGCCAAGCTGCAAGCGCAGACGGGCTGCGCCGTACTTCTGATTTCGCATGATTTGCGGCATGTCATGAAGCGTGCCGACATGATTGCTGTCATGTGCGGCGGACAGCTTCGCGAGCTGGAGCGCGCTGACAAAATCATGCGGGAAGCCAGTCATCCCTATACGAGAATGCTGCTGGAAGCGAAGCCGCATTTATTTGAAATTGAAAAGAGGCATCGCGAAGAAGCGATGATGGCGGAAGCTTTAATGGCGGAAACGAAGGAGGACAGCGCATGACACAGCTTCTGGCAGTCAGCGGATTAAATAAGACGTATGCGGATGACGGCAGAACCGTTCATGCTCTGCGAGACGTGTCGCTTCACATTTCTGTCGGCGAATGCCTTGGCGTCGTAGGGGAAAGCGGCAGCGGCAAAAGCACGCTGGTACGGCTGCTGCTTGCACTCGAGCGCCCGGACAGCGGTGAGGCGATGCTGGACGGCGTGCCTATGTTTCAATTGAAGCCTAAAGAGCTTCGGGCAATGCGGCGGCATATACAGGTTGTATTTCAGGATCCTTCAGCTGCGCTGAACCAGCGTCTGCCGATCTGGCGCTCCATTATGGAGCCTTTGGATAACTTTCCGGACGAGAAACCAGCCTTCTTGGCTGACGTACGCCACTCCCGCCGCGAGACCGCGGTTAGGCTGCTCGAGATGGTGGGCTTGCAAGCGGCCCATTTGGATCGGTATCCGCATGAGCTAAGCGGCGGGCAGAAGCAGCGCGTTGCGATAGCGCGGGGCATTAGCCTCGGTCCGAAGCTGCTCATTTGCGATGAACCGACGTCGAGCCTCGACGTTTCGGTACAAGCCCAAATGTTAAAGCTGTTGAAAGAATTAAAGCGAGAGCTCGGAATCGCTTACCTGTTCATTTCGCACGATATTGCGGCTGTAAGCATGATGAGCGACCGCTTCATCGTTATGAAAGAAGGGCAAATCGTCGACCGGTTTGCACGCGGACAGCTGCTCGGCGAGGAGCGGCACGCCTATACGCGGGAGCTGGTTGCAGCAGCTACATAATCTTTATAAGAACCGTCTACAGATGCTGAGCTGGAGATGGTTCTTTTCTTTTCTGCATGCCATCTCATTTTGGTTCTATGTTTGAATTGACAGCATGATAGATCACTGGTAATATATGCCCGTAAACACGCGTTCACGGGGAGAAGGTTTTTGCTTGAACAAGGAGATGAACAGTACGGAAATCGCCAAGCTGGCTGGCGTATCCAGAAGCACGGTCAGCCGCGTTATTAACAATTACGCCAACGTTCCAGAGAAGACAAAGAAAAAAGTAATGAAGGTCATCGAGCAATACAATTACTACCCTAACTTATCCGCTCAGGTGCTGGCTGGCAAGCGGACGCGGACGATCGGCTTATTCATGATCGATTCCGGCCGTGTTTCGAGCGATATGATTTCGAGCCTGCTCCTTGCAAGGGTCATTGAAAGCGCTTCTTCGCACGGCTATTACGTGCTTACTCATATTGTCCGGGATACGAAGGAGCAGGAGGAAGTACGCGCGATAAAGGAAAGCTTCTATCAGCGCAGAATCGACGGGGGCGTATTTATTGGCGCGGCTAATCATGAGCCTCTTATTGAAGAGCTGATAGCCGAAGGATTTATGGTCGCGATCGTTGATCAGCATTTGCCGGGCCGAAGCGAGCCGAATCGTATGGTATTTAATTTTGACAACGAAACCGGCGTGGGTCAGGCGATAGATTATTTAGTGTCGCTGGGGCATAAGCGGATCGGCATGATCAATGGGGATATGAAAAGGTACTCCGGACCCTCAAAATGGAGAGGCTTCCAAGCAGCGATGGCAAGGCACAGCCTTCCGCTCGTTCAGCAATGGATGATGCCGGGCGACTTTAATGAGGCAAGCGGTTATAAAGCGGTTAAGGAGCTGCTGAAGTCGGCGGCGCTGCCGACGGCGATTTTTGCTGCAAATGACAGCGTTGCGTTCGGAGCGATGCGGGCTTTGCAGGAGGAAGGTATTCGAGTACCGCATGATCTATCGATTATGGGCTTCGACGATCACACATTGAGCGCACACTATAGTCCGGCACTTACGACCATTCGAATAGATTTTTCAGAGATGATGGATAGGCTGACGCGCACCTTAATCTCAAGCATCGAGAACGGCGCTGAAGCATTCAGTCTTGTAACGGCCGGCACAGAGCTTGTTATACGCCATTCATGCAAAAGGGTAGACAGCGAGTAGTTCTGCGAAAAAAAGCAGAATGCCCGGTCTGCCATTATTTTTCGACAAAAATTAACGCGTGTTCACAAATTGTGCAGATGTTCTATATGAGAGGGGGAATGCGGATGTAGCGTAATGCTCGTAATAACATTGGAATAATAGATGCAGCTGCTTGAGTGTGTTTGTGGCATGGCATAAACATACTCTGAACAATGATAAAAACAACCGATAAGGAGACGATTGAACATGGACAAAAATATTCTCGGAAACCGCATGATTACGCAAATCGGACTTTTAGTTAACGATATCGATGAAACCTCCCAGGCTTATGCCGATTTTTTCGGCGTGGAGAAGCCTCTCTGGTTTTGGACGGATACGGTAGATCTGGCGCAAACGGAATATAACGGCGAATCGTCGGTTGCACGCGCGAAGCTCGCTTTCTTCGATATGGGCTCTCTTCAGCTTGAGTTGATTGAGCCGGACCGGCATCCGAGCACATGGAGAGAGCATCTCGATAAGCACGGGGAAGGCCCGCATCACATTGCATTCGTTGTTGACGGGATGAAAGAGAAGGTCGCTTTGATGGAGAAGAACGGCATGCCGCTTGTGCAAAAGGGAGAGTACAACGGCGGTCGTTACGCCTATATGGACACGTTTAAGCAATTGAAGATTATGCTGGAGCTGCTGGAAAACGATAAGTAATGCCGGTGAAACCATAAAAAGACCTTTGCACATGAGGGTGAATGGATAGACAGGAGGAATGGGGAAACATGAACATATTGATTACAGGCGCGAATCGCGGCCTAGGCTTGGCGCTTGCTGCCGAAGCCTGCGCGCGCGGCCATCAGGTGCTGGGGGGCGTTCGCGGACCAAGCTCTTCGGCGGATAGGTTGCTGGAGCTGATTGCGGAATATCCAGGGCAGCTGACAATACTGCCGCTTGATGTTGCGGATGAAAATTCGGTTCGCTACGCTTACGGGCAAGCGGCAAGCCGGATTAGCAGCCTTGATTCGGTAATTAACAGCGCGGCGATTTTGCTTGGACGGGAGCAGAAACTGGAGCAGCTTGATTTTGATCAGGTTGAGCAGTCGTTCCAGACGAATTTGTTCGGACCGATGGCCGTGCTTAAATACTTCCTGCCGCTGCTGCGCAAAGGAAAGCGGCAGAGCATTATCAACATCAGCTCGGAAGCTGGCAGCTTTGCCGGCGCTTACGGCGGAGACTTTTCCTATGCGCTTTCGAAGTCGGCGCTGAACATGTTCTCGGCACAACTTCGCCGGGAGCTTTCACCGCAGGGCTATCTGGTGCACGCGGTTCATCCCGGCTGGATTAGAACCGATATGGGCGGCGAGCAAGCGCCGGGCGATGCGGCTGTTGCGGCAGCCGGTATATTGAATATCGTCGAGCGTAAGACAGAGGCGGCAGAAAATGCTCTGTTCATTGACTCTAATGGGAATCCGATGAGTCTGTAAAGATATATCAGAGGGGAGGGTATTCGGATGAAAAAAGTGGTTGCTCTAGCAGGTGATTTTTATCATAAAGAGGAGCTTGCCCGTGAAGCTTTACTTCAAGCATTTGGCGGGAGCGCTGCAGAGGTAGAGTTACATTTTGTAACGGACCCTAATGCATTAATGACGGCTATTGCAGACAGCCCCGCTGCGGTTATCCTATTCGCTGAGAATAGAACTGATCCTCAGGCTAGCCCCGACGCGACATGGATGACCGCGGATTTTTCGGAGCAGATCGTCCGCTATGTAGAAGGCGGCGGCGGTTGGCTCGCTTGGCATTCAGGCCTGGCGTCCTATCCGGCGGACAGCGGTTACGTCCGCATGCTGCGGGGATATTTTTTGTCGCATCCCGAGCAGCATAGGCCGGTTCGTTATTCGCCGGTTGATGAAGAGGCCGCCGGGTTTGAGTATTTGGACGAGCATTATTTTGTCCAATGCGAGGAGCGAAACACCGAGGTGTTTCTGCGCTCCTTTTCAGCGGATGGCCAATCGGTTGCGGGTTGGCGTCATTCCTTCGGAGCCGGCCGCGTTAGCTGCCTGACTCCGGCGCATCGGGCAGAGGGGCTGCTGGATGCCGGTTTTTCACGGACGCTTTTCCGGGAGATCATGTGGACTGCAGGACTAAATCACTTATAAAAGGAGCTGGTTGCAATGAACTATCGGAAGCTCGGAAGAACAGGCTTGAAAGTTAGCGAAATCAGTCTTGGAAGCTGGTTGACGTACGGAAACTCGGTCGATAACGGAACGGCGGCCAAAACAATCGCGCAGGCCTATGATTTAGGAATTAATTTTTTCGATACCGCTAATGTGTATATGCGGGGCAAAGCAGAGGAGATTGTCGGAGAAGCGCTGCGCGGCTACGCACGCGAGTCCTATGTGATTGCGACGAAGGTATTTGGTCAGATGGGAGACGGACCTAACGACAAAGGCTTATCGCGGAAGCATGTATTGGAGCAGGCGGGCGCCAGCTTAAAGCGGCTCGGTCTGGATTATGTGGATATTTACTACTGTCATCGCTACGATAAGGACACGCCGGTCGATGAGACGCTTCGCACGATTGAGGATCTCGTTCGCTCGGGCAAGGTGCTTTATGTTGGCGTCAGCGAGTGGAGCGCTGCGCAAATTCAGGAGGCGCTGCAGACAGCAGACAAGTATTTGCTTGATCGAATCGTCGTCAACCAGCCGCAGTATCACATGTTCCATAGAGCAATCGAGAAAGAAATCGTACCGTTAAGCGAGCGTAACGGCATTAGCCAGGTTGTGTTCTCACCGCTAGCCCAGGGTGTGCTTACGGGCAAATACGGCAGCGGGGAGTCTGGCAAGCCGCAGGGCAGCCGCGCGACGGATGCGTCTTCAAATATGTATATCGGCGGGTATTTGAGCGATTGGCACTTGTCCCGCGTCGAGCGGCTCAAATCGTTGGCTGGGGAAATAGGCTGCTCCGCAGCACAGCTTGCGATCGCATGGGTGTTGAGGCTTCCGAACGTAGCGAGCGCATTAGTCGGCGCGAGCCGTCCCGAGCAAATCATCGAGAACAGCAAAGCAAGCGGAGTCAAGCTGACGGACGAGCTCGTTCAGCGGATTGAAACGATTTTGGCCAACTGATATGTTGTGTATGCGATTGACTATAATGCACCTGTCCTCATGCTGATGTCCTTTTTTGCAAAAAAATAACGATAAGACAAAAGAAAGGAGCTGTTCGCCGGGTCTTTTCAGACTAGGCAGGACAGCTCCACTTTTATTACAGATAAACGGCTTTGCCGGTTTTGGAGGACTCGTATATCGCTTCAAGAATTTGCGATACGACATAAGCTTGCTCCGGCGTAACGACGGGCTCGGTGTCCTCGTCGATTGCTTTAAGCCACATTCTCATTTCAAGATCAGCATCGCTTTCGGTTTTGCCGTCATAGAAAGCAACTCCGCCAGCTTTCAAATCAACCTGGGTCGTGAACAAGCGGCTGTGCTGCTCGCCGTTAATACGGAGGCCACCCTTCATATCCGCTCCGCCTTCCGTTCCCGACAATGTGCATTTTGCTTCGTCGACTTCAAGCGTGTTGAGTGCCCAGCTGGATTCAAGCACGATCGTAGCGCCGTTTTCCATCACGATCATTCCGAATGCGGAATCCTCTACCGTAAATTTCGCGGGATCCCAAGGGCCCCATGCATTTGCGGCGTTTTCGCGCTGCGACAGCTTATGGTACGAGGTGCCGAGCACTACTTTCGGCTTGTAGTTGTCGAGCATCCACAGCGTCAAGTCAAGGGCGTGTGTACCGATATCGATAAGCGGCCCTCCGCCTTGCTTCTCCTCATCGAGGAATACGCCCCATGTAGGAACGGCGCGGCGGCGAATCGCATGCGCCTTGGCATAATAAATGTCGCCAAGCTCGCCGGCAGCGCAAATCTTTTTCAAATGCTGGCTGTCTGGACGGAAGCGGTTGTTGTAGCCAACTGTCAGCTTCTTGCCGGTGCGGCGGGCAGCTTCAACCATGCGCTTCGCGTCATGAGCTGTTTTGGCCATCGGCTTTTCGCTCATAACATGCTTGCCTGCTTCAAGGGCAGCAATCGCAATGTCTGCATGCGAGTCATTCGGCGTGCAAACGTGGACGATATCGATGGAAGCATCGGTAAGCAATTCTTTATAATCCGTATAGACGATAGCGTCTTCAGCGCCGTATTTAGCAGCGGCTTCCGTTGCGCGCTCCTCTACAATATCGCAAAAGGCGACGATTTCAACATTAGCCAGTTTTTTCAAGCTCGGCAGATGTTTGCCGTTGGCAATTCCGCCGCAACCAATAATAGCAAGCTTGTAAATTTTTGACATGTTTAAACTCCTCCTAATTATATCGTTTGTTTATGGTGCGAGTTTTTCCGGTATTCGGAAGGGGTGACGCCAAATTTTTTGCGGAATACGGCGTGCAGGTAGTTGCCGCCTGCGAACCCGGCAAGCTTTGCAATTTTCTCAACGGACTGCTCGCTTCCGAGCAGCTCGCGGCAAACGGCGGCAAGCCGGATGTCTTCTAGAATACGGCTGAAGGTTTGTCCGTGATGGAGCTCCTTAAATAGCCTCTGGATATGCCTTGAGCTCAGGTTGAGCTTATCCGCAACATCCTCAAGCGTAATCGTACCGTCATAGTTAGCGTACATATATTCCATTGCAAGCCGGTAGCGGTAAGCTTTCATATCCCGGGTTGGGAACTGCTTCTGTTCATTTGCTGTATCATAAGCACGGACAGCCCGCAGCAAAATTTGCACGACATTTTGTTTAATAGTCGTGTAGCTGCCTACAAAGTTTTCGACGCAGGCTTGGTAGGCTTCGAGAAATCGGGGCATCGCTTGATGCAGATCCGCTGTCGGAAAGAGCGGAAGCGTTCTCAATTTCTCGATACAATCCCGTGCTTCGGCAGCTTCCCAGTCATCGTACGAATAGGTATCGTCGCAGCCGCTTTGAGCGGTCCGCTCAATAATATCAATGTGAAGGCACAGCTCATCCATCGCTTCAATAGAGTCGGCTTCTTGATAATGCATAACATCAGGTCCGGTTAAATAGAACATACCTGGCCGCAGCGCATACTCCTTATCGACAATAATGACTTTCCCTTTGCCCTGCGGAATGAAATGAAATTCATATTCCGCATGCTTATGAAATCCGACGATTCTGCCGGGTGGAAATTGCGTCAGATGGATTCGCAGCACATGAATGTCGTAGGGTCCCCACCTGATGCGAAGCTCCAGACGCTCAAGCGCATCCTGGCGTTCCCGCATCACCTCATAAGGAAAGTTAAGCATGTCAATTCCTCCTGGAAGTATTTTACTGCGTTTTTCGAATTAATTGCCGAGTTCGTCTAGTTTGACAGAGCGGCGCTCGCGGGCGGAACGGTTGGAAGCCTCCATCAGCTTCGTCAGATCAACGGCAAGACTAATGTTTTCATCTGCCGACGTATCGTTGACAATATGCTGTACCCATTGATGAAAAGCACTTTCTCTTGCCGGCGGTATCGGCTGTGACGTCCATTTCTCCGACGATTCACCGCTCGCGGCAGATGTACGAAGCAACAGCTTATTGTCCGGTGTGCCGTAAAGCAGCGTGCCTTCCGTGCCATGCACTTCCAGCGTAAACGGCGAATGATTGTTAACGAAGCCGGCTTCAACAATTCCGATCGCGCCGGAAGGGGCAGACAGTACCGAAACGGCGTTATCTTCGACTTGCTTGCCGGTCACGTAACCGTAATGAGCCGATACTTCGCTAGGCAGTTCATTCAAGAATAGTCTGGTCAAATACATCGGATGGCAGCCCAAATCGATTAATGCGCCGCCTCCGCATTGCTCCAAGCTGTAGAAGTGCTCAGGCAGCCAATTTGCAGTAGCTCCGTTATGCGATAAGCGTGCCCGTACGAGCGTTACTTTTCCAAGCAGGCCTTGAGACAAAATGTCACGGATAGCGAGCGTATAGCCATCGTTCAAGCGAGGCAGCGATACGGTTAATTTGACATTGTTTTTGGCGACTTCATCCAAAATAGTGTTAACTTCTTTCAGAGTCGCAGCTACGACCTTCTCGGTAAAAATATGTTTGCCCGCTCTTGCGGCCGCGACCATCACCTCTTGATGCATGGTGGTAGGAGCATCTACGATGACAGCGTCAATATCGTCACGCTTCAGCATTTCCTCAAGGCTTGCGTAGAAGGGAACGCCAAGCTTTTCAGCCGCCGCTTGTCCCCGTTCAGCCATTTCATCCCATACCGCAGTAATTTCCGTTCCCGGATGCTCCTGCGCTTGCTTCGTATAATCCCATGCGTGCACGTGCCAATAGCTGATTTTTCCAATTCGTATCATCGGTCCATCTCTCCCCGCGCGTCCATTAGTGAAATGATTAATAACGTATATAAATTTATGACAACAAATATAATCTAACACATTTGATTGCTTATTTTTAGTGTAATTTAATGACTATGACTATACGATATTGCGACAATGTAGAAGAGCTTAACCATAATGCTTACGATAATCTCGCGGTGATATACGGGTGATTTTTTTGAACGTTTTGCCGAAATGGGAAAAATTTTCGAAGCCGACGGCGGCTGCAATGTCCGTGATGCTCCTATCCGATTCGCGCAGCAGACGCTGCGCTTCTTTTATTCGCGTCAGAATGACGTAATCGGAAAAGGCGAAGCCCGTTATTTCTTTAAACATACGGCTCAAATAGTAGGGGCTTATGAAAAACTGGTCGGCTAACGCGCCAAGCCGCAGCGGATCGGCAAAATGAGCATTGATATAGCGGATAACCTCCGATATTTTGGCGTGCATCGGCGTTGCATGTTGGAGCGGAGCGGGATCGTGCTGCTCCAGGTACCTGGCCGCAATCAGCAGCAGCTCGGTTACCGCTAGTCCGGGAACCAGCTCGTAGCCGGTTGGCTTATGTCCTATCTCTGTCAGCATTTTTCTTACGGTTTGCTCGGCGGCAAGCTGCTCCTGCCGCGGGAGCCGGATGATATGGCTTTGCTGCCGGAACGGACTTAATAGAAAGTCCGCATGCTTGGCAGGCAAGCTGCTTGTCATGGTATCGTCAAAGTGAACAATCACACGCTCATGGGCAGCGTCTCCCGCATGCATGGTTTTATGAAGCTCATGCTTATTGATGAATACGATGTCGCCCTGCTCGACGGAATAAGAACGGTCACGAATAAAGTAAATGCGTTTGCCTGACAGCATATAATAGATTTCGTAATAGTCATGGTAATGATCGTCCGCCATCGTAAAAGGCTCCGAACGTTTCATATATTCCACATACAGCCCGGGAGTCGAGCCGAAGCTATAGGTTTCATGCTGAGTCGGCATCATTCATTCGCTCCTTATTAATATTCGCAAAATAAGCGGTATTTTACAAAAATAAAGCATGATATGACGAGAATTATACCACTCCTATGCGGTATTATAAAAGCAAGTAAACGGAGGAGGAACTTTCATTATGACAAAGAAACGTTATGTATTGGTTGGCAGCGGCGGCAGGGCGGAATTTTTTTACGGTGCTCTTGCAACCGATTTCAGAGATACTTCAGAACTACTCGCTTTTTGCGATATTAACCAAACCCGGATGGACTATGCGAACAGCATTTTAGTCAATAAATACAAGCATGAGATTGTAAGAACGTACAAATCGAATGAGTTCGACCGCATGATCGAAGTGGAGAAGCCGGATGCGGTTATCGTCACAAGCATGGACCGTACGCACCATACGTATATTATTCGTGCGCTTGAGCTTGGCTGCGATGTGGTAACGGAGAAGCCGATGACGGTGGACGAGAAAAAATGCCAAGAAATCATAGACGCGGTTGAGCGTACTGGCCGCAACGTGCGCGTCACCTTTAACTATCGCTATGCGCCGCATCATACGAAAGCCAGAGAACTGATTGCAAACGGAGCGATCGGAAGAGTGACATCCGTACACTTCGAATGGCTGCTCAATACGCAGCACGGCGCTGATTATTTCCGCAGATGGCATCGCAACAAGCAGAACAGCGGCGGCTTGCTCGTGCATAAGTCAACGCATCACTTCGATCTCGTGAACTTCTGGATTGGCTCGCAGCCGGAATCGGTATTCGCCTTCGGTGATTTGCTGTTCTATGGACGCGAAAATGCGGAGCTGCGCGGCGAGACGCAATTTTATGAGCGCGCGACAGGAAACCCGATTGCCGAGAACGATCCTTTTGCGCTACATTTGGATAAAAATGAGCATTTGAAGTCGATGTATTTGGATGCGGAGCATGAGGACGGCTACCGCCGCGATCAGAGCGTGTTCGGAGATGGAATTAATATTGAAGATACGATGGGCGTGCTTGTCCGCTACAAAAACAATGCTATTTTAACCTATTCATTAAACGCTTACCTGCCATGGGAAGGCTATCGGATTGCATTTAACGGCACGAAGGGCCGCCTGGAAATGAATATCGTCGAGCAGTCGTACGTCAACTCGGGCGGAGAAAAATCGCAGGAGGGCGCGCTTAAGGAAAAAACGATAACGGTATTCCCGATGTTCGCCGCTCCGTATGAGGTAGAGGTAGAGGAAGGCGTCGGCGGCCATGGCGGCGGGGATCCGGTATTATTGAATGATTTATTCGGAAAGCCTGTGGAGGATCCATTCCATCGCGCAGCGAATCACGTAGACGGCGCCCGTTCAATCTTGACAGGTATTGCGGCGAATCGTTCCATTCAGACAGGCCAAGCGGTGCAGATCGATGACTTAGTTAAGTTCCACAAATAAGGTAATGGGGGAAAGCTGGAATGAGGACATTTATGGACGACAATTTTTTGTTATCGAACGAAACGGCCATACGTTTATATCATGATTTTGCGAAAGACATGCCTATCATTGATTACCACTGCCATCTGAGTCCGCAGCAAATTTACGAGAATACGAGCTTTGCGAACCTTACGGAGGCGTGGCTGTACGGCGACCATTACAAATGGCGCGCGATGCGCGCGAACGGGGTCGAGGAGCGCTATGTAACCGGCGGAGAAGGCGTCACCGATTATGAACGGTTCGAGGCTTGGGCGAAGACGGTGCCGCAAACGATCGGTAATCCGCTTTATCAGTGGTCGCATTTGGAGCTTCGCCGTTATTTCGATGTTTATGAGCTTATTAATGAGAAGAACGCGCCTGCGATTTGGGAGCAGGTTAACCAGAAGCTGGCGGAAGGCAGCTATAAAGCGCGGGATTTGATTAAAATGTCGGGCGTCGAGGTCATTTGCACGACGGATGATCCGGTCGACTCGCTTGAATTTCATATCGCTATCAAGCAATTAGAAGATTTTAACGTTCAGGTGCTGCCGTCGTTCCGGCCGGACAAAGCGCTTGAAATCAATCGCGCTCCGTTTCTGGAGTGGGTCGGGAAGCTCTCGGCTGCAGCGTCCCGCACGATAGACAATTACGATGCGCTGCTTGAGGCGCTTGAGGCGAGAGTGAAGTTTTTCGACGAGGTCGGCTGCAAGGTGTCTGATCATGCACTTGATTATGTCGCTTACGCAGAGACGACGAGGGCTGAGGCAGCAGCTATTTTCGCTAAGGCATTGAACGGGGAAACGGTCAGCCTAGAGGAAGAAAAGCAATATAAAACGTATACGTTGCTCTTCCTGGGACGCTTGTATGCGGAACGCGGCTGGGCGATGCAATTCCACATCAACGCTGCGAGAAACAACAGCTCCCGCATGTTCGGCAAGCTTGGACCGGATACGGGCTTCGACTCGATCAACGACAGCGCCGTCGCGTATCCGCTGGTCAAGCTGCTCGATGCGCTCGATACCGATGATGCGCTTCCGAAAACGATCGTCTATTCGCTTAATGCGAAGGACAACGATGTGCTTGGCTCCATTATTGGAAGCTTCCAAGGCGGCGGAGTGCCAGGCAAAATTCAGCTTGGCTCGGCATGGTGGTTCAACGATACGAAAAATGGCATGCTGGACCAAATGAACGCGCTTGCTAACCTTGGGCTGCTTAGCCGCTTTGTCGGCATGCTGACGGATTCCCGAAGCTTCCTGTCTTATACGAGACATGAATATTTCAGACGCCTGCTCTGCAATTTGCTCGGTGAATGGGTGGAGAACGGTGAGGCGCCGCATGATATGAAGCTGCTTGGCGACATGGTCCAAAACATCTCCTACCGCAACGCGAAAGCTTACTTCGGCTTTTAAGATTAGGATCACAACATTTTCAACAGACCATAGGTTTAATACGGCAACGAAACGTTCCGCATTCCCGTTAACACGACGGGAGCTGCGGAACGTTTTTTTTCAAATATAAGATATTTTCATCCTAATATCCTGCCTATATTCACCGTGAAACGTGCTGCTCTTTAACAGGTGGAGTTAGCCGTTCACTTGGTCCGAGCCGTCCGACCGGTCCGCCCTATAGGAGGCCATCATATATTTGAGCATTTGCGGTCCGGCTATGTTGGCGGCAATCCCGAAGAGCTCGGAATTGACTGTTTTTTTGCAAATGAAATAAAACGCAATGCCGCCGATTAATTCAAATGCGATGAACTCTTTCCATTTCCAGGCGGGGATTATGTATACGGTAAATTCTTTGTTTCTGGCAGCTCGCAAACGCACAATGAAAGCCCTCCTGCTAATAGGCGGATTACAACCGTAACTAGGGTATGCGGAGCGGCTTATCCATCATTCTCATTAATTTATGAGATGATTTAATGCTGACTCAATAAGGAATCAATTTAGGGTATTTTGTTCTTGACATCCATATACCCTAATGTTAGGATAAATACATCCTAGTTATAGGATAAATAATCATAGGATAAAAGGGAGAGAGTATTAATGAATGTTTTATCAATTATTCTTCAAGTTGTATTAGGATTAGGTTTCCTCATGTTTGGATTTATGAAGTTCGGATCTAAACAAATGGTGGATGGATTTAAGCATTATGGGTATCCTGGATGGTTTAGAGTATTTACAGGACTGGTAGAAGTCATTTCGGCGATTTTAGTTATTGCAGGTATTTGGAATAAGACATTGGCAGCTTGGGGTGGTTTATTTATTGCAGCAACGATGCTCGGGGCCATTTTTACGCATATTAAAATTAAAGATACTGCACAACAAATGATGATGCCGATTATTTTATTCATTTTAGGATTGGCATTGTTATTAATAAACTTCGGATCTTTGCTTGTATAAATGCCAAATTAAGGGGGGATATTCAAATGGAAATTAAAATTATTAAACCACAGGATCAAGCGACCGGGCAGTTCGATGGCGGTAAAATAAAAGAGCAAAAACCAATTGGTTTTTCTGGAGAAGGATCACAAATAAACCGGCTAGGACCATTATTTTACTGGGCTTGGGGAAATTCTCAGGAACCTGCGGAAATTGGCCTGCATCCTCATCAGGGTTTTGAAATCATCACTTATGTGATCGAAGGTAAAGCTTATCATCGTGATACGCTTGGTACGGAAAGTGTTGTAGATGCTGGAGGTGCCCAGCTCATGCAAACAGGCTCCGGTGTGTATCATGCAGAAGCATTAAAAGAACCATCAGAAGCTTTTCAAATCTGGTTTGAACCACATTTAAGCCAGGCAGTAAAACGTACACCTGCTTATTCACAATACGATTCTTATGATTTTTCCTTAACAGATGTAGATGGTGTGACAATAAAAACAATATTAGGAAACGATTCACCAATGAAAATTGTGACAGATGCAGGGATATGGGATATCCTTATTCCAGATGGAAACGTATATACCCATAGTCTTTCACCTAACCGGACATTAGCTGGTTTAGCCATCAGGGGCGATGGCTCTTACTCGGCAGCTGCAGATCAGGTGGTCAGCTTTAAGCACAAAGATTTCGTGATTGTTCAGTCCAGTGAAGGTGGAGAAATCACGATTAGGGCTGAAGGCCAGGGGCTTCGGATTGTTTTGATCGAGGTTCCAACTGAAGTTGACTACCCGTTGTACCGGAAGTAACTGTTATAGCAATTATTATGATTTGGAAATGGAGCGGGTTCATGAATCAAGAAAATGAACAAGTGCAGCTTGATTTAAGGCTGTTTCGTATCTGGATGAAAGCTTCCAAAACCGTATTTGAGAATATTCGTAAGGATATAGAAAGTTATGGAATCAGCCCTGATCATTTTATGATTCTTGAGTTTCTTTATAGTAAAGGACCTCATCCTGTCCAGAAAATTAGTGAAATATTTTCTATACCTAGCGGGAGTATCACCTATGTAGTAGATAAACTTGAAAAGAAAGAACTTGTAACAAGACAACCAAGCCCGACGGATCGCAGAACATCAAATGTTGTCCTTTCTGAGAAAGGAAAAACGCTATTTGACGAGATTTTTCCGACACACGTTGAAACGATATCTCAAAATTTATCGTTTATCAGCGTTGAAGAGAAACAACAGTTGATTCATTTACTAAAAACAATCGGGCTTGGCGCTAAGGGACTAGAGTAACTGTCGGTTGTTCGATTCCACGTTCTGCTGCTGCATGAGGCAAACCGATAAGAGGAGAACGCTAAGCTGATTTCAGCTGATTAAAAGCGTGGCGTAAAATGTGCAGCATTTCATCAATGTCCTTCTGCGCGACGATCAGCGGCGGCACCAGCCGAATCGTCGACGGGTTCGGCGAGTTAATAAGCAAGCCCCCGCGTAAGCAAATAGCGGCAAGCTCGGCACCTGCGCCTTCCGGAACGTCGAACGCAAGCAGCAATCCTTTGCCGCGGATGTTCGAAATGGCGAAGTCGCAAGCTAATTCGTGCAACCCGTTTACCAAATAAGAGCCCTGCTTAGCGGCGTTGCGCGCCAAATTCCGCTCCAGCAATTCCTGCAGCACCGCATAGCCAGCCGCCATTGCAAGCGGCTGGCCGCTGTAGGTTCCCCCTTGATCGCCTGGCTCGAACAGATCGTATTTGTCTTTTGTCAGCATCGCCGATAGCGGGAAGCCGCCGCCGATTCCTTTGCCAAGCGTCAGAACATCAGGCTTAATACCATAATGCTCGTAAGCGAATAGCTTGCCTGTTCTGCCCATCCCGGTCTGAATTTCATCGAAAATGAGCAGCATGCCATACATGTCGCATATTTTGCGAAGACCATACAAATACGCCTCATTGACGGCATGAACGCCGCCCTCGCCTTGAACAAGCTCGACCATAATCGCACAAGTATGGTTCGTAACGGCAGCGAAGCAAGCGTCCAGGTCATTGATCGGAACATGCTTGAAGCCGTCCACCTTAGGAGCATAAAGCTCCTTCCATTGCGGCTTGCCGGTTGCCGACATCGTCGCTAATGTACGTCCATGGAAGCTGTTCGTTAACGTAATGATTTCGTAAGCGCCGTTCATATTGACCGCACCGTGCTTTCTTGCCAGCTTTATGGCGCTTTCGTTTGCTTCAGCGCCGCTGCTGGCGAAAAACACTTTATCCATACCGCTGACGCTCGTCAGCAGCTCTGCGAATTGAATCATTGGTTTATTATAGTAACTGGGACTGGCATGAACCAAAGTTGAAGCTTGACGCGACAGCGCCTCCTGCAGAGCAGCAGGTGAATGCCCCAAGCTGGTAACTGCCCAGCCGCCGACAAAGTCCAGATAACGTGTTCCTTCCGTATCCCACAAAAACATGCCTTCACCGCGTTCCATCACGATGCCAGGACGGCGTGCCGTATATAAGACCGATTTCTCCGCCGTTTCCAATAAAGCAGCTGTTACCGATTTCTCCATCTGAATCATTACGAGCCTCCCGTATAATCAATGTACTGTATAAATATACAACACAGGGAATAAAGATACAATATCCTTCATCAACTTATTTATTAAAAAAGTGAAGTTATTCGTTAAAAAACCGCATTCCAATCATTAGCCATAACAAATAAAATATTTTTGTGGAATTCGTGGTTAAAGGAGTGACCTTGCCGATGAACGTCCGTGAGCATTCGAAAGGAACGCTGTTCATTAATGGGAAAAAGCTGTATTTCGAGGAAGCAGGCGAGGGAGAAACGGTTATATTGCTCCACGCCCATTCGGTTGATTCGAGAATGTGGAATGCGCAGTTCGAGGCGTTAGGCAACCATTACCGCGTCATTCGTTACGACTTGAGAGGGTACGGGAAATCGGAAATGCCGGATCAGCGCCGTTTTTTTCGTCACATTGACGATTTAATCGGCTTGATGCAGCAGCTTCATGTGTCCAAAGCGCACTTAGTCGGTTTGTCCTTAGGATCGATGCTTGCGGTGGACTGTCTGGCCTTGCATCCGGAGAAGGTGCTATCCGTTTCCGTGGCCGGCTCGGGTCTATACGTGACGGAAAAGGATCAATGGCTGCCCTTTACGGAGTCCGAACAAAGCGAGGTTGATAGCGCCGCAAAGGAAGTGAATATCGCATCGTTTAAGCAGGAATGGTTCAGCGGGCTGCTTGACAGCTGCGGTCAACATAGGGATAAGATTAAGGACGAGCTTTGGCGTATGATTGAAAACTGGTCGGCATGGCAGCCGGTTTACGAAAGGAGATGGCCGCTTGTTGGTCCGTCTATCGTGAAGCTGCTGCGGGATCGTCCATCGGATTTGCCCTTACTCATAATGATCGGCGAAGAGGATTCGATTGGAAGCCGCCAGTCTTCCGAGCAATTGGCTGCGCTTATTTCGAGCGCGGAGACCGTTTATTTGCCGCAGTCTGGGCACATGTCGAATATGGAAACGCCGGAGTTGTTTAATCATACGATAATATCGTTTCTTCATAAGCGTGGAAATGAGTATAGAAAATAGAAAGAGTCGGGAGAGGGAGCGTATGTGGAACGGGGACGTGTTTTTGGAAAAGCTTTACGATGAGGCGATCAGCCGGCATCGTAATCAATCGAGGGTAGGGCTGCCGAACGAACGGAGATCAAAGCTGAAGGAAGCGCTGCGTGATGCGATCGGCTCATTCGAGCCGAATGCCGGACATGCTCCGAAGCTGCTCGAGCGTGTCGAATGTAATGGCTACATTCGCGAGCGTGTAGAGCTATCGGCTACGCCTGGATTAACCTATGGGGCATATGTGCTTCTGCCAACTAACGTCGAGGGCCCGGTGCCGGGTGTACTGGCCCTACACGGCCATGGCTACGGCAGCCGGGAAATCGTCGGTTTGCTGAAGGACGGTTCGCCGGACGAGGGGACGCCAGGCATTCACCAGCATTTTGCAGTACAACTGGTGAAGCGGGGAATGGCTGTCATCGCACCTGACGTCATCGGCTTCGGGGAGCGCAGACTGCTCGCTGATCTCGCTGAAAATCCCGATGCGCCAAGCTCTTGCTACCGTTTGTCCACGCAGCTGATGATGTTAGGTAAGACTCTAACGGGTCTGCGCGTTACGGAAGCGCTGAAAGCATTCAATTATTTAGCCTCTAGGCCGGAGGTCGATGCGGACCGTATCGGATTGATGGGATTTTCAGGCGGAGCATTGATCGGATATGTGGCGGCTGTCATGGAAGCGCGGATTAACGCGACCGTGTTAACGGGCTTTACGAATACGATCAAAGACAGCATCTTTGCGGTGCATCATTGCATCGATAATTATACGCCAGGCTTGCTCGTTCACGCAGAGCTTCCCGAATTGATCGGACTCATTGCGCCGAGGCCGCTTTTCCTGGAATCCGGCGACAAAGATCCGATCTTTCCGGTAGACGGTTTCCGCAAGGCCGCGGCTGACATTCAGGCGGTCTACGAGGCGGAGGGTGCTGGCGCGAAGCTTCAAACCGACTTGTTTCCCGGCGTTCACGAAATCAGCGGACGATTCGCTTATGATTGGTTGAAGGAAAGTCTTTCATCTTAATGTAAGGCAATAGCTGGAAAGGTTATTTTTGTCCAAAAGAAAGATAGCTTTCGTCATTTTTATTCTATGATTCCGTCGCTAGAATGAACATAGGTGTTTCATAGTGAAGGGATGATGACAATAATGGATGCAAATGCATATTTGAAGACTATTGATGATACGATTTCCAAAGGAAGCTTTAAGGACAATTGGGATTCACTTAGCGAGTTTCAGGTCCCTCGTTGGTATGAGAAGGCGAAATTCGGCATTTTCATCCACTGGGGCGTTTATTCCGTTCCCGCGTTCAGGAGTGAATGGTATCCCAGAAATATGTATATTCAAGGCTCCGAGGAATATAAGCATCATATTGCTGTTTATGGGGAGCACAAAGACTTTGGCTATAAGGATTTTATCCCGATGTTCAAAGCGGAAAATTTCAATGCTAACGAATGGGCAGAGCTTTTCCGGGAAGCGGGCGCCAAATACATTATGCCTGTTGCGGAGCATCATGACGGATTTCAAATGTATAAAAGTGATATTTCTCATTTTAACGCCTATGAGATGGGACCGAAGCGGGATCTGCTCGGTGAAATGAAAGCGGCCTTTGAAAAACGGGATTTGACGTTTTGCGTTTCCTCCCATCGGGCGGAGCACTGGTTCTTCCTGTCGCACGGCAAGGAGTTTGATTCCGATATTAAAGAGCCGCTCGTGAGGGGAGATTTTTATTGGCCTTCGATGCCTGAGCCTGACCATCAGGACTTATATGGCTCGCCTCCGAACCAGGAGTATTTGGAGGATTGGTTAATCAGATGCTGTGAGCTCGTAGACCAGTATAAGCCGAAGGTGTTTTATTTTGATTGGTGGATTCATACGGCGGCGTTCAAGCCCTATCTCAAAAAATTCGCGGCGTACTATTACAACAAAGCAGAGGAATGGGGCTTCGGGGTTGCAATTAATTACAAACATGATGCGTTTCAATTCGGCACCTCCGTTCCTGACGTAGAAAGAGGTCAGTTCGCCGAGCTTAAGCCGTATTTCTGGCAAACGGATACTGCGGTTGCGAAAAACTCATGGAGCTATACGCCGGGCAATGATTATAAATCATCGGTCGAGATTATTCGTGATTTAGTTGATATCGTCAGTAAAAATGGCAGCCTGCTGCTTAATGTGGGGCCAAAAGCAGATGGATCGATTCCTGAAGAGGATAAGCAAATTCTTCTTGAAATCGGAGCATGGCTGAAGGATAACGGCGAGGCGATTTATGATACGACCTTCTGGCGCACATTCGGTGAAGGCCCTACGAAAATCGAGGAAGGCCAATTTACTGACGGGAAAACGAAATTGTTCACTAGCGAGGATATCCGTTTTACGGTGAAGGGCACCTGTCTCTATGCAACCGTTCTCGTTCATCCAAGCAACGGAGTAGTTAAAATCAAGTCTCTCGGTAAAAAATCGCACCATTTTCACGGTATCATCGAAGATATAAGCGTTCTAGGGTTCGATGAAAAACCGCTATGGGAGAGGACAGATGAGGCTTTGATTATTACGACAAATAAGGTTCAAAGTGCCGCTCCGGTCGTATTCAGCATAATCATCGAATAAGCCGATGCGAACTCAGACATAAGCAACGCAGCTCATTTACAATTTATTGGAGCATCAGAATAACGCAAACCAGGGCCGCCAGCTTTTGCTGGCGGCCCTGGTTTGTAGGAGCTATAAGCTCCAAGTTACAAGCGGGTATATTGGATAAATGCAGTAACTTTTGGTTATTTGGTCTATGCGCGTGCTCTATATTGGAGTACTTCCAATGTAGATCGATCCAAAAACGCCTATACTCCTCAATAGTACCGATTTCAGCTAATTTAACTGTACGAAATCCAATATAGCTCAGCATACCAATGTGCTCCTGCTGCTATCCTGTACGAAATCCAATGCAGCTCACTGGTTTGCTGAATGTGCGGAGGCTAGTGGGCGAAGGCGGTGCAGGCAATGCCAAGCAGATGCTAGGACTTATAAAAATGCCGCAGATAGGATGAAGGAGCTTCCCCTAATACTTTTTTGAACACTCTGCTGAAGTAATAAGGATTTTTGTAGCCAAGCCTCTCGCTTATCTCAGATATATTCATGGAAGTACTGCGCATCATATCCATCGCTTTATTCATTCTCAGCTTCGTGTGAACTTCAATGATGCTCTGTCCGGTCAATCTCTTGTACGTCGAAGACAAGTAGCTGTAATTGAGCTGGAGCTGCGAGCTTAGCTCACGCGAATCGAAATCCCGATCCGCATGCTGTACCAAATAGGTCATGACTCTTCCCGCAATCGTATCCGCTTTTCCGCCGGTCTCGCTGGTCTCCTCATGCTTCAAGGCTGCCTGATGCAAATCCAAAAACAGCTGGTAAATTTGAAGGCTGCTTCGCGTCATCCAATGATCCCTTACCTTATGATAATTATCCAAAATGGTCCGCAGTCTGCTTTCCATCGTTTGGTGCAGAGAGGAGCTGCCGTTCTTCGGCATCATAAACCGGTATTCATAATGCTTCGGATAAAAATAACCTAGTTCGGGCAGCGGCAGATGCTCCTTATAGGCTACGCGCTCATCGACAACGGTATTGAAATGAACCCAGTACCAAGCTGTTCCGGGAAGCGTCTCAGGCAATCCCCAGTGATGGAGCCCCTTCTTTAGAAACAAATGCTCCTTTTCCCGAACGATATATTCCTTACCTTCTTCAATAACCTGCATCCTGCCATTAATTACATAAAGAAACACATCGTAGTCCAATATACGGTCCGGATGCGTATATACGCTATCGATCCGGTTCCAGCCGATATCCCTTACGAGCGGCAGCCGGTCCGCTGTGAGATGAATGCTTGTATCGATGGCCAGCACCTCTCTCTCGTGATTTTCGATTTTGTCTATTATAGAACCTAAAAAAAGTATATGCAATTATATAATCCGTGCATTTAACTTTGAATCACTAGGATTAAAATATTGATTAGAAACAAAAATAAGGAGGCTATCATTAATGGCAGAGTCATTTTCCGAATTCCCGGTTGGGAGTGTTCAATTAGCAGAAGGCCCATTAACAGCACGATTTGAGCTGAATAAACAATACGTCATGAGCTTGACCAACCAAAACCTGCTGCGCAGCTTTTATTTGGAAGCGGGGCTATGGAGCTATAGTGGAAACGGCGGAACGACAACCGCTACCTCCACGAGCATGGATGGCCCGGAGCATTGGCACTGGGGCTGGGAATCACCGACCTGCGAGCTGCGCGGCCATATAATGGGACACTGGCTGTCGGCGGCCGCGCGCATTTATGCGCAAACGAATGATAGGCTGGTCAAAGCAAAGGCGGATCATATCGTATCGGAGCTGTCAAAATGTCAGGAAGCAAATGGCGGGGAATGGCTTGCGGCGTTTCCTGAGACCTACATGAACAGGCTCGTAAACGGCAAATGGGTATGGGCCCCTCATTATACGGTTCATAAGCTGCTTATGGGCTTATTCGAAATGTACGCTATAGCTGGCAACGCACAGGCACTGATAATTATAAAAGGCATGGCAGCATGGTTTGACCGCTGGACAAGCGGCTTCACGCAGGAGCAAATGGATGAGCTGCTCGATATGGAAACCGGCGGCATGCTGGAGACATGGGCGGATTTGTACGGGGTGACTGGAGAGGACAAGCACCGTGAGCTGATGTACCGGTATGATAGACGCCGGTTTTTCGATGCGCTTCTGGATGGTCGGGACGTACTCACAAACAAACATGCGAATACGCAGATTCCTGAAATTTTAGGCGCCGCCAGAGCATGGGAAGTGACAGGCGACGAGCGCTTTCGCAAGGTGGTGGAAGCGTTCTGGGCATGCGCAGTGACGAGCAGAGGTTACGTATGTACGGGCGCGGGAGACAACGCCGAGCTGTGGATGCCAAAGGAAGAGATGGCTGCCAGGCTGGGCGTTGGCGGGGAGCACTGCTGCAATTATAATATGATGCGTCTTTCCCGGTATCTGCTCCGCTGGACAGGAGATGCGGCTTATGCTGATTATTGGGAGAGAAGGTTCGTGAATGGGGTTTTAGCCCATCAGCATAGGGAAACAGGCATGATTTCGTATTTCTTAGGGGTTGGAGCGGGCAGCCATAAAACGTGGGGATCGGAGACGCAGCATTTCTGGTGCTGTCACGGTACGCTCATCCAAGCAAATGCATCCTACGATACTGAAATATTCATGGAAGACGAGCATGGCATCGCTATTTCCCAATGGATCCCTTCGAGCTTGCGGTTTGAAAGGGAAGGTACCGAAATTGGTCTTCGAATCGAGCAGGATGGGCAAAATGGGGTGTATCCGCTAAACGGCTGGTCTGTCACGGGTATGACGGCCATAACGAAAGTGGATGTTCCGCCAATTCCCGTACATCGCCCCGGCCGTTTTGTGTACCGGGTGACCATCTCTTGCGACAAGGAATCAGAATTTTCAATAAAGCTACGGCTTCCGTGGTGGTTGAGCGGTGAAGCGAAAATTTTGGTGAACGGCATCGCGGAGCCCGGCCCCTTCCAAAGCTCATCCTACTATGAGCTGCATGATGTTTGGCAGGATGGCGATACGATTGTCGTGGAATTACCAAAGACGCTTACGACCGAGCAGCTGCCGGGCGAGCCAGGTACCTTTGCTTTCATGGACGGACCTATCGTGCTTGCTGGTTTGCTGGATGAAGAACGCCGGTTATACGGCAATCCGGAAAAACCGGATTCGTTACTTGTACCGGATCGCGAACGGCATCATGGCTGGTGGAATCCCGGCTATTACCGGACAACCAGCCAAGAGCGGGGAATACGCTTCATCCCGCTTTTTGAAGTAAAGGACGAAGCCTATACGGTTTATTTTCCGGTGAATGCTAAGCCATAAAGTAATTTTCGGCGACTATTTCTATTTAGAGGCTTTCGCCAAGCTAAACGGGTGGAAACACCGGATTTTCTGATCCAATTTAAGACATATACTGCTTTCGAAACTTTGTCGGCGACAGACCTATTTGATTGGCGAAGCAATTCGAGAAGTAGGGAACATTTTCAAACCCGACGTAGTGAGCGATTTCCGAAATGGGCCACTCTGTCTTCAGCAGCAGCAGCTTCGCCTGCTCAAGCCGGTATTTCGCCAAATAGTCGATGGGCGTCATGTCATAAACCTGCTTCATGCACCGAGTAATGTAGTTGTAGTGAAAATTAAGCGCATCAGCCATCGTTTTGCTCGTTATTTCAGAGCGGTAATTGTTTTTGATGAAAGCCTCAGCCTTCTCCGCTAACGTGACGACCGGACTTATATAGGTGTCGTTTTGACGTAAATCCATCATTCGGAGCAGCTCCTCGAACGTCTGCTGCTGCGTCCAAAATGCGCTCGATTGGCGCTCTCCTCCCGCTTTGTTAAGCGCACGCATCAGCCGGAACGCTTGCTCGGGATAGGGGAGCGTCCATTGCTTTTGCAAATGCAGGGAGTAGGGCGACGTTAGGAAGCGGTTGTAATGAACGTCATGACTTAAGCTCGCATGATCCTGCTCCGATTGCTGCCACTCACCCACCGTTTGAAAATGTACCCAGTAGAAGCGGGTATTCTCCTCGGCCGGCTTCACCGAGTAATGATAACGGTCAGGCAGCAGAAGCACTGTTTGTCCAGCCGTCAAGCTCCACTCTCGATCCTCCTCGCCTATAAATAAGCAGCCGGATTCGATCAAAATCAGATCGAATACGCCAAGCTGCTTTCGATTCGGGTGCTGTCCCCCCGGCTCGTAATACTCCTCTCCGCTTTCCAAATAATAAGGGAGCGGAGGCACTGCAAAATACACTTGCTCCGATGCTTCCAACATCATCCTTCACCCTCCAGTTTTGTGTGAAATTTTATAAGAAATAAGTTCTTTCCGTTTATATTTATGTTTTATTATAACGCATACAATAGAAATCAGCAGTATGAAATTCTAAACGTTATAGAGAGGTGCGATTACTAATGGGACAAGTAGCAAGTACGGATAAAGCGAAGCCGGTTTCACTCAAGCAAGTTCAAATTACAGATGATTTTTGGAATTATTATATCAATTTAGTTAGGGACGTTGTTGTACCTTATCAATGGGAAGCGATAAACGACAATGTGGAGGGCGCGGAACGCAGCGGCGCGGTCAACAATTTTAAAATTGCAGCAGGACTTGAAAAAGGCGATTTTTATGGATATGTGTTTCAGGATACGGACGTTGCTAAATGGCTGGAAGCAGTTGCGTATTTGCTTGTAACGAAACGGGACGCTGCTTTAGAGCAGGTAGCTGACGAGATGATTGAGATCATCGGCAAGGCGCAGCAAGAGGATGGCTATTTGAACACGTACTTCACAATCAAAGAGCCCGATATGAAGTGGAAAAATTTGACTGAATGCCACGAGTTGTACAGCGCCGGTCATATGATCGAGGCCGGCGTCGCTTATTATGAAGCGACAGGGAAGCGTAACCTGCTGGATATCGTATGCCGGATAGCTGACAATATCGTTGACGTCTTTGGCGATGGTCCAGGCCAAATTGCCGGTTATGACGGTCATCAGGAGATCGAGCTTGCGCTGGTGAAGCTTTACGGAGTAACCGGAAACGAAAAGTACCTGGAGCTCAGCCGTTACTTTATCGATAAACGCGGCCATAAGCCAAGCTTCTTCGAGGAGGAAGCCGAGCGCAGAGGCTGGACGACGCATTGGAACAAGAACAAAATTCATATAGACCATGAATATTTTCAAGCTCATTTGCCTGTTCGCGAGCAGAATGCCGCTGTCGGACATGCGGTTAGGGTCGTATACATGCTGGCGGGCATGGCTGACGTCGCCCGGGAAACAGGTGACAAGTCTTTGCTGGAGGCATGCCGCAGACTATGGGATAACATCGCTTCCCGTCAAATGTATATTACGGGCGGCATCGGCTCGATGGCGCATGGCGAAGCCTTTTCGTTCGATTACGATTTGCCTAACGATACCGTATATTCTGAGACATGCGCCTCGATCGGCCTTATCTTTTTTGCACACCGTATGCTGCAGCTTGAGCCTAACAGCCGCTATGCGGACGTGCTTGAGCGGGCATTGTACAACACGGTTATAGCGGGCATGTCTCGTGACGGCAAGCATTTCTTTTACGTGAATCCGCTCGAGGTTACGCCGGAAGTATGCGACGGACGCAACAAAAACTTTAACCATGTGAAGCCTGTACGCCAGGAATGGTTCGGCTGCGCATGCTGTCCTCCGAACATTGCGCGTCTGCTGGCATCGCTCGGTGAATATATGTATTCCGTAAAAGGGAATACGATTTACTCGCACCTCTTCATCGGAGGAGAAACGGAGCTTTCGCTGGGCGGTACAAATGTAAGGCTGAATCAGCAATCCAGCATGCCTTGGGAAGGAACTGCCCGCTATGAAGTGACCGTATCGCAACCGGCGACATTCGCTCTTGCGCTGCGTATTCCGGATTGGTCCTCTAAGGCCGAGGTGCTTGTGAACGGAACAGCCTATTCGATTACGGATAAAGTGGCAGACGGCTATGCGATCATCGAACGCCAGTGGACGACCGGCGATACGGTGGAGCTTGTGCTCGAGATGCCGGTCATGCGGGTCAGAAGCCATCCGCTCGTGAAGCAAAATGCAGGCAAGGTCGCCTTACAGCGCGGACCGCTCGTCTATTGCGCGGAGGAAGCGGATAACGGACCGCTGCTTCAGCGGCTTATGCTGCCGCAGGATGCGCAGCTTGAAGTAGCTTACGATGCCAATCTCGCTGGCGGGCTTAAAGTCATTACGGCGCAGGCGTTAAGGCTGCAGCTTGAGCAGTGGGGAACGCAGCTTTACAGGACGGATTCGAACGTGAGTCTTGAACCGACGGTTGCCACTTTTATTCCTTATTACGCTTGGGCGAACCGAGACAAAGGCGAAATGGCCGTGTGGGTGAAAGAGCACGTTTAAAAGCAAGTGAATATTTCTAGATAAAGCAATGACGCCGGACAGCAGTAACGTCCAGGCGTCTTCTTTTTTTAAATCAAATGAATGACCATGCAGTAATTGTTTACTGGCAATCAGAATCGGCATATGGTTGAAAATGTTCTTTTTAGGTTCGTAAATGTGTGTTATGATGATAAACGAACAATAACAAACCTAAGAGTAGGCTTACGAAGTGGGTTTTACTCTATAAAACTTAGGAGGTTTTTATACAATGGAAGTGCGTCACACAACAAACCCTACCGATGTTAAGCAATATACGACTGAGCGTCTGCGCAGCGAGTTTTTGATCGAGAGCCTGTTCGTACAGGATCAAATTAAGATGACCTACTCTCACTATGACCGGATGGTTATCGGCGGCGCCGTTCCCGTGAATGAAGCGCTGGAGCTGGAGGATGCGGCTACGCTGAAAACGGAATATTTCTTGGAGCGCCGCGAAGTAGGCTTTTTGAATATTGGCGGACCTGCATCGATTTCCGTTGACGGCGAGACTTATGAGCTGAACAAGCTTGACGTACTTTATGTAGGCAAAGGGAAGCGCCAGGTTTTGCTGTCCAGCCTGGACAAACAAAATCCAGCGAAGCTCTATTTCTGCTCCGCGCTTGCTCATGCTGAGATCGCGACACGCAAAATGACGATGGAGGAAGCTAATCCGCTTCACCTTGGCTCGCAAGAAACGTCCAATGAACGGGTACTTTACAAATATATCCATGCAGACGGCATTCAAAGCTGCCAGCTGATGCTTGGCGTAACAAGCCTGAAATCGGGCAGCGTTTGGAACACGATGCCTTCTCATGTGCATGACCGCCGCATGGAAGCCTACCTGTACTTTGACATGAATGATGATGCGCGCGTATTCCACATGATGGGGGAGCCTTCAGAGACAAGACATCTGGTTGTTGCAAACGATCAGGCGATTATTTCTCCGCCATGGTCGATTCACTCCGGCGTGGGCACTAGCAATTATACGTTCTGCTGGTCGATGGCCGGCGAAAACTACACCTTTACTGACATGGACGCAGTGCCTGCAAGCGAGCTAAAATAGAACCATTCGCAACAGGAGGTGCACCATGCTTGCTGCTGAACGGCATCGCAAAATTATAGAGAAATTGGAGCAGCTTGGCGCGGTTAAGGTTTCCGAGCTAAGCGAGCAATTTCAGGTTACGGAAAAGACGGTACGCGAGGACTTAGAGAAGCTCGAGGAGAAGGGGCTTCTGAAGCGGACGCACGGCGGTGCGGTATTGGAGCAAGGCGGCGAGGACAGCTTATATCCGCTGCAGTTTCCGAACAGCAAGCATCAGCAGGAGAAGACGGCCATCGCTTTGCTTGCTCTTACCTGTATAGAGCCGAACGATATTATCGCGCTTGACGCAGGCAGCACGACGCTGGAAATGGCGAAGCGGCTGCCGAATATGCCAGTAACGGTGCTTACGAATGATCTGCTCATTATTCGCGAGCTGACCGCCAAGGACCAGGTTAGGCTTGTCATTCCGGGCGGATACCGCCACAACAACCTGCTCATTGGCGCGGAATCGCAGGAATGGATCAGCCGGCTTAATGTCCATAAGCTATTTCTTTCCACGACGGGCATTCATTTGGAATACGGGCTTACCATATTCACAGAGGAATTAACGAAGCTGAAGAAGCTTTATATGGAGAACGCGAAGACCGTCTATTGTCTCGCGGATCATAGCAAGTTCGACAAAGGCGCGCTAATCACGTTTGCCGGACTCGAAGAAATTGATTGCATCATCACCGATGAAGGAATCGAGGCTGATGTGGCGGCGAAGTATGAAGCGCTCGATATCCGGATGCTGAAGGCGCCGCTGCCGGATCATGCGAAGCGCAATAAAGGAAAGGTGTGAGCAAATGAGTTTGTTTGATTTGACGGGGAAAACAGCTGTCGTTACCGGCGCGGGCCGGGGGCTTGGAGAAGCGATTGCGTTGGGGCTTGCCAGGGCTGGCGCCGATGTAGCGCTTGTAACGAACCGCACACCAGCCGACAAGACGGCGGACGCTGTGCGCGCGCTGGGGCGAAAGGCCATTACGATCCAGGCGGATATCGGAGACCGTTCTAAGCTGGCTGGCATTATCGAGCGGACGGTAGATGAGCTGGGACGCATCGATATTCTGGTTAACAATGCGGGCATTATTCGTAGAACACCAGCTGCCGAGCACAGCTATGAGGACTGGCAGGATGTGCTGGATGTGAATTTGAATTCGGTATTTGTGCTAAGCCAGCTGGCAGGCAAGCATATGATTGCGCAGGGCTCCGGTAAAATCATTAACGTAGCCTCCATGCTCTCCTTCCAGGGAGGCATAACTGTTCCCGGCTATACTTCCAGCAAGCATGCGGTTGCAGGACTCACGAAGGCGCTTGCGAACGAATGGGCCGGCAAGGGTCTGCAAGTGAATGCTATTGCGCCCGGTTATATGAGCACGGATAATACGGAAGCGCTGCGTGAAGATCCCGTACGCAGCACGCAAATTTTGCAGCGTATTCCAGCAGGACGCTGGGGCACCTCGGAGGATTTGATAGGACCGGCTGTATTCTTAGCCTCTTCCGCTTCCGACTATATGAATGGTCATATATTGGCCGTAGATGGCGGTTGGTTAGTAAGGTAATGTCATAGGTAAAACAAAGCTGTCCCTAAGTAGCATTTGCTGCTTTAGGGACAGCTTATTTATTGTTACATGATCAACGCAGCATGCAAATTCCAAGAGGAATGATAACCAGATGAAAATAAATAAAGCCGAGAGTGCATCTATGGGCACTTACTCGGCTTAATGCCATATGTCGTTTACCTGTTTTAGATAAATTTTAACTAAGATATAGCTGTCCTCGACTTCTATAATATTAGTATAACTGACGGAAAATTATAAGTCTATACTTTTTTGGCATTTTTGGATATATTTTTTTCTGCGGCTAATTAGAAATTTTTTTGGAGGTTATAGGATGCAGAATGAACGAGGTCCTTATTTGATTTCTCTGCAAGGTATCGGTAAATCCTTCAAGGTGGCCAGACGGTCTGCAGGATTAAGGCAGGCAGCAAAAGCATTATTTGTCCGCGAGCATGCGATTGTAAAAGCGCTGGATGAGATATCGTTTTCGATCCATGAAGGGGAGATTGTTGGATATATCGGCCCGAATGGCGCGGGGAAATCGACTACGATCAAAGTAATGAGCGGGATTCTGGTGCCCGACTCCGGATCTTGCTCCATTATGGGATACACGCCTTGGAAAGATAGAGCGGCATATGTCAAACATATTGGAGTTGTTTTCGGTCAGCGGTCGCAGCTGTGGTGGGATGTGCCTGTCATAGACTCTTACGAGCTGCTGCGGGACATATATAAGATCCCGGCCGAGACGTACAGAGCTAACCTTAACATGCTTGTAGACACCCTGGGGCTGCATAATCTCATAAACACACCCGTTCGGCAATTGAGTTTAGGACAGAGAATGCGCTGCGAAATTGCCGCCTCCCTTTTGCACAGCCCCAAGATTCTTTTTCTGGATGAGCCCACCATCGGACTTGATGCCGTGAGCAAAATTGCCGTTCGTCAATTCATCAAAACGATTAATAAAGAAAAGGGTGTAACCGTCATTCTGACCACACACGATATGAGTGATATCGAGGCGCTGGCCGACCGGATCCTCATGATCGGCAAAGGGGCACTGTTATACGACGGTACACTAAGCGAGCTTCGCAGCCGGTTCGGCACACACCGGACCATTACTGTCGATTTCCGGGAATGCCTTCAGCCTGTCGATATTCCGGGCGTTATCCTGCTCTCATGGACGCCGGAACGGGCACTGTACAGCTTGGATACCGAACATGTATCGATCGCCAGTGTGATCTCCCAATTATCTGAACTGGTGGAGATCATTGATGTTGCAATCGAAACGAAGCCGATTGACGAAATTATTGTTCAGCTATATAAGGAGCATCAGATATGAACGCCTATATATCCGTATGGAAGCTGCGGTTCATCAACGGCATGCAGTACCGCGCTGCCGCATTAGCCGGTATGGCGACACAGCTTTTCTTCGGCTTGATTTTTATTATGGTATTTGTGGCTTTCTACAGCCAAAGCTCAGGTCAAGTGCCGATCTCGTTGAAAGACCTGGTAACCTACGTATGGCTGCAGCAAATATTTCTTGCCTTTATTATGCTGTGGTTTCGCGACAACGAAATTTTTCAGTTGATCACAAGCGGCAACATTGCCTATGAATTATGCAGGCCCTGCAACATCTATTCGTTTTGGTATGCCAAGCTGCTTGCGCAGCGCCTGTCGAGTGCAGTATTGCGGTGCTTCCCCATTCTCGCCGTTACTTTTGTGCTGCCTCAGCCCTATCGGATGAGTCTGCCGCCTTCCCCGGCAGCGTTGGCGCTTTTTCTTATAACGTTAATCTTAGGGCTGTTGGTGATTGTCGCCATTTCGATGCTGATCTACATTTCCGTGTTCTGGACCATGTCACCGACCGGCTCCACTTTGATGATCTCGGTCGCCGGCGAATTTTTAGCCGGGATGATCATTCCTGTCCCTCTCATGCCGCTTTGGCTGCAGAAGATTGCCTATGTGCTCCCTTTCCGCTGGACGACGGATTTTCCGTTTCGCGTATATTCCGGTCATATCCCGCAGGCTGAGGCGCTTTGGGGCATACTCGTGCAGTTGTTATGGCTCGCGGTTCTAATTGGTGTTGGCCAGTGGAGCCTGCGCAGAGCACTGCGTCAAGTCGTCGTACAAGGGGGTTGAATGCAATGGGCCTATACTTTAAATATTTATCGATCCTGTTCAAATCGCAGCTGCAGTACCGCACCTCATTCTGGCTCCTGACATTCGGCCAGTTTTTTATTCCGTTCTCCGTCTTTGCCGGACTTTACTTCATGTTCGAGCGGTTCGGGCAGCTCCGGGGCTGGAGCTTTTATGAGACGGCGCTCTGTTTTGCGATTATTCATATGGCCTTCTCTCTTAGCGAATGCTTTGCGCGCGGTTTTGACGCCTTCTCAAGTCTGGTTGCCGGCGGCGAATTCGACCGCGTGCTGGTTCGTCCGCGAAGCACGGTCGTGCAGGTTCTTGGCTCCAAATTTGAATTTACCCGGTTTGGCCGCTTGCTCCAAAGCGCGATCATATTGGTTTGGGCTTTGTATAACCTGCCTATTGAGTGGAGCATCGCGAAAGTGATTACGCTTCTGCTGATGGTCGCGAGTGGAGTCCTGATTTTTACGGGAATCTATATGCTGGCCGCAACGCTTTGCTTCTGGACCATTCAAGGAATGGAAGTGGCTAACATCTTTACGGACGGCGGGCGGGAGATGGCGCAGTATCCGCTTAACATTTACCAAAAATGGGTCACGGTTTTCTTCACATTTATCATCCCGTTCGGATGCGTCAGCTATTTGCCGCTGCTTTATATCCTGGATAAAGTTCATGGCAATGAGATCCTGTATATGCTGATGCCGCTAGCTGGCGTACTGTTCCTCCTGCCTTGCATACTTGTTTGGCAGCTTGGGGTTCGACATTATCGGTCAACGGGCTCATAGAAAGTGATCAAACGAGAAAGAAAGACCCGAAAGAACGACACTTGAAGCGAAGTGTCTCCTTCGGGTCTCCATTCATACGGAACGGTCAGACTGTTGCTGCTGAGTTATTGGTCTAAGTCTTTATTTTGCTGCGGTTGATTCTTTTTGCGTTTGAGAGGTGTCTTACCGATCAACCGGCCAAGAAGCATATATAACGGCGAGGTTTCGAGTTCGACTATATTGAGCATCTCCGCAAAGTTGAAAATGACCAGAAACGGCAGCAATCCAATTGCAAGTATGCCGAAAATAAGTCCGATGGTAAGACTGCGTATTATTTTGCCCAGTGTCATACGCTCATCTCCAATCCTTCGTAATTCCTCACCTTGTTAAATCAAAGAAACATAATTGACCGCACGCTGCCGCAAAACTAATTCCTCGGCATCTCGTTCAATTGGAGCTGAATCCGGTGATTGAGCCAGCACTTGATTGACGGCTGTAGTAAATAACTCGAATGCGCGTCCGTTCTGACTGGTCTTGTCATAATGGAAATCATGAAGAGGCGGTAGGGCAATTCTGCCGATAAAAGAGACGAGCAGATCGCTCCAACTATCCAAGTCAATCATATCTTCGGTTTCGCAAATAAACAGCTCGCTCCAACCGAAACCTAGAGAGCTTGTTAAACGAAGACATACGCGATGGCCAGCGGAATCGACTGCGAGCGCGGGAATGACGAATAGTTCAATTCGAGAGACGGTGAGTGTAGGGGACTGTTCGGTGACAAATGGGAAATGATTTGCAGATTGACACAACATAAATAAATCTCTCCTCTTTTCGCTTACGAGGTTAGCTGTCGGATTCGGGCTAGAGAGAATGCCCTACCAGGGTTACAAATCCCTGGATTCACCCCTTGCGACCCGTTAAATAACGTTCGCGTTGGTTCCCCCGCTTTTTCATTCGAAAAATTCAGCGTTATTGGTATGCCATTTAATTTTAAACCTGATGCACGCTTTTGTAAACCACCAAGCTCTCAAAAATGGAAACTCTATCAATTATTGTATGTGGAATCAGAATAAAGATACATAAGAAATAGCAAAAAGGCTAACGTCATTATTTTTGAAAACGAGAGAGAAACGGAGAAATAGTTAAATAGATCGAGATCAAGCCCAATGAAAGCGTTGCTTTTCACTTTACAGCATCTTTAACAATCTGATTTAGCCGGCAGGCTTGCTTTACAGTACTATTATCGAGGAGTAAGATTCGATACAGGAATTGCAAATATGTTTCATTTGATGATCGCTGAGTTTCCGTTATAGCGGAAAGCGGGGGAACCAATTATTAGGCAGTGTACGAGTTCGATGTGAGAGTCGGACTGTTGCACCGCAGGGGTGAATCTTTGCACGGTACCATGGATACCGGACAAAGTAGGGCGACTCTCACCGCCCGAATCCGACAGCTAACCTCGTAAGCGTGGATCGAGAGAGGGATGATGAAGCTTGTGATCGATTAACTTCGACCGCAGAGTGTCATAGGCCTCTGCGGTTTTTTGCTGCCCGGAAAACGTGCATCTGGTAAGAATATGAAGTAAAACGCTGAGTCCTGCAACGGCAGGAGCGGGGGAACCAACGATCGTTTCGTGTTTAATAACACGCAATCGAATCATGGGGTGAATCGCTTGGCATAGGCCAAGCGTAGGGCAACTCTCAAGGCCCGAATCCGACAGCTAACCTCGTAAGCGCACTCGAGAGAGGCAACAGCCATCGTGCTTCCTGCTGCTTATTAAGCTGCGGGTAAAGAAGCCGCGGGAAAAGTTCCTCTTATCCCAAGGCTTCTTTTTTGTTGCCTTTTTTTCAAAAATGGAGGAGGGATTTCCGTGATAGATGTCTATATGATTATTGCCTTATTGGCTTGTTTCGGTTTGTTTTACGGATTTTTGACCTGGTGCGGCAATGTCATTGAGCAATCGGGAGGGGACAACGGATGATTATCGTAACCGTTCTGGCGTTGTTTGTGTTCGTTTATCTGATCTATGCCTTAATTCATCCGGAAAAATTTTAGCCAAGGAGGATTTACGATGGATGTTTTACAGATGCTGGTAGTCATTGCCGTCCTCTTACTGCTTGTCAAGCCGCTAGGAACGTATGTGTACCATGTATTTTCCAATGAACCAAATCGGCTGGACAAGATTTTCGGAGGAACGGAACGGTTTATTTTTAGGCTAATCGGCTTAAACCGGCGTGAGGGCATGAGCTGGAAAGGATATGCGCTAACCTTCATTGCTACGAATATCGTTCTCGTCGCCTTTAGTTATTTGATTTTGCGGCTGCAACATGCGCTCCCGTTCAATCCGAACGGCATGGGCAGTATGGAGCCCACGTTAACCTTTAATACGGTCATCAGTTTTATGACGAATACGAATCTCCAGCATTACAGCGGCGAGAGCGCCTTATCGTATTTCTCGCAAATGGCTGTCATTATGATGATGATGTTCACATCTGCGGCTACGGGCTTCTCGGTGGCGATTGCCTTTGTCCGCGGCATTACAAGCAAAGGAGAAACGATCGGCAACTTCTTCGAAGACTTTGTCAAAGCACATACGAGAATATTTCTTCCGGCTTCCTTCATTATTACGCTTGTGCTCGTGGCGCTTCAGGTGCCGCAAACGCTCGATCCGACGTTAACGGTCAAGACGCTCGAGGGCGCGATGCAGAAAATTGCGGTCGGACCTGTCGCTTCGCTGGAATCGATCAAGCATTTGGGAACAAACGGCGGCGGATTTTTTGGCGTCAACTCGGCCCATCCGTTTGAGAATCCGAGTCCGCTCACAAACGTCATTGAAATTTTATGCATGTGGGCGCTGCCGGCTGCATTGCCGTACACGTTCGGGTTATTTGCTAAGAACAAAAAGCAGGGCTGGGTTATTTTCTCGGCGATGATTTGCTTGTTCCTCGTCTTCCTAAGCGTGGCGTATACGTCGGAGAAAGCCGGCAGCCCAGCGATGGAAGCCCTTGGCATCGACGCTTCCCAAGGCAGCATGGAAGGCAAGGAAGTGCGGTTCGGAATTGCGCAATCGGCGTTGTTTACAACGGTGACAGCCGCCGCAACGACAGGAACCGTAAACAATATGCATGATACGCTCACACCGCTAGGCGGGTTGGTCCCGCTCGCGGAAATGATGCTTAACGTCATTTTCGGCGGCAAAGGCGTCGGACTGGTCAACATGCTGATGTATACGGTATTGGCCGTGTTCATATGCGGGCTCATGGTCGGCAGAACGCCGGAGTTTCTAGGACGGAAAATCGAGCCGCGCGAAATGAAGCTGATTGCCGTCGCCATACTGGCTCATCCGTTCATTATTTTAGTACCGACGGCGATTGCCTTCATGACCGATCTCGGGCATGGAGCGATAACGAATCCCGGTTTCCACGGCATTAGCCAGGTGTTGTACGAATACACTTCATCGGCAGCGAATAACGGCTCGGGATTTGAAGGCTTAGGCGATAATACCCCGTTCTGGAATATGAGCACCGGGCTTGTCATGCTGTTCGGCCGATATATTTCCATGATCGCCATGCTGGCTGTTGCCGGATCGCTCGTCCGGAAGCAGCCGGTGCCGGAGACGATCGGTACGTTCCGCACGGATAACGCTTTGTTTACGGGCTTATTAATCGGTACCGTTCTATTGATAGGAGCATTAACCTTTTTGCCGGTTATCGTTCTTGGACCGGTTGCCGAATATTTGACACTCCGCTAAAGGATGAGGTGAACGATGATGAGTAGCAATCGAACAAAAAAGATGCTGTCTGCTGATGCGGTGAAACGCGCTTTAGTGGAGAGCTTTATCAAATTGAATCCGGTCGTCATGCTGAAAAATCCGGTTATGTTCGTCGTTGAGGCCGGTACGGTTATTGTTCTGCTGATGGCTGTATTCCCTAATTATTTCGACTCGCGGGAGCGTGTCGGATTCAACGTAACGGTGTTTCTCATATTATTGTTTACGCTGTTGTTCGCAAACTTCGCAGAAGCGATTGCGGAAGGCCGCGGCAAGGCGCAAGCTTATTCGCTCAAAAAGTCGAAGCAGGAAATAACCGCAAATAAGTTAGTCGGGGGTTCTATCGTAGTAGTATCGTCAACCGAGCTTCGTAAAGGCGATATTGTAATGGTGTCGCAAGGGGAAATGATTCCCGGCGACGGCGAGGTTATTGAAGGCTTGGCTTCGGTGGATGAGTCGGCTATTACGGGCGAATCTGCTCCGGTTATTAAGGAAGCGGGAGGGGACTTCAGCTCCGTTACGGGCGGAACGCGTGTCGTTAGCGACTCGATTAAGATACGCATAACAAGCGATCCTGGGCAATCGTTTATCGACCGCATGATTGCGTTAGTCGAAGGTGCAAAGCGGCAGAAAACGCCGAACGAAATTGCGCTGAACACGCTGTTGACCAGCTTAACGATTATTTTTTTAATCGTTGTTGTGACATTGGCGCCTATCGCCAATTATTTGGATATAAAATTAGAGATTCCGGTATTGATCGCCCTGCTAGTATGTCTGATCCCTACGACGATAGGCGGACTGTTATCGGCCATCGGCATTGCCGGCATGGACAGGGTTACGCAATTCAACGTGCTGGCCATGTCGGGCAAAGCGGTCGAGGCGGCGGGCGACATTAATACGATGATATTGGATAAAACCGGCACAATCACCTTCGGCAATCGGATGGCAAGCGAGCTTGTACCCGTAGGCGGCGACAATATCGAGCAGTTATCGGGATGGGCAGCCATCAGCTCGCTCAAGGATGAAACGCCTGAAGGCCGCTCCGTGCTGGAGTGGATGAAAAAGCAAGGAATGAGCTACGATGCATCGCTTGCCGAAGGCGGCGAATTCGTTGAGTTCAAAGCGGAAACGCGAATGAGCGGCATGGACTTGAAGGACGGCCGCCATGTTCGCAAGGGTGCGGTCGATGCGGTCAAGAAATGGGTGGCTGCGCAGGGCGGGGAAATTCCGTCCGATTTGGATCAAGCAGCGAAGCAGATTGCGTCATTAGGCGGCACGCCGCTCGCCGTAGCAGTAGACAATAAAATGTTTGGCGTTATTTATTTAAAGGATACAGTGAAGCCAGGCATGAAGGAAAGGTTCGACCAGCTGCGCGAAATGGGCATCAAAACGATCATGTGTACAGGTGACAATCCGCTTACGGCAGCAACAATCGCGAAGGAAGCAGGCGTCGATGAATTTATTGCGGAGAGCAAGCCGGAAGACAAAATCGCCGTTATCCGCAAAGAGCAGGCTGAAGGTAAAATGGTTGCTATGACAGGCGACGGCACGAATGATGCGCCTGCGCTTGCGCAAGCGGAGGTTGGGCTTGCCATGAACAGCGGTACGATCGCGGCGAAAGAAGCGGCGAATATGGTCGATCTGGATTCTGATCCGTCGAAAATTATTGAAGTGGTCGCCATAGGCAAGCAATTGCTTATGACAAGGGGCGCACTGACCACGTTCAGCATCGCCAACGACATTGCCAAATATTTTGCGATTATTCCTGCGATGTTCATGCTCGCTATCCCGGAGATGGGCGTGCTCAATATTATGAAGCTCGGATCTCCGTTGTCGGCTATTTTGTCGGCGCTCATTTTTAACGCGATAATCATTCCGCTCCTCATTCCGCTTGCCATAAAAGGTATAACGTACAAACCGATGAGCGGGGCGCAGCTGCTAAGCCGCAATGTGTTCATATACGGGCTTGGCGGGGTTATTGTTCCTTTTATAGGCATAAAACTAATCGACTTAATCGTGCATGTATGGATCTAACTTAACTTTACATTAACAGGAAAGAAGGCGTGACATATGGACGGTCAAGCAAAATCAAGCCCGCGGGTCGGCTTATCGATTCTGTCGGTTTCTTTACGCATTAGCCTATTGTTTATGCTCATTTGCGGAATCATTTATCCGCTCGCAAGCACGGGAGCAGCACAGCTGCTCTTTCCATATCAGGCGAACGGCAGTTTATTAAAAGACAGCAATGGCGAGTTAACGGGTTCCGAGCTTATAGGACAAAGCTTCTCGGACCCAAGTTTCTTCCAAGGACGTGTATCAAGCATCGAATATAATGCGGCTGCATCCGGCTCTAATAACTTCGCACCGTCAAATCCCGCCCTAATTGAGCGGACTAAAGCTTCGGTCGAGGAATGGAAAGCGAATAATCCGGATGTTCCGGTCGATCAGGTTCCAATCGCGCTTCTTACGAACTCGGGCTCCGGACTGGATCCCCACATCACGCCGCAATCCGCGGCTGTCCAAATTCCGCGGATCAGCAAGCTGACCGGTCTGCCGGCTGCAGAGCTTACAGTGCTTGTTAAGGAGCAAACCGAAGGACGTGATTTAGGACTTTTCGGCGACGAGCGGGTTAACGTGCTTAAGCTGAATCTTGCATTATCAGCCAAATTGGTGAAATAGCATGCAGTATCGCAGAAAGACGCCGGAAGAGCTGCTGCTTTCCATTTCAAAGCTCCACCTTGGAAGGTTGAAAATATTGATAGGCTCCGTTAGCGGTTCAGGCAAAACCTATCACATGCTGCAGGAAGGAACTCAGCTTAAGCGTGATGGAATCGATGTTGTCATATGCGCGGTATCCACGCTGCAAAGGCCGGAAACGGTCGGCCAACTCGGTGAGCTGGAGCGGGTTCCAAGCATTCATTGGTGGAAGGACGGCGTTGAACAGAAGGACTTGAATCTCGATGCGCTGATCGAGCGCAACCCGGAGGTCGTGCTCGTAGACGGACTGGCGCACCGCAATCGTGCAGAGGCGCGTTTTCGAACGCGTTTGGAGGATGTTCTCTTTTTACTTGAGAAAGGGATTAGCGTAATAACGACGATTAATGTATACGAACTGGAAGGAGCGGATGAAGCGGCATTGAAATGGACCGGCATTCGTGCAGAATGCACGGTTCCGGCCCATACACTCGAGCTTGCGGACGAAGTCCGGTTAATCGACGTATCACCCGAAACGATATTGCAGCGGATTAAGGAGGGCGTTCTTGGCGAAAATACGCATCCGGCGATTTCGATGCGGGGAAACCTGGCTGTGCTGCGGGAGCTGTCGCTGCGGCTCGTTGCTGAAGGCGTGAATGAGACACTGGAGAAGCACCGCGAACAGCTGGGGCTCACCGGACCTTCCGGGGCGTCGGAGCGCATTTTAGTAACGGCTCAGTACCATTGGAACGGCTCATTGTACGTGCGCAGGGGCCAGCAAATCGCAAGAAGGCTGAACGGCGATATTGTCGTTGTTTCATTTGTTCACCCCCGCAAGGTGCTTTCTAAGGAGGAACTGGCTTTCAAGAGCTCCATCATGAAGCTCACGGAAAAAGTAGAAGGCAAATTCGAAGAGCTGCCGCTCCTTCATCGCCGTAAGCTGCCAGCCGCTCTCGTGCGATATGCGGAAGAACAGAACGTGACGCGCATCGTAATGGGACACTCGAAGCAAACAAGATGGCAGCAGTTATGGCAAGGCTCGATCGTTGACAGCGTGCTGCGCAGGCTGTATCAGATTGATTTGTTTCTGATGGCGGATCGCGCGGAGCACGAGGGCGAGCGTATTATGCCTATCAGGCAGAAAAGTGGCTCGAGCAGGGAGCTGTTCCGCCGCTTCAGCATGGAAGAGAAGGAGAAGCGGATCGAATCGATAAGCAGAGGCATGTTCAAGGTTTATATCGGAGCGGCGCCGGGTGTAGGGAAGACCTATACAATGCTTGCAGAAGCGAATGTCCTGCTCCGGAAAGGCATCGATGTCGTAGTCGGTTTGGTCGAAACGCATGGGAGGCGCGATACACTCCATCAAATTGGCGATCTACCGGTTATTGAGCAGCAGACGATACAGTATCGCGGGACGACGCTGAAGGAAATGGATGTCGACGCCATCATTCGCCGAAACCCCGATGTTGTTTTGGTCGATGAGCTTGCGCATACGAACGTTCCGGGAAGCTTGCGTAAAAAGCGGTATGAGGATGTCATTTATTTATTGGAAAATGGGATTTCAGTCATATCCACCATGAACGTGCAGCATATCGAAAGCTTGAATGATGCCGTCGAGCAAGTAACCGGCGTGCGCGTCAGGGAAACGGTACCGGATGCGATTTTACGTCTGGCGAATGAGGTCGAGCTCATCGACGTGACGCCTCAAATGCTGCAGCAGCGTATGAGAGAAGGCAAAGTTTATGCGATTGAAAAGGTCGAGCAAGCGCTTGGCGCTTTTTTCACGACCGTCAATTTGATTGCACTGCGCGAACTCGCTCTCCGCGAAATTGCCGATGATGTCGATGAGCGGCTCGAGTCGTGGGACCGCAACCAGTCGCTCCGGGGACCGCTTCGCAGGCGGGAAGTTATATTTGTCGGCGTCGATATCGACTCCGATGCCGAACGCCTCATACGCCGCGGCTTCCGTCTCGCTTACCGGCTCAAGGCCGAATGGTATACACATTACGTGCAGGACGGCAGCCCATGGACGGATGAGAAAACAACAAAACGAGATGCATTATTGAAGCTGACTGAGCGCCTCGGCGGGAAGTTTGAAATGTCAAAGGCGGAGAGCAAGCAGCATATTGCCGCGACGCTCCTAACAGCTGCCAATCTTGCGAAGGCAACGCAGCTTATAATAGGCCAATCCAACCGTACTTTGTGGCATGGTTTGCTGCGCGGCAATATCGTCCGCCAACTGCTGCGAACAGGCCGTCATATGGATGTGCTCATTGTCGCAAACCGGGTGGCGGAGAGGCCATAAATACAAAACAGCCCGAACCGTCTGCAGTTTGGGCTGTTTTGATTGTATTGGTTCAAATATAAGAATTATAAGTTTCAGTAAGCTGCGCCTCCAAAGGACGGCACAGAACCGAGCTGAGCACAAACGCAGCTAACGGTTCGTGCAAAGCGACAGCCGTTTACGCTTGTATATCAGGCTTCCTCAGCCGGTTCAATCCATTCTTGCGACCACACTTGTATTTCCCGAATGACCGGCTCAAGCGCGCGGCCTTTCTCTGTTAACGAATATTCTATGCGAACAGGTATTTCGGGGTAGACGTGCCGGTCGACAATACCTTCGTTCTCTAAGTCTTTGAATCGCTCCGATAACAGTCTGCCGCTGATCGGCAGCGCCGATTGTACGGCGCAAAATCGCTGCGGGCCGGACAATAGCTGATATATGATTAGGCCGGTCCAACGTTTGCTAACGATGTCCATTCCCTTCTGGAAACGGGGACAAAGGTTTGACTGATCCATGTGTATCACCTCTTTTTAGCTTCCATTAAGTATAACTCCAATATCTTATTTATACAAGCACACCTGAATATTGTTAATTACTTGACTATCATAAGTTATAAAATTATAATTAGTTACAAATAGTAACTGAACTTGAGGAGGCACAACCATGAACCCGTTATTTCTAGCACACGGATCACCTATGCTCGCTGTCGAGCAAAATGAATATAGCAAGTTTCTTCAAGCAACCGGAGCGAAGCTGAAGCCTGATGCAATCGTTATTTTTACGGCACACTGGGAGACCGAGACGGTTACCATTTCGTCAAAGGACGATGAATACGAAACGATTTACGATTTTTACGGCTTTCCCGATGAGCTTTATCAGGTTAAATATCCGGCTAAAGGATCAACGAAGGTTGCCGCTCTTGTCGGTCAATTGCTGAGCGACAAAGGCATACCGGTCGCTTATGATACTACGCGTGGACTAGACCATGGCTCCTGGACGATGCTGAAGCATATGTTTCCGATAGCTGATGTGCCGGTGGTTCAAATATCGGTCAATCCTTACCGCTCTGCGGAGGAGCAATATCAAATCGGTGAGGCGCTGCGCAGCTTAAGCGAACAAAACATTTTGCTGATCGGCAGCGGTGTTACTGTTCATAATCTGCGGGCTGTAAAATGGGGACAAAAGGAGCCGGAAAGCTGGGCAGTCGAGTTTGACGAATGGTTAATTAATCGAATGAACGAGCTCGATACAAAATCCTTATTTCAATATGAACAGCTTGCCCCATATGCTAAAATGGCAGTACCGCGTGCGGAGCACTTAGTTCCATTATACATTGCGCTTGGAAGCGGAAACCCTGCAAAAGCGCCGAAAGTTATTTATCGCAGTTATGAGTTTGGCACACTGAGCTACCTATCGTTGCAATTTTAATAATATATTTGTTGGAAAAGGTGAATTAGGATGATTAAACCCAATATTGCAGCCATTATTAAAGATAAAATAAAGCGCACGCAAAGCGGAGGCAATGACATTTACGTAGTTGGACCGGTAAAACTTCCTGTCGAGCTGGACGGTGAAACGAAGATATTCCACTGGTACAGCTGGCTCCGTAAGGAGGCTGGCGAGGAGCAATCAGCCGAACAGCTTGTTGAGGATTTGAATCGCTTCTCCTATGCCGATATGCAGCAATCGAGCGTGCTTGTGTACGGTGATTTCGAGAATAACTCAGATGCGCTTATCCGGATGCACAGCATTTGCCATACGGGCGATATTTTCGGAAGCGCAAGATGCGACTGCGGCTTTCAATTGAAGCAGTCGATGCGTATCATTACAGAACATGGCAGCGGCGCGCTCTTTTATTTAGCAAACCATGAAGGCCGCGGCATCGGCTTATTTAGCAAAGCGATCGCGTATTTACTTCAAGAGGAAGGTTTGGATACGGTCGATGCCAACACGGAGCTTGGCTTTGCTGACGATGCGCGTAATTACAGCGATGCAATCGCCGTACTTAAGCTGCTTCGCGCCTTGCCGGTGTCGATCATCACGAACAACCCGCGTAAGGTTGAGGCGCTGCGCACAGCCGGCTTGAATGTTGCTGCGAGAGTGCCGTTATGGGGCAACTCCTCAGTCTATAATGAGAAGTATATACAAACCAAAAAGACCCGGTCCGGTCATTTCGGGCAAGAGCCGCAATCGATTGTGCAGTAAAGTTTATAAAAGAAGAAGAAAGCCGTTTTTGCGTGTATGCGCAGGAACGGTTTTTTGTTGGTTAGGAAATCACATCGGTCATATCTTAATGTTGCTAGGAGCGCTTCGGCTCCGACAGTGCCCTTCTCTTTAATTAAAGGAAAATCCTCCAGTTAATTTGTCTTTGAAATCGTGAGGATCTATCTAGCTGGAAAACCTCCTTATAAAATCGGCGAATTGTTGAAAATTGCGTAAAATTATTAATTTAACGGGAGAATTTCCTTTTATATGATTACTAAATCGATTAAATTGAATAATTAGCTGGATGTTTTCCTGATATGTCCCCAGGGTGATTTTGTTCTGGCATCTCAACCTTTTTGACTCTTGTATCGTCTGTGATAATATCGGATTACAATTCAAATCATATCGAATGGAAAGGTCGGATAAATGATGAAAAACAAAGATCATACTAAACCGAATAAGCGGAGGAAGCGGCTGCTTGCCGGGCTTGTTTTAACAGCCGTATTGGCAGCAGTGACTGGCTGCAGCATAGAGATTGAATCAAAACCGGCGGATACTGACATTGCGACTGAGGACAATGGTTTTGCTGCTTCAGAAGGAAAAACGGATCAGCAAGCGCTGCTTAAACAGTTCCAGACGGTGGTGAAGGGGGCGTCAGAAGCCCCGCCTATAATTGCTTATCTGAATGCACAAATCGCAAACGCGGACCAGATAACGGCGGATACGATGCTCCGCGGACTGCACTCTTATTACGATTCGAATTTGGAAGCGGCACAAAAGGCTTTCTTTACAGATAACGTGCAAGACGTGCTGTTGAAGGAAGAATGGCCAATTACGGCGCAGACTGCAGCATCTATACAAGATACAACGGTACGAGAGCTTGTACAGAGTGCATTCTATGGCGGATATAAGCTGGAAATGGTCGAGGGCTCTCTCTATCCCATCGTGGATTACAGCTTTCAGAAGCGATATAGCAAATTTCTATCGAATCAAATGAAAACATTCGTCGAGCTGCAAGCAGTCGAGTCGGATAAGGCATCGGCCATGGATGGCGGACTTATGATTACATGGGATGAACTAGCAGAACGGGCTTTGCTTGCGGAAGCTTTTATTACGGAATATAAAGATTCGCCTGAGCGCGAGACTGTATTGAATCAATATGTAAATCGTTATTTGACGATGTATATTAACGGTTTAATTAATACGCCGATCCACGATTTTGAAACGTTCAAGCTGCTTGATGAAGTGAAAGACAGCTATAAGAAAACGGCTGAAGAAGCACCGCAAACTGTTACGGGTAACCTTGTTGCCCAATTTTTGGATGTGCTGGCCTCGACGGGTGATCAGGTTTTTGCAGTGAAGGATGGAAAACAGCTTGAATTACCTGCTGTTAAGCAGTTCCGTGAAGGCCTTTCCGCTAAGGCGGAAGGGCTGCTAAAACAGCCATAAAACGACAAAATTATTTTGCGTTCCGCATCCTTTTCAAGTATGATGAGAAAAACTGAACTCATGTTCACATCAAAGGAGTAACAACGCATGCATTCAAAAACGAGCCATTGTAAAATTGTTGACTGCACGATCCGTGACGGCGGACTCGTGAATAACTGGGATTTTAGTGTCGAGTTTGTTCAGCATTTGTACCAAAGCTTGAACGAAGCCGGCGTCGATTATATGGAAATCGGCTACAAAAACTCGCCAAAGCTGCTGAAAGGCGCTGAAAGCGCAGGCCCTTGGCGTTTTCTGAACGATGATTTCTTGAAGAAAGTGCTCCCTAACAAAGGTAACACGAAGCTTTCCGCACTCGTTGATATCGGCCGTGTAGACGAAAATGATATTTTGCCGCGCAGCGAGAGCTTGCTCGACCTAATCCGCGTGGCTTGCTACATTCAAGATGTTGACAAAGCGCTTGAGCTTGTAAAAGTGTTCCATGATCGCGGATACGAAACGACGCTTAACATTATGGCGCTCTCGAACGTTATGGAGAACCAGCTGGTCGAAGCATTCCAGCTGATCAATGACAGCGTGGTTGACGTTGTTTATATCGTTGACTCATACGGCAGCTTGAAGCCGAATGATGTAAGCTACCTGGTAGATAAATTCCGTCAACACCTGCCTAACAAACGTCTTGGCGTGCATGCGCATAACAACCTGCAGCTTGCTTTCGCCAATACACTGCTTGCAGCTGAGAAGGGCGTTGAATTGCTGGACGCCTCCGTATACGGCATGGGCCGCGCAGCCGGCAACTGCAACACGGAGCTGCTGGTATCTGAACTGCAAAACACGAAGTACAGCATCCGTCCAGTACTCGATATGATCGAGAAATTCATGATTCCGCTTCGTGAGAAGGAAGAATGGGGCTACATCATTCCGTACATGATTACGGGGATTTTGGATGAGCATCCGCGTTCCGCGATGGCGCTTCGCGATTCAGCGGACAAAGACAAAGGCGTGGAGTTTTACGACCGCCTCACAACGCCGGAAATTGCACACAGCAAATAAACAAACTTAAGGGCAGCTCCGATCAGTCTGTTGAAGACTATCGAAGCTGCCCTTTTTTTGTGAAAACACAGATATGTTATTGCTCAAACAGCTCGCCGTCTCCGCGAATGGCCGCCGCTTGATGCGGCTCGTTCGGATGCAGATATCCGCTGCCCCGGAAGGTTTGACCGCTGTTTGCAACCGCAGTAAGCTGTATGCTTATATCCTCGCTTTGCCCAAACCATCTGAGCATCTCGCGGTCGGCTACCCCGTTAATGTCAACGTACCAAAGCCGGTCGCCATATTCCGTAACACGGACAAGCTCGGCGGATGTGAAGGTTAACGGCTTCGTTTGACGCTGATACATAATTTCAATTGCGATTAATTCAAATGTTTCCACGATGAAGTCCTCCTGTATATCCAGCATAATGCAGCCGGTCCTTGGACTCGCCGCATGTCTGTAACCGATTGTAATGTTAAGGGCCAATTTATGCAACATTTGTAAGCCGCATCTCGTTAGATTAGCAAATACAAATACAAGGGGTTGAAGGGATGAAGGCGGGTCATTCGTTCAAAGGGTCAGGTAGACTTAGAAGTGCGGGAAGCTGGATCATTGCTATTCTTCTTGCAGTTATGTTAACACTCAGCGCGTGCTCTTCCGAATCAAATGATGCGTCAAACGGTAACGCAGGAAGCGATACGTCTGACAGCCGGGGGGCTGGTAATGAAGCTGCTAAGGAAGAGGATCACGGCACTAGTTCTGAGAATCGCGCCCCATCAATCGAAGAGCCTAAGCCTGAGAAGGAAGGCGGCAAGCGCGGTTATGATAATCAAGACAAAGAAGTGCAGGCTGGTCAATTAACGGCAGGCGAGTGGGATGATTTGGCGGCTTGGGAGCGGTTCGGCAATTTGCTGAATAGTCAGGAAGGCGACAGCAGCAAGCGGGTATGGTCATTTTGGAATTTTCATAGGCTTGAGGTTGTTGTGACCGCGAACGGCAAAGCAGTATCGGATGCAGAAGTGCAGTTGCTTGCCGGCAAGCAGACGGTTTGGAAGGCTCGCACGAATACGGAAGGAAGAGCTTACGTATTTGCCGGACTGTATGTGCGGGATATAGCCAATCAAGGAAGTTTTACGGTACACGTACAATCCGGGCAGGAAAGGAAAACAACACAGCAGGTTGATATCCCGCAGCAGGGCACCATAAAGGTCGATATAGGCAAAGGAACGAAGCTTTCGGAACAAGTAGACATTATGTTTGTTGTCGATACGACAGGCTCGATGGAGGATGAGCTGAACTACTTGGAAGCGGAGCTTAAGGATGTCGTTAAACGTGTTGCAAACGAGCATGCAAATCAGCTTGGCATTCGGATTAGCGCGAACTTTTATAAGGATAAGTACGATGATTATATTGTAAAGCCTTATCCGTTCACGACGGATATCGATAAAGTTATCGGTCAGTTCAGCAAGGAGGATGCAGACGGGGGTGGCGACTTCCCGGAGGCAGTCGATCAAGCGCTCCGCGATGCTATACATGAGCATAAGTGGAGCGAGGAAGCGCGGGCACGGCTTTTGTTTCTCGTCCTGGACGCACCGCCGCATGCTGATCCGCAAATTATTGACGAGATCCAGCGGCTGACGGAAGAGGCGGCGGCTCAGGGCATTCGCATCATCCCCGTAGCCTCCAGCGGCGTCGACGTCGATACGGAATATTTACTGCGGTTCATGGCGGTAGCGACAGGCGGAACGTATTTATTTCTAACCGATGACAGCGGAATAGGCGGCGGCCATTTGGAGCCTGCGGTAGGCGAGTATGAAGTTAAGCTGCTGAACGATTTGCTTGTCGAGGTTATTAACCGTTATGTGCAGGAGTAAGCTGAATATTTAAAGCTAAAATCAAGCGAAGATGGCTGAGCGGAATAGAGCTAAAATTTAATGTAATTTCAGCACTTTCCGCAGATCAGGATTCAGCTAGCTTATGTGGATGCGGACATAGGATTCACTATTTGTGTGAAAGAGGTTAAAATCCAAACTGTCCGGACATAGGATCTCCTATACGCCTTAAAATCCACTTAAAATACCGGTTTTACGGCAAATAACGGATTCCATGTCCGCAAGTACCTCAAAAGAGGGGCAAAACGGACAAATAACGGATTCCAGGTCCGCACGGTGGACATTGGATCCGTTTCGATTCTGTTTTTACAGCCGAAGCTTGTACGTCCGAAAACGTCCTTGACCACTGGCAACGCATGAATTGCTGTTTCAACACCGAGCCGTGCAAAATTCGCCTTAACATCTCGAAGGCTTACTCTAAGATAGTAATATTGCGTAAGTTAACAAAGGTCTATCCTGAAAGCGGTCTAGAACGCTTTCAGAATAGACCTGTTTTTTTAAAAATGGAAGTTTGAGACTATTTCGTCTTAACGGACTTTGGGTTAGTTAATCGACAGTCTCAGTTACTCAGTACAGCTTACCCTGCCTATACAGCACGGTGGACAGCTTCATGACGGCGTGGTTGTAGCAATTTTGGCGAAGCGGGTTAGGATCCCCGAAATAGGCCGGCAAGATGCCGTCTAACGTTTTTTGCATTTTCGCGTAGAGCATCTTATGAATTTCTTCTTCGCTGTAAAATTGTGTTTCCCGACCTTGCAGCCACTCGAAATAGGATACGATAACACCGCCGGCATTCGCTAATATATCGGGAATGACTATGGTACCTCTGGCGGTGAGCTCTTCGTCCGCATCGCCCGTTACAGGCGCATTCGCTCCTTCAACAATAATGCGGGCCATCACTTTCGCGACATTGTCCTTCCGTATTTGATCCTCCAGCGCAGCAAGGATGAGTGCATCGACATCCAAATAGAGGATATCCTCGCGTCCGAGTATTTGTGCTTTTAGGCCAAGCTCGGATAGAGCGGCTTCGGATGCTGGCAAATCTCCTTGATGATAAGCAGCGTATTCGATCAGCGCCGGGATTAACAGTCCATCCGGATTATAGAGCGTAACGTTTCGATCGCTTACCGCGACCACTTTATTGTGTAAGTAAGAGCACTTATATGCTTCAAGCGCAGCTACCGATCCGACATTACCGAAGCCTTGTACGGCGATAGTCAGCGAGCGATTCGAGTGGGCGACCGCCGTTTGCACGAACGGATTGGTGCTGCCGGCCAGCCAGCTGCTTTGTGCCTTGAGAAAATCGTAAATCATATAGCGGAAGGTGAAGTACACCCCTTTGCCGGTAGCTTCTCTGCGACCTAACGAGCCGCCGTTAATGACGCTCTTCCCGGTGAAGCTGCCAAGATAAGGATGACCGGGATGGATGCTCTTATATTCCGCCATCATCCAGTCCATCTCGCGCTCGCCGGTACCCATATCAGGTGCTGGAATATCTTTGTCCGGCCCTAATACGTCACTGAAGTACTGCACGTATTTTTTGCAAATGAGATACAGCTCTTTCACGGAATAGGTGCGCGGATTAATGACGACACCGCCTTTGCCGCCACCGAAGGGTACTTCGTGCAGCGCGTTTTTCAGCGTCATAAGAGCTGCCAGATTGGTTACTTCCTCTTCACTCACCGATTCATGGAACCGGATGCCGCCCTTATAAGGACCAAGCGTATCGTTATGCTGGATTCGATAGGCTGGAATGCGAACGACGTTGCCGCTATCGACCGTTATACGTAAAAATGCCTTATGAACTTTATTAGGTGTTGAAAGAATAGCGGCGAGCGACAAAAAGGCTTGCTCGCGGCTCTGGTCCTGTAGATGCGGCAAAAATGACGGGTCTCCCATTAAAGCGTTTAAGGACTGCTGTACGATGGCACCGGTTTGGCTTGCCATATCTAAACGACCTCCTTGTTCATGAATGGTAGTGCCGAAACGTGATGAAAGGGCGGGGCTTAATGGAAATAATTCACATGATAACTTTACCATATTGCATCGCTTAAGCCAAAAAAGCCCCTATCCGAAGGCCGGTTGCGCAACCGTCATTTGGACAGGGGGCTCTATAGTGAGAATGCCAGATAGTTACATTACATTATTATGTCAATTTGAGCAGCAATGAGCTGTGCGGAGGCAGTGAAAACGATAGCTCGTCTAACACGCCTAAATCCTCACGCTTCCACAGGTCGCGTACACGTTGCGCACCCGTCAAGCCGAGCTGTGATAATGATACACTAACGGTATCAATCTGTTCACCGGCATTAAATAATGCAGCATATACGGATCCGTCTTCACCCTTCGCGGTCCATGCTATTCGATCGGCTTCGCGATAAAGCTGGCGGGCGCCGCGCCCGTTGCGATGCAGCTCGAGCACCTCTTCATTCGTAAGCAAGGAAAGCGTCCACTCATCGTTATCGCGCATTTCACCGCCAAACATGAGCGGCGACCTAAAGATCGCCCACAGCGACATCATCGTTACCTGCTCGTCCCGCGTAAACCTGGTCCAGCGGTCGCTAGCTCCGCCATCAACGGAGCGAATGCCCAGGTGGCCAAGCGGCAGCATGTCGCAATCCGGCCATGCTCCAGCAGCCACATGCGGCGCCCACTTCTCGCAGCGCTCGAACATATCGTGCAGAAGATGCCATAAATCCCAGTAATCGTCCGTCATCCGCCACATATTCGCATGATCCGCGAGCGCCTCAGCATGCTCAAGCGGAGCTGGACCTGGCGATAGGCTGAGCACCATCGGCCGGCCGCATTGGTCGATGGCGTTACGGATTAATTGGATTTCTTCGAGATGAATGCCGTATAGCCGCGAAGCAGCAATATCATCCACTTTGACAAAATCGACGCCCCAAGACGCATATAGATCAAACAATGAATTGTAATATTGCTGCGCACCATCCTTCTTAGCATCCACCCCGTACATGTCCGTATTCCATGGACAAATGGAGTTCGGGTGAGCGATGGAGCGTGCGGTTGCGCTTGTACCTAAAATGGGGGTGTCGGCATGGACGGCCTGCCGCGGAATGCCCCGCATAATATGAATGCCGAATTTTAGGCCAAGACTGTGTACGTAATCTGCAAGCGGCTTAAACCCTTGACCGTCAGCAGCGGAAGGAAACCGTCCGACTGCAGGCAGCAAACGGGAATATTCGTCCATTTCAAGCGGTACGAAAGGGCGGTACTGCGAGGAGTTTGCGCCAGGCTCATACCATTGGATGTCAACGACAACATAGTCCCAGCCGAAAGCCTTTAAATGCTCGGCCATATACTCCGCATTGCCGCGAACCTCGTGTTCCCTCACGCTGGCGCCATAGCAGTCCCAGCTATTCCAGCCCATTGGCGGTGTTACTGCATATTGATGATGTTTCGAAGCAGTTATCATTACTTTTCGTCCTCTCTTATCATAATATTGCTCTCTTCGATAATCGTAAAACGAAACAATAGCCTGTGGCTAGCACAATTTATTGCGATAATGTGTAAAATATTGCCCTCTAATCGAACTGCAGGCGATCGATGGAAGGAAGCTCCTTCGCCATGCGGAAATCACCGGGCGGGAAGCCGACTCTGCTGCGAAACACCTTGCTAAAATAGCTGCCGCTCGAATAACCGACGGCAAACGCAATGTCCTCGACCGACAAGGCCGTGAAGCGCAGCAGCTCGACCGCTTTCTTGATTCGAAGCTTCGTGACGTAATCCATCGGCGACATGCCTGTCGTTTGCGTAAACATTCTCGTAAAATAATACTTTGACAACCCGGCGGCATTAGCGACGTCATCCAAGCTTTGCAGCTTATTATATTCTGCTTCCATATAAGCGGCAGCCTGCTGAATCTGAACGGGCCAATTCGCTCTTTCTTTTTGCTGTACCGAGCCTGATTGAAGCAGCTCCATCATGAAACGGTATAGAGATGCCGAAGCCTGATAGCTATTCTGAATGCGATTGCCGCGGGCATCCCCATATAAGCTTTGCAGTGCACGGACGGCTGCACTCGACTGCTCGAGCTTAGGCGTGGCGCCAATGCTCTGAACGAGCTCAGTCCACAGCTCCCGCAAATGCCGCTGACGGAACAGCACGAAATAAAACTCCCATTTGTCGCTTGTTTTCGGTAAGCAGTAATGATGATCGCCTGGAATTTCCGCCAAAAAGGCTGAACCGGCGGGAACTTCGCAGGTATCTTCTCCGAGGCGGAATTGGCCGGAACCGGAAACGGTATATTGAAACAAATATAAGGGGCCGTCGATACGCTTCATCCCGTCCCAGTAATAATCGTGCTGCGTCACAAGCTGGTAGCCGACAGCGAACAGCTGATAGATCGGAAGCTGCGGCGGGTCTTGGAAACGGTAGCCATAAGCGCCATAGGGGTTGTGCTGAGCCATGTCGGATAACTCCTCCTCCTGTGCAATGTAATTTGTATAGCGGAAAGATGTCAACATTAACTATTGAACTGTGTGCGAATTTCTATCATAATGTTAGAAAAACTAACGTCAATTATCGGAAGGACGGCAGTGTTTATGGATCTCATTCGCGTTTTCATTTATGGTTCGCTGCTTCCCGGTCACAGCAATCATCATGTTGTCGCTAATTTTGTGCACGACTACTCGCCAGGCCAAATTGCCGGCCGGTTAGTCGATTTTGGTCCATACCCGGCTGCCATTCGCGATTCCGTTGCAAAGGAATGCAATAGTATTATACGTGGACAATGGATTACCGTCGACAGAGCGGGCCTTGCTTCGATGGATGTACTTGAGGACTTTCACGGTATTGATGAGTATAACGACTACGACCGCATTTGGGTACAGGACATTCAAAATGCAGAGGTCTCGGGATGGGTATACGTATGGGACACAAATAGAGGCTGCCCGGCTATTCCGGAGGCCTATTGGCCGGATTTCTTCGCCCGCAAGAGCGGGTAAGCTTGTGCGGGAGTCATCGTGTATCCGTTCCCGGACACAAATAAAGGCACTGTCCCAAAGCGTGATTAACGCGGGAGAGTGCCTTTCATCGTCCTGCATGTCCCAGCCGGACAGCTGTTAGCTGTCGTCTTCTTCCTGCTCCGCGCTATAAGCGATCAGCACGACATCCGAGCCGTATTGCTTGCTTAGCTTCTCCTCCAGCTTGTGAATAGCGTCAAGCGCATCAGTTTGGCTGCTAAGCTCGGCGATCCGAAAGTCTTTGTCCATCATCGTCTCCCACATCCTTCTTTATTTTGCACTATGAATAGAATTAACACGATGGCTCTCCGTTATACGGAACGGGACGGTATAAGAATGGGCTCTGCTGCGCCATAGGCCGTTTCGTTGTTCTTTTGGTTACGGTCTAGTACACTGAAGCTGAACAATATAAAGGAAGTGACATCGTGGGCAATATGAAATACATAGTCTTTTTATCGCTATTTCTGCTTTTCTCCGCAGCCTCGCCCTTACTAATCGCAGCATCAAGCGTATCGGCGCAACCGCTATCCATAATCGAGGCATCCGCCTTCGATCCGCATCGGCAGGTCGGACACGATCATTCGGCCGCTGACTATGCGGATGCCGGCGTCACCGTGGAGCAAGCTTTATTTTATGCGGTTAGAACGGCTTATTATTTCGCGCTTATGGCTGCAGCAGGCATGATGCTGTGGACGATTGCCCTACCGGCAGGAGCAAATGAAACCGCGAGGCAGCTTGTGGATAAATGGAGCTTACTCGCATTACGGGGGCTGCTGATCGCTGTCCTTGCATTCGTCTTTGTTCATGTCCAAGCCTTATTGAAGGGATATGAGGGGGGCATTGCGAATGAATGGCTGCGCTTGCTTACCGAAACAGCGACAGGAAGGTCGTTTCTAGGCATAGCCGTCCTTTCGTTACTCGGCTTTGCAGTGCTGCGGTTAAATGATTCATTCAAAATGGTTTGGGCGCTGCTGCTCGCGGCTTCAGAAAGCTTTAACGGCCACGTCAATGCTCTGCCAGCCAGCACGTTAGCCATCGTAATTGATTTTGTCCATCTTATATGCTCGGCTTTGTGGGCAGGGGGCTTAATGCTGCTCCTGTTGTTTTGGTATGCTGACCGCAAGGAGGCGGCCAGGTTTGCCGAGAAATTTACAAAGGTTGCATGGCTGTCGATCTTGCTGCTTACAGCGAGCGGAATTGGAATGACTTATCTCATACTCCCGTCTTGGCGTTACTTGCTTTATACGGATTGGGGAATTATGCTGCTCGCGAAAGCGGTTATCGTTGTTCTGGTCATTGCAGTCGGAGCTTTATTGCACATAAGGGCAAGGCAACGAGAGCTGCCAAGCGGCAGGATGCTGAAGCTGGACGGCCTGTTGCTGAGCCTCATCATAATCATCGTAAGTGTGTTTACCTATTTGAGCCCTGTACCGAAAACCGTACCGCTGTCCTATCATAAAATGGGCGATACCCTGCATTACACGCTGGCCGTGACGCCTAATGGACCAGGACCAAATCGGGTAACGCTGAAGGTGTGGCTGCCTGAACAGCTTGGCGCCCCAGTGGAGGTGCAATTGCGGCTGCTTGCGGACGAGCATCCGGAGCGGTCTGCCATCGATGTCCCGTTGCATAGCGTAGAGACTGAGGCGGAGGAGTCGTTCCCAGGTTTTATTGAATCGGATTATCTAGCAGAAAAAGTGGATGTACCTTCGCGCGGCGCATGGACGGCGGAGCTTGTCATTATCGATGCAACAGGTGCGGAAACGAAGCAATCCATCGCATTTCGCAACGACTAAACCTGGAAGGGAGCAGGAGTGTAATGTCGTATAAATGGTTGAAATGGCTCATTTTATGGATTCCGACGGTCACGATAGGGGTGTGGGAATATTTGCGCCATATGCTGCTGCTTCCGTTCATTTCAATGGATCTAGGCAATTTGCTCGCTCCCGTCTTCGTATTTCTTATATCATTAACGCTGCTGCGGTCGCTGTTCGCTAAGCTGGAGCAAATGCAGGAATCGCTTCAGCGCGAGCGTATCGTCAAAGCGGCTTTCGAGGAACGGGAGCAATTGGCCCGTGAGCTGCATGACGGCATCTCGCAATCGCTGTTCATGCTTTCGGTTAAGCTGGACAAGCTGGAGCGGGCGCAATCGGATTCGGATGTGCAGCAAACGACGGAGCAAATAAGGCTGACGGTGCGCCATGTCTATGACGATGTGAGACAATCGATTGCCAACCTGCACGATGCGCCGTTCCCGGAGGATATGTCCTGGATGCAAAGCATCCATCATTTGGCAGCCGAGATCGAGCAAACCAGCGGCATACAGACGACCGTGGAATGGCATGTTCAAGAGCGTTTGTTGTCTTATAAGCAAAAGGTTGAGCTGCTTGCCATTATGCGCGAAGCTCTTATGAATGTGCAAAAGCATGCCCGGGCTGGGCGGATCGTTATTCGCGGGGATTATGAAGCCGCTATCCATTCGGATGATAGCACCTTCAGATGCACAATTTTAGACGACGGCATAGGAGTATCAGAGCAGATGCTTTACGAAAAAGGGAAATACGGCGTTAAAATGATGCAGGAACGGGCTGCCGCAATGGGCTGGACATTGACGGTGCAGGCAGCACAGCATCAAGGAACAAAGGTTGAAATAATAGGCAGGAGCATATGAAGATGACGGAAAAAATCGAACAGGTACGTGTGTTTTTGGTCGATGACCATCCGCATGGGCGCGAAGGAATGCGCGATATCGTCATGAGCGACGATTCCTTTGCCATTGTAGGAGAGGCGGCGAGCGGCGAGGAGGCGATTGCAGCCATACCTGAAACGCAGCCTGAATTGGTGCTGATGGACATTAATATGCCGGGAATGGGCGGTCTCGAAGCGACACAGCAGCTGAAGCTGCTTATGCCTACTTTGAAAATCGTGATGGTAACGGTATCTGATGACATTACCCACCTGTTCGAAGCGATTAAGCGGGGAGCGCAGGGCTATTTGCTCAAAAATTTAGCGCCATCGGCCTGGATGGAATATTTGCGCGCTGTATCGCTTGACGAGGCGCCGATGTCTAAGGAGCTTGCGTTCCGGCTGCTGCAGGAATTTTCAACAGACAAGGGACAGGAGGCAAAGCGGATAGCGGGCAAACCACAGAAGCTGAACAAAGACGCGGCCATCATTACGACTCCTTTGACGGAACGGGAGAAGGAAGTGCTGGAGCGGGTTGCTACCGGTGCGTCAAACCGCGAAATTGCCGGCCAATTTGGACTGTCTGAGCATACGGTCAAAAATCACCTCAAAAACATTTTGCAAAAGCTTCATCTCGACAACCGGGTGCAGCTGACACGCTACGCGATGGAGCAGGGACTGATCGAAAGGTAAATGCCGTGACATGACTTGCTTAATGTCTTATCTAAACATAACTGCTTCCGTTCCATTGATAAAATTCGAGCATTTCAAGGTCGATTTCGATCCCGATCCCATGGCCGGAGGGAACGGTAATTTCTCCATCCGACGGATAAATCGGGATTAATTTAGTAAACGGATTATCCATAACATCCCATTCAACAGGCTCGATGGTGTCCGTTCCCATTTTGCTCCATGCTTCCAAACAGGCTTGAGCGAAAATGGCGTATAAGCGCGTTAATGCACCGTCAAAGGTATGCGGCGTTGTACGTATGCCGAAATTTCTGGCAAGCCTTAATGTTTCCCTGTATCCGTCTATCCCTGTGACATGAAGAGGGTCGGGAGTGATGAAATCAAGAGCATGCTGTGTAAGGATAGGAAGGAAATCGGCCGCCGCCTCGATATTTTCACCGCCGGCAAGCGGTGCATTTAAACGGTTTCTCAGCATCGCATAGCCGGCAGTGTGGCTAATCGGCAGCGGTTCTTCAACCCAAAGGAGATTAGGCCATCCCTCAAGAAGAGATTGCCATTTAAGAGCAGCAGCCACATCATAGCTTTGATTGGCGTCCAAAGCCAATTCAATCTTTCCTTGCAGCGAGTTCTGTATTAAGAGGATATGCTGTTGATCCTCAGCGATAGATTTTCCACCTATCTTCACCTTGATTTTATCAAATCCCTGATTAACCGCATTTTCAACGGTCCTTAGGGAATGCTTTTGCCAGTCCATCTCTTCCGAATAGGACTGAAACGAAGCATAAACGGGCACTTTCTCGCGAAACTTGCCTCCCCAAAGGCCGCATACGGAAACTCCGCATATTTTTGCCATAATTTCGGTTAATGCCATACTAACGGCCGAAGCCGCGCGCGTATGCCATTTTTTTATGCTCCGGACTAAAAGGTTTCTATCGGCGACAGATTTTCCGGTCAAATAAGGAATGATACGCTCGTGAAATCCTTTATGCAAGGTTGGAAGCCAATCGACGCATTCGCCCCAACCCTCGACGCCGGTATCAGTCGTTATCCGGATCATATAACAGGCCCGGTACGATTTAATGCCGTTGGCGTCCCCATACGGCTTAGGAAGGCGATAAAAGAGCGGAAACGTATCGATTTTATGAATCTGCAAATTATGCAGCCTCCTTAACTTTTAATTGCCGATTAGTTTGGCGTAGCGGAAAAAAAGATTTCATTGTAGACAAAGCACTTTGTAAACTTTTTCAATACCTGACACTTAAACCGCCCGGCTTGAAATAATTCCAAATAGCTGTCCTCATTACGTATATAATCGCCGTCATCATACCAGTTCATAAACCGGTTATTAAATTTATTTTTATTGCATAGGTATGGCTCCATGACAATGACTCTTCCACCAGGCTTTAAGATCCTCTCAAATTCAAGCAGATAATCCTTGATCTGATCGTCTGATATGTGATGAAGAACCGCAACTACAATAATATAATCAACCGATTCATTATGCGTCGGAATCCGTTTTTCATCAAATATCATAAAGTTGTGGTTCGGGTAAAGCCGCTTGGAAAGATCAACCCTCTCTGCACTCGGTTCGATCCCTAGATAATGACTGGGATTACATATGGAACAATTTGCGCCGGTACCGGACCCAAAATCCAGCACGGCTTTATTGTCCAAAACGAAATGGCTCTCAATGTGGTCGTGGATGTATTTTTTTGTAAACCATCGCGGACGAACAAACCAATGGTACAATTGCGGAGAAAGATGCATTTTGTCAGTACTCACCACCATTTCTTTAAAGTAACGAAACATAATTTAACTCTTTCCTCCAGTAAACATACATGGAAAATATTACTGATCCGGAAAAAACAAAAAGCGCATCTCTTTATAAACCATAAAGAAGATGCGCTTTCGCTTTCTTCAACCTCGATTAATGGACTGGTTCGTTATCTATAATAAGTTCATCAACCAGTTCGTTTTTGAACATCAGAGAGAGGTTAAGACCGTCGTAGTCCCTTTCTTTGTCAAGCTCCTTCATTAGCGCGGAAGTAATAGCTCCAGCATCGTTGACGTTGGGTTGGTCGCGGAAATCAATGAAGCCGGTTAACCGGCGATGCCTAATGTTTACAGTTGCGGTTCCGATCGGTAGTTTTCCGGCAGTATGCTGATAAATCTCGTAGGTTAAAACTTCTCCGTCATCACGGGCTAAAATGACGTTAAAATCTTCCTCCTCCGCAGAATCCCTGATTACCTCGACCGGAGTATCCAATAGGTCATCGTGGGTCAATTCCACGGTTTCTAATAGTTCCCCATTGAATTTATGGTTAATAATGAATGTATCCACAATATCTTCATCAAAATCCGAAACCAGCAGCTCAGTGATATTTTCGACTTCATCGTCATCCGGCTCGATTACCCAGCGTACATCCCCCGAAATGTGCGCATGGTCAGTTCTGAGTAAGGCCTCAGCTATCCATTTTCCTTTGTTGTCGTAAACCTGATAATCGATGCGATTCCGTTTTTTGTTCACCATTACCAATTCGTATTCGGCGGATTCCCAATCCTCCGCTGACACTTCGTTCTCGTCGGAAAAATGAGTTTGACGCTGTGGGCTGTAATCTTGCCGGTCTCGAGTAGTAAACTCCTCTGCGTTAAACTCCTCTGTCTTGGCTTCATAATCCTCCTCAGCCGTAGTTACAATATCATCGAAACGGCTGAAAGTCATGACAACATCGCATGCCTCTGCCCCGACTGCATCGATCAAGGATTGAATATAGTCCTTCAAGTAGGATTCGACGCGTTGTTTGTAAGCAGGCTTCAATGATTCCTTGTCCAGCTGGACGGACCCCGTGACGCGGTCTCCTTCCCTGTATACCAGTGTTAAGGAACCCGCAAACCGGCCGCCTACCATAATATCACTGAATTCTCCCCCGGCCGTTCTAAGGTTCGGCCTGATTTCGATATTTCGCATGTTTTCGCCTCCCGTATGATTATAAAGCAGCGTTTGTTAATGTTCCCGAACCGGGACGGAAATATAGATGCCCCTTTGAGCTCCGCTGTTTCTGGAATAATTTATTTCAATTCAAGAGAAAATAAACCAGGAAAAAAAGCTTTAAAGAAGGTTGGGAAATCCTATGAAAGCAAGACATAAAAAGGCCATTATGTTCGTGGTATGCCTAAGTTTGCTTATTACCGGCTGCACGGGGGAGTCTGGAGAGCGGATCAAACAACTGAAAGCAAAGTCCAATGCCACAGTAAATCAAAACAACAAACCCGTCGTATTTATCATCATCGATTCTTTGATGGACAAGCCTCTGCGGAAAGCGATGCAAGAAGGCCGCGCTCCCGCTCTGCAGTTTTTGATCAATAACGGAAAATATTTTCCGAAGGTCGTCAGTTCGTTTCCCACGATGTCTGTGACGATTGACAGTACATTATTAACAGGAGTGTATGCAGACCGGCACCAAGTGCCTGGACTAGTCTGGTACAGCGGTAAAGAAGGCCGCATGATTTTTTATGGAAATGGTGCCAAGGAAGCCTTGAAAATCAATCAACCGCAAGTACTTATGGATGCTATTTATCAGTTGAATCAGGTTCAATTGAACAAAAAAACGAAAACGATACATGAGGAGCTGGCTGAAAAAGGAAAAAACTCCGCATCGATCAATGCTGTCGTTTTTAGAGGGAAAACGGCGCATGCCTTACGCATGCCGCAATGGGTAGCGGACAGCACAAGTTTACCGGAACAAATCAATGTAACAGGACCGAAATGGTTATCCTATGCGGCGCTTGCACAGCAAGATCCGAACAATATCCTGGATACCACAGTCTGGAAAAAATATGGAATGAACGACGAATTATCCGCGCAGGACACTGCTTATCTTATTAAACAAAATAAACGTCCAACGGTCACGATTACTTATTTTCCGGAAAATGATAATGTCGTCCATCGAAAAGGCCCTTCTGAATTGGGGGGGATTGAAAAAGCCGATCAAGCGCTACAGGAGGTGCTGGGTGCTTACGGCTCATGGGATCAAGCTGTAAAAAACGCCATATGGGTCGTCATGGGAGACAGCGGGCAAAGCTATGTCTATGATGACCGGAAAGCAGCCGAGGTTGATTTAAGGCCGCTTTTGAACCGGTACCGTATAGCAAAATTAAATCAAACTGTCAGGACCGAGGACCAAATTGTGATCGCCGCTAACGAACGGATGGCCTATGTTTATGCGATAGATGCTAAGGTTGAGATATCTGATCTCGTGGAGCTTTTGAAAAACGAGGAGAAGCTAGATATCATCGCTATGAAAGACGGTAAAAATATTCGTATCACTGCAGGGATAAACGGCAAAACGTTTTCTTACCGCCCAGGCGGAAAGTATGTGGATGAATATGGGCAATCGTGGACATTTTCGGGCGACTCCGACCTCGTGGATATTATGATAACGAACAACCGGATCAAGTATGGAAAGTATCCTGACGTACTTGCCAGATTATACGGGTCCATGAATTCTCATGAAGGAAAATATGTTGTCGTCACGGTGCAGCCGGGATACGAAATTGTCGGTGAAAATTCTCCTACCCACTTCAACGGAGGGGCCCACGGTTCGCTGCATGAACTGGATTCACTTGTGCCATTAATTGTAACCGGAACGAGTACCCGGCCTAAAACATTGCGATCTGTTGATATCAAAGACTGGATTCTGAAAATAGTTAACGGATAAGCTGGCAAATCATATGAAACACGAACCTTAATTGTTGCAACGCTGCAACAGATTGCATATAATAAAGATTAATATTTCATATTCGCAGTAAAGCGATGATGGAGAAAAGTACGCAGTGCTTTCGTACAGGGAGAAGACGCCGTAGATTGAGAGCGTCTTTGTGAAATCAGGCTGCCGAAGTTCGCTCCGGAGCAGACCCCTGAAACGCTGGCGCAGCTTGCTGCAAGGCGCGGGTAGGGAGTGTCCGGTTCCCGCCGTTATGGGGCTAAGGGATTGCAGTCCGCCGTCAGGCGATAGATGACAGGCTGGCATGTAATCCGAATTAGGGTGGTACCACGGTTCTTTCGTCCCTTTAGGGAGAGAGGGCCTTTTTTTGTGTCAAGATTTATGGAAGATGATATGGAGGCGAAGAACGATGAAGGAAAGATTGGAAGGGCTGCGCATCGAAGCGCTTCAAGAGCTGCAGCATGTGGAAACGCCGCAGCAGCTGAACGACTTGCGCGTAAAGTACTTAGGGAAAAAGGGCGCGCTTACAGAAATTTTACGCGGAATGGGCGGATTGAGCGCGGAAGAGCGTCCGGTTATCGGTCAGGTTGCGAATGATGTCCGAGCGGCAATTGAGACGGTTATCGAGGAGAAGCAGGAGGCGTTCCAGCAAGCTGAAACGAACAACCGACTGCTCGCCGAGACGATTGATGTGACATTGCCGGGCAAGCAGCTGCCGACAGGCTCTGTGCATCCGCTCAATAAGGTAGCTCAAGAAATCGAGGATGTGTTTATCGGACTAGGCTATACGATAGCGGAGGGCCCGGAGGTTGAGGAGGATTACTACAACTTCGAGGCGTTGAATTTGCCTAAAAACCATCCGGCACGCGACATGCAGGACTCGTTCTACGTGACGGATGATATTTTAATGCGCACGCACACGTCGCCTGTACAGGTCCGCACGATGAAAGCGATGAACGGAGAAACGCCTGTCAAGGTTATTTGCCCGGGTAAAGTGTATCGCCGCGATGATGACGACGCTACGCATTCGTTCCAGTTTAATCAAATTGAAGGACTCGTTATCGGCAAAAACATTCGGATGAGCGACTTGAAGGGGACACTGCTGCAATTCGTCCAGCAAATGTTCGGAGCGCAAGCGCAAATTCGTCTTCGTCCAAGCTTCTTCCCGTTCACAGAGCCGAGCGCCGAGGTTGACGTGACTTGCGTGCAGTGCGGCGGCCATGGCTGCCGGATGTGCAAGCATACGGGCTGGCTTGAAATTCTTGGCTGCGGCATGGTGCATCCGCGCGTGCTTGAGATGGGCGGCTACGACCCGGAAGAGGTCAGCGGCTTCGCTTTCGGCATGGGCGTTGAGCGTATCGCGCTTTTGAAATACGGCATTGACGACATTCGTCATTTCTATACGAACGATCTGCGGTTTTTGAGTCAATTTGCGAGAATGTGACGAAGAGAAGGGAAGAAGAGAAATGAACGTATCCTATCAATGGTTAAATAAATATATCGATCTGTCGGGTTATACGGCCGAAGAGCTGGCGGAGAAAATGACGCGCGGCGGCATCGAGATCGACAGCGTGGAATCCCGCAACAAGGGCGTGACCGGCGTCGTTGTCGGTTATGTGAAATCGAAAGAAAAGCATCCTGATGCGGATAAGCTGAACGTTTGCAAGGTGGACGTCGGTACGGGCGAAGAGCTGCAAATCGTATGCGGCGCCAAAAATGTCGATGCAGGCCAGCTTGTTCCCGTAGCGGTTATTGGGGCGAAGCTTCCAGGCGACTTCAACATTAAGCGCGCGAAGCTGCGCGGCGTTGAATCACAAGGCATGATTTGCTCGGCGAAGGAGCTTGGCCTGAACGACAAGCTGCTGCCGAAGGAGCAGCAGGAAGGCATTCTTGTGCTGCCTGCAACGACAACGATTGGCGCGCCAATCGGGGAAGTGCTTGGCATTAATGATGAGGTGCTGGAGCTTGATCTGACGCCGAACCGTTCTGACTGCTTAAGCATGCTGGGCGTAGCGTATGAGATCGGGGCGCTGACCGGCCGCGAGGTTCGTCTGCCGGACACATCCGTTAATCATACTCCGGTCCGTACCGATAGTCTCGTATCTGTTAGCATTAGCGCAGCTGAGCAATGCTCGCATTATTCGGCTCGTTATATTAAAGGGGTTAAAGTCGGCCCTTCTCCTTTGTGGCTGCAAAACCGTTTGATCGCTGCAGGCGTGCGTCCGATTAATAATGTGGTTGACGTGACGAACTTCGTCATGCTGGAATACGGTCAACCGCTGCATGCATTCGATGCAGACCGCGTGCCGGGCGGACGTATTGACGTCCGGCTTGCAAAAGCCGGCGAAACGCTCGTAACGCTGGACGATCAAGAGCGCCGCTTGGAGCCTCATATGCTCGTTATTACGGATGGCAATCAGCCGATTGCGCTGGCGGGCGTAATGGGCGGAGCAAGCACCGAGGTAACGGGAAAGACCGTTAACATTTTGCTGGAATCGGCTAAATTCGATGGCGGCACCGTACGGAAAACGTCGCGCCAGCTCGGCCTTCGCTCGGAATCAAGCATCCGCTTCGAGAAAGAAGTCGACCCGGCTAGAGTGATACCGGCTCTAGATCGTGCGGCTGCTCTTATCGCAGAGCTTGCGGAAGGTCTAGTTACCGAAGGTATAGTCGAGGTTTCAAGCGGTCTCGTACAGCCGGCCAAAGTGGATGTTTCCTTGGATAAAATCAACGGCTACCTCGGCACCGAGCTTTCGAGGCTTGAGGTTCAGACGATTTTTGGCCGTTTGCATTTTGAATATGAGCTGTCTGACAGCAATGTGTTTAGCGTTCACGTACCGACCCGCCGCGGCGATATTACGCGCTCTGTCGATTTAATCGAGGAAGTTGCCCGCTTGCACGGCTACGATAACATCCCTACGACGCTTATTCACGGCGATGTGGTGCCGGGCTCGCTTTCGAAGCCCCAGGCGATTCGCCGCGAGCTGCGCAAGCGTCTGACGGATGCAGGCCTTCATGAGGTCGTCAGCTATTCCTTCACGGGACCTGGACGGACGAAGCTATTCCCGGCATTAGCGATGGATACAAATCCGGTTCGCCTGGCGATGCCGATGAGTGAGGACCGCAGTGTCCTTCGGACGACACTTATCGCACAGCTGCTCGAAACAGCTGCCTATAACCGCAACCGTAAAAATGAATCAGCTGCAATTTTTGAAATCGGCAGCGTTTTCCATACCGATGAAGCGCAGCTGACGCGCTTGCCGCAGGAGAAGCACCGTTTTGCGGCGCTGCTGACAGGCAATCGCACGGAAGCGCAGTGGAACGCTAAAGCGGTTCAGGTTGATTTTTACGATGCGAAGGGCATTTTGGAGACCGTGTTTGGCGTGCTTGGATTAACGGCAAGCGTATCGTACGAGGCGGCTCAGCCGGAGCATTTCCACCCGGGCCGAACAGCTGCCGTTCTTATTGATACGCCGCATGGACCGGAAGTGATCGGTTACGTCGGACAGCTGCATCCCGCTCTTCAGCTGGAAGCGGATCTCGCTGATACGTACGTGCTCGAGATCGGTCTGGATTTGCTTTATGAATTAGCGGATTCGGAAATTGAATACAAGGTGCTTCCCCGTTATCCGGCTATGCAGCGCGATATCGCGGTGGTCGTTGATCAAGCGGTGGCGGCTGCCAAGCTGACCGGTACAGCATGGGACATTGCGGGTGAATTGCTTGAGTCTGTCCGCGTGTTCGATGTATTTACGGGAGAGAAGCTTGGCGCGGGCAAGAAAAGTGTCGCAATATCGCTTGTGTACCGTCACGGCGAGCGTACTTTGACAGATGAAGAGGTAACAGAGCTGCACGGAAAGGTTGTTTTCCAATTGGAACAATCTTTTGCAGCGGAATTACGAAAGTAGGCAGGAAACCTTCAAAGTCGCATCGAAATAGTTCCTAGTGAGCTACGATGCGGCTTTTTGTTGCTCTACTTGGACAATGGGAGGATTTGCCTTAATGGATGCTGAACAAACGGTAGTTACGGTTGATATATATGGAGTTCAATATAAGCTTAAAGGTCATTCCAATGTGGAATATATGAAAAGGGTTGCAAGTGCAATCGATGAAAGCATGAAGAAGCTTGCCAAAGGCTATCCGCGTCTGGATATGCAAAAGCTGGCTGTTCTCTCCGCCGTACAAATAACGGAGGAAGTATTTCGTCTGCGGCGGGACAATTCAAGACTCCAAGAGGAGGAGGCTAAGCTGCATGTGCTTAGTCACCAGCTCGAGCTGACGACTAAACAGGCAGAAGCGCTTCAGGCTGAATTGGCTGAGGCGAAACGCGCGACTAACGAGAAGCTCCAAGAGGCGAAGGCTGCTGCTGAAGCGGAGCTGGCAGAAATGCTTGAGCTTGCCGCTGAGCAAGCGAAGGCTCAGCAGGAAGCAGCGGCCGAGGCGCTTAAGGCTCAGGAGGAGAAAATCGCACAGCTTACTGCGGCACACGCGGAACGGTTAACGGCGTTAAAGCTCGAGAAGGAAGAGCAGATGGCAGGGCTCAGTAAGGACAAAGAAGAGCAGCTTACAGAGCTGAGGCAGGAAATACAAGTCAAGCTGTTAGAGCTGGAGCAAGAGAAGGAAGCGGAGCTGGCAGAGCTGCGGCGCGAGAAGGATGAGCAGCTGGCAGCATTGGAAGCAAGCCATGCAGCGCTGTTTGCCGATGTAACAGCAGAGAAAGAAAAGCTGCTGACTGAGCTGGCAGCAAGCTGGCAGAATAAATGGGATGAACGTGAGCAGGGCTGGCTGGCGAATGCTAAAGCTGCGCAATTGGAGCGTGACCGCCTGAATGAGGAACGGGAGCAAGCATGGAAGGCAGAGGCTGCAGAGAAGGAGCAATCGTTCCGCTCGGATCTCGAACGGCGCAGAAACGGCTGGCTGGAAGAGCGGAGCAGGCTGCAGGCACAGATAACCGAGCTCCAGCAAAGCTGGAATGCGGAAAAAGAAGCGTTGGAGAAGCGTATTGCATTAGCAGAGGAACAGCTGGTACGTGCAATGGAGCAGGAGGAGTCTTTCCGTACGTCTTTTGCACAGCTTGAGCAAGAAGGCCGGGATCGCGAAGATCAGCTTAATGAAACCAGTAAACAATTAGCGGAGCTGCAGAAGCACAATAGCCAAGCTAATCACATCATACAGGAGCTTGAGCAGAAGCTCATTCACGAGCGCAATCACGTTTCGGCAGCAGATAAGCGCGCGACGGAATTGCTGCTGCGTCTGAAAGAGGCAAAAGAGAGGGAGCAGCAGCAAGAGCAAAAGCTGATGCAGCTTGAGGAGCGGCAAATGGCGCAAGAGGAGCTGATTTTGCAGCAGCAGCTGGCGCAAGAAGAGCATCTCGATACATTGAGGTCAGAGCTTGAAAAGCAGCGGGAAATGCTTCAAGAGACGCATGAACAGCAATTAATATCGCTCAAGAAAGAGCATGGTGAGCTTCTGCAATCGTTACGTCAGGAGCAGGAAGAGCAGCTTAAGCTGGTAGAAGCAGAAAATGATGAGCTATTCAAGCAATTGGCGGCTGAAAGCAACGAACGATTAGAGCAGACGATAGCTGAGCGGGATGAGCGTTACAAGCATCTTGAAGCTCAGCATAAACAGCTGGTTGCCCTGCACGAAGAGCAATATAAGCAATTAGAAGCGAATCATGAGGAGCAGCTATTGCAGCAGCGTCATGATTACGAGACGAGCATTCATAAGCTGCAAGCACAGCTTGAGCAAATCGAGAAAATAGCAGCATCCGCAGCGCAAAGCGAGCAGTCCTATAAAGCGGAGCTTGAGAAGCTGGAATCGAGAGAGCGGGAGCTAACCGAGCAGCTCGAGCTCACGGCAGCCCGCGAGCGTATTGCGGCGCAGCAGCTTGAAGCGGCTGCAGCCCGTGAGCGGGAATTGAGCGAGCGGCTGCAAGCACAGCAGCAATATGCGGAGCAGACGGCAGCGGAAGCGGTAAGGCTGGAGCAGGAGAAGAAGGCGCAAGAGGCAGACGAAGAGGCGCTGCGCATACAGCTTGAACGGGCGGTGCAGGAGGCTGCGGCGGCATCTGAGCTGCAGGAGGAACTGAGCGAGCATACTTCGAAGCTCGAAAGCGAGCGGGATGAGGCAGCCCGGGCTGCTGAGAAGCTGGCGTCCGAGCGTGATAAGGCAGCCCGGGAAGCGGAGTCGTTAGCATACGAGCGCGATGAAGCAGCCCGCGCAGCAGCTAAGCTGGCTGAGGATCACGCGCATTTGCTTGAGCAGCACCATAAGCTGAAAAACGAGTATTCCAAGCTGCAAACCGAATACAATGAATGGATTGAACTCATCGAACAAAGCTAAAACGACAAAAAAACCCTGCAGTAACAAGCGAGGCTGGAAGCCGATGCTTATCACTGCGGGTTTTTTTCGTGGAAAAGAGTTGTGCTTGAATTAACACGCTGCCCTTGTATAGTTGCCTTTTCCTACCCATAGGAGAGGATCGTGCCGGTAGGACCACCGACAGGCAGGGTTGCCAGTCGAATGAGATCAGGCGTTACGATGGCAGGATCTTTACCGGTTGCATGCATTTCCGTACGAAGCGTACCTGGATTGTACAAGTTAACTAGAATGCCATGCTCATGCTCTTCATCTGCAAGCGTTCGCGTTAATGATTCCAAGCCTGCCTTGGCCGCGCTATAAGCGGCATAGCCGCCGGCTCCGTTCCAGGATAAACCTGAGGTTATATTAATAATTCGTCCGTATTTTGCTTTACGCATGGCTGGCAATACGGCTTTCGTCAGAAGAAACGGTCCGGTTAAATTAGTTGCGATTTGATTTTGCCATTCGTCAGACGTTAATTCAAGTACTGTTCCAGGCTCAAACACGGCGGCATTGTTTAAAATAATATCGATCCGGCCCCGTTGCTGAAGCGCAGCCGTTACGGTATCCAGTACTTGCTGCTCATCTGAGACGTCAGTTTGCAATATCAGCGCGTCTTTGCCCGTCTTTTGCTTAACTGCTGCTGCTGTTTCCTCAAGCTTAGCCTTACGCCTCCCCAGAAGGACGACATCCGCACCTTCGGAGGCGAAAGAAATTGAAGCTGCGCGGCCCAGCCCCGTACCGGCTCCGCTGATTATGGCGACTCGATCGTTTAATACTCCCATAACCGTTCCTCCATTCCTTGTTCGTATTGTGACTATCTTATCAGAGGTCAGTTAGCAGCGGAAGAGGCAGAGCTATCAGACTTTCTTACTTAATGGGTAAGGAAAGATTATATTAATGCGGCTAACTTGCTCCTGCAAGATCTTAACCGGATTACTGAAGATCTATTGTGGATTTTCGAGACTGTCGATTAACTAGCCATAAGCGAAACTTCGGACGGAATCTGAGTAACAGCATGCTACCCCAAAGAATCATTCATACGAAATTAGATAAAACTTGATTGAAATAGTAACGATTTTTAGGGATGTCTAGAATATATTTTATGACGTCTTCTCGCATTTATTCGCAGCAATAAAAGCAATATAAATAAACCCGCAGCATAAATGCCGCGGGTTTATTTATTTACTCTACAACTAATGTAGCTTTCATTTGTCTATGGCCTTGTCCGCAGGGAACGTTGCAAATCAATTCGTATGTTCCAGCTTTCGAAAAGCTGACAGGGACTGTTTTGCCATTTTCGATTTTATCATAGTCTGTGTTTAGGATTTGTATGCCATGTACGCCATCAATCGATTTAAGCGTAAGATTGACCGTTTCGCCGGCTTTGATCTTGTATTCCTTCTGATCAAACTCCCAGTTGGATGCCGTGATAACAAGCTCCGAGGATGCTGCGCCGCTGTCAGCGATACCTGTGCTAACCTCCTGATTAGCTGCGTTGTTCGTGCCTTTGTTGGTACCGCATGCTGCAATGACAAATACGACACACATGACGCTGGCAAAAAGTAACCATTTTTTCATTTGTAAAGCTTCCCCTTTCAATATGTTAACTTTGTTAAAATATAAGAAAGTATAAATTTGAACCTTATACGATGCTTATATTTCACCGCGAAACGAGCTTTTGCCGCCAAGACGGCGTCAGCCGTTTACGCTTGTATGGCTTGAATATTTTTATTGTAACCTATCTGGTCTGTAAATACAGTGACAGGAGTATGACAAACTGATGAATAGCATGTGAATGCAGCAAGCAGCCCTTGAAGGCCGTATTGGGCTGTCAAGGGCTGTCGCTGCAACATCATTTAGGCACGTTCGCGTCTGCCTGCGTCATAAGGGGTGCTGACCGGAATGAACAGGTCAATAATCCCTATGACAAGAGCAGCCAATATGGCGCCAAGCCATGTTACGGTAACGTCTCCGACGATGAATTGGGCGATCCAAATGACCGCTGCGCTGGCAAGAAAGCCGACGATACCGCGTCCAAATGGCGTAATCCGTTTTCCAAATATACCTTCAATAATCCAGCCGATCGCCGCGATGACGAGAGCAAGAAATAGCGCGCTCCAAAATCCGCCGACAGTAAACTGAGGAACAATAAACCCGACTATCATTAACACAATCGCGGCTACAATAAAGCGGACAACGTGGCCCAAAAACCTCATATCATAAACCCTCCTTAGCATAAACTTACGGTTTGTGTAGCAAAAGTCACTTCATAAGGCGGTTCAATCGTTACTATTGTGACCATTTTAGCATGAATTATGTATGGATTTGATGCTGGGCCCGTGCATAGCGTTCGCGGTTCGGATATAATAATAGGGCGAGAGGAGTGTTATTTGTTGGATACGAAAATTTTGACGACACTAGAGTTTCCTAAAATCATACATAGATTATCGCAGCATGCCGCAACATCGCTCGGTAAATCGGTTTCAGAAGCACTGCAGCCGGTTTCCGACCTTGAAGCGGTTAAGCTCATATTGCAAGCTACGGACGAAGCTTATACGGCAGACCGGCTTAAAGGAAGCGCGCCATTCGGCGGAATCGTCGACATTAAAGCGCCTCTGCATCGTGCCCGGATCGGCGGTACGCTTAATCCTGCCGAGCTGATGGATATAGCGGCCACCGCTCGAGGCGGACGCCGCGTTAAGAAGCATATCAGCGTATTGAATGAAGAGAATCCCATTCCGATGCTTCAGCATATAGCGGAGCAGATCAGTGAGCACAAGCCGCTCGAGGATGCCATCTTTGACTGTATCGATGATCAAGCTGAAGTTATGGACAGCGCCAGCACAGAGCTCGCTTCGATTAGACGCGAGCTGCGCAATGGTGAATCTCGTATTCGAGAGAAGATGGAGCAAATGATTCGTTCCTCTTCCGTGCAGAAGATGCTGCAGGACGCTATCGTGACACTCAGAAACGACAGGTACGTTATCCCGGTAAAGCAGGAGTACCGTTCCCATTTTGGCGGCATCGTGCATGATCAATCGGGATCGGGAGCGACCTTATTTATTGAGCCTGAAGCAATCGTAGCCATGAATAACAAGCTGCGTGAGCTCAAGGCCGGAGAGCTGCGCGAGATCGAGAAAATTTTACAAAAGCTGACCGCTCACACATCGGATCATGTTGAAGATCTGCTTTTCAACTTAGATTTGCTTGGCCAAATCGACTTCGCATACGCAAAGGCGCGGCTTGCGCATGAGATGAAAGCGACATTGCCTCGAATGAACGATAGAGGGTTTCTAAAACTTAAGCGGGGCCGTCACCCGTTAATCGCTGCCGATAAAGTGGTCCCAATAGATGTGGAGCTCGGCAACAATTATACGGCAATCATTGTGACCGGGCCGAATACAGGCGGAAAAACCGTCTCGCTCAAAACAATCGGGCTGCTTAGCTTAATGGCGATGTCAGGCTTGTTCGTGCCTGCTGAGGATGGAAGCCAGCTATGCGTATTTGACGCTATATATGCGGACATTGGCGATGAGCAAAGCATCGAGCAAAGTTTAAGTACATTTTCCAGCCATTTGAAAAATATCATTCGTATTTTGAGCTCCATGACATCCAAAAGCCTAGTGCTTCTGGACGAGCTTGGGGCCGGAACAGACCCCGCAGAAGGCTCAGCGCTGGCGATTGCGATATTAGAGCATGTACATGCGATGGATAGCCGTATTGTCGCGACGACGCATTACAGCGAGCTTAAGGCTTATGCCTATAATCGAAAGGGCGTTATTAATGCAAGCATGGAATTCGACGTTGCAACGCTAAGTCCGACTTATCGTCTGCTTGTCGGCGTTCCGGGGAGAAGTAACGCGTTTGCCATTGCTGAACGATTAGGACTTGACCGTTCGATTATTGACCACGCCCGGGGCGAGGTTAGCGAAGAGGACCAACGGGTTGAAAATATGATTGCTTCGCTTGAGGAAAATCGATTAGGGGCTGAATCGGAACGTCAAACGGCAGAATCGCTCCGTCGTGAGATGGAAACGCTCAGAGCGCGTCATGAGGCGGAACGGCAGCGGTTCGAGGAGCAGAAAGACAGGCTGCTGCTTAAAGCACAGGAAGAAGCACGCGAAGCAGTAGCGAAAGCCAAGCGGGAAGCGGAGCAAATTATCTCCGATTTGCGCAGGCTGGCATTGGAAGAAGGCGCTTCGGTTAAGGAGCATAAGCTTATTGAAGCACGCCGAAAGCTGGATGAAGCTGCGCCTGAGCTGCAGAAAACGAAGCGCGGGGGTACGAAAGCAGCGAATAAGCCTGCGAAGATCGAAGCAGGTGACGAAGTGACCGTATACAGCCTGAACCAGAAAGGTACGGTCGTCGAGATCCATGGCTCTGATGCTACAGTGCAGCTTGGCATTATGAAAATGAAGGTTGCCTTGGACGACCTGGAGCTGCTTAAATCATCGGCATCCGTAAAGCCTCAGCAGCCGAAGCAAGCGGCAAGCCTGAAGCGTTCACGTGATGAGAACGTCAAGATGGAGCTTGATTTGCGGGGCGAAAACCTGGAGGAAGCTATTCTTGAGGTTGACCGTTTTTTAGATGAAGCGTTTTTGTCGGGACTTGGTCAAGTGTCCATTATCCATGGCAAAGGCACTGGTGTGCTTCGTACGGGAATCCAGCAGTACTTGCGGAAGCACAACCATGTAAAGAGCTTCCGTTTAGGCAATTACGGTGAGGGCGGAGTTGGCGTTACAGTAGCGGAGCTTAAGTAACAGTCACCCTGCCTTCGTACATGAACACGTTTGATGATGGAGGGGTCAGGTTTTGGATAATGAAGTCGATATGCTGCTCAGCAACCCGTATGCCGCCTCTCTCGTGTACGTATCGGTAACGGTTCTTTCCCTTATTGTGTTTTTGTCATGCTTTGAATTCGTTACACGCTATAAGTGCTGGAGTGAAATCAAAAATGGCAATATGGCAGTAGCTATGGCAACGGGCGGAAAAATATTTGGGATTTGTAATATTTTCCGCTTTTCGATTGAAGCGAATGATTCGGTTTACCAAAGCTTGATTTGGGGTGCTTTTGGATTCGTCATATTAATGGCGGCCTATTTTTTATTCGAATTTTTGACGCCTGTATTTCGGATTGATGAGGAAATATCACGCGACAACCGTGCCGTCGGGCTTATCGCTATGATGATATCCGTTTCGATTTCCTACGTTATCGGAGCAACTGTCATAATTTAAAATATAAGAAAGTATAAATTTGAACCTTATACGATCCTTATATTTCACCGCGAAACGAGCTTATGCCGCCAAGGATGGCGCAAGCCGTTTACGCTTGGTTGGAGGCAGCTTTAATGAAATATTTATGGGGAATTTTACTTGTTATCGCTATTTTATTTTTTGCATTCGGAGTCGTTTACTTAATGAACAATTAGAAGGGAAGAAACGTAAATGGGAGAGCATGTCATTTGTCCATGGTGCTTGACAGAAATTGTTTGGGATGAGGAATTAGGGCCTGAGGAGCTATGTCCGCACTGCGGAAGCGAGCTGAGCAATTACCGGTCCGTACAGCTCGGCTTGGAGAGCGATGAACAGCAGGAAGATTTGGAAGAAGAATATGAGGAAGAGGCGCATGAGGAAGAGGATTATGAGAGTACGGATCATAAGCGCTGGTTAGAGCAAGGAGAAGGCTATCGCAGCGGAAGCATCGCCAGGATAGCGGTCGAAAGCACGGTTCAGCGTATTGTCGATGACCAGGAGGAAGCTCCTGAATGTCCCGCTTGCCGTGAGTATATGATAAAAGCGGGAATTCAGACGATAGGCGATCAGCATTTTACTCCGGCTATTGCACCGGCTATAGGCGGACCGGTTTTGACTGCGCCATTTCAGATCGAAATGTATGTATGTCCAGCTTGCTTCAACACCTCATCTTTGCTCAGCCAGCGAGATCGGGAGCAAATGCTTGAACGTTTAACTCCGAGTGAATAGCGCTCACTGGTAATATTGGACGGGCATGGCTTACGGCGATTAAGGGAACCTTACAAAACGTATTTCTGACCACAACGGTAATGGATGAGTGCAGTTAAAAGCTCATTCTGACGGCAGGAGGAAACGTTTTGGCAAAAACGACATTAGGCGGACAAGCCGCGCTATTATTAATCGTACAGGGATTGTTCGCTGTTGCAAATGCGCTGTCGGGTACTTTCGTGCCGGTTTACTTATGGAAGGCCAGCCAGTCGTACATGCTGATCGGTTGGTTTGCGTTAAGCCAATATGCAACAAGCGGATTAACGTTCTGGATTGCAGGGAAATGGGTCAAAGAGTATAACAAAATGAATAGTCTGCGCATAGGCATTATATTGTCGGGAGCTTTCTATTGCGCAGTGCTGCTGCTAGGACCGCAAGCAAAAACATACAGCGTGCCGCTAGGTATTTTAGACGGGATGGCGCTCGGATTTTTTTGGATCGCGTTTAATGTCATTTATTTCGAAATAACCGATCCTGATAACCGCGACCGTTACAACGGGTGGGCAGGACTGCTTGGTTCCGCCGCAGGTATAGTTGCCCCATGGGTTTCTGGTCTGCTCATTACATCGATGAAGGGTGAGCGCGGGTACCGGTTCATATTCACCTTGTCGCTGGTCATTTTCGCTGTCAGTGTCGTACTCAGCTTTTGGTTGAAAAAAAGACATGGACAAGGAACCTATAACTGGAAGCACGGCGTGCAGCAGCTTATGAAGAAAGGGAACCCTTGGCGTCGCATGTTCCCGGCTATTGCGGCACAAGGCGTGCGCGAGGGCGTATTTATGTTTCTTGTCGGTCTTACCGTATATGTAGCAACGAAGAACGAAAGCAAGCTGGGGATGTATTCGCTCATTACATCCTTTGTAGCCCTCATCAGCTTCTGGTTCGTCGGCAAAAAGCTGAAAAAGAAAAATCGCAAACTGTCGATGCTGATTGGCGTCGTGATGATAGGGGTCGTTATTTTGCCGCTATTCTGGAACGTTTCATATACGACGCTGCTGCTGTTTGGTATCGGGACGTCATTATTTATGCCGTTTTACATTATACCAATGACATCGAGAGCGTTTGATTTGATCGGGGCATCGGAGGAAAGCGCACGCGAACGCGAGGAATTTATCGTGCTTCGGGAAGCAGGACTTGTGATCGGCAGAGTCATTGGATTATCTTCTTATTTAATCGTTTTGCCGCTGAACGATTCACCGCTTGCTATTACATGGCTGATGTTTGCGGTTGGCATTGTTCCAATTGCGGGCTGGTGGTTCATGAAGCCATTTCTTGAACAGCAGCAGAAAGCATAATATTGAATGGTTGGAAGGAGGCGGAGCAGATGCCGAGAGTAGTATCGGATATAACGAAATTGATCGGAGATACGCCGGTTGTCCGGCTGAACCGTCTTTCTGCGGAAGGCAGTGCTGAGGTGTGCGTCAAGCTTGAGCGGTTTAACCCTAGCGGAAGCGTGAAGGACCGCGCTGCTTTCTCGCTTATTGAGGATGCGGAACAGCGCGGGCTGATTCATCCAGGTGACACCCTTATAGAGCCCACGAGCGGAAATACAGGTATCGGGCTTGCGATGAATGCGGCAGCGAAAGGGTACAAAATGATTTTGGTCATGCCGGACAACATGACGGCGGAGCGGATTAAGCTTCTTCAGGCTTACGGGGCAGAAGTCGTACTTACCCCTGCGGCTGAGCGGATGCCTGGGGCAATCCGCAAAGCGGAGGAGCTTCGGGCTGAACGGCCAGGCAGCTATATTCCGAATCAATTTGAAAATATGGCGAATCCCAATATTCACCGGATTACGACGGCACAAGAAATTATGAGGCAAACGGAAGGTAAGCTTGATGCTTTTGTGGCGACAGCAGGTACCGGGGGAACGATAACCGGAACGGGAGAAAGGCTCAAGGAACTACTTCCTAATCTATTTGTAGCTGTCGTTGAGCCGCAGGGCTCGCCTGTCCTGTCTGGCGGGAAGCCTGGTCCTCATAAACTTGTCGGTACAAGTCCCGGCTTTGTACCAGCCATACTGAACACATCCATTTATGATGAAATTATTCAAGTTTCGGATGAAGATGCATTAACCACGATGAGAAGTCTGGCTACCAGGGAAGGATTGCTGCTTGGTCCATCTTCCGGCGCTTCGGTATGGGCGGCGATGCAAATCGCAAAGAGGCTTGGTACCGGCAAGAGGGTACTTTGTATTGCCCCGGACACTGGTGAACGATACATGAGTATGGACATATTTTAAGAGGAGCATTCGAGAGAGAGGGGTGGACTTACGCCCACTCCCTTAGCGATTTCTGAATTAATTCTCTTCGCTCTTCAATATAATCGTGAATAAAGGATGGCTCTGAAAGAAAGGAGTCGTAGCTTGCTTTTCGCGTATAGTCATTACGTATGGCAGGAGATAGACGCTGGTGCATCTTTTGGATGACCGGCTGAAGATTTTCAACGGTAAATGATTTTTTAAGCAGCTTTTTTATAATTTTGCTATATTTTCGGCGGCAAGCCGGGAACGTGAAGAGCTTGCTGGTCAGCGTGTTATAGCCTTCCAAACGGACAAGGTCGCTACCGCAAGGCTTCCCGTAACAATTTCTTCCCCATGTTCCCTCATAATCCCACGGAATTATTCTATATTTTTCGCTTGACCGATGCTCGTAGATTGCGTAATTTTGATCAAATCCATCATAATTCCCCGTCAAGACTGCACCCGCCAGCCACAATAAATATTGTGATATATCAAGCCTGCGGGCAGTGAATGTACTTAAGCTTTTACCAGACTTGCGATTAAGATTCCGAATAAAAGAAACGAGCCGGCTCTTAGTGCCCGTCTTCCCATGCATAATCTCATAGCCGTCGAATAACGAGGGCTTCCTGTGTTTCGATTCCGGATCGATTAAGCTAAAGTCAGCGCTGTCGTTTACAGCATAAATGAGCGAGCGGTAACCGATTCCCCGTTTCTCAAAGAACAGTCGGTCAACGGCCTCAATTTCCAAATAAACGCCTTGCGGCACCCCGTTGATTACAAGCCAGAAGTGGTTTGTCTGAGGTGAAGGTACCCCGATTTTGTTGAAAAAATAAAAGGAAAGCGCGTTGCGCATCATCGAAGGATCGTCAAATTCGGCATTCCAATGAAGCGTTCTGCCCCCTTCAAGGCGCACCTCATATGACTTTTTGGAATAATTGCGCGTATGACCGCCCCGCAGTCCAAACTTAGCTTTGTATAGGTTCCCCTCTTGTTCCAATTCAGCGGGTTTAAATGATTTACCCCAAGCGTTGCTTTGAATTTCTTGAAGATCAGAGGCATTAATCCGAATGGAGCGAGTAGGCAATATTTCAGTGGCCATTTAACCATCCCCCGAGGCAAAAGATAAAGCCTACCGTCAGACGATAGGCTTCTATTTTATTTACCGTATTCAGTTGGCGCCTAGAAGGTCACTGTTATTTCTGTATTTATAAGAAGAAATAATCAGAGTCGACTCTATTATTTTCGTAATGGGGCATTCGCTCAATCTTCAATAAATAGATAGTAATCTAGTACCACTGCTATAGGGGATACATATAAATATATTACATATCGCTTCCCATGATAGATGAACCGAATCAAGTATAGGAGGGATGCTCGCCGCAGTTCATTCATTATGCTGGTGATAGGCTCAAGGCGTCGGTAGTGATGTAACGTTTTGGAAATCTACTAATGAAATTATCGGAGGGATTTTTTTATGAATTATTGTTGTAACAGTTACGTGGCTGGACAGTACGATTTTAACTACGTCAGTCCAATGGTTAGTCCAACTAGCAACAAAAGCGGAATCAAAGATCACAACTTTCTTGCAAGCTTGGTAGGTAAACACGTTAAAATTAACCGCGGCGGACCTGAATCGCTTGAAGGCAAGCTGCTTGCGGTAAAAAGTGACTACCTTGTATTAAGCACGGACAAAGGCATCGTTTATATCGCTACCAGCCATGTGAAAAGCATCACCGAGTTGGAATGCGACAAAAGCGGCAACAAAAGCGGCAACAAAAGTGGCAACAAAAGCGGCAACAGAAGCGGCCACAAAAGTGGACGCCGCCACCCGGATTTTATAAATGCCAATACTTTCGAAGGAGTTATCCGGGCGTTAAACCAAACATTCGTACAAATTAACTGGGGCGGTCCGGAGAAGGTCGAAGGCTTCATTGCGCAGGTAGGAAGAGATTCTATCCTACTAGTCTCAGGCAAAGAAGCTTTGCTAATTCAGATCGATCACATCAAAACGATCAAAGAAGTATGCAATGACAAATCTAACGGCAACAAAAACGACAACAAAAACGATAACAAAAACGAAAACAAAAAAGACAATAAAAAAGATAAAAATAAAGGCAAAAAAGGTGCTAAAACTTCTACTTTCCGCTTAGTGCAAACAATGACTCGTCGTTCGAGCAAATAAGGCGATTTATGCCGGGCTAAGGTCTCGACCTTGCCCGGTTCTACTACCTACTCGGATGAAAGGAGGTTGATCGCATGAAAAACCGTCATCCGCTGCTGGACCGACAGGTCGAATTAGAGATTTCAGGGAAAGTGGCACCTATACGGGGGAAATTGATAGAGTTTGGCCAAGATATTTTAGTGATCCATAACGGAACACAATTTTTGTATATACCGCTAATCCATCTACAGCAGCTCCGTGCCTCGACGCGTGAAGAGGAAGTCATTTTTGAAGTTCCGGAAATGCCTTTTGAGCCTTATAATGAGCCGATTTCGTACCGGAAAATATTAATGAACGCCAAAGGGATGTTTTCCGAGATCTATATTACAGGGAACCAGTCCATCCATGGATACTTGACGACTGTGATGAATGATTTTTTTGTCTTCTACTCCCCCGTCTATCATACTGTCATCATTTCGCTCCATCATTTGAAATATTTAATTCCTTACAATCCGAACGTAACGCCGTACACGTTAACGCCAGAGCAGTTTCCGCTTAAGCCGTCGCCTTTAACACTCGCGCGAACGTTCGATCAACAGCTGCGTAAATTAATCGGGGAATTTGTCGTTCTTGACTTAGGTGAAAATTCGAACAAAATCGGTGTTTTAAAAAGCGTAGATCAGAGCATGATCGAGCTTGCAACAGCTAGCGGAAATGCCGTAATTTTACATTTTGACCATGTAAAGACGGTTCATATTCCGTAGTTTCATAGACTGTGCTCAAAGCTAATTAGCGGCTTGGGGACAGTCTTTTTTATGGCAAAAAAAATGTAAGAAGAATGGCGGTTCATGCATTTAGAAAATCATTTCGGGAAACAGTACAACGTAAGGAAGTGATTGGAAAATGAATGTAAAGCCGTTTGGAATATTGCCTGCCATCGCGATTTTGATTTTATCGGTCGGGCTTGTGAATCACGTAATCTCCGTACCGATGCTGCTCGGCGCTGCTCATAGGGACGCATGGATGTGTGTGTGGGTTGCGATGCTTATCCTACTGCCTTGGACGGCCATTCCGTTATTCGGGGCTCTAAAAAAAATGAAGCAAATACCAATCGATCAATGGCTGCTGCAGCGGCTGCATCCGGTTTTTGTATGGCTTCTAATTACCGTTTTTTTGGCAGATCTGCTATTGATCGCATATGAAACGTTAATTGTGACATCCTCCTGGACGGCAACGACCTATTTGCCGAATACGCCGACTTTCGTAATTGAGATCGTTTTTTTGGCGCTTTGTTTGTTCGCAGCCAGTTCGGGCTTGCGAACCATTGCGTACATGAGTTGTCTGCTGCTTCCGCTAGTTGTGCTGCTTGGTGATTTCGTCATGTCTACAAATATGCCGCACAAGGATTACCGTTATTTGCTGCCAATGCTCGAGAACGGCATATCTCCGGTAATTCAAGGAGCAAATCGCGCAATTACTGCATTCAGCGAGCTGTTCACACTGCTGTTTATTCAACATCATATAAAAGGAACGTTTAAGCGTTGGCATCTCATTTTACTTGTATTGTTTCTTGCGCTGCTCACCTTTGGTCCAATTACCGGAGCGATATCAGAGTTTGGTCCTGCCGAAGCAGAAAGGATGCGCTATCCCGCTTTTTCGCAGTGGAGACTGGTATCCATAGGACGTTATTTGGAACATGTCGATTTTTTCGCCGTCTTCCAGTGGTTGTCCGGCGCACTCATCCGGCTTTCACTTGCCATACATATCATTGAGGAATTTGGACCCGTACGGCGGTTAAAACGGAAATGGGTTTCAACCGCTTTGTTAGCAGTCGTATTGGCTGTTCCTGCTTATTTTGGAACAAAAAATATGATGTTATATCGTTTAGTTCAACAATGGACCTTCAGTTATTTAGGTTTATTTATGGTATTTCTCGTGGTTTGTGTTTGGGGGGCCAGCTTCCTTAAGAAGAAGCAGGGCAATAAACAGCTGAAAAAGTGCGATGCGGAGGAGGTTATGCAGTGACAGTTCATGGCGGATCCGGTACAAATGATGAAATGACGGTCGAGCAGTTTAAGGACTGCTTGCGGGAATGCCGCGACGTCATTGAATATACCGTAACGGTAGGCAAAGACAAACAGCTGGAAGTGAGAATGTTCTATTGCGACGGCATGATCGACAACCAGCAGTTTCATCTTGGACTGCTGCCTCAGTTAGAGAAATGGGATGAGCAGCCCGAACCGTTTCTAGAGAATGTCGAAGAAGGCCCGGAAAAACGAACCCTCATGTTCACCTATATAAAACAAGGTCCGAACAGCGCTCATCTGTACGCGCGCCTGTTTGCAGGCAGTGTGATTATCTCGTTTTCTGACCGTAACGGTTTCTATGAATACAATATTGCAAGCCAACCGGCGAGAACTCCCGAGGAATCCACGATGGAGCTGTCACTTAAAGGACCGCGTGACGGCTTTGTCGAGCAGCTATCTGTTAATCTCGCCTTAGTCCGCAAACGACTAAGAACACCAAATATGCATGTTGAATACCGTAAAATCGGCAGCGAATCGCAAACGGAAGTAGCGCTGCTCTATATGGCGGGACAAGCAAAGCCGGAGCTTATAGAGGAAGCGAGAAGAAGGCTGGATGCCATTGATATCCCTTCTCTAAATGGCGCAGGCCAGCTGGAGGAGCTGTTATCCGATAAGCCGTTAGCGTTTTTTCCTTTACTTGAATACATCGGCCGGCCTGATTATGTCGTGCAATCTCTTATGAACGGGAGATTTGCGGTTTTGGTGGATGGATCTCCCGCCGCGCTTATCGGTCCGGGTAATTTGATGCTTCTAATTAAATCACCTGAAGATACGCATCTGCCTTATTATTTTGTTTCTGGTGAACGGATACTGCGGCTGCTCGGTTTAGCGCTGTCGTTATGCTTGCCGGGCTTTTGGATCGCATTGTCAGCCTTCAATACGGATCAAATACCGTTTACGTTGCTTGCGACAGTAACCATTTCACGTATCGGCCTGCCGATATCCGCTACCATGGAGATGTTCCTGATGCTGGGGATGTTTGAGGTGTTCCGGGAAGCAGGGGTTAGGCTTCCGAGAGCGGTCGGACAAACGGTGTCGGTCGTCGGCGGTCTTATTGTCGGGGATGCGGCTATCCGTGCCGGAATAACGTCTCCTACGATGCTTGTCGTATCCGCGGTTACGGCAGTATCCACGTTTACGCTCGTTAATCAGTCGCTTATCGGCTCGATAAGCATTATCCGGTACGTTATCCTAATTCTTTCCTCTTTGCTCGGTATATTCGGTTTTTTTGTAGGATTGTTTGCCGTTCTTATCTATATGTCCACATTGGAATCGTTCGGGCGTTCCTACTTGGAGCCGCTTGCCCCGATTCATTTCAAGCAGTGGATACCGGCGCTCCTTCAGAAGCCATGGAAGCTTCGAAGCGGCAAAAGGGGGCGGGCATGATTCATTTTGAAAAAGGCAAGGCGCGTCGGCTGCTGCGCCGAGGAGGAATGCTGCTTCCCGCCTTAATGGCAGCACTACTGCTGCAGGGCTGCTGGGATGAGGTCGACTTGCAGGATGTCAGCTATGTGTCATCGATCGGCATTGATTATAAGGAGGAGCAATTCACTATTTATGCGCAAATGATTAAGTTTGCTCAGGTGTCGAAATCCGAATCGCCGCAGCCTGACCCGAACCCCGTATGGATCGGGAAAGGAAAGGGGGACACGGTGATGCTTGCCTTTAACAACCTGGCACGGGCAGGACAAGCCAACATCAATATCGAGCATTTAAAAACAATCGTAGTCCATGAAAGAGCGCTCAGCAAAATAAACGATATCATTGATGGTCTAAACCGCCAGCGCGCATCCCGCTACACGACCTGGGTGTTCGGATCGAGAGTGCCGATCGAGGATGTACTTACAACCGATACTTTTTTTGACCAATCGCCGCTTAATAGTATCTTGTATATACCGGTGCTGCACGAAAATCAGCACAGCTTCATTCGCCCGCATGAGATGCAGCTTGCCGTTCAGTCGCTGAAGGAACCATCCAAGACGACAACGCTGCCCGTATTGGATGTTAGCGATGCTTCTTGGCAGCGCGGCAAGAAACCGTTGCAGACTCAGCTGATAACAGGCATTTTCGTATTTAGAGAGCTGAAATATGTAGGATATTTGCCCGAAACATCAGTTGAAGGGCTTCGCTGGATGAATCCTGAATTTGAGCAATATATGCTCAAGGCAGAAGGGGCGAACGGCAAGGCGACAATGGCTGTCCGGTCAACGCGAGGGGAGCTGAAAGCGAAGTTTAAAAAAGGGCAGCCTGAGTTCGTATGGAGGCTTAAGCTTCAGGGGGAGGTTGCAGAGATTGACGGCACGATCAAGAAGGATGAAATCATTGCCTCGCTTGAAAGTCAGGTTAAGCGGCAAATCGATGAGACCTATAAGAAGGGGCTTGCAAACAAAATGGATCTTTTTGATTTGAGCCACCATTTATACCGGTACCATCATGCGCAGTGGAAGCTGACGGCTTCCAAGGAAGATTGGCTGCCTCGTGCGGATCAGCTCAAGGTTGAAGTGAAATTTCAGCTCACGCACTCCGGCAAGTTTGAATTGAACAATGACACATAAATAAAGGAAACATTGTCCGTCATGCGGTTTTACATGTTAAGACCCTTCGGGGTCTTTCGTTTTTTGCTTTGCAGGATGTTCGAATTCGTTGTAAAATATTCTTTATAATCGCAGGCGTACTGGAAGGAGTTATACAATGAACGAGTTACAGTTAAAAGTGTTAGAACTGCTGAAGGAAGACGCGCGAAGGGACGCCGGGTTGATCGCAACCATGCTTGACGTAGCGGAAGAAGAAGTGAAGCAAGCAATTGCGGCTATGGAAGATGAGCATGTTATCGTGAAATATGCGACAGTCGTAAACTGGAGCAAGATTGACGATGAGAAGGTCACAGCGCTCATCGAGGTTCAAATTACGCCGGAGCGCGGCCGCGGTTTCGAAGGCATCGCGGAGCGTATTTATTTGTATCCGGAAGTGAAGTCGGTTTATTTAATGTCCGGAGCTTATGATTTGCTTGTAGAAGTAGAAGGCAAAAATTTAAAAGAGGTTGCCTCTTTTGTTTCTAATAAATTATCTCCGATTGATGCGGTATTATCGACCAAAACATTTTTTATTTTGAAAAAATACAAACAAGACGGCATTATCTTCGAGGAGCATGAAGGTGACCATCGCTTGATGGTTTCGCCGTAAAAAAGGGTGATGGCAAATGATTAAAGACGAAGAAAAACAACCCTCCACACCTGTGCAGCGTCAAACGATGGCTGATTATTTGTCCCCGCTCGTACGAGGCATCAAACCGTCGGGTATCCGTCGGTTTTTTGATTTGGTCAGCACGCGCAAGGATGTCATTACGCTCGGAGTAGGCGAACCCGACTTCGTAACGCCATGGCATGTCCGGGAAGCAGCGGTATACGCGCTTGAAACCGGGAAAACACAATATACGTCCAATGCCGGAATGCCTGAACTGCGCGAGGCGATCGGCCAATATTTGAATGACCATTTCGATGTGGAATATAATCCTGCGAGTGAAATACTCGTTACAGTAGGCGGAAGCGAAGCGATCGACCTTGCGCTTCGCGCTTTGATTGCGCCGGGGGATGAAATATTGATCCCGGAGCCTTGTTATATTTCTTATTCTCCTATTACGGCTCTTAGCGGCGGCAAGCCGGTAGGCATCGAAACGTATGCGAAGGACGAGTTTAAGCTGAAGGCGGAATCCCTTCAGGCTGTCATTACGCCTCGTTCCAAGGTACTTATATTATGTTATCCGAGCAATCCGACAGGCGGCACGATGACTTATGAAGATTGGCTGCCCATTGCAAAGGTTGTTGAGGAGAACGATTTAATCGTCATCTCCGACGAGATTTACGCGGAGCTGACTTACGGCTCAAAGCATGTAAGCTTTGCAGCGATGCCGGGTATGAAGGAACGGACGATTCTCGTTAGCGGGTTTTCCAAGGCGTTCGCGATGACCGGCTGGCGGATGGGTTATGCGTGCGGGCATTCCGATTTGCTGTCGGCGATGTTGAAAATTCATCAGTACACCGTTATGTGCGCGCCGATTATGGCACAATATGCGGCTCTTGAAGCTCTCCAGCACGGTCTGGAAGAGAAGGATCGAATGGTTGAAGCTTACAATCAGCGGCGCCGTCTTGTCGTAAAAGGATTTCGGGATATCGGACTCGAATGTCATGAGCCGCAAGGCGCGTTCTATGCTTTTCCGTCCATCGTATCGACAGGCTTAACGAGCGAGCAGTTCGCACAGCGTCTGCTTGAAGAAGCGAATGTAGCTGCGGTCCCTGGTGATGTCTTCGGACTCGGAGGCGAGGGACATCTGCGCTGCTCTTATGCAACATCTGTCACGAATTTGACCGAAGCGCTTGATCGGATCGGCCAGTTCGTAAATAGACTGAAGCAGCAAGGCTAGAATGATACTTGCAAGTAACAAACAGCAGGTCAGGAGTGCATCCGGCCTGCTGTTTGCGTAATATATAGAGTAACGATTGAACGAGGAGGAATAACGGACGATGAAAATATATACGAGAACGGGAGACAGCGGTCAGACGTCATTGATCGGCGGACGGGTACGGAAGGACGATATTCGCGTTGAAGCGTACGGAACGATCGATGAGCTGAATAGCTTTGTCGGGCAGGCCGCCGCTGAAGCGGTCAAGCACGCGGAGCTTGCGGAAATGGCAGGCTGGTTAGTCGATATTCAGCAGGAGCTGTTTGATTGCGGCTCGGATCTCGCTTATGCCAAGGAAGGTGCCCCCCTCAAAATATCAGCAGAGCCTGCCGCCCGTTTGGAAGGCTGGATTGATCAATATACTTTGGAGGCGCCGGAAATTACGAAATTTATTTTACCGGGAGGAAGCTCTGTTTCCGCCTTGCTGCACGTATGCAGAACGGTGTGCCGCCGTGCAGAGCGCCGGGTTGTTACGCTTGCCTCAACGCATCCCGTTAATCCGGAGGTACAGACCTATTTGAATCGTCTGTCTGACTTTTTCTTTGCCGCGGCAAGAGTGGCGAATGCAAAGCTGGGCGTACCGGATACGGAATATGTACGGAGCGCGGAAGTGTTTCGGAAATCGAAAAAATGATGGAATCGATCGACAGCAAATACTATAAGCCGTTAATCGCTGTTGTCAGCGAAGCGGAGCACGGAAAGACGGTTCGAGCGGTGCTGGAGCGGCAGCTTGGCGTATCGAGGAAGCTGCTTTCGCAGGTGAAGCTTACGGAGCATGGTCTAACGGTTAATGAAAACCGCGCATATACGACGGCTCCGGTCGTTCAGGGCGATATTATACGTGTTCGAATGGAGCGGGAAATATCCGAGGATATCTTGCCTCAGCCTATCCCTATCCAAATTGTTTTCGAGGACGAGGATTTATTAATTGTTAATAAGCCGGCGGGCATGATCGTTCATCCGACACACGGACATTATACGGGGACGATGGCGAACGGCGTCGTTTATCATTGGGAGCAAAAGGGGGAACGGGTGCGGTTCAGACCCGTTCACCGTCTTGACGAAGAAACGTCCGGCCTTGTCGCAGTCGCCAAAACGTCCTATGTTCATCAGCAGTTGTCCGAGCAGATGCAGGCGAATACCATTCTGAAGCTTTATCGTGCTTATGTGTACGGTATTCCCGAGCCTGCGGTGGGAATTGTTGATGCGCCGATCGACCGTAATCCGGACGAGCCTCATATTCGCATAGTGACGCCGGAAGGATATCCTTCTGTAACCCATTATGAAAGGGTAGAGACCTTTCGTTCGAATGATGGAAATCCCGCTGCGTCTGCCGTTCGTTTGAAGCTGGAAACGGGACGGACGCATCAAATTCGCGTTCACATGCAGCATATTGGCTGTCCTCTCATTGGGGATAAAATGTATGGTTCGAAGCAAGGCGCTGTCGAGGAGTGGGAGGAGGCAGCCAGCCGTCAGGCCCTGCATGCCGAAACGCTCGGCTTCAAGCACCCGATATCCCGGCAATGGATGGAGTGGCATGCGGCTTTGCCGCCCGAGCTGATTTTGCTGGAGCAGAAGCTCCGTCAATAGTTTATTGGCGCTTTAAATTAGGAGGATATTCAACATTGAGTAAACAAAATGTACTGACCATTATTCAATACCCGAAATGCGGGACGTGCAGAGCGGCCGTTAAATCTTTGCAAAGCAAAGGCAATGAGTTGCTTTCGCGCCATATTGTCGAGCAGACTCCGACTGCAGCCGAGCTTAAGGAAATTGTAGCCAACAGCGGTTTGGAGCTCAAAAAGTTTTTTAATACATCCGGTGAAGTATACAAAGAGCTTGGCTTGAAGGACAAGCTGGCTGCGATGACAGAGGATGAAAAATACGCTCTGCTTACATCGAACGGCATGCTGATTAAACGCCCGATCGTAACGAACGGCAAGCAGGTAACGGTAGGCTACAAGGAAGAGCAGTATGAACAAGTTTGGAACGGGAACGGGTGAGTAGAAGATGAAGCAAACCAAATGGAGATCCGAGAGGCTATCGCTGCTGGGTTCTTCAATCTTTGCTGAAGTAGCAGCGTGGAAAATGGCGGCCGCGGAAAGCGGGCTCGATATTATTGATTTAGGTATTGGCAGTCCGGACCAGCCGCCGTCAGCTGCCGTGCGGCAAGCGCTGAGCGAAGCGGCACTTCGCTCCGATATGTATGCTTATCCGGCAACGAGAAGCGGTCTTCCATTTCGCCAGCATGCCGCGGATTGGATGAAGCACCGTTTCCAGGTAGAGCTTGATCCCGTGAACGAGATCGTTACGCTGCTGGGCTCGCAGGATGGGCTTGCGCATTTGGCAATGGCGCTTTGCGATCCGGGCGATATAGCCTTGCTGCCGGACCCGGGCTATCCGATTTATGCGGCATCGTTAGCGCTGGCAGGCGTTGAACCGGTTCTTATGCCGCTGCGGGAGGAAAACAACTACATGCCTGATTTGGAAGCAATCCCAGATGAAATATGGGAACGGGCATCGTTTATATTATTGAATTACCCGAACAATCCGATATCAGCTGTAGCGGACTTATCATTTTTTGAACGGCTTCTGGTCAAAGCAAAACGTCATGGCGTATTAGTCGTACATGATTTGGCTTATTCCGAAATGGGCTTCGACGGCTGCGAGCCGCCAAGTATTTTGCAAATACCCGGAGCATCGGAGCAAGCGGTAGAGTTCCATTCTTTATCCAAAAGCTTTAATATGGCAGGCTGCAGAATCGGTTTTCTGGCCGGCAATAGAACAGCTGTCGGTGCGCTTCGCGAACTGAAGGCAAATATAGATTACGGGGTATTCGATCCTGTTCAGGAAGCGGGAATCGTCGCATTGAAGGAAGCAATGACGAACAAAGACTTGCCAAAGGCAGGAAAGCTGTACGAACAACGCCGGAATACGTTTATTGATGCGCTTCGTGAAGAAGGCTGGTCCGTTACTACTCCGAAAGCAACGATGTTCGTCTGGGCTCAGCTGCCGCCGATGTGTTGGTCGTTAGAAGAGCCTTGGACCTCAAGGCGGATTTCCAAGGAAATGCTCCGCCTAACCGGCGTTGTCGTCGTACCCGGCGAAGCGTTCGGCACAGAAGGTGAAGGTTACGTACGAATCGCGCTTGTTGAAAGTGAGGAACGGTTAAAGGAAGCGGCTAAAAGGATTGGAAGCTTCATACGCGGGCAATAATAAAGAAATTACGTGTTGATCATACGATTATTCATTAGGATATTGCTTTAAGCAATACTTCTATTTCATAAAGATAGGATGGTAGAAATAATGAATGAAAAAAAAATTCTCATAGTTGATGGAATGGCTCTTCTTTTTCGAGCTTACTTTGCGCAATCTTACAGTGCCAGAAGACTGGATGACGGTACACCGACAAATGCTATTTATGGCTTCTTTCAGTACCTCTTCGATGCAGTAATTAACTTCCAGCCTACACATGTCGTCTGCTGCTGGGATATGGGGAGCAAGACCTTTAGAACAGATCTTTACTCAAATTACAAGGCCAATCGACCTGATGCCCCTGACGACTTAGTACCGCAGTTCACTTTGGTAAAAGACATTGTCGCTGCCCTACAGATTCCTAATATTGGTCTTGAAGGCTACGAAGCAGATGACTGCATTGGAACAGTGTCACACAAGCTCAGTGATCTCGGACACGTATACATTCTTACGGGTGATCAAGACATGCTTCAACTTGTGACAGAACGTGTTCATGTTGTGATCATGAAGAAGGGCAGATCTAATTATGCGGTGTATGATTTAGATTTCCTTAAAACTGACAAGGGTATTCACCCTTTCCAGGTTGTCGAAATGAAAGGTCTTACTGGTGATACGAGCGATAATTATCCCGGGGTAAGAGGTATTGGTGAAAAAACGGCATTAAAATTACTTACTGAATATGACTCGATCGATGGTATACTCAACAACCTGGATATTCTCCCGAAGAGTGTTAAAATTAAAATTGAATCTGATTTAGAGATGCTTCATTTATCAAGAACACTTGCACGAATTAATATCGAAGTTCCAATTGAATGTAGTTTAGAAGAATGTTTATGGAACGTGTCAATTGAAGATGCAACCATTGTTTTTGATAAATATCGTTTGACATCGCTGTTGAAAATAATAAGCTAATGATTTTGAACATGGTGCGATAAAGGCGATCGAGATTTTCTCGATCGCCTTTATTATTTTTAATGTCTTTGTTTTTCAGGTTCTCCATCGCTTACGCATGAAGAAGGTTACCGAGCCGATAAGTGCCAGAAATACAAGACTAATGAAAAAGCCCGGTCTGCTTGCTTGGTCGAACAACGTTCCCAGTACCGCGATGAGCAGAAGAGCAATGGAGGAATAGGTTTGGGTCAGCCCCCATGGATTTAGCTTCAGCAGTTTTCGGGCCGCGCATAGGATGTACAGCCAAGTATATAGCAGCATAAGACCGCCTGCTGTCGTGATGTATTCGTAAACTTTATTCGGAAGCAACAAAGCGACAGTAATGGAAACGGCCATTCCCGTTATCGTCAACCCAAGCGCACCGTAAGGGAAACGGCGTTTCCGTGATCTTTTCGCGAACAACTTCGGTGCATCTCCTTCGTCCGCGATCATCGATATGACGAGCGTGACGGAATATAGGGAAGCGACCAGTCCTGAGAACCCTGCAATAATCAGCACACCGTTAAAAATATGAACCAACACGTGATAGTGCAAATCCTTCAATGCGGATACAAACGGACTTTCCTGCGTCGTGATCTGTTCGATCGGCGTAACTAACAAGGCCAGTCCAAGCGAGGAAATGAATAGGACTGTAATTGTAATCACCATAAGCCGGCCCGATTTTGGCGCGTCCTTCGGGTTCTTTAACTCACCGGCCATAATTCCCATCACTTCAATGCCCGCAAAACAAAAAAAGACATAGATCAGGCTCGTCCATAACCCCATTGATCCGCCCTTGAAAGCATCGCCAATATTGCTTGGCGCATGCATATGCGCATTATCGGCACCGAGAAAGCCGGGGATAACCAAACAGGTTAAGATGATGAACATAAGTATGGCTGCTATTTTGACGATGGCCAACATGTTAACGGTCTTCTCAAACCAGGCCGTCCCGAGAAGAACAACTCCAACACCTAAAACAGAGTAGACACTAATAAGAATCCACAGAGGAATATGAGGGAACCAGAATCTTGTGAAGAGTCCGATTGCGGTCAGCTGGCTTCCCAGGATCAACATCTCGGAGGACCAATATACCCAGCCATGGCTGAAGCCTGCCCAGTGACCGAATGCTTGTCTGGAATAGGTCCGGAAAGAGCCCTTCTCCGGGTGCTCTGCGATCATTTTGGCTAATGCTTGAAAGACGAAATAGGTGCCGATAGCAGCAACGAAAAAACTCAGGAGAACCGAGAATCCGCTCTTCTCGATTGCGAGACTCGAGCCAAGCAGAAATCCGGTTCCGATCGTTGTGCCTAACCCGAACAAGGCAAGCTGCCACCATGTAAGGCTGCCTTTTGTTTTGTTTTCGGATTCTGCACGCCCTGAAGTTGAATTAGCCATTATATAAACTCCTTTGCCAATAGCTTTGCCATACATCGTAAATTCCGTCATTCTTTTGTTTTCGTTGAGAGAGAAGCTACATTATTTTAACTTACGGTACTTGAAGTTATACCGGCATTTTGAGCGGTAAGGAAATACTACGAAATTATCGTATAAGGATAGCTCCGAGATCTTCCCTTGCCCTCATAATCAGTTTGAACTATTTGCAAATAGATGTAGGAAGGGCTGACAGGAGCCCTGATTAGAGCTTACAATAATCGAATCTAACGCAAGCGCGTCGCCAGGCTATATTTCCTCAAGCGTACGTCCGGCCCGCCTGCCAATATTCGATCATTGTTGGGCATTAACATTTTTAACGCTGGACGCTTTACGTCGACCGCTGGGATCTTGCAGGTCAATGGGCCAAGCCTAACGGGGAAAACCTTTCATGTATAGAACTCTATTTGGGATCCCCTTAGAAGATAATAATACCAGTTGCCATAGGCATAATTAGCGTGTTATATTCTTAGTCCGGCCGCGAGACAATGGGCTGTGAGAAACTAAACAAATTTGATAGCATGATTTACCAGTAGATTTCATGGATCGAATCATGATATATTATTAGTCCGGCCGCAAAACGGTACGGACAACGAAAGAAAAGAACGAAAGAAAAGATTGTTCTTTGAAAACTGAACAACGAGTAAAAAACTGCCCCGCAAATCCTAACGGATGAGCGGAAAAGCGATAAAAAAGTAATGAGCAATCAAACACATGAAGCTTTTCTCAACGACATCGCGTCGATGCGAAAACTTCCATTTGGAGAGTTTGATCCTGGCTCAGGACGAACGCTGGCGGCGTGCCTAATACATGCAAGTCGAGCGGATCTTATCCTTCGGGATAAGATTAGCGGCGGACGGGTGAGTAACACGTAGGTAACCTGCCCGTAAGACTGGGATAACATTCGGAAACGAATGCTAATACCGGATACACAGCTTGGT
>NZ_QPJD01000022.1:0-20092 GCF_003337375.1 Paenibacillus prosopidis
AAGCAACTTATTATAAATATGGCTAATCAAATCAGTAACTTAAAAGAGCAATTACAGCAGAAAAACAATGAACTTGAACATTTTAAAAAGAATGAACAACAAAACAACATTACGGAAGAGACATTAAAAGAAGACTTTGAAACGCTACTCCAAATATTCCATAGAGCCAAGCAATTGACTTAACAATTGTCAAAGGATAAAACATTGTCCGATTGAAGTCCGCTTAAACCGCGGGCTTTTTTAGTTATAGGACTAAGATAGTTGAAGACTACTGATGATTGATTCAAAGGAAAGCCAAATTGCGGGGGCTATTTATCATGACATTGGGCTTATTAATTCCATCGTTTCGGCTTTGCATCTTCGTGGCTGTAAAGAATTCGGAAATTTTTGGTCTCTCTATCCCAAAGAACAAATCCTTTTTTGACTAAAGTATTGATTGCGATTTTCACCCGACCATCCGTCCGCTGAGCTCGATGACTGATATGCGCGACATCAATTGTAAATGGATCGTTACGGTATGTGTTCCACAGTATCGTTAAGACTTTGCGAGCTACATCATCAAGCATGGCGCTTCACCAGCTCTACATCGTTAATATCGTCGAGATTAAATATTCGTGGTACGTTCGCCTCATAACAAAAAGCTTTGACCTTCCCATTCGGTACATCCTGAACTCTTATAAGACGAATGGATATATTGCGTTTTTTGTCCTGATAGAAAATCTGCACTGTTCGGTCTATATAATTTTCAATCATGATCATTACCCCCATAAGAACATTTGTTCTTATTATACACCGTAATGTATGTGAATGACAAAGAACAGAAATTTTTAACTTTCTGGAAACACTACATCTATCGAACCAGCATCAGTTTGGATTTTCACACCGTGCGCAGCTCCCAGCGCGCGGTGTTGCGCTGCATGTCGGTGGTCGGTTGACTACAGTTTCCATTGAACTAACTGGCAGGATAGTTTAATTCACTTCGGGAAAAAGTTTGCTAAGATCGTAATTAAGACGGTAGCTGCCTGAAAACACGCATTGGGGTAAGCACGAAGAGACGGCAGCTGGTGAATTGGCTGCCGTCTTCTTCTAATTAGAACACCCTTTAGAAAGCGGGTTAGACAAATCGAGTGACTTCAGAATTCAAGATTTGCAAAACTGCTCTTTACCTTATTCGCCATAAGTTAATTTCCACTTTATGTTCAGGTAGCATCATCCGGCTGCTCTGAATCAATGGCTTCATATATCCCAAAATTGATCAGCTCGAATTGAAGGATCTATTTCCCGTAGAACCTTTATTAACTTCACTGCATTCTTGTATGTTGGTGACCTACTATCATCAATAGCAAGTTGACTAATTGTCCCACGACTCACTTTACTTTTTTCTGCGACCCACTGTTGTTTGATCCCCTTTTTATCAAGCCATTTCCCGAATTTACTTCTTGGCTTACCTAATCCAAACACTTGTGAATCACCTCCCCCGATAGATCCATTCATGTCCCTTTTTCAAATTTTTTAAACATTCCTCAAATTGATTTGAATAATGGACAAGCGATAGTGAGTAGGTATGTAACTAGGTACACACAAGGGTAAGTGCAGCCATAAACGTGCGCACCTGGGTACACACCAAAGGAGGCGAAGAAGATGTATGGAGGCGAAGAAGATGTATGCAGCCATCGATGCGGGGAATAGAAACACGAAATTTTATGACGGAAAGCAGCTCATTAAATTTCCTTCAGCAATCGGTATCAATGAGCTCCAACGGAACCTGAAAGGGCAGAGGAAGCCGTTTGATTTCGAGTGGGAGTACGAAGGAAAGTGCGGATTCGCAGGCACGCTGGCCGAAGATGAGAGCGAGTATGCTGAGAGCAGAAAAGATGACTCCAAGGCTCACTTTGATGCATTGCTCCGGATATTGATTGCATTGCATCAGTTCGGAGTAGGGATAGAGTTCAACATTGTTGTCGGCCAGCCTATTGCAACTCATACCGAAGAGGAGAAGACTGCAATAAAAAACATGCTACAGCGCCGGCACGATCTGATTGTAAACGGGATTCGCAAAACCATCGTAATTCGTAGGTGTGAAATATCTCCCGAAGGTGCTGCAGCGGGCCTCCTAGCTCCGGGGACAGGAATAGTGCGCGTGATCGATATCGGTAGCGGCAGCGTTAATTACGCAACTCTCAAAGATCGGCAATACATAAATAAGAGCAGCTTCACATTCGCGGAAGGAATGGAGAGTAAGAGCAACCTGCAGGTTGCAGCATTTGCAAGGCAAATTGGTACGAAGTCCGTTAATCGGAAGTGGGGGAAGGGAGATGCAGTCTATCTATGCGGGGGTGGGGCACCGGCGATCCTACCTTACCTGCAGGAAGAATTCTTCCCGCATTGCCAATTACTTGAGCCAGATCCATTCTTCTCGAACGTTAAAGCCTTTTACATGATCGCGAGAAAGATCTATGGGTGAGCTCATTAAAAAGCGAGTACAGGTCGTCTTTAACATCGCTGATCCGGATCAAAAAGAGCTGTATAAGCGTGTGATCGAAAGGAAGAATCAATCAGCTTATATGAAGAGACTCATTCAGCGAGATATCGATCAGGCTTTCCATGCAACAGCACCAAGCGGGCTGTCGAATTCCTCTCCGCGCGCAATTGAGACCAGCGATGCCATGGAGTTCAGCGTAGGGGACTTTTTATAGTAGGACAGGGAAGGGAGGAGGCCGGGGTACCTCCCTCAAGAAGCCTCTCTTCGACCACCCCAAACCCGATGTCATGACGTCATGACTGCCAAGATAATTAATTAAATGGAGGCTGATACGTAATGAAGGAGAGGGTAGAAAGAGTTGATAAAAAGCATCGTGTGACGTTGAGGATCGATGAAGTGACGCACAGTGAGATAGATGCGCTTAGCTTCCGACATAATATCTCGCTGAATTTGTTTTATACCGAAGCCATTGAATATGCTCTGGATAGCGAAGAATTCATTAAACGGATTAATAATAAATACAAACGAGATATGCGCCGCGGGCACTTTACGTACCATCAGGATATGAATACATTAAGACGTGGGAGGCTGGTTTAGATGTCATGGCTTGGGGATGTTTTATTTGGTAAACGTGAAAAGCAGCCTATGCTTGTCCATCTCTCACCGAAAGTGATCGCCGGAATGGAGACACTGGTGTACCTCCATAACGCGCGGACAGCTGAAATCGATCATATAACCCTCGACGATGTGTTGGAATACGCTGCAGGTACTGTTGTAAGAAAAACGCTGAAGATTGCCCATCGCGAAGAACCAAGGCAGCCTGCCGATTCGCCAGACGTCGTAGACTACGCTACGCATCGGATTGGCAGAGGGAGGAAACAATTGAGATAGCAGATGTTTGGAAAAAACGCGGCTGGATTTCGGTCGTCGATAACATGAGATCGGCCGCAACATTCCATCTCTTTAAAGATATTTTTATAGGAAAATGAATAGGTTAAAAAGGCTGTATAAAATAAGTTATATAGCCTTTTTAGCTGGAAAAACATTGTAATTGGCTACATTACTGTGGTATAATATTACTATAATTTGACTACGTTACTTTTCTCTTTACAGATAATTTAGAGATAAATTGTTTGGGATAAAATGGAGGGGGAGTATCGAATAAAAAAATCGAAAAGAGATTTTATATGGCTATTTTGATTGGAATTGTTTTGGGTGTTCTCGGCACGAGCTTAGGATTTTTTAAATAATGATGAATTCATCATCAGTTAAGGAGAGAGGAGCTTATTCACCATGAAAAATCCTGACTGGCAATGCGGACATTTTAACTTGTGGTACGAGAATGGTTCTCTTGTTTTCTCAGACTGCAAGAAACGTGGGTTTGAGCAATATTTGGAGGATAGTGATTTTCCCGCATGTTCAAAGAAATTCATAAGGACCCGGACACTGGTTTTTCGGTACTAAAATTAATAATCACGTCGACAAAGTTACGTTCTTCAGAAGTTTTGATGCAAACGCTGAATGCTTAAGCGAGTTCGGGGAGTTAGTAGCTTTGTCGGTAGGTGCCCCACGACTTATTCGATAGGACATTGATATAGAGAAAATTACCTGAAAATCAAACTGATCAAAGAGGTGTAGAAATGGAAAAAAGCCAATTAGAGCCAATTAGCTTTGAAACTGTAGATGATCCAATTGTTTTTTTTGCGCAACAATATAATTTAACGCCTCGCGAAACGGATTTGCTTCGAGTCGTAGCGAAGCACGGTTATACTAATGAGCAAATAGCTGAATCCTTACATATTCAAAGGAAAACTGTGAATATCCACATGACCAAATTGCTTTCAAAGACAGGATGCGCTTCATCCAGGGAGTTGCTTTCCAAAATCATTACACATTTGCTACCGGATAATGATGATAAGGATGAGGACGATCAAACTGGAATCCAGGAAAGAGCATTGAACTAACATCCAGCATCCCTATCTCTGGCCAAGAGGGTTGAGGAATGCGCTTAGGCTAATCACCAGTAACTGCCATGAAAAGATTACCACATGAAGGAGCGCGTGACTAGATGGTGGTTATTGGCAGGGATTCAATTGAATGACTATTCTAAATGGTTGAAAAGTAATGGAAAAAGCGATGATACAATAATTTCCTACAATCAAGTTGCAATGCAATTTCAGAAATGGTTTCTTCAAAGAATAGGAAAGGAGACGTTTAAAGGTAAATATGTATCTGCTTTAGATCTTCAGGAATGGAAAAGTTTCCTCATAGATGAAGCAACATATGTACGGGGAAAAAAAGCAACACCGAAAAAGTACTCAATAAGATCTGTCATAACATTCATTAAAGCTATTAAATGTTATTTTGAATACCTGCAAGAGATAGGGGAAATCAAAAGCAATCCAGCTATAAAAATAAAGCCCCCTAAGATGCAGATGGATGATGACGATGATCCAAGATGGTTAGAGCGGATCGAGCGAACCCGGCTGTTGAATTATATTAACGATGAAGAATTGAAGGACAAAAATCACTGGCGCTATAGCAGAAATAGGGCAATCATTTTTCTTGGCCTACACGCTGGACTGCGAAGAAGTGAAATTGTCCATTTCGAAGTAGAGGACATTTATTTCGAGAAGGATTATGTGTTTGTTCGTGACGGCAAAGGCGCTAACTCCCGGCGTGTGCCTATGAATACTGATTTGCGAAAGGCTCTTACCGAATGGCTGGAACAACGTGGTGAACAAGAATCTTCAAACGTCTTTATTTCGCAAAAGGGCGGACCGATTACTAGACACACTTTGAATAAAATGTGTACTACTATCGGAAAGAAAATTAAATTGAATAACTTCGGGCCACATGTTCTCAGGCATACCTTTGGTCACGATTTGGCTGTTAAAGGGACTCGACTTGAACATATTGCAGATCTAATGGGACATTCAAATGTGAATTTTACAAGAGTATATACTCGTTCCAGTATGAAAGAACGCAGCAACGTCATTGAATCCTTATCTGAGGAACGAGCTGATTAAATCTTGAACATTTAATTCTGCGTAACCCCTTGCTTTAGTTAAGGGGTTAAATTTCGTATTCAGAGTGTCTTAACCGCATTATGCTTCCGATAATAAATAATAATGACGGTAAAGTTCGATGCAACAAATGCAGCTTAAAAACATTCGAAGGAGCGAACTATCCAATGAACACGCATGTAGAAAATCAACTGCGTACAAGCCTTAAAGCCTTAGATTCGACCGTTCAAAGTGGAAACAGATTAATTATCATGGAAGATTTGAAATTTCGTTTAGAAATGCTAAAAGGCAGCTTAAACCCGCCTGCAAATATTATTCATAATATCGAAGTCATGCTTGCCGAACTGGAAAGTAATCTTGGTCTATCTTCTGATTCAGTTCTCGAAATCAAGAGATTCTATGCTGTCCTTTTCTCAGCAGAACGCAATCGAGATCCTCTGTTTAACCTTAGCTAATACTGAGATGGCCAATAGGGCAGCACGTTACATGATAATTTGAAGGCCATTCGTATTTTTGAAAGAAAAGGTGATTGTTATGATGCTTCATCCGGAAATCATACCGGCGTTAATTTTGGTATCCATACTCATAGGCATGTTTACTATGGGGTATATGCTATTCCGTAGATGGCGAAGCAAAATGTACTTGATTTTCACAGCTTCGATAGCCGCGGCGCTTTTAGTTCAATTGATTCTATTAGTATCCGTGCTGCTCGACCTCCAGGCTTCATCTTTAGGATTGATGCAATCCATTGTTTTTCCTATTGCGTTTATGTCGCTTCATGGCGGGTTCCATCACATATTTAATCCCAAAAACAATAAGAAACTATACATATATGCAGCTGCTATTGCGGGATCCATATTAACTGCAAGCTTATCCTTCTTTGTGAACATCTTTTTTGTAGAGATCGCTCTGGCAGCAATTAATGTAGGTTTTACCGTTTTCCTATTTTATTGGGCTTTGCCGCGATTGGCCAAGAGGGGAAAGTTCCTGGCGACATTCATACTTAATGTTTGTACGGCTATAAGTACTTTGCTTTTTAGTATCCTGGAGCTTCAAATACTTTTGTTTATATCGATTACCCTTTGTTTAGCCACATTTTCTGTCCTATTTGTCATCTTGTTTGATAGAATCATCGATTTGATGCAAGCTGTATCCTACTCATCGGTGACAGATGGCTTAACCGGTCTTTATCAAAAACATTATTTTAAAAGGAAAGTGAACGATGCTATAGCTGCTGGTGATCCATGTGCGGTCATTTTCAGTGACATTGACAATTTCAAGAGATTAAATGATACAGAAGGCCACCAAAAAGGCGATGTCATGCTTGTATTCGCGGCTACTGTTATGAAGGAGGTATGTGCGGGTATCGGAATCGTTGGTCGATACGGTGGAGAGGAAATTGTAGCTCTCATTACAGACGAACGTAGAGATCCATCGATCGTAGCAGAAAATTATCGTGCAAGAATTGAAATGGAATCCAAAAAGCAGGGATATGTACCAATCACGGTAAGCGTGGGGTTCAGCCGGCTCAATGAAGATATTGAGGATGCGGACGAATTTATCCGGCAAGCTGATGATGCTATGTATGTGTCAAAAAGCTCCGGCAAAAACAGAGTTACGAATTATTTGGCTCTCCGGAATAATCATCAAGATACAAACGATAATCCCACGGTTGCTGCAGCTGCAAATCCAACCCAACCGAATGTGCCATACCATAACGCAGACAACCAAGAAGTTGAGAAGGATAAACAATCCGAATTTCTTCCTGAACCGATTATTGAGCAGCCAATTCCTGAGAAGGAAGCACTGTATAAAGCAGAGGAAGCTGAAGAAAGTCACCAATCTCCGGAAATTACCACTCACACGGAGATTGATCCCGGTGTCGTTTCACAGCTTGAAACAGCTCCAGAATTAATTGATGAGTTCACCGTCGAGAATCAGAACAGCCAAGTTCCTGGTGCAGATACGGCGAAGGATGCTAATCCAAGAACAGTTGTGTCCGAATTTAAACGTATGGATTCTGGTGGTGTTCCTGATGGAGTAGAACGCAAGCAGCTAGATCCTGACGATTCTGAGCAGAATGAGATCAAGCAAGCTGTTGATCCAGTAAGCGATCCAAAAACAAGCACTAAATCTCAAAAAGCAAAGGGATCCTCTTCCCGTACCAAAGCGAGGAAGGTGGACGGCGAAGCAGGAGTATCGGCTTCGAAAAAAACGTCAGAGACGTTGACTACTGCTCCTTCTCCTAGTAATAAAAATATCATCATGACGAACGACCAATCGGCACCTAAAATCATAAGAAATCCCTTTTCGAAAAAGGAATAGGAGTTAAAAATATGGAGTGGTTTCGGATTTGAAAGTCGGGATTTTATCATTGAAAGGAAAGTCGTTCACAACGGGCAACACCATTGGGAGGCGGTTAATTTAAAGACCATCAAGTGGTAGTTTTGTTGAATAATATGCTAAAAGATTGGAGTGTTAGTATCATGTATAACCGCGTAATCTTGGCCGAAAAGCCAGCGATGGGAACAGACATCGCACAAGCTTTGGAGCTAAAGAGTAAAGGGCGGCATTACCACACGCTGACTAATGGGGATGTCGTTACGTGGGCCATTGGTCATGTTATTCAGCTAAAGGAGCCGGATAGCTATCCGGAATATAAGGAATGGAAGCTTGAAAATTTGCCATTTATTCCGGATCCGGTTCTGACCGAAGTAGACCCCGATAAAAAGGATCAAGTAAGCGCGATTCGAGAGCTGGTAAGCAAAGCTAAATGCGTAGTCATAGCGACAGACGCGGGTAGGGAGGGCGAGCACATAGCTCGCTTAGTGCTTCAAGAATGCAAATATCCGGTCAACGAGTCGGGCCGCGCCTTCCGGCTCTGGTTAAGCGATTTAACGCCGGAGACGATCCAGAAAGCATATGCCAACATGAAAGATGCCCGGCAATACGAAAACTTGGCTGCATCTGCCCAGGTTCGGGCTAATGCGGATTTCTGGATGGGCATTACGGCTACACGCTTCTTTTCGGTTATGGTTCATGATATCGCTCGGGAAAGAGTGACTTTATCCGCCGGCCGGGTCCAAACGCCGACCTTACGGATTGTGTATGATCGTGAAATGGCCATTCAGAACTTTGTAGCGCAGCCATTTTATGTGCTAGTCAGCGATTTTCAAACATCAAGCGGGAACTACCCCGGACAGTGGTTCAAGCTGAATGAGGAAGGCAAAACCGTCTACCGATTTGATACAAAAGATAAAGCCGACGAGATTCGGAAGAAAGTCCAAGGGCAGCAAGGAAGCGTACTTCAGTACACCGAAAAGTCCGTCAAGCGCTATGCGCCGCAGCTCTTGCACGAAGGATCGATAAAGACGGAAGCGCGGAAGCAGCTGGGTTTTAGCCTTCAAAAAACAAAAAAGGTTTTGCAAGCCGTGTATGATAAAAAATACTGCACCTATCCGCGAACGGACAGCCGCCATATGTCGGAGAACGCAGCTGATGAGTTGCTAGAAAAGCTCACGAAGCTGAAAGAAACAAGCAAGTACCAGCAGTATTTCCCGAACATTCTTGAAAGCATAAAAGGTAAGACCAGGTTTGTTGACAATAAAAAGGTGACAGAACATCATGCGATCGTTCCAACAGACCGAAATCCGGAGCACTACAAAGACGGTGAAGATAAGAAGCTGACTACAGACGAAGAAAAGCTGTATGAGCTGATTTTACGGCACACGCTGGCCGCATTCCATCCAGAAGGCGTAGACAAAGAAACGGAAGTCATCACTTCCGTCGTCGGTGAAAGTTTCTACTCCAAAGCCGTTATGGTTGTGTCCGAAGGCTGGCGAAAAATCTTGAAACCGCAGCAGGATTCGGACGAATCGAGCGAAGATGAAAGCAAAGCTGACCAAATGGGCAATGTTCAAAAAATTCCGCAGCTGCAAGAAGGCCAAGCCGCGACCGCTGCAAATATCGACACCCATACCGGTAAAACCAGTAAACCAAAGCGTATGTATGATTCTGACTTGCAAGAGGCTATGGAACACGCTGGCCGTCATGTCGATGCAGAAACCACGGATGAGGAAGTCAAGCAATTTCTCAAATCCGGAATTGGAACACCAGCCACCCGATCGGACATCATCGAAACCCTGAAACGACAAAAATACATCGAAATTGAAAAAAATCTGGTTTACCTTACGGATAAGGGGAAGCACTTCATGGAGCTGATCTACGAGCATCCATTAGCGTCTATCGAGCTGACAGGGGAGTTTGAGAAAAAGCTGAATGAAGTAGCTGAAGGGCAACGATCCGCTACTGCGCTCCTGGAAGAGTTTAAGGCATTCGCTCATGATATTTTGAGCATGAAAGGTAAACTGCAGGTGCAGATCGAGGCCATGCAAAAGGACAACATAAAGTTGTCCCTGTTCTCTAATATCGAAGAAGTGGGTACATGCCCGATTTGTGGGAAGCCGGTCATCGAGGGATCGAAGGGATACGGCTGCAGTGCCTGGAAGGAAGGCTGCAAATTCACGATATGGAAAGAGCATCGGAATGTGAAGCTCCGAGAAAAACAAGTACGGGACCTTCTCGAAGGAAAGGAAATTCTGGTCAAAGATATACTTCCAAGCCAGGACGGTAAAAAGCCATATGACGTTTATCTCAAACTCAAAGATGGTAAGCTCGAGAGCCGTTTTCCCACCATCGAGGATAACAGTTTAGGGGATTGTCCCGTTTGCGGCAAGCCGGTCGTAGAGAAAGATAAAAACTTCGGCTGCTCCGGCTTTAAAGATGGCTGCAAATTTGCAATCTGGAAAGAATTTCGTAAGGTCGAGCTGCCGCGAAAAGCGATCAAGCCGCTGCTGGCGGGTAAGGAAGTACTTCTCCAAAATATCCAGCCGTCCGAAACTGGAAAGAAAGCATATGACGTTTACATCTTCCTTAAAGATGGCCATCTTCAAACCAGATTCCCGATCGCTGACGACAACAGCGTAGGAGCATGTCCACTTTGTAGTAAGCCGGTTGTGGAAAGTGATTCGTATTACGGCTGCAGCGCTTGGAGGCAAAGCGGCTGCAGATTCAAACTCAGCAAGGAATTTTTGGGCGTGATAATTACCCCCGCCCAGTTTAAGAAACTTATGAAAAATGGAAAGACAGATAAGCTCATCGGCTTTAAGAGCAGCAAGGGACTGTTTGATACTGCGCTTGGATACGATCAAAACCTAAACCGCTATTCTTTCATGAAGTGATATGACAGTCGGGATATTCTCAGAACATTAGTAGGGGTTTTGCCCGCTCATGTGGAAATACTGAACGAACAAGCCGGAAGCCGAGCGCACGAAGAAGGTCGGGCTATTCCGGAGGAAAAGGATGCTGCAGCTCGGGAACGATCCGGGAAAACGTCGACGAACACTATGTGATAGAAAGTGGAATAGAATCATGGAAAACCATCCTTTCTATGGAATTATGCTTAATATAGATAGGATAGTTTAATTTTCTAGTTTGGGGTATAGATTCATCAAAGCTTGATAATGGGGTCGGTGCAGTTTGTCCCGACCCAGAAGGTAAACACCAGGATTTATCCTAGTGTTTTTGATTTTACAATTTCCGGATATTCAAACATAGAGAGCACGAGTTAACAAAAACATAATATTAGACTTGTAGGAATTTTTTAGGAAAAATAGTATTATGAAGTCGAGTTTCATCATAAAAAGGAGGAATATAGTTAATGAAAAAGTTGTTATCGGTAATGATGATGATGATGGTTTTAGTTGGATTGTCTAGTAGTATGGTTGCAGCTCAATCTCAACAACAAGAAAAACCAGTGTACATCGAAAAAGCGGATAAGATATTGAATTCAGATCTTACTTACGAACAGAAGATTGAGAAGCTGCAGAAACTTGGATGGAAGACTATTCAAAAGGAACCGGAGGTTCAGCCGTTAACCCTTGGTGGGTATGCAAGTATATCGCATACTGTAATGGGTCCTTCCCAGTCAGGTTATAAGTATCTAGTTATTTCTAACTGGAATTACAACACTTCGAGCGGAGGATGGGATACTACCGGTATTAAAGCACTAGATACTTATGCGATTGGAATTGTTGACTTAGATGGAAAACCGGTTAACCGTCAACCGGAATATCCAGGAATTTGGGTTAAGGATCAAGGAGATGAAAGTTTTAGTGGATATGGTTGGTCATCTCAATCTTTCTCCTCTGGAATGACTTATAATATTCAAGACGCTGTTTTGTTAAACAATAGTGGCGGATATGACTATGTTGGTTCAAAAGGAGAAGCGTGGTTTTACATTGATAAACCTACTTCTGTTAGCCCATGGTATTTCAGGAGCGATTGGAAGCATACGTGGAGCTCGACCGAAACGATACTTGAGTCTTTATCCATTGCCTATCCATGGAATGTTGTTGCAACATGGAAAAATAATATAACCCCACAAAAATGGGACAAAACGTGGCAAACATCTATTTCGTTTACCCAGCCCTGATAGAACTTAGAAGCAAGGCGAGGGGATCCCTCGCCTTGCTTGAATGATTGGAGGACATTATATGAACTATTCAAAAGCTGGAGTGATATTTTTAGTTACAAGTGGAGTATTCTATACTCTCGAACGAATTTCGCAGTGGTATGTAATAGCAATGATAGGTAACGGAAATGGGATTAATCAGGGAAATGCCGGTTGGTCTGGATCGCATAATGTTCCTTTGAGTGAGAATATATTTGTAGTTCCATTCCTTTTACTTGGCATAATTCTAATTATATGGGGCTTCGTTAAAGATAATAAGAGATAAGAAAAAAGGAAATTGTATTGTCTCTATCTTTAAGCCAAGAGAGACAACGGAATACAACTGAACTTTTTAAATATCTCCTTTTCCAACCCTAACCATTTATACAATAGTAGATTGGATGATGCTGCATGAAAAAAGCTGGCAGTTTCCTACTTATATTTATTTGGTGCATCATGGCAACTTCATTAGCTCATGGGTCGTCGGTTCAAGAGAATAATACACGATATTTAGTATCTTTCCATACTTCTATTGATCATCAACTGATTAATAGTCTAGAAGGTAAGATAATAAAAGAATATCGATATATACCAGTTGCGGTTGTTGAGATTTCGGAGAGTAAGGCTGCATCATTAAAAGACTATTCTCAAGTTGAATTCTTTGAGCCTGATCTTAGAGTCAATGCAAATCCTGAGTTGAACACAAAGGTGGAGCCTAATCTTAAAGCTGATACAGCAGAGTCTTCTCCAACGATATCTAAACAAGAAGTTCCGTGGGGGATTTCGAAGATAAATGCAATTGAAGTACATAAGAAAGGATTCACCGGCAAAGGAATTAGGATTGGAATAATTGACTCAGGTGTTGATTACACACATGATGATTTGAACGTGGTCGGCGGCGTAAGTTTCGTAGATGGGGCATCTGACTATTTTGATAACTACGGACACGGTACAGCAGTAGCAGGAATTATCGGTGCTAAAGATAATTTAATAGGTGTCGTGGGCGTTGCTCCGGAATCGAAGCTGTATGCTATTAAAGTATTGGACTCAATGGGTGAAGGGTACATTAGTGATATCGTCTCGGGAATTGAATGGGCGGTTGAAAATAACCTAAATATCGTCAATCTAAGCCTTGAGGTATCAATGGACAATAAAGTCCTTAATAAGTCTGTTAAGGAGGCTTACAAGCGAGGAGTACTACTGATCTCGGCTGCAGGGAACATGGGGTCCATGGGAACTCTTGCTTATCCGTCTGCTTATAAAGAAGTTATTGCTGTAGGAGCTATAAACAGCAGTAATGAAAGAACAGTTTTTTCTGGTACAGGAAAAGACCTCGAATTAATGGCCCCAGGAGAAAACGTTTATAGTACGTATCTGAATGACCAATATACGATGAACGTTGGGACCTCGATGGCCTCAGCACACGTAGCTGGGGTAGCTGCTCTGATCTGGGAAGCCAACCCTAACCTAAGAAATGAAGATATCCGAGAAATATTGGACAAAACTGCTGTTTTAATTGGTGACAAAATCTTATACGGTTATGGATTGGTTGACGCTTTGAAGGGATTGAATTACGGAGATAAATATTAAGACATTGGAAGGGACCAATAAATATTGGGTCCCTTTCGTCTTTTTCGTCCATTCCAAACAATCTCATTATGGGGTCCCGCCACATGCCCATCAAGTTAAAATTTTCGAATACCCCTAGAACGCCTGTGGCTGAACCCTTTTTATAGATGATCCCACGTGTCACCCTGAAGCAAAGCGGTAATAGCACTCTTTGAAACGCCGTATTTAGAAGCTAATTTTCTATGAGACCAGCCTGACTCTTGAACATATATTTTCCTAATTTCAAGCACCTGCTCATCATTCAAAACCGCTCTTGAAGATTTTTCTCCACTCATGTTTAACTTTCTTTCTTCTGAAAATGTTATTCCCTTTTTTATTGCACTGAGCTTGTTTCGATGTTCAGCTGATAAAGGGACTCCTTTTTTAGACTGTGAAATCTTAATTCTCACCGCTTGTGGCCGGGTACGCCCAATTAGGCATTTCCGTATGCGGTCTTTTACCTCATCACTAACCTTCCTTCCTCGGTTCTTATCTCCGATCTTTCGGGCCCACTCAGAAGACATTTTGCGTCCCTTCAATGTAATACTGAGCTTTCTCCTTGAATCTTCAGATTTTACTTTACCCGTTCTTGCGACACTCATCTTATGACGTGTTTCAGCCGTAAGTAACTGGCCTTTTCGACTTTCACTAATCTTCTTTTTCGTTTCTTCAGTATGCTTTCGACCGGTCATACCCGTCATAAGTTACCTCCAATGTCTATCCAGTACCGTTCACCTCTTAATATACGATGACTTTATAAGAAATCCCTCTCAATAACTCGGTTTAAAGATATCAATCTCTTTGGATCCCTCAGCTCGTTCAGTCGGGAAGCCCAAGCGACTCACCGGCTCTAAGTCGTTTCGCTCCTAAGATCCGGTAGATTCCATTGGACTTCTTTTCCTCCTTTGCGTTCCGATGCAAAGAAAAGAACAATAACAATCGGAAGTGATGCAGCCAAAAAAAGAATTGGATAAGGTAGGGGAGACAATCAGCTCGCGCTGGTTGTCTTTTTTTGAAATGAAACTAATTAACCCCGTTAAACCAAGTTCAAATGCCTTGAAGAGCCAAGCGCAAGGGCAAAAACCTAACGGGTTTTGTGAACAGCTTGACCATGAGCGTAGCTGCTTTGCTCCTTACGTTTTCAATCGCTAACATCCGTATGTATTTTTCATATCCGTCATCATAGCAAATCATGCCGAACCCTGACGCGCAAGGATGGCTTATCTCTTTGAGAACGCCACCCGGCAAGCCGGGCAAGTCCTTGCGCGCCAGGAACCGGCATGATAAGAACGCTATGACGGCTACGAAAAATACGGATGTAAAGCTCATTGAAAACTTCATATGCAAAACAGCAAGTACGCAAGGCAAGTTCTGTTCTCAAAACCCTAAAGATTTCCGCTCATCGCCGCTCGGGCTAGACCGGCAAACAGAAATCCGGATATAGGGTAAACATAACATTCACCCAAGGAGTTGAGTCCAAATGTCGAAATCCCAGCTGGTTATCGCTCAATCGAAAATCGCACGTTTGCAAGCGCTGAAAAATCTTACGGTACATGGTTCGCTCATTATCCGCTAATATAGTCCGGGCCGGAATCCGGCCCCAACTTCCATATATCAAATTTAAAAGGAGTGTTCCTGAATGACTACATACACCGACCGAAAAGTAAATGACCTCTATGCAAAACTCAAAGAAGGCGTTACACAAGTTTATACTTCTGAGCAATGGAAAGAGGTTTTGCTATTCCAAACCCGGTTCCATGACTATTCTTTCAATAACATGATGCTTATACTTCTCCAATACCCTACGGCTACTTATGTAGCAGGCTTTGAGGAATGGAAGAAGCTAGGCCGCCATGTAAAGCTTGGTGAAAAGGGTTTAAAAATCATGGCTCCAAGCTTCAAGATGAAAAAGGATGAAGAGACAGGAGAGCAAAAGAAAGTGCTTTGCGGGTTTCATCAAGTTACTGTTTTCGATGTGAGCCAAACAGGCGGCAAAGAGCTTCCGAGCCTTACCCATGAACTGACGATGGAAACCGCAACTTTGCGTGATTTCTATGAAACGCTGAAAATGGTTAGCCCGTTTCCTGTAGAGGAAAAAACGATCTCAGACGGTTCAAAAGGTTATTTCGATCACTCGACACAAAGCATCGGAATTAAAAAGGGAATGGCCGCTTTGCACAAATGCAAAACATTGGTTCACGAAATGGCTCACGGCCATTTGCACACGAACACGGATAAATCGAGGGAATTGAAAGAAGTCGAAGCAGAGGGAACCGCGTTCGTCGTTCTTTCATACTTCGGATTCGATACAAGCAAATACAGTTTTCCTTACGTAGCTGGCTGGAATGGCTCCGCGTTTTCGGATCACATTCAAAAGGCGGGAGAAACCATTCAAAAGGCCGCTGAAAAAATGATCAGTGAAATTGAGAAAGAAATGAGCAAGAAAGCCGCAATCGCATAATAGCCGCGAACGCGGCCCCGGCCCTGTCGGGCCGGGGCATCTATCAAAATACATGGAGGTTAGCCAAATGAACGACGCACTAGTTCCGTCCGATACGATTCCTTTTGAACTGTCTGAAGCTTTGATGATTCAGATTGGGTTTCAATCCGTTACTTTTCAAGGATTCAATGATGAATCCGGTTATGTTTTTTGCGGGATCAATGATGAAGGGAAATGGGACGTTCAAGTAGATTATGATCCCGTTTACGATTGCGCCGATGTTCGTTATCACGCGAATTTTAACGGAAAGAATATTCAGCATGAAACAGATATGTTTCTTTAAGAGATCGGAAAAGCATGCACCTGGAAGCCGGATTGACCGGCTCCCAGGTGCATGAGGCCGGGCTTCGCCCGAAAGGATGCCACCGCCGCGGGGCGGTACCTTCGGATTCAGTGGCCGCCAGGACTGGGGGTCGCCAAAATCAGCGCCCTCCAGCCCTTCTGGCCGAGGCGGAGTGATTCTCGAAGAAGAAAAGCTTCTTGAAAGACAAAAGTTACATTCGTTAAATACTGAGTATCTTTTTTTACAAATCGTTCCACGCGGAACATATGTTCCCATTTTGGGCAGTTTGTTTTTAGTATTCCCAAGATCGTGCGTCTTTATACCTCGAAGAAAGAAGCGCATTTTCAGCGAATTGATCCGTTACATGTCAACGTGCTGGATAATTATTCCGATAACTAATATAGAGGAAAATTAAGATAGAAAGCTGGGAGAGAGGAATATGAAGGAATATAGTTCACAATTTAGTTCATTATTTATTAATGGATTCGCCCTTACCACACTAGTTGTATGTTTTTTATTAGGTGTGGTTTTGAATGTACTTTTTATGCGTAAGGATATCACGCAAGGGACATGGAAGAAATTTTATCACCGATGCGCGTATCTACTGCATTATTCCTTTCTATTTTTGTTCGTTGTTATGATCGCCGTGTTCCTGGTGTTTGTGATTGGTTCTATAGTTATCTTCACATCTCCATTGAAGGAAATTTCATTCGCATTAACGTTCATTTATATTTTGACAGAGCTGATTACTGGATTAACTGTTTTAGTGGTTTCTGTAGGAATTCTCGCTTTACTGGCTTCTGCCTTAGTGTCCAAGTTTCATCGATTCCGAAATGTTTTGAATTCCCTGCAGTATGAAAAGTGGGGTTTACTTCAAAATTGGAGTGCCACAACCCGTGCCTTTAATAAAAGAAAGGAATGGATCCAGCGTATTTACCCGGAATTATTGGTGCAGTTGCAAAGCACTTCGGTAGACACTCACTTGCAGATCGTCAGTGTTGCCGCCAACGCTGGGGAATATGAACGAAAGATTGCGGGTTTTCTCCAAACGGAGTTTACGTCACCTAGTCACTTGCTGGCTAGTGATTTAGTTTCCATAGAGGAGTACAAGCGTCAGGAACCTAGCGATCCTCCAAACTTTATGTACTCTGCCAAGTCTTACGATGCTATAGAAGTTAATCAACTGCTGCATGACCACGGCCTGCAACATACAGATTGCATTATCGATTTTAAAGGCTCTATGTGGCATTCTGTTGAAGCAGCTTCCAGGGGAAAGAAAAGTGAAGCTCTGGAATCCATCATGATGTCATTCCACTCTGCTTTGAGCTCTAACGGGTTTATTGTCATAGAGGCATATAAACGAAAACCTTTTACACATTTGCTTAATAACCTATCTTGTAAGTTGTTTAAGAAAATATGGTACTACGCTGAAAAATCTTCGGATACCATGATTCGTCCTCATTTCGAGAAAAGTTACATTCTTCAGCAATCCTTTAGTCGTATCGAGGTTGGTAGCGGCATGTATAAGCTGGCGATCTATCGTAAACGCGATCTGCAAGAAGCACAACAGAAAGCAAGCTAATCAGTCATTTCGAATCCTCAGACTACCACTCGAGCCAGCTCTAGCAGCTGGTTTTTTTTATTGCCTAATGATCCCCCAGCTCGTTCAGTCGGGAAGCCCAAGCGACTCACCGGCTCTAAGTCGCTTCGCTCTAAGAGCCGGTAGATTCCATTGGACTTCATTTCCTCCTTTGCGTTCCGATGTAAGAAAACCCCGATCAACACCTCCAAAATTGCGAAGAAACTACAAAGCTGGCCGCGCAACGCCGGCCGCCGCTGATCACTCGTCAGACCGAGACAAGCCATTCTCGAAGAAGTAAACCTTTGAAAGACCAACGCCTAAAACCCAAGTGGGAAATCTCGAAGAAGAAGAGGGCAGGGCTTGCTTCGCAGAACAATACTGCAGCGCTGGCGCTTCACTCCTGTCGTTTTCAACGAGCCACATCCGGGCGTATTTCGTATCCGTCATCTTAGCCAACCATGATGAACCTCTCCGTGCAATGGTGGCTTATCTCTTTCGAGAACGCCATCCCGGCTATGCCTGGCAGACCATTGCACTTCGAGAGCCAATCATGGTTAAACGTGGCTATGACGGCTTCGAAATACGGATGTTTTGTTCTTTTGAAAACTTTATACGCTCCACGCTTGCCAGCTGGCGGCGATTCTGCTCATCAAGCCCTTAAAGAATCCGCTCATCGCCGCTCGGGCTAGACAGGCAAGCGAACCGGATGTATGCATCATAGTCACAGGAGGGATACGAATGCGCGGTAAATTGATGATTATGATCGATTTGGAAGATCGATCGCCTGAGAATGAAAATTGGTTGGCAGACACGATTGCGCTAGGGAATTCCCTACGCGACCGTTTGGAAGCCACCCCCGATGTTGTCGTTCATGATATTGATGTTTTGCCATTACGCGAGGGGAGAGATGGTAGATGCAATTAACGTTGGATATTTTCGATAATGAGGCGGTACTTTTCACGGGGGACACTAAAAAAATGAAACCCGAGGAAATGACGCTTTCCATGTTTATGTCGGAGCCTGCTTGGCGTGCCGTGCTTGACGAAAAAGCAACGGGCGAGACCAAAGGGATGTACCACATGATTCAGCCAGACGGTTCATCGTGGCGCGGTGGCTGGATCGGAAAATTCCGGAATGAAGAATTGGCTAAACGGGATTTTCATTATAAGCAGTTATATTGGGCTATTTTCCGCGGTTCAGAGATTGCAGAGAGTGTTCTACAGGATTACAAGAAGCTGTTAACGGTTCAGCGCTCGATTCATAAGCACATGGACAATATCCATATTCAAAACGGTCCTTATCTTACTGTTACCGTTGGGAGTGAGCGACGCTATTTTCACATTAAGGATTTTCCTATGTATTGCAGGGTAAGTGTGCGGGAGTTCATTCGAGATCATGAGTTACTTCAATTAGCGCCAGGTGAGTCGTGGTATGGATCCGGTGATGATGGTTTTGGCCCGGTTGAAGAAATGGCGATCGCACTTGAGCGCAAGCTATCCAAACTGCTCAAAAAAGACCACCGTCCGCATTTTCTTTTACAGGATAACCGACTTTCCTTCGGTTCCACGGATATCAAGGTTGTCCTGCGGATTCCGGAGATTATTAAAGACGGAGTATGTACGAAATATCGTCTAGTCGAAGGTGTAACGGTCTATTCTGCTGGTTCGTGCGTGGCGCGAGTCGAATACAAGGAAGAAGATACTTCAGCAGCTGTGCGGATTGGTCTACGCCCGTCACTCCTGCATCAAATTGGTACGGATACCGGATGGAGAGAGGTAAAGCCGATTTAGCTTGGTTCTATCGAAGCGCCGGTGAACGAAGTGTTTCACCGGCAAGATGCCTGCGGGTCGCTCGAGTTGGATCGGAGCCGGGGCGAGAGGCCGGGCTTCGCCCGAAAGGTTGCCACCGCCGCAGGGCGGTGCCTTCGGATTCAAGCGGTGGCCGCCAGGACCGGAGGCCGCCCAAATCCGCGACCTTCCGACCCTTCTGGCCGAGACGAAGCGGATCTCGAAGAAGAAAAGGGCAGGGCTTGCTTCGCAGAACGATACTGCAGCGCTGGCGCTTCGCTCCTGTCGTTTTCAACGAGCGACATCCGGGCGT
>NZ_QPJD01000022.1:20188-38094 GCF_003337375.1 Paenibacillus prosopidis
CGGATCTCGAAGAAGAAAAGGGCAGGGCTTGCTTCGCAGAACGATACTGCAGCGCTGGCGCTTCGCTCCTGTCGTTTTCAACGAGCGACATCCGGGCGTATTTCGTATCCGTCATCTTAGCCAACCATGTCGAACCTCTCCGTGCAATGGTGGCTTATCTCATTCGAGAACGCCATCCCGGCTATGCCGGGCATACCATTGCACTACGAGAACCAGTCATGGTTAAACGTGGCTATGACGGCTTCGAAATACGGATGTTCTGCTCTTTTGAAAACTCCATACGCTCCACGCATGCCAGCTGGTGGCGGTTCTGCTCATCAAGCCCTTAAAGAATCCGCTCATCGCCGCTCGGGCTAGACAGGCAAGCGAAGCCGGATATTATCAACCAATTGGAGGTATTACGATGGAAAATCCACAATTATTTGATCCAACTGCATTTTTTGAGGAATCGGTTATTTATTGGATGGTTTACGGTGTCATTGAAGGGGGGGATTCGATTGAAGTCGCTTACGAGGATGCATGTGAGTTTATAAAAGGCATTTATGAGGTTCGGGAAGTGTGCCCGTTGACACCCGATATTCGCAAAAAAGTAGAAGAACAAGTCAAAGCTTTCTTTGAAAAAGAAGCGTGCTAGATAGAGATTAGTAAAAAGCAGCCTTTGGGCTGTTTTTTCTCGGCACTAAGGAAAACACCGGCTGTCCGCCGGTGTTTCTGATTGGGAAATAAGGTTGTCACCGCCGCGGGGCGGTGACTTCGGATTCAAACTGTGGCCTCCGCTTCGCTATGGCCGATCGAAGCAATTCCGAAGAAGAAAAACCTTCTCGAAAGAAAAAGGCATATCAAAATCAAAGGCGCGTAAAAAGTGATTCCATAACGCTTTTAAGTAAGGAATTAATTCTCCAAAAAGAATGAAAGCACAGCTCTAGCCTTCATTTCCGCTTTGCTCCAATCAAGGCTAACGAAGCAGGGCAGGGCATCATGCCTCCGCTGCTCTATGGCATCATGCCCCAAAGCAAGAGCGCCGGTGGCCTTCGCGTTCATCGGCCGCCGCAGGCTGCTCCGCTCCTGGTCGCTTTCAACCGCTGCATCCGTAGTGCATAACCTATCCGTCATCCTAGCCTGCCGTACCGAACCTTGGCCTGCAAGGGTGGCTTTTCTCATTCGAGAACGCCATCCCTCCGGGCATACCCTTGCACGACAAGAACCGGTACAGCAAATCGGGCTATGACGGCTACGTTATACGGATGTTCAGCTCATTGAAAACTCCATACGCTTTGCAGATAGCCAGCGGCGGCGAACAGCTCATTCCACCGGCAAGACCTTAAAGATTTCCGCTCATCGCCGCTCGGGCTAGACCGGCAAACGATACCGGATGTCCGGGGCAGGTCGACAATTTTTTATGAGGAGGTTCTTACATTGGCTTACGATATCACGAAATACCGTCATCTTGCTCCAGATAAGGTTTATAAGGTTGAAAATTCAGAAGGCGATGTTTTCACATTTCACTATCGCGGTTTTCATTATTGCGAGGAATGGTATGAGGATGTTCTGATTTTTTGGGAGCCAGGAACAACAAATAAGATTGCAGAATGGCCAGCTAGTGAGTTCGTAAGTGCTCAATTAGTTGAAGGTTAATGAATCATTCACACCGGGATGCTCCGGTTCCAATTAGAAGGAGGCAGTAACTATGCAAATCAAAGGATTAAATCAAAATTTTAGTGATTTAACGACACTCATTTCGGTTCCGGAACGGAATCGGTTCGGGGATTCTCGGTATCGGGGGAATTACGATGGTGAGGTGCTGGCCAAGCTGGTAAGCTTCCTCCAGCGTTCCGGAATCAAAACGCCGTATGTGTATGACCCGATGGAAGGAGGAAAAACAAGCCGCGATGTGTGCGACTTCATGGGACTGCCGTATATCGGGGATGACATTCACAATGGCTTTGATGTTGTGAATGATGATTTTCACGATACTGGATTCGATCTAACGATGCTGCACTATCCTTATTGGAACATGATTGATTACGCGCATAATCTTCCTGCTCATCTCCAGGGAAAGGATATGAGCCGAATGGATTGGAAGCCATTCATCGAAGCTGTGAGCCATGTTAATTACAAGGCAGCTGCGCACAGTCGCTATGTGGCTGTTCTAGTCGGGGATATGGTGGTGAAGGGCAAGGGCTTTATCAAAAGCATTCAAAGGGAAATGGCGTGGATTGGAAATCCAATCCGACATATCACAAAGGTCCAACATAATGCTATGAGTTACCGGAGTAACTACCGAGGGAATTTCATCCCGATTGTAACTGAACACCTCATATTGTTTAAAACCGATTATCAGCCCGGTGGGGAGCTTTGGATATTAGTTCCCGGCCAGTACAAGAAAATCGATATTGATGCTTATGTGACTTGGAAAACAGCGGTCCGAAGCGTAACTAAGCAGATCGAGCAGATTACACCCGAATCGGTATTTGAAGCTATTAAGCAGCAATTTCCAATAAAGCTCAAAAAAACAAATACTCCGGAAGCAACTGTAAGAAGGACCCTGCAAGAGCTTGAAGCAGAGGGGTATTTGAAAAGAAAAGTAAGAGGAATCTATATCAAAGCTTCTTAATCACAAGCAAGTTAGATAAATAGTCGAAACCCTGTGAAGGGTCGCTACCGGGTTAATCGCCGGAGCCTGATGATGACAGATTAAAGGAGAAATGAAAAATGACTGACCAAGTGAAAATTAAAGGGCTCTACATTATTGTTGTTTGGGATGGAGAAGAGACGGAAGCTTTAGCGGTAACGGCTTATGACATGAAGGAAGCGAAAGAAACAGCGATTCAGCAAATCAAGGACGGTCGTGCTGAAGAGAATGATGAGGAACCAAGGATCGATGATAGGTACTCTTTTGAAGTTACGTGTGCGGGGGATAAGAACGGTAATGTGTATGATGTTGACCTGAGTCTGCAAAGATAAAATGCGTAGCGTTGAAATTATCTAAATTATAAGGAGATGACTTTAATGTTAATGACAAATGGACAGACGAAAGTAATGAAATGGGACGAAGGAAGCGTAGAGGGGATCAGTCATGAAGGGATAGCATTTAAGCAGCCAGCACTTAGGGATGCGAGAGGGGATGCTTATTTCCTCCTGGGAGGAGAAAAGTGGTACGCAAAAAATTTTAGAACCATTCATAATGATCCTATCCGCAAGATGCTGGACATATCCACTGGTCATGTCTCGAAGGAAACCATTCAGTATTTAGACCATCAGGCAGATGAGGGCGAATCATTTATTGTTTATAAGAAGGGTCATTGGGGTTTCTTTTTTCCTGTTCTTCCGGAAGAGCGTTCTGATCTACCCGAGGATTTAAAGCAGCTACTAGATTATGCTTGTAGCAAAAATGCCTGTTGGGTCATGATGGATCAGGATGGTGAAATTCTCGATGATTTACCTTTTACAGACTGGTAAAAAGCAGCCTTCGGGCTGTTTTTTCGTCGGCACAAAGGAAAACACCGGCTGTCCGCCGGTGTTTTTGATTGGAAAATAAGGTTGTCACCGCCGCGGGCGGTAACTTCGGATTCAAACGGTGGCCTCCGCTTCGCTATGGCCGATCGAAGCCATTCCGATGAGGAAAAACCTTTCCGAAAGTAAAAAGAACCACTTAGCCTTTTAAAATTCTAATATCAAGAGGTACTGGTCGCCGATAAATAAATAAAGTCGTTAATAGGTCTTTCATATACAACAAAGGACTTTAAGTTAATACATAATATAAGGTGGTTGGTTATATGTCCATACATGATATTATCCGCAAGGCAATCCGAGACTATAAAATGTTGAAAATTGATTACAACGATGCTGAAAAGACCTCAAAAAGAACCTATGAACCAAGATTCTTGTTTCAATGGGGGGCCCACTATTATGTTTCTGGGTATTGTCATTTGAGAGAAGCATCTCGAGTATTGAAATTATCTCGAGTTCAAGGATGTCAATTATTACAAAGTGCATCTACAAATCCTTTCGACATTCTTGATTCACTTAACCGTGACCATTTTAGCCATCTAGATATTATTGTTGATGCATATCCGTTAGAGGTGAAACAAGAGCTTGAAAAGCTTCAAATTCGATTAAAAGAAAATATGATTAAGGAATATCCCAAAAGTGTTCTTCTCCCTAAAATGCATAAGACAGGTACTTTGAGGAGCCCTCTTGAAGAAAAGATCATTCTAAGTATGGTTGAGGATCCGGATGTTACTCTTATTGAAATTGAGCCCTTCAGCATTCCTTTTGAATTGGATGGAAAAATACACAATTATGTGCCAGATGTACTTGTGCATTACCAAAATGGTAAAAAGATGCTTATTGAAATTAAAGTTTCTGGAGACATTATCGCCTCGAAAAACCAGGCTAAGTTCAAAGCAGCAGAAATTTTTTGTGAGAACCATGGGATGGAATTTTCGATTTTAGGAATAGATGGAAAAAGAGCAAACTCGAAATATCATTCATCCTGGGATGAGGGCGAAATACTTATTGAAAAGTTCCCAACAAACTATGCAAATCAAAACTTAAAACGACCGTCTAAACAATCTGAATCGAAACAAAGAAAGCAAACAAATAGACCACCCTCAGTATATAATCTAGCGGAACAAATTGAAAATGAAGAAAGCATCTCTTTACCCGAATTTGTTGAGGATTTCAATTTACTCTGTATTCGGTATGATTGCACGGACTGTCACGGCAAGGGTTATGTAGAAGGCCTAATCGGCGGTCATCATGCCACCCGCCGCTGCTATGGGTACGGCATTGTAAATCCGTGGTGTTCGCTCACAATCAGTAAGTTTAGGCAGCATATGGAGGACTGGACGAGCTACAGCGAAATCAGGCCCATTCCGCCTTCCATGTGGACCCTTGATAAGAAATTCTTCAAAGCAATCAACCCGCAGGGCGAGCATGTAGAGCTGAGCGCTGACGAAGACCCGGTTGTTTTGAAAAAGCCGAATGCGCCAACAGAGTATTTCTTCAACATTTGGAGCCGCCCAGCTGGTAGCGACCAGGGGTGGGAATGGATCACCACGATCCAAGCAGAACTGAAACCAACTAAGAAACCGAAACCAACTAAGAAGCCTTAAGGGGGCCCGGCTCATGAAGAGGACTAAAGGCGCAAGCGATCAGAGAAAAACGCTCGTTTAATTGCGATTTTTTGCTTGCGTAATCGCGGGTAAGAACAAAATGATTTTCTTTTTATTGGAATCTTCAAAAGGATATTCCATGTCAATGCAGAATATAAGTTTTCAGATTAGAAGGAGCGAGATAAAGGGGAGGAAAGCATTTGAAAATCTTAAAGTATGCAGTAACAGTGTCATTGGTTTTTTTCTTAACAGCCGTGGGCGTTATCTATGCCGCCCAAAATGCTCGCATTAAGTCGGCAGACGTGGAATGGACTTTCGTTGGGGCCGATCAGGAAAAGCTACTTATCGACGTCATCAAGTCCGCCAAATCGACACTTGATATTGCCATTTACAGTCTTACTGATCCTGAAATAGTCGCCGCGATAAAGGAGGCAAAGAAGCGTGGCGTCAATGTGCGTATCATTACTGACAAAACTCAGGCAGCTGGGAAGGCGCAGACGGAAGCATTGAAACTTCTCGGCAGCGCCGGAATTCCAATCAAACTGAATATACACAGTGGATTAATGCATATAAAAATTACAATTGCTGACAAGAAGGTCGGCACGACTGGTTCGTTTAATTACTCAAAAGCGGCAAGTGAATCAAATGACGAAATATTGATGGCAGTTCGTAACCCAGACGTAGCGAAAAACTTCGCGGCTCAATTCGACAAAATGTGGAATGATGCAAAACGCTTTAAATCAGCCGAGTATAAAATTGCGCAGTCAACAACGACGAATGTAGCACAGGGATCTGTCACATATGCAAACTGTGCTGAAGTAAAAGCAGCAGGAAAAGCACCGCTACACAAAGGTGATCCTGGTTACAGCAGCAAGCTTGACCGCGACGGCGATGGACTGGCCTGCGAGACATAAAAAATCCCCCGAGCTTCGGCCAAAAAGGTAAACACCAGGATTTTATCCTGGTGTTTTTGATTTGTTTCAAAGGGTCTTAATTAAGGTAGATATAAACACATGAATTAACCTCAATTCTTCTTTACTTCAATATATGAATCTTCAACCTCTATATTACCGAGGCCAAACTTCGCTGTAACGTTACGTACCAACTTTACAAACCATTCATCGGCAAATGGGCTAACAATAATTTTATCGATGAAGTAACTTAATTCATGAATCCGTACCTCTTGGAATTCCGCTTCAATTCCACTAATTATTGCCCTGATCTCATTCTCGTACTTATAATGCGCTCTTTTGAACACAAAGAAGTTATCGTAAAGTCGTTTATTTGTAGGTATAAATAAATCCTGCTCATTGTTATCAATATATTGAACCTTGAAAATTTCCGCCCCTGCAGTCGCCGTTATCTCTTTCATTTTCCCTACAGTTGTTTGTATAGCCACACCGTTTTTTTCAGAGTAAATCTTCCAGAGAGCATATGACTCAGTATCATAAATAGTCCAACAATTAACAAAAGTTTTTTCTTTTTCTTGGTAGTATGACTCTAGTACTCTGACTTTTTCAGATTCTACATCATAGCCGAAATATTGAGCAAAAGGGGATTCGATATCAAAGAATTTTTTTAGGTATTGTTCAGGGACTTCACCTTCTAAGGGGTCTTCAAATTTATCTGCCCTTGTAAAAAACAGACTTTTATTTACAAGTAAACTCATAAATTTAGGAAAATCCAAATATCGACATATTTTATCATTTTCATTAGGAATGAATTTTTGTAATCTTTTATTAGTCTCTTTCAGCATTTCTTCAAAACGTTTAGCCAAGCAAAATCCCCCCAATATATTGATATCCATATTCTATTAAATGCTAGTGCATCTTGTCTAAGTAAGAACTTAACAAACACTGGTGTCGTAGCATTACCGCTTCGCAAGAATCCGGCATCGTATGACCGGCTCGACAAAACTTCTTAGGTTACGGGTGCGACCAACAACTACCAATGCCAATACATTAACCTTAATGTTATCATTATTCTTGGTGATGACTAATGTTTTTTCCCCCAATGCTTTTGCAGTATGCTAAAGATAACGAACCTTTTGACCGACCCGACTACTTTTCCATGTTAAAACTTGATGGCATTCGGCTGCTCGTTTCTAATATGGACGTACTAAAACTGTATACTAAGAACATGGACGTAACTGCCCGATTTCCCGAGCTTTATAGCCCACCAATCAGTAAAGGAACCATCCTGGACGGAGAACTAATTGTCACAGACGAGAAGGGGCATCCCGACTGGGAGGCCTGTATGGCTCGTTTCCAGTCAAAAAAATCCAAGAACCAAATCCAGTTTTGTGCATTCGATATTCTCTATTTTAAAGGGGAGAATGTCATGGGTTTACCACTTGAGAAACGTTTAGAATTGCTCGAAGCGGAGTTGGAGGAAACAGAATTTTATACGCGCATGCGAGTGATGACCGGCAGCGCGGTTAAATTATTTGATTTGGTGAGAGAAGCCGGTTTGGAAGGTATCGTTTTGAAAAAACGGGACAGCAAATATGAGTCACGAAGCCAGCCGTGTGAGCCGGGCGGCAAGGCGATCCGTTCGTGGTCATGGCAAAAAGTTATCAATTACGCTTATTCCGATGTGATGATTACCGGTTATTCAAAAAAAGACCACAATTGGTTGATTGGAGTGCCGGAAGGGGAGCGTATCAAGCCACTCGGTACGATGGAGCTCGGTATCACCTCACAGCTTCGAAAATCTGTTTGGCCTCGACTTGGCCGATCTATCATTGGAGAGAACAAGGATTTCGTCTTTGTCGATCCGCTTGTTTCCTGCAGAGTGAAGCACCGTGGTTATTATAAGTCAGGACTTATGCGACTGCCGGTATTGGAAGAAGTAAATAGTTAAACCGCAGGGGGAGCCTCTGCGGTTTTTATACATGTTTCTTTATGTCAACTTTTATATAGATATTTGGTGACCATCGACTGCTTCATCCAGTAGGATTTTTCTTTCTGCATGTCCTTGATATACTCACGTGCTTTATTTAGTGTATCAGAGATATTATTAGCATCATGTTCTAACCAATCTCGGGCTTCTCTAGGGCTCATGAATCCGTACATAGCACTTCCAATCACATGATCCAAATTGTCTACAGCAGCATCGATTTCTTTTAGTACTTGTTCATGAATATCGTGTTTTATTACTAAAACTGGAGTATCACAGTTCTTGCATTGAAAATCTAATAAATTCTCAATACGAACAAGATCTTGTGCCTGACATACATCACAAGTAACAAGGATCTCCTCGTCAACACGCATTCGTTAAACACCCTTTACATCGGTTTGATTAAGCTCCGGCAGCTGCATTCATGAAACGATATGTTTATCCTTCTTAGTCGTTTTTCTCTTAGGTGGGGCAGGCGGTGTTTTAGCAGCTTCTAGGCTAGCTTGGAGAGCTGCCATGAGGTCAATAACATTTTTGCGACCATCAGCTGCAGGCGCTGCAATGATGTCGACACTTTCACCGGCAATTTTATTATCAATTAGCTCGAGCAATGCAACACGATAATCATCGGTATACTTCTCAGGTTCAAATGTCTCACTGAGCTGCTCAATCAACATTTTTGCCATTTGCAGTTCTTTTTCATTTACATTCACTTTATCCGGAAGATTAGGTACATACGAAAGGGAGCGAATTTCATCGGGATAATACATGGTCTCCATGCAAAGGCAATTACCGACAACTCGAATGGCAGCTAGGCTGCTTTTGCTTCGAATCGATATTTTGGCAATTCCGATCTTTCCGGTTTGTTTGATAGCCTCAAGCAGCAGGTTATAGGCTCCGGCTCCTGCCATATCAGGGGAGAGGTAGTAAGCTTTTTGATAATACAATGGATCGATATCCGTTAAATCAACAAAATCTAATATTTTAATTGTTTTAGCCGTTTCGCCCTTGATACTCTCTAGTTCATCATCCTTTATGATGGCAAACTTGTCTTTTTCATACTCGTAGCCTTTTACAATTTCGTTCGACTCTATTTCCTTATCACAATGACGGCAGGTCTTAGCGTAATTAACAGGCATGCCACATTCTTCATGTAAAGTCCGAAAGTGTATGTCTTTATCTTCGGTGGCCGTAAACATTTTCACTGGGACATGGACAAGACCGAAGCTGATAGCACCCTTCCACACTGTATGCATCTATATCATCACATCCAATATTTTTTAGTAATAGGTTGCCCCGGTCAATGAAAAGTATACCAATATATGGGGATGTTCCTATAGAAAATAAGCTTGTAAACAGTATTATTTGCAGTACCCTTCGCAAAAATCCCCGATTCTTAACCCGACACGTGATGGCCGGCGAAAGCTAAACGCTCCGACCACAATCTATTCCTATTAAAAGCATTCTTGAGAAGGAAAATTAAGCTTTGGATCCCCCAGTAGACCACCCACTAAACGCTAAAGCGAACCGAGAAATACGCTCGGTTCCATTTAGCGTTTTTGCTTTGTTTCACGCCGCAATCGCGGGTACCCGGTAGCAGGGAAGCAATAATCAAATCCTTAGAGACCTGTAAGTAAAAAGAAGGGCATGATGGCTCGTTTCTCTACGCCATAACGCCCAAGGTCAAGTGCTGGTTTGTTTCGCGCTTCATCCTTCGAGGCGGCCGTATCGCTCCTTTGTTTTCAGCGGATACATCCGGATGTATACCGAATCCGTCATCATAGCAAACCATGGCAGCCCCTTCCGTGCAAGGGCGGCTTTTCTCATTCGAGAATGCCGTCCCTTCGGGCATACCCTTGCACAGAATGAACGGCCACGGTAAGAACGCTATGACGGCTTCGATATACGGATGTTTTGCTCCTTGAAAACAATATACGCTTTCGTGCTCCACCGCAGAGGGGAAACTGCTCACCAAACCCAATAAGGCGATCCGCTCATCGCCGCTCGGGCTAGACCGGCAAACGAAACCGGATGTTTCGAGGGGAGCGAATTAAATGAAAAGGGGTGTTTTAAATGATGGTTCGCGAGAAGGATTGGGACGCTATCCGGGAAGAAAGAGCTCAGCAAGAATACGAAAAGGATATGGCTCATTTTAAGATGCTATATCAGCAAGCGGAGAGTATTGGCGATGTTTACAAAATGAATCTCTATCAAAGTTTGATGAATGATCTATAAATTTATGAATATTGGGGGTCTTGTGAATGGCTAGTATGAAGCAAGTAGTTCGGAAATATGGTAATCGCGTCATTAAGATGTTTGTGCAAAGCGGTAGAACATGGGACAGCGAGGAAAGCTGGGAAAGCAACATTGAAGGTTTGGAGGGTGCAAGTGAACTTAGTGATAGCTTCCACAAGGAAATGAAATCCGCGTGGGATTGGAAGGAAGATATGCCTGATCTCGTTACCCGATCCAATATGATCGAAGCCATTACTGACGAGCGCTTTTGTAACTAATCGATACCGCGCCGAAAGGCGCGGAGCTCTTTTATCAAATATTGAAGGGATTGCACATGAAAGATTGCCCGAACTGTGGAGCATTGCTGGAACGAGCGGATTACTTGGAAGGCGAGAATGGTTTTGAGGAAGCATTGGTTTGCATGGAATGTGACGACGACAAGTATTATCCGATCGACGAGGAACCACCTTGCTGCATTTGCGATACAGACGACGATATTGATCAAGACAGCGGTTTTATCTGCACTGAATGCGCGAGCAAGTATTCTCTGCTTGCTGAAAGTGAGTTGAAATCGGTAGTTGCGTAGGAGACAATTTTGAGCCGGTAATTACTATCCATGTAAGGCCGGAGGTGGCATTCCGCTTGGGACACCAGCAAAACCTTTAAAGAAGGCGCTCATCGCCGCGCGGCTAGCCAGCAAACAAAACCGCAACATATTTTTAGGAGGATGATTATGACAAATTTTATTAATACGCTTAACAGACGTAACGCTTATCAGGAAACGTATACTTCGCTTACAGAAGTTGTATTCATCGATTTAAAAGGTGTTTGGACTGCTGGCGAATTGATCCGAACGAAGCGAGAAGAGAATGAAAATACCTACGATTTTTACATTCAGTTTAAAGCAGATCCAGACGGAGCTCCGAAAGCATCTGCCTATTTCACGAAAAGCCTGCGGATATTCATGCGGTCGACGGATGATGCTAATACCTTAAAGCGGCGAATTCGTGAAGCTGCCGGATATACGCCGGCACCTGCGACGATTCGCATGCTATGGGCGCATTTCATGCTGCTGCATGCCGCCTATATCGAGGAAGATCGCTTTTATGCGAGAGCAGACCAGGTAACCGCAGAAGCGATTCTAAATGCTTTATATGAAAAAGCTATCCAACGTTTTAAAGATGGAGAGCTATGCGTGTCAAAAGAACGGGTACAACACTACCGCACCTACGAGCGATATTTATCCCAATCTGAACAGGAAGAGGCAACAGAAGCACAAAAGAGAATCAATGGACATGGGTTTGTTCTCCGCATGTCGCAATTTGAAAAGAACGGGCATTTAGCCCGATTTAATCAACGGATTGCAGACGATATAGAGAGATTAGGAAAACTGAAAGAACTGGAGATGAAACGCGATCATGATAGTTTTCTTGAAAAGATGATGGAATCGGATGTGACCTTTCGGCAGCTGGTCGCGCACGCTATAGCAGCATCGCGAGAAATCCGCTGCAAGCGCCCCGAGATAGAACTGGCCAACCGATTATTCGGTTATTCCAAAAGCTTAGATGAATACCGGGAAAAATATTCGAAAATTGATGAGATGCTGCGTCCGTATCGGCTACGCGATTATGACACGAGTAAACTCGTAAGTCTTGGAATGGCCTACCTAGAAGCCGGCGGAATGCTCCCGGTTGTCGCGCCGGTATTTGAACGAGGCCCTGATAAAATATATTACGGCGATATGGTTCATGATGGATATACATCGTATATCGTTCGAATGGTCGGCAGTCGGTATATCTATGTAGAAGGATCCTCTCATCGGCTTCTGAAGCAACACGTTAAACTGTTCACGCGGGTTGAGCCAATCGTTTCTCCCGTTCGGCCGGATGAATATTTGTTTAATGAATGTGTTCGACTCCATAATAATAAGTGGATTCCGGAAGCAGTCAGCATTCCGATTGCTGAAGTTTGCAGCCGCTTGCTGAATACCCGAATTAGCCGGGCTCAACAGCTACAGCAGATGTATGAGCGAAAACGCGATGCAGCAACAGGACATGGAGGAAAAGCAGCTTTTCAACGGATACTATACGAGCTCCGAATCCTGGCGCTCAAAAATCAAATCGGCTCGCTCGCTGGGATTTCAAATGTTGGCTCCTACCGTGAGGTGTACCGTAAAGCTCAGGAGGAATTGCACCAAATAGAAGAATTGATCAAGGCCGGCTAACCGGCCTTTTTGTTTTGCTGGTCATCCGCTGCTAGTTCTCTGACTGCTGGCAGGCAGAACGGTTAGATTTCGGCTTGATTGGCTCTAGCTTTATTTCCGCTTTGCTCCAATCAAGGCTATAGGCAGAGCATGATGCTTGTGCTTCATCGTAATACGTGTTGCCGGAGCCGGTTAGCAGCCACAGGTTGCCAACCGGCTTTTTTTCGTGCGCTGGATCGGATTGGGAGTGGCCCCGGCCAGGACGCGTACGCTGCGCGATCCCTAGCCGGGCGAGAGGCCGGGCTTCGCCCGAAAGGTTGCCACCGCCGCGGGGCGGTGCCTTCGGATTCAAGCGGTGGCCGCCAGGACCGGAGGCCGCAAAATCCGCGACCTTCCGGCCCTTCTGGCCGAGACGAAGCGGATCTCGAAGAAGAAAACCTTCTTGAAAGACAAAACCCTTGTGGGGAATCTCGAAGAAGAAAAGGGCAGGGCTTGCTTCGCAGAACGATACTGCAGCGCTGGCGCTTCGCTCCTGTCGTTTTCAACGAGCAACATCCGGGCGTATTTCGTATCCGTCAACTTAGCCAACCATGACGAACCTCTCCGTGCAATGGTGGCTTATCTCTTTCGAGAACGCCATCCCGGCTATACCGGGCAGACCATTGCACTACGAGAACCAGTCATGGTTAAACGTGGCTATGACGGCTTCGAAATACGGATGTTCTGCTCTTTTGAAAACTCCATACGCTCCACGCTTGCCAGCTGGCGGCGGTTCTGCTCATCAAGCCCTTAAAGAATCCGCTCATCGCCGCTTGGGCTAGACAGGCAAGCGAATCCGGATATTCGATTGAGGCAAACAAGTCAAGAAAAAACGAGAACCGAGAGGAATGATCTTCCATGACAAAAACAATTAGACCTGAAACGATCACCAAAATTCAAGCAGTTGCTTTAGAGTCCGTAAAGGCACTTCCCGAATTTTCAAATACGGACAATATCCTTCATGCTCATATGACCGATCCGAAAGGCTGGGGTGCTGAATATGCAGAGCTGAATGATATGGATTACCGGCAGCTTAAAAGAGTGCTGAAATATGGTTATACCACCCATGTACAGGTGAAGCGCATTGTCATCACCCGCGGAGAAGGTCCAAGCGCAGAATGCGGAAAACCACGACTTGCTAAAACCTGGGAGGAAGCCAACGAGATTTTAAAGCGAATGGCGCTTACAGCTCCAAAGCAAGGCTATGACAAAACCGACTTCGAGATTCTTTTCACCAATGGTGATATATACAATGGCCGGTATGACTTGACCCAAGAAGATCGTATTTCCGGCAATCTATACGAACATGTGAAAGGGCATTGTGAGTTTTACGGTGGCATATGCAAGCGGCTGCCGGATCATATCACCCCGGAGCAATACACGCAGATCATCGGAGAATACACAGTGATGTATCTGCAATTGCTGGATAATGTGATTTACCCGAGCGCTAACGAAAAAGGACTTGACCCGGAATTGCTTCAGTCATTACCGGTAATGACCGCTAACCCCCCCAAGAAGCGGTATTTAGCGCCTCTTGAAAGTAACTTTACACTTATGAAGCTAAGTCCTGAATTAAGCAAAGATGACAATCCGTACATCGTTTACTCCGGAGGATCCAGGCATACGTCATTTAAAACCCCGGAGGGCTTGGAACGCTGGATGAAAAATTTTGGCTTGCGATTGGGGGAGGAAATTCAAGCAAACACCTACAAAATTCATGGAGCGTATCGCGTTTCGATGATTGGGAATCGTGCGGAAGTTCTCCATTTGCCGCAAATTGTTATCAAGATGAACTGCTGCATGGTACGCGCCTACAAAGAGGTTACACCGGAAAGTACAAATATTTATGTCGTTTCAAATTATATTGAAAAGTTCAATTTCGACTACAGCACTCCAAAAGGTCTATGGTATTTGAAAAAATTCTTCTGGAACTAGCAACGGGGGGCTATGCCCCCCGATCATATCGCCTCTTCGAGCGAGAGTGCGCACTACCGCCTAGCCGGCGCGGCCGGGTCCGCTGGCCCCGGCAAGTACAACAAATAACCGAATGGAGGAAAAAACATGTTTAATACGATCATCAACCAACTAAACACCGAGATTCAGAAGGCCAAGCTTTCCAGCTGGCCGGATCAGGAGCAAATCGAGAAAGCCACCACCAAGAAGCGAGAGGTAAGCCGGTTATGGAAGAAATTCGGAACGGATCCACTTGTCCTCGATATGCAAAAAGTAGTCCTTAAAGTGGTTAAAGCCTATCATATGGATTTTTACGAGCTGGATTTATCCCGCTTGGAGCAAATTGGTGAAGTACCTTTTTGCTGGTTCGTTCGCAATCACGGAACCGATCTTCTGCCGCTAGAAGGCGATGAAAGGACAATCCGAAACGCCGAATCCTGGTTTGATGCTATCCGGATGCAGTTCACCGATGGAACGAACGTCAAGGACAGTCAACAGCTTTACATTTGCGATCCGAAAGCGAAGACCATGAAACGCTTGAAAGTCTTTTCCAGTGTCCAGTTCAGGGTCACAAGCGTTACCGCGCATGTATGAGCTGCGGCCGGCGGCAGTCGCCCGGCTCACTCCCTTTGTTTCATTCGACAGCTCCCACACGGAGCTTTTTTTTATGCTGATAAAAGGATCCGCTGTACCTCCGGCGGGGACGCACATACTGCGCGCGTCCTTAATGCGAGAGGCCGGGCTACGCCCGAAAGGTTGCCACCGCCGCGGGGCGGTGCCTTCGGATTCAAGCGGTGGCCGCCAGGACCGGAGGCCGCCAAAATCCGCGACCTTCCGGCCCTTCTGGCCGAGACGAAGCGGATCTCGAAGAAGAAAACCTTCTTGAAAGACAAAACCCTTGTGGGGGATCTCGAAGAAGAAAAGGACAGGGCTTGCTTCGCAGAACGATACTGCAGCGCTGGCGCTTCGCTCCTATCGTTTTCAACGAGCGACATCCGGGCGTATTTCGTATCCGTCATCTTAGCCAACCATGACGAACCTCTCCGTACAATGGTGGCTTATCTCTTTCGAGAACGCCATCCCGGCTATGCCGGGCATACCATTGCACTACGAGAACCAGTCATGGTTAATCGTGGCTATGACGGCTTCGAAATACGGATGTTCTGCTCTTTTGAAAACTCTATACGCTCCACGCTTGCCAGCTGGCGGCGGTTCTGCTCATCAAGCCCTTAAAGAATCCGCTCATCGCCGCTCGGGCTAGACAGGCAAGCGAATCCGGATATTCGATTAAGGCAACCGAGTCAAGAATTAAATTCCCGAAAGGTGGAAAATAGACGATGAAAAACAACGAAACTTATGAATTACCTGAATTAACTGAGGAAGAAGTAACGCAATTGGACGAATTGACCTTTACCGCTGGAGGCAGTGCGTGGTGGCTGTAATGGCCACCCCCTCGCAGTGAAGCAGTTTGAACACTGCAGATGAACGAGTTCAAAAAAAGAAAGGACGATGTGAAATATGAAGGACGTTAAACTTATACGCCATATAATGACGGGATTTCACCGTGAAAATACAAGAATCTGGCTTGAGCCAACCGTCTTGGAAGCTGCTGGCTTCGATGTCGGTGAGGGTGTTCGTCAAACGATCAAAGACGGCGCAATCATCCTTACTCGATGTGAGCAAAAAACGCGGATCATATCGAAACGAAAGCGCCCAAGCTGGGCGCATGAAAGACCCCTGTATGAGTCATGCAGCAAAGAGGTAACGCTAGTGTTTCGTGAACGGGAGTACATTGACCTGCTTGTCAGTGACGGCATAATCGTAATCAAAAAAGAGCGTTCCTTCGATTTGTTTGTAGTCGAGAAACCTACGCTTCAAGGGGGGGATTTGAAAAAGCTACGCCTCAATTCCTTTCCTTGCGGAGGTGGCTTTGCAACGGCTTGCCTTGCGGAAACCGGGCTATTTGAACCGGTAGGGGCGCTAGACATATGGCCGACTGCCGTGGATGCATACATGAATAACTTCCGGAATGGAAGCGCCTATATAGGAGATTTAACCAAAAAGCATCCGAGCTATGTCGCTCCATCGGATGTGTGCTGGCTAAGTCCTAGTTGCACGAGGTATTCCAGTTTAGGCGGACAAGACGGAGGCGTTACGGAGGGACACGGACCACATTACGCAAGGCTTGTACTGGCCAGCGGCGCTAGCGTGGTTATGATCGAGCAAGTCCCGCAATATTTCAAAAGCACATCATACAAACATTTGAAAAAATTGCTGCAACCGTTCTTTCCTTACATGCATGAAATCATCATAGATGCCTTTGATCTAGGCTCTGTTGCATCGAGAACAAGAGGATATGCCGCATTCTTTCAAGAGAAAACAGATTTTGAATGGCCAGAGATTCCCAAGCTTCCAGAGCATCGACGTAAGACTGTGGCCCAAGTGATCGGAAAGGATTGGGAGGAAGGTGATTGGCGGCCGATTAGCGGAACGGTAATGGAAGGGCTGCTCCGGAAGGTGGGGAACAACAACTTCAAGGCTGAAAAAAACCATACCCTTGTCGGGCTGGATAGTAAGCGCGTTTCCGCATTTCCTTTCAGTTATGGAAAAGTCCAAGTCACATCCAGTTACCTCAAACACCCGGACAAAGAAATGTGGCGTATGTTTCGATCGGATGAAATGCTCCGCTTTCAAATGATTCCAGAATGGTACCAATTTCCGGAGTACATGGGGGAGGGCGAGCGCATCAAATTGATAGGTCAAAGTATAGCCGGCGATGTCGTGAAAGCATTTGGCATCGAAGTCGCCGTAGCCATCATGGGCAGCCGCTATAAAAGAATGGCCAGCATCTTCCCGACGAAAACAGACGTGATGGAGACAATAGAGCGGATCGAAATTACCGAGGAAAACGGGCAAGGAGTGTTCCAGTTCGACAGCATTTTCGCCAGCTAATTGATAGCTGGCTTTTTATTTTGTCTCTTATTGTCTCTTTTAGATTCTTTTTGATTCTTTTTGCGTCTTTTCGTTACGTAATGAGTGTTTAGACTGTGAAGCGATCCAGGAACGAGAAAATCCACGCTGTCGCGCCGAAAGGTTGTCACCGCCGCGGGGCGGTGACTTCGGATTCATATGGTGGCCTCCGCTTCGCTTTGGCCGGTCGAAGCCATTTCGAAGATGAAAAACCTTCTCGAAAAGAAAAAGGCCAAACCCAAAAAGCCAAGTCAAAGGCACGCCGGGATGATTCGCAATCGTGTACCGTCTGCAGCTGCTTCGCTCCTGGTGTTTTCAGGCGGACAACATCCGGGCGAGTCGTATCCATCAAGCATAGCCAATCATACCGACATCCTCCGCGCAATGGTGGCTTATCTCTTTCGAGAACGCCATCCCGGCAAGCCGGGCAGACCTTTGCACTCCGGAAGCCGGCATGATAAAGCGGGCTATGACGGCTACGACACACGGAT
>NZ_QPJD01000022.1:38192-49781 GCF_003337375.1 Paenibacillus prosopidis
ATCTCTTTCGAGAACGCCATCCCGGCAAGCCGGGCAGACCTTTGCACTCCGGAAGCCGGCATGATAAAGCGGGCTATGACGGCTACGACACACGGATGTTCTGCTCTTTGAAAACTCCATACGCTACACGCAAGGCCGCAGAAGGAAAACTGCTCATCAAACCCGGCAAAAGCATTCCGCTCATCGCCGCTAGGGCTAGGCCGGCAAACGAAGCCGGATGTTCGATTGAGGCAGAAAAATCAAGAAAAAATTGAATTTACTCATTACACAAGGAGTGGATATACATGCAAGCAGTCTTGGAACGTACAGGAAAACGTGTCATGAAGCGTGTTATATATAACGGTGAAATCGTGGTAGACAACTTTGCAGGGGGCGGTGGTGCATCTACAGGTATCGAAATGGCCATTGGTCGTGCGGTTGATATTGCGATCAACCATGATTTAGAGGCTATCGCCATGCACAGAACCAATCATCCGGAAACGGTGCATTACTGCGAATCCGTTTGGGACGTGAACCCTGTTGAAATTACAAATGGAAGGCGCGTTGCGCTTTGCTGGTTCTCTCCGGATTGCAAACACTTCTCGAAAGCGAAGGGAGGGAAGCCGAAGGAAAAACACATCCGGGGGCTGGCTTGGGTGGCTGTTCGCTGGGCGGCTACGGTCAAGCCGCGCGTCATCATCCTAGAAAACGTCGAGGAATTTAAAGATTGGGGGCCTTTGCTGGCAGACGGCAGTCCGGATCCGCAGAGAAAAGGCCACACCTTCCGTTCTTTTGTGAAGGCCCTTCGCAATCTTGGGTATCACGTCGAATGGAAAGAGGGTATAAAGGCTTGCGATTTCGGCGCTCCGACATCGCGTAAACGCTTCTTCTTGATTGCACGTTGTGACGGACAACCGATCGTTTGGCCTCAGCCTACGCATGGAGCACCGAATTCGCTTGAGGTACAATCCGGAAAACTGTTGCCGTACCGTACAGCTGCTGAGATCATTGATTTCACCCGCCCATGTCCGAGCATCTTCGGCCGGAGTAGAGAGCTGTCGCCCAATACGAAACGCCGGATTGCCAGGGGCATTCAGCGCTTTGTCATTAACAATGCGAACCCATTTATTATCAAAGTGAATCATGGCGGCGAGAATTTCCGCGGTCAAGAGATCAACAAGCCGATGCAAACCATTACATCAAAGAATGGCTGGGGCATCGTAACACCGTTCATCTCCCGGATCGGACAAACAGGCTTTGCCGCAGATCGTCTGCAGTACAACGTCGAACAACCGCTGACAACCATAACGCCAAAGACCGAACATTGCTTAGTAACTCCGCTTTTGGTTCAAATGGGTTATGGCGAGGCCGAAGGGCAAGCACCGAGAGTCCTGGATCTTCATAAGCCGATGGGAACCATTACGGCAGGAGGAAACAAATTCGGTCTAGCTGAAGCTATTTTGGCCCCGGCCAGCGACTTCAAAGCGGATAGGAGCAAGGCAACGCGGGCAGCCAGTCACATTATCAAGTTCAAGGGCACAAATGTTGGCCAAGATGTTTCGGATCCGCTCCAAACCATTACGTCCGTAAATCACTTCGGGGAAGTCCGGACATTCATGGAAGAATTCAGCGCGGGATCCGAAACGAACACTGAACATCTTGGGTATGTCACTATCGGCGGGCAGCTTTACGCTATCGTGGATATTGGATTCCGGATGCTTGAACCGTATGAATTGTTCGCGGCGCAGGGATTCCCAGCCGACTATGTTATTGATCGGGTGGATGGTGGAAAACCTTACCCGAAAGCGGAACAGGTAGCACGCTGCGGAAATTCAGTTTCTCCGGTCATTCCGAACGCACTTGTTCGGGCTAACTTACCTGAACTGTGCGTGGAAAGCGATCCGGATTCCTCTACTGCAGGATGGAAAACGACAGGACAATACGAGTTGGCCTTATCAATCTAATTCTCCGGCAAGCAGCCTCTTAGCTGCTTGCTTTTTTGTTTGATCTTTGGCAGCTGCAACCAGAGAAGCAGGGACGTTCGATCGTCTGACTCACAGCCCTGCTTGGAATGAGGCCATTGGCCAGGCAAGCCCGAAAGGTTGTCACCGCCGCGGGGCGGTGACTTCGGATTCAAACGGTGGCCTCCGCTTCGCTTTGGCCGATCGAAGCCACTACCTTTTCGAAAAGAAAAAGGCCAAACCTGTAAAGCGAGGTCAAAGACGCGCCGGGATGATTCGCACTCAGTTACCGTCTGCAGCAGCTTCGCTCCGGGTATTTTCAAGCGGGCAACATCCGGGGTGTCGTATCCATCAAGCATAGCCAATCATACCGGATTCCTCCGCGCAATGGTGGCTTTTCTCTTTCGAGAACGCCATCCCGGCAAGCCGGGCAGACCTTTGCACTCCGGAAGCCGGCATGATAAAGCGGGCTATGACGGCTACGACACACGGATGTTCTGCTCTTTGAAAACTCCATACGCTACGCGCAAGGCCGCAGAAGGAAAACTGCTCATCAAATCCGGCAAATGCCCTCCGCTCATCGCCGCTAGGGCTAGAGCAGCAAACGAAGCCGGATGTTCGATTGAGGCTAACAAGTCAAGACAATTCGATGCTCTGTACACTAACGAAATATAAAATCATTGGCCAGGATTCGCCCGGCCTCACCCCAAGGAGGATATAGACGATGTTTGATGACATGTATCCCAAGCGTGAAACAGGATTTGAACATGATTTAAGATTGGAGGCTCCCGAGCTAGATTTTGATTTTTTCGAAGATGATTTTTGCGGCCCGGTCATCATCGAGCCAGCCACGCCGATACAGGAGGGAGATTCGGACAAGCTGGAACAATTAACGTTGGACTTGAGTATTGAGATAGAAGAGCGTAATCAGGATCATACCGAGAAAAAGACGAAAGCGGAGCCGGTTGAGCTGTTTCCGCTGAACGAGTATGATACCGTGATTTTACATCTATCGGGTGGTGCTGATTCGATGGGCTGCCTGTTTTGGCTAAAGAAAGAGGGACTAGATTTTTCAAAACTCGAAATCTGGCATCAAGCAGTCGATGGGAAAGGCGAGGACTATAACGAATTTTGGGATTGGCCAGTAACGGAAGCTTATTGTGAGGCGGTCGCGGAGGCGTTCGGTGTGCCGATCTATTACCAGTGGAGAGAAGGCGGCCTGTATGGGGAGCTGATGCGCGAGAATCGGTTGGCCGGGGATGTGCTCTATATGGATAAAGGCAACATCGTCCGGCTTGAAACCAAGAAGGGGAAACATTCCACACGAAAGAGGTTTCCCGCACAAAGCGCCGATTTGATGAGACGCTGGTGCAGTGCTTCCGGGAAGTCGGATCCAGCCCGACGGACATTAAATAATAATCCGCGGTACGTAGGATCCACGTTCAAGCCCAAAAAGATTTTGTTTATTACCGGTGAGCGTCGAAGCGAAGGCGGCAATCGCAGTAATTACCTAAAAGCCGAAAAGCATTCATCGACAACCAGAAAGCGAATCGTTCACCACTGGCGGCCTGTCATCGATGAAACAAAAGCGTCCATGTTCGAGTTGCACCGGGAGTTTGGTATCATGCCACACCCGGTCTATTATTTAGGGTTCGGGCGTGTGAGCTGCATGGGCTGCGTGTTTTCGACTGCTCATCAATGGGCAGCGCTTCAACATATCGCGGGGGAGCGTGTGGAGCGCTTTGCTCAAACAGAACAGCTTATTGGTCATACGGTTGATGTGAAGCTTACCGTGGTAGAGAAGGCGGCCAAAGGCGCAATGGAGAAGGTTCTTCCGCTGAACGACCCGAATCTACCCCGCTGGATTGAAATGGCCCTCTCGAGATCATTCACGACCGAAGACTTGTTCACGAAAGAGTGGATCATGCCGATCGGGGCCAGTCGGGGATGTGATGGTGGGGCTCAGTAAAGAAATCAGCGCCAGGCAGGGGCAAAATACTTGCCCCTGATGGTTGCCACCGGCTACCGCCGCTGCCTTTTTTTAAAAAGAGAGAAGGAGCATCGGAATGAAACGGATGCGGGATTCGTTTGCTGTTCGAGAATTCTTGATGAACGAAAAAAGAGCCCTGGATTATCAGGACTCAACGTCAAAATAATATTAATAGTTCGCTGCGTAATAGGAGGTCCATCCAAGACGCGATAGAAGATAGTCCCGAACATCCACATCAGCAATACCAGCAATCCCTTTAAGCACCTTACGGTCAATTCCAGCACCTGAAAACCCAGCAACAACTTGAGCATTAGGATAATTAACAGCGAAATATTTAGCCCAATTAAGTTTCACTACTACATAGTTACGAAGAGGTGCAGAAAACCCAGCCAATTCCTTCAATGCTTTCCTATCGATTCCGTAGTTTGCCAACAAAATCATCCTTTCAAGGTGGGAGTGTTAGTACTTTAGCACACTTCAATTACGCCTGTCAGCCCCCCCCTTGGACAAACAAAATATATGAAAAACTGTTGATAATTTAAGTTACTTAAATTATAATTTAGGTAACTTAAATTATGGAGGAGTTGATCCGGATGACACCGCAACCTGTAGGGCGTCCTCCAATCGGAGTAACGAAGAAGGTTTCCTTAACTCTTTCCCAAAAAACGTGGGACTGGTTAGAAAAGCAAGCTGAAGAAGGGAAGTCCAAAATGTTCCGTCACGTGATATTGGACGGCATGCGGAGATCCATGATTAGCGATCTACTGTGTCAGTTTCCTGGCATTAAGATCAGGAGTGTTCAAGGTAATTTTGAGTACTCTGAAAGGGTTGTTGTTCCTAAGGGTTTAATGGTGTCTGTGGTAAAGCACGTCACTGCCCATGATATGTTTGTGGTGGAGAAGGGTACATGGGTAGAAGACGAGAATTATACGGTCATAGATGTTACTCACGACTCGATGATTTCTAATTATATAGATGATCATTTTCTTTATAATTGAATTTCGGAACTAAAGCGGCATGCTAACGGATACCGCTTTGGTTTTTATTAGTTCTCATTCTACACTTTATTTTCTATTAACATGGTGAACAAAGTCTTTCACCTTTGTTTTTGATTGCTGGCCGCTGCGGACCGGCTGCTGCAAAATGCGCAGCAGCCGATCCGCAGCGATATGACGATATGGTATAATAAAGCTTTCAATGATGTATTTCACGAAGGACATTCCTAATCCCTTTAGATACAAAAAAACGAATTACGAAAAAGGTTGGGAGGGGCATATTCATGAAGGAAATTAATGATCAAGATTTAGAACGTTATTTAAACGCCGCAACGAAGCAAGCCAGAGCAAAAGCTAAAGCTGCAGGGACTTCAGTGGTTTACGAGGAAAACGGAAAGATGGTTCGTGAGTTTGCCGATGGCAGAAAGACGCAGGTCATTTATGATGAGCATGGACACCGAACCGAGGTTGAATACGCAGGAAACTAAACCTCATATGACGGTTTTCGCCGGTACAAATGGAGCCGGTAAAAGCACGATTACAGACGTTTTAGCCCATCAAGTCGGGGAAGTCATTGACACGGATGCGATTGCCAAGCGAATGAATCCAGATAATCCCGAAGCTGCAGCTGTTAAAGCTGGACGTGAAACGCTCAAGCGTGTCCAGGTTTGCATTGACCAGCGTCGGGATTTTTCTATTGAAACGACCCTTGCTGGTGGCAATGTATTGCGCCAAATGGAACGAGCAAAAGAAGCCGGCTTTGGTATCACGATGTATTATGTCGGCCTTAAAAATGTGGATTATCACATCGAGCGCGTTGCCCGCAGAGTTGAAGCAGGGGGACATTCCATTCCAGAGGCCGATATTCGGCGTAGGTATGATCGTTCGTTAGATAAAGTTCCTCAAGCCATACGCCTTGCCGATCGTGTTTTTGTTTTCGATAATAGCACCGGCTTCAAAAAAACGTTGGATGTCAACCAAGGATTAATCCAAATTCATACGTCTGTAATCCCGAAATGGTTGGACCGGATCATTAAGGGCTGGGATAAAGAGCAAGAGAAGATGAATCGTGATTTAGAGCGAAAAAAGGACCAGTTTGAAAAAAATTACGACTCTGTTCATTCAAAGCTTCTGCAGGAGAAAGAAAAGCTAAAGCCGATTCATGAGCTAGAGCGATTGAAAAATCTACGTGATCAGCTCGTAGCCAGGCTGATTGAGCTAAAACCGAAAAATCTGTTGGAGAAAATCACGAATCCGAATAAACAGACCATCTTAGGCGTTCAACAAGATGTTCAGCAGCTTGATGCTAAAATTCTTCAAGTCGAGAAAAAAGTACCTTCTCCTGCAGAGGTCCAATTAATCCAGAAAAACATGACCGGGTTAGGATCCCTACTTACTGCATTGCAATCGGCCTTACAACAAATTGGCCAAGATCTGCTTACCGGACAGCAGCAACGCCAGCTTAACCAATTACATCGTCAATATGGTACTTCACAACAATACATCCGAGATCAAGGTTCAGAAATTGAAAGATAAATCTCATTGGATCCCCCAGCTCGTTCAATCGGGAAGCCCAAGCGAATCACCGGCTCTAAGGCGCGCGCGCCTAAGACCCCGTAGATTCCATAGGGCTTCTTTTCCTCCTTTGCGTTCCGATGAAAAACCAAAAGCCTCAAAATCCCTAGAAGCCCGAAATTCGGGCTTTTTTTGTTACCCACTCGTACTCCCCTTTAAAACTGTTACAGACGGCCCATATTTCCCCTACGTTTGTATTCTTTCGAGAATACGATCATTAGCTGCTACCCACCCGAAACGCGCCCATTCCGCCTCCAATAGGCCTCTATCCTCATACCCACCTGAAAAGATTAAATAATCCACTTCCAAAGAATAATAACAAATCCGTTTAAGGGATTTAACCCCATCAAATCAAGGTCAACTGCCTTCAAGAGCCAAGGGCAAGGACAAAAACCTAATGAGTTTTGTGAACAGCTTGATCATGAGCGTAGCTGCTTTGCTCCTTACGTTTTCAATCGCTAACATCCGTATGTATTTTTCATATCCGTCATCATAGCAAATCATGCCGAACCCTGGCGCGCAAGGATGGCTTATCTCTTCGAGAACGCCACCCGGCAAGCCGGGCAAGTCCCTGCGCGCCAGGAACCGGCATGATAAGAACGCTATGACGGCTACGAAAAATACGGATGTAAAGCTCATTGAAAACTTCATACGCAAAACAGCAAGTACGCAAGGCAAGTTCTGTTCTCAAAACCCTAAAGATTTCCGCTCATCGCCGCTTAGGCTAGACCGGCAAACAGAAATCCGGATATATGGTAAAAAATAAATTCCAAAAATGAAAGGTTGTTGAGTCCATGAAAGCTATCGAAAATTACATGAAAAAAACACTGAATATTGATCCAGACTGCGATGAGATTGGTTGGTATATCAATCACGAGGATGGCGATTCACTCAGCTGGCGCTTTAGCCATCAGGGGAAGAACTACCGGGTTACTTACAACAAGAAATCCAAAAAGGTAACGTCTGGCACGTTCTTCCCTCCAAAACCTAGCTTTTCCCGGATTTACTAAGCGTGGCCGGGGGGGCAGCTCCGGCCGATCTTCATACATCAAAAAACGAGAGGAATTGATCAATAATGACAATGGAAAAAATCAGCATCCCCGGTAAAGAAGCAAAAAAGCACATCCTGGCAGCTCTAAAATTGGTGTTTCCGGGATTCAAATTCTCTTTGACTTCCGAATATGACAGCGTTCTAGTGTCCTGGACCGATGGCCCTTTGACCCCGGATGTTCAGAAAGTACTTAACCGCTTTGAGAGCTATACGCGAGTACTGTGGAAAACGGATTATACAGAACCCACTGGCTACGAGTGGAAAGGCCAGCTGTACCTTGGTCCTCGTTATCTTTCGACGGTTCGTCGATTGAGCGATGAGCGGAAAGCGGAGCTAATCGAATACATGGCAGCTGGTGGCGCGGACTACTATGACGCGAAGGTTTTCGAACGTGTAGACGCTGAACGCGAAATGATTCGGGAGGGCAATTTGGACGGTTTTGAGCCAAAAAATCTCCCGGATCTGATGCGGGATGCCGCGCCGGAAATCGACAAAAGGGAGAAAAAGGGTATCCAGTCCGGGGACACCCCGGCCGCTGTGATGGTTGAACCTAAGCAAACGGCGCAAGTGATTAATTTCCCCAATCGCGGTTCAGCTGTCCGGGAACACGAATTCTATAAGACCTTGGATCCCGAGCAGCGTTTGAAATTACGCACGCTGCAAATGCTTTTCAAAGTGGATGCAGATAGGTTAATTGAGAGCGGCCTTTCCGTAGACGAGGCTTTCTCGTTGGCCGCCACTCACGTTTTGAAATAATCGGGGGGATTTCCCCCCCAATAGGGGAGCTGATTAAGGAGGATGGAAATTTTGCGGGAAAAGCCAGTTTCAAAAAAGGAAGTGGATCGGCAGCTTACCAAAATCAAAGAAGGACAGGACGAGTTGAACCGAATCGGGCAAGCTTGCCTTGGTTATCAAAAGGGTCTTTTACAGATGAAAGAAGTGTTAAAGGCTTCCCAGGATCTTGATGTTGAGATCGTCAAGCATTTGAAAATGCAAATGAACATGAGAAAACAACAAAAGCCGCTTGCATAAGCAAACGACTTTTGGAAGGCGTGTTAACTGTGGAAAGTATCACGCCTTTCATTCTATCAAATAATGGGAGTGTGTCAAATATGAAATTAGTTCAAATGGTTCGTGCAAACAAAGCAAAAGCAGTATGGTTTTTGCCGGTTGTGCTCCTCTCCCCCGGTTTAATTCCTGGGGTTGTGGATAGTGTCATGTGGAAGATGCTTGGAGCTATTTTGTTCCTGGGGGCGATCTCTACCGCCATTAGCGGCCTGTTCGAGTTTCAAAGGAAACCGAAGAAAGTCCGTCAACACCCTGCTGCTGAAGTGAAATCATGGCAAGTTATTCAAAGGAGGATTAGCGCATGAAATTGAGAAAATTCACCCTTTTCAGTGGTCTGCTTGTTTTCTTCTCTCAGATCGGAATGGTGGCTGTGTATGGTCTACTGATGGCTATTGCCAAAGACAATAAGGTACCAATGGAACAGCTATACAAGTATTTAACGATTATCATGAATCTGGTCATTGTTGTCTATATCGCTTTTTCGGTTTTGTTCCTTCTCCTACTCCTGGGCATGGTTTGGAGATCATGGAGCCATTCGAGAGGCTTAGAAAGCCGCGACTATGAAGCTGCCGACTCCGCTCATCTGTAGCAACGTCAGTCATTGTCCTGAGATACATCGCGCCGTGGGGCCGGTAGATATCTCGTATCTATTAATCAGTATTACCAGAGTTAATAGACATTATTCATGTTTTTTCTTCTTTCGACTCATTTTGTTTCATCATGATTCTTTTTGATTCTTATTGAGATGTTTTAGGCCGTGAAGGTGTAAAACCCTTATTTTATGTTATTTTATGCGGGTTTTTCAAACCCCTAAAGTGTTTCATTCAAGGGGGAGTCGTCAGTCGAAATACTTCGGCTTGTTGTGTTTTCTACTTGAAGCCATAAGGGAGTTGGTACAGCCTTTTGTATTTCTGATAGCAAATCAGGCAGCTAGAAATGTATAAAGCTTTACTATTTTTTATGTATACACGAATGCATTTTGGTTACGTTTGATTCCATTCAAATGCAATCAATTGTTTTGTTTCATGATTTTAAAAAATAAACATGAACCCCAGGATAATCAGATCTATCCGGATCACTTATTCCTGCAGGGGATGAAAGGATAATCGAAGATGAAACCAATTTGGGAAATGACAAAGAAGGAAATCCTAGCTTTCAATGAAACGGTTGATGGTGTGCCGCACTTGGCGCGCAAGGATTATGCTTATCGAGGAAAAGGCGATCTGTATGAACTGGACGGGCATTTTTATCACGAGCTGGATGGCATTGTTACGCATACGATTCATACAAGCGCTCACCGCTGTTTGATCGATGAGGCTATGCTCGCCGGCAAGCTGGTCCCCGATGAAGTGAAAAAGGATTATATCGGTATGATCTTTGATCAAAATCTTGCCTACTTGTGGCCAGAGCTTTTACAAGCTGCTTGAGAACCAGCATCCTGGCAGGATATTTTGTCAGTGGTTGCAGATCATTGGGGATTACGAAGATTTCCAATCGAGGAGAGCAAATAAAGCCTGCTGATCCAACTGATGCAATAGACTACGTAGATCGGTAGTGGGAGAAGACAGGTAAAACGCGTACGGTTTTCTACTAGGGTAAAGATAAACTATACATACAGCCGTCAGTTTTATAAGGTGAGTTTGCTACAAACAAAGTTGTTACAAAGGTTGCAGCTAATACGCAGATCGGTACGCAGTAAAAGATTTTTCACGAATGAAATCATTACAGAGACAAGTAGTAATTGCCAAATAATGTAACTTGCAATGTTTCCCTTTCGTACCGTCTGTCAAATCTATATTAATTTAAACAAAAAAAAGGTGTCGTTTAAATGGACACCTTATGCTTTCTTATTGATCAGATTTAGGTATCTATTATCTCCTGTTCTTACCCAGAGAAGAAAATTCTGACGGTTATGAATAATAGTTGTTTTTATTTTCTCTACGATCGTCTTCTTTTGTATGATGTTATTCACCTCTATTCTGTAATAACGGACCGCCTGTATTCACTCTTTTAAGATCTAGCGCCATTTGCTGCTCTTTAGTAAAGGTGGCTCGTAGTTTACATAGTCCCGTATGTTCGTTGATGTAGACAATCTTAGACTTTCCTTGAAAAGTCATTAATAGTTTTGTCCATTCTTGAGGGTTGAACATGTGAACAACTCCTTTTGAAAGAGCTTTTACAAACATGGTTCATGTATCCTTCTATATACACCTGACCTGCTTCATGACCGACATCGAAAAGGTGTTATACCAATGATGCTACAATCTCCAAAAATCGTCTTGCTTAATGTTCGGATCAATTTTTCGTAAAGTTAATAAGATTTTCTTCATGGTTCGCCCACTTGGGATGTGATCCGTTTTATTCGCTAATTTGCTTATCGTGAATTTATTCAGCGTTGTTTCTTTCACGATCCATTCTTGGAGGATGCCTTTTTTATCTAACCATTTTCCAAAAGGTGTCCGCTTTTTACCGATTCCAAACATGAGCATTCACCTCTACCACTAGTATGGTCAAAATATCGGAATAATAGACATTAAAAAGTGTAAATTTGAACAAATCTCTCTACATATATTTGAGATAGGGGCTTCAATATACTGGTGCCACCCGGTGTAGCAACCAAATCCGCAAACGTTAAGCTGTATGTACAGTTTTTGAGAGAAATGCATAAAACGAAGTAGTTACCAAGGTCTGAAACGCTAGTTAGGTAGCAGCTGTTCGAGCGTTATGGAGGTACCCCAGCTTCTCCATTCCGGCGACCATTTTCGGTGAGAGGTGGACAAGTAGTGGCTGTTTCTCACGCTTACCAAATAAAACCGTATGTCCATATTTCCACACTTGTGATGAAATATTTTTGATTCCATGACAAAAGAGACGTTTATAGTTTCGTAGTCTTGTCCATACTGATGCTATACAGTGACTCGCGTGGAAGGATGAGAAAAATGTTTGTTAAGGAACGCAGTCGATTTGGTA
>NZ_QPJD01000022.1:49880-112479 GCF_003337375.1 Paenibacillus prosopidis
TTTATAGTTTCGTAGTCTTGTCCATACTGATGCTATACAGTGACTCGCGTGGAAGGATGAGAAAAATGTTTGTTAAGGAACGCAGTCGATTTGGTATATTCATTGACTGCCATGGGATCAAACAAGAGAAAATAAGAGAAATATCAAAAGTTAGTCGGGAGACCATTTCGAGAGTCTGCAAAAATAGAGATTATATGCCTGCCGGTAAAACGATGAAGGCATTAGTAGCTGCGACGCGTATGCTTACCGGAAAACAGGTTAAATCAGATGATTTTTGGATGTAGACCATTCTATATTGCAGGTGTAAGGCTTGTGGTTGTTGCCGAGTAATATCGGCACAGCGCGACTCGCGGACGATTAAATGGTCCAAACTGCGGTTATAGAGTTAAACTTGAGGCTAACCTGTACATACAGCTGTACATATGTACAGCTGTATGTACAGGTTAGCTACTCGACATCACTCTTCGGTGAATACATTGACCGCCATGGGAGAGAAATATTAAAACCTAGTCGGGAGACGATTTCAAGGGTCTGCAAAATAGATGATATTCCTGAAGGTTACATTGGTGCAGCATGCAAGCTTACCGGAATAGGATAAATCAGATGATTTTTGGATGTTGAACATTCTTTATTGTAGGTGTAACGTTTGGTGTTACCGAGTAACGTAGGTAAAGCGTGACCAGCAGCTGGTATGTGGTCCGAACTGCGATGTTTTATAGTTTCGTAGTCTTGTCCATACTGATGCTATACAGTGACTCGCGTGGAAGGATGAGAAAAATGTTTGTTAAGGAACGCAGTCGATTTGGTATATTCATTGACTGCCATGGGATCAAACAAGAGAAAATAAGAGAAATATCAAAAGTTAGTCGGGAGACCATTTCGAGAGTCTGCAAAAATAGAGATTATATGCCTGCCGGTAAAACGATGAAGGCATTAGTAGCTGCGACGCGTATGCTTACCGGAAAACAGGTTAAATCAGATGATTTTTGGATGTAGACCATTCTATATTGCAGGTGTAAGGCTTGTGGTTGTTGCCGAGTAATATCGGCACAGCGCGACTCGCGGACGATTAAATGGTCCAAACTGCGGTTATAGAGTTAAACTTGAGGCTAACCTGTACATACAGCTGTACATATGTACAGCTGTATGTACAGGTTAGCTACTCGACATCACTCTTCGGTGAATACATTGACCGCCATGGGAGAGAAATATTAAAACCTAGTCGGGAGACGATTTCAAGGGTCTGCAAAATAGATGATATTCCTGAAGGTTACATTGGTGCAGCATGCAAGCTTACCGGAATAGGATAAATCAGATGATTTTTGGATGTTGAACATTCTTTATTGTAGGTGTAACGTTTGGTGTTACCGAGTAACGTAGGTAAAGCGTGACCAGCAGCTGGTATGTGGTCCGAACTGCGATGTAGAGTTATATTTAAACCAAACCTGTACATACAGTTGTACATATGTACAGCTGTATGTACAGGTTTTTCGATCACCGCTTTTGGCAAGCTCTCTCCGTCGTGCCTTCCCTTAACCGGTGTTTTGTTAAACATAGCAGATGATAAATGCGAATAGGCAGCTAAGATAAATCCGGATTTAAGCAACATAATTCCACCTTTTTCTGATATTTTCGTCATCAAACGAGGGAATTCATTCTTACTTCAAAGTATATTTTTGTAAATAACTAAAGGATGGGATCATGGCGCTGATCATCTCAACAGATATTCCTTCAGGGGAGGCTCGGCCATTTAATCTTTTAATTCAATTCTATTTCCTTCTGGATCAAAAACTACTCCTATCGTTCCCCATTCGAAGCTCTTCACTTCAACCTTTACTCCACGTGCCACAATCTCCGATACGGCTGAATCAAAATTATTAACATTGAATCGAATTACCGTTGGATTTTGCGACCTTGTCTTTTCTTTATCTGAAGCTACACCATTTTCCTCAAGCATAAGGTAACTGCCGCCGAAATCCAAAATAGATAAGCTGTTACCACGTTGACGGATTTTCATGCCAAGTTGTTCGGAATAAAACTTTAATACTAATTCGTAATCCTCGTAGAAAAGAATAATGACTGTTTCTCTAATCTCCATTAGTTATTACCTCTAATCGTTTATTTGCTTATCATAAAGGATTCTCTTCAAAAGATCGTCAGTACAATGTAGTCAACTTCTACGTCTTTAGTCTCAAGATTACATTGAGTCTGTTAGGTTTACTCAATTAATTGCTCGTATGCTTATTGACGCATCGTCAGTCCATAACTTTATTTCTCACTACATATATAGGCCAGAATGCCCCTAAATCACTCCTTCTGCACCTGGTGGAGAAAGCTGCCCTCCCAATTATCTAAAATTGGACCAAATCCTGTACATACAGCTGTACATATGTACAGCTGTATGTACAGGTATAAAAAAGTTGTTGCTCTTCGTTTTCATTGTGTTACAATACAGGTATACAGTTTTAAAGGAGGTAAACAATGGGGATTGTCATTAGTTTTGGTATCCAAAAAGGTGGGGTCGGTAAAACGACAGCTTGTGCGATCACGGCTCATCTTTTGTCAAAAGAAGCTCGCGTTCTAGCTATTGACTTTGATAGTCAGGGTAACCTAACTGAGTTTCTCACACGAAGGGATATTTACGACTTTACAAAACAAACGATTCTTGAAGCCATTCAGGAGAAAAATCCAACTCCATATATTGTACGCATCACAGATAATCTTGATTTAATACCTGCAGAAGATATTCTATCGACGTTTAGCCGGTGGTTATATAGAGACTACAAAGGGGATGCTACCCAGGCTCTGAGAAAAACCATTGATATGGTTAAAGACCGTTATGATTATATTTTAATCGACTTGCCGCCAAACCTTGGGGATCAGACCATTAATGGGCTAACTGCGAGTGATTTTGCAGTTGTAATCTTACAGTCTGAGCCATTTTGCTATTCCGCTCTAGAGAGATATCTTGAAACACTTACTGTCGTTCAGCAACGAACGAATGAACGGCTTGCTTTGGCTGGTATTCTGATCGCTATGAGCGATGGACGAGCCGGTATAGACAATTCCATCGTTGATAAGGCAAAGGATGAATATGGCCCGATGGTGTTTGACAGTATTATTAAACGGCGTAGCCGTATTAAAGAGTTTGTACTGGAAGGTATCCAGGACAGTACGAAGTTTGATCAAGGCGTATTGGAGTCATATATAGGGTTTGTTGAGGAGCTGAAGCAGCGTGTCAACCAATAAGGCTGATAAATTTAAATCGCTTATGCGTTCCCCCTCCGGGAACCAAGAAAATAAAGAAGAAATTATTTTACCGACTGAAATTGCGAAAAGTCCTGCTCACGAATTGGTGCAGATCAGTGGGAAAAAGAAAGCTACATTTGAACTTGATGCTGAATTGCATAGGTGGCTTAAGGTACACGCACTTACGATTAATAAAGACATGGTCCAGATTCTAGAAGAGGTATTAAGGAAGTATCGTACTGAAACAGAGAGGAAATAGCCCTCTTTGTTTTGCCTGTATACCTGTACATATGTACATACATATGTACAGGTTTCTGCAGGTTTGATGGATTACGAGATAAGTCGATCATACGACTGGATTAGAGTAATCGATCATTTTATCTTATTTATATTTGATAGTGAAGTCCCCTAATATGTCGAACCCCTGTAAGATATTCTTACCGAATGTTATTACATATCGAATCTTCTGTATCTGTGATCAGCTTGTCATGTCGTCAAAATGATCTCTTCTTTTCTTTATGGATTTAGAATCAAATCGTTTGGAGTATGCAGCCTAAGCTCTAGTTACAAAGATTGAAAGGTCTCAAGCCCAACCAGACAATTGTTCTAATTCCCCGTATATCGTCCGACCCCGAAAAAAACATCTGGGTTCCATTGGATTTTTAACGGGACTTGCGAGGAAGTAACATCTATAAATCAATACAGTTTCCTGTACAGCTGTACAGGAGTACATACAGATGTACATCTGTATGTACAGCCACATGTACATCTGTACATGTGTATGTACGTACAGCTATACAGTTTTGAAATGTCATTCCATTCTATTAATTGGTATGTTAGAATGAGAGGGAAATAATAACCAAAATACAACAAAATAAGCTAGACAGTTTTCTAAACTTGTTTGGGATCGGCTGTACTATATTCTTAAAGAGATACGTTTCCATCTCCAAATCTACTATTTCCACTATATTTTTGAAGTGGTACGCTCAACTTGTCTTGAGTATTACGACACAAAAAAAGGGTTTTCAATGGTTCTTTGCTATCAAATTAGTCATTAGTTCCTACTATTTTTCAATGTTTCCCAAATTTCGACTTCCTTTGACTCTATTAATGTGGTATATTATTGGTGTAATGATTTTCTTTTTAAAGAATGCTATATCCCTTGACAATAGAAAAAAAGCCACCGTTTCAAGCGACTAAGAGTTGGTAGCTCTTAAGCTGCTCCATCCGATCTGACAATCGGTGAAACAGGCGCTAAACAATGACTCTTTTTAATAGGTTAATACTTGCTGTATTTAAGCAACTTATGACCCTATTTTATCACACTACAAGAGTATTATTCAACCCTTTGTAGCGTGTTTGAGAGCACTTTCGTTGTGATTTGTGTGTCTTTACATACAAAAAGCCCTGGATCTCCCCTTGTGTGCGGGTAGAGCTAGGGCTTTTTTAATTTTCTGTCAAAGGGGTCCAGCTGGGGTTGCCAACCCCTACTTGAAAAGGAGCCTGTACATACCTTGGCGTAAGCCCAAAACCGAATAAGGAGATTGGCGCTTCCGAACTACTTTTAGATTTTTTTCAAAAAATGGATTTCGGAGGCTTATTTTTTTGCGCCTTTTTTTCGGATAAGGATAGATGCCTGGTAGACAGCGCACATAGCTCTAATATCTTGATTTGATTCCACATTTTGATGCCCCTTTTTTCCATTTTTTGAAAATGGGATGTAGAGGGCTTGCTTTCCTATTGCCTTTTTTAAGGAGGACAGTCCTGTGACACAAATAGTAGCTATCGATCAATCATTCACCTCTCTTACCAAACCTGAAGCTTTTTTTTCTTTGCTGTACGGTGCTTATATGATAGAAAGACCGAAGCGCTTTCGTTCCAAGCTGTCTGCTTCGAATAATAACGATCGACAATGGGTTTTTGTAGGTGGGAAAGAGCGCATGAAAAGCTTGGCTTCAAAAGCTACGCTGTTTGCTGTTCTATCTGATCCTGAAGTAGAAACGACCTACTATACGCCAAACGGCTATTATCGTCGGGATCTTCGTTGGACGGAATCGCTTCGCTGGTTGAATGCTTTTGTGTTTGATTTGGACATCATTGGGGAAACGATTGTAGAAGTGCTAGAGAGATTCGACAACGCGGGTCTTCCTCGTCCTACGTCGATTATTAAAACTCCGAGTGGTGGATATCATGCTACATATGTGTTTTCGAAGCCGGTCCGAGCAACAACCAAAGCCATTCGACTGTATACGGCCATCATGGGTCACATGGCTGTTGACCTTGGATCAGATACGGCAGCTGTTGGCGCAAATCGTATTTTCCGCACGCCAACCGAGCAAAATCTGATCTATTTTGAACCAAGTAATTGCTACGATTTTGAAGTGTTTAAAACCTGGCGTGATATTAATCATCCTTACGAGCCGGATAACGCGGGTTTCTTTAACATACATACAGGTAATATTATGAATCATCCTGCTCTTCAATATTTGCTAGAATCCCCTTGCCAGGAAGGCAGACGGGAACAGACTGCACTTACGCTTGCTCTGGCCATGAAAGCATCCGATTGGCCACAAGAGCGCGCTGAAGCTGCGCTGCGGGATTGGTTTATTTCATGCTGTTCCAAAGGCGCACAGGCCGGTAAAAAGCCTTTTACGCAGCGTGATGCGGTTTATAAAGCGGGCTATGTTTTTCGTAGCCCTAAGTTTCATGCGCCAAAAGCAGATGTAATTCGAGAGCTATCTGGTCTTCCTTTTTTCTATCAGACACGCAATTGCTGGGAGAGTGCGAAACCCCGTTCTGATCGGGAGCGCAGTCATCTTTTCGAATGGGAAGCCGATCTTTTGGCGCTACTTAAAACCGAAAAGGAACTTTCCGGAACACAACAGGAACTGGCTACACGCCTCAACTGCCCGCTGACCTCATTTAAGGCGATTCTTTGCAGGCTGAGAGCGGACGGTCGTGTGATCGTCGAGACACGCAGAGGTCGCGGCGGTTTGACTGTGGTACGCCTTCCTGAACCTCCACTAAACGAACCGGCTTCGGACAATGTAATAGTGTTCCCGTTGGCCGAAGCAACGCCAAGTGTGCCTATTCGTGATGCAGAGATTATTCATGCCGATTTTCAGCTTAAACGTGTTACACGGATCGATCGACTACCGGCTGCAGAAGTTTCTGAACCAGAAGCGCCAGATCCTGAACCACCTGATTAATAAATTGGTCGTTTTTGAATTAGAGCTATCGAACATTGTACGTGGGAGGGGATATATTCGTATGTGGTAAAATCGTTTAAATTAAATAGTTCATACTCCATATACAGGGGGTAGGGTGGTGGGCGGGATCCTTTTTCTACTTCGAGATTAGAGTTGGTGGGTGGAGTAGCACTGCGTCCTTTCCGCGCTGCACTTGTGGGTAACTCTTTTCCGGTATTCTCTTTCTGCACATCCCTCTGTCTATTGGGGGAATTTGAACTGGGGAACTCCGCCCCCTGCGTAGCTGGTGCTATTCTACTGTTATATGGGATATGAGTTGAGTTGATCCCTTAGCTCTCTCTGCATCCCGCCGTTGGATAGCGACGTCCAGATGAATCAGGATTGCGTTGTAGCTGTTCTGCAGACAGCGGGCAGCACAGCTACAACGGCTAGCTGATCGTTTTGCTGACTAATTCCAGAAGACCAGGGAACGTGAGCTCCAGCTGCTTGCTCCGATTTCAAGGAAAACCTATGGAGGGATGAATAAATGAATCAATGTACAATTGATGGATGCGATAATCCAATAAAAGCCAAGGGTCTCTGTTCAATGCATCATCAGAGATGGTATAGGTACGGAGATCCTTTATATCAGAAATTCAGACAACAATATAAGCCACTAAATCCCGTTAAACCTAATGTTATTTGTTCAATAGAAGATTGCAACAAGATGCATACGGCAAGAGGTTTCTGTAGACTGCATTATAGGGAATGGTATAAATCGAATAAGAATAAATAACGGTTTATAAGGCGAAGCTTTTGAAGACCCGTAGCGTGAGCTGCAGCTGCTCGAGTCGGCCGCCGGCGCTATCCCTTCATCCCAGTCACTGTCTGAAAGAACCAGGATTGCGTTTAACACGAAAAAAGCCTCCTGAATGTCAGAAGACTTTTTGTCGTTTATTCAACTGCTATAATGTTCTCAATGGGAAACCATTCTCCATCCATTCGAACGCGACGGCCAAATGTATCGACCCGTTCGATGACACCAATAGCACGTGTATCTTCAAAACGGTCGAACAGGATTAGCGTAATCTCAGTTTTGTTTGTAAAAGACTCTGTTATCTTACGGTAGATGATTTCAAGTTCATCACCGTCAAGTATAGGCTTTTCTTGTGTAAAGGTATCGCGACGCTGGATAATTAAGGAAGCCAGGTGCTCCGGTAAGATTATCCTTGACGATTCCCATAATCCGTTACCGGTCAATTTTTTTGATTGTGCGGTCGTCATATCATCACCTCACGCACATTATACCAGAACATTTGTTCGAGCGTCATCCAAAATGTTTTCGATAGGTAAGTTGTAAAAATTCGAGAAGCTGTACGGGCGGAAAGTCAGCTATTGATATATAAGTTTTTGACCGATCCAGGTGGTGCTCATTAGCATCCATTTGGTTTGTCGTTAATCCACCTTTGATTCTATCTTTGACAATCTAGTAGATTTATATACGTTTGATCTAGAACTTTAACTTAATTTTCCTCGTTGTACAGCCAACCTAAGCATATGATTAGCAGATTTCAACTAAATGACAACTAAACATCATATGTCAGCTAAGGTTGTCAACGTTTGAGTAAGGCCGGACATTTCACGTTAGTCCCCATACTATCCCTCTGCTAATTCCTTTTTAAATTCCTCATAATGTTCATCACAAAGAAATATTTCTTTATCTTCTTTTCCCTTATTCTCCTTGATCCGCTTGTCCACCTTAATAACTAGAAAATTAAGATGAACCTTGTCCCCCTCGAAATCGTTTCGACCACACTTTAAACATTCTCGAAATGCCATGTTATTCAACATCTTTCTGATCGAGAATGTCTTGGAACTCCGGCGACTTGTGGAGATCATCGCGCATAAACCAGTCGATATATTCTTTCACTAATTCGAGATTAATTCCCGTGTATTTATATGGCAAGTTTGAGCGGATCAGCGCTCCGATATGATCTAGAATCGGAATAAGTGACTGATAATCTCCCATACGGTTTTCACCTATATCGTCACGAGTTTGATCGAATGCGTTCTCGATGAGAAGCTTCGCCGCACTGACGTTAAGATCTTTTTTGTTTTCCCCTTGATTCCCTCTCCCTTGCCAAGCGATGGTTATTCCGTTTCCTTCAAAGTCAAACTCTGACGTACGGAAAACCTCCTGATCTTCATTAAGTCCTAACATTCCGAGAATTTCTTTTTTATCAGTTTTACTCATTGTGCCTCTTCTCCCTTACTCCCACGCCTAACGAAAAAAGGCTCCCGCTGAGGTGCTTCCATGCGGAACCTTATCGATTGGTGCTTACGGATTTGTAATTCGAATATATCATGGCTTGTCGGATTCCGTCTATTATAACAACTTGCGCCAACATTCTGACGGTGAGGACGCTCTATACCAACAGCGCAGCCTACTGATGCTAGACGCTGGTTTATGGTGTATGTAGATCTTGAAATCAATCATTGATTCGGATTGATTCGACAATCTACACCCCTTGTTTAATAAGGAATGGTGGCATTATGATTGAATTATATTGAATGAATTGTCAAGCAATCTATTTTGAATAGAATTAATTTTATCAATCCTTTTAGTTTGAATGCAATCTATATCACTCGATTCCAATTAATAGGGAGGGAATTTTGAAAGTCGGTTTGATTCTAATTATCATTCTGATGAACGAGAACGAAACAGATTGGCCGGTCCAATCACATATTTGAATGAAATTGATTTTATCAATCGTTGTAGTTTGAACGCAATCCATTCCATTTGATTCCGATTAATAGGAAGGGAATTTTAAGAGTCCATTTGATTCTGATCGAATTTGTATGTCACACCCGGTGAACGAGAACGAAACGAATGAAGGACAAGGGCTGGTCCAATCACATATTTGAATGGAATTGATTTAATCAATCGTTCCAGTTTGAATGGAATCCATTCCATTTGATTCTAATTGAATTTGTTTGTCGCACCCGGTGAACGAGAACGAGCTGTTAGTTGACATAGCTGGACCGATCGCATATTTGAATGGAATTGATTTCATCATTCTTTATAGTTTGAATGCAATCAATATCATTTGATTCCAACTAAAAGGGAGGGAATTTTATGAGTCAGTTTGATTCTGATCGAGTTTCTATTGTTACACCCGATGAACGTGAACGAAGGGAACAAATGCGGGAAAGAATCAGTGTAGTATTTCAAGAGGATACATTATACAGGCTTCTGGAGGACAAGGGCTGGACAGACCGCATATTTGAAGGTGAATTGCTTTCTTTGAAGGAAGGCGAGAGCTATAACACTGAAAATACCGTGGAGATTCTAGACTTAAAAGGTCAGCAAGATATTAGGAACGTGTTTCGTGTTCTTAAACATTATGTCAGACCTGATGAAAGCACCGGCCATCATAGATTTGACTATAAAGCTATCGTTAGACTACGAATGATCTTCCTTTTGAAGAAGGATTACACGCTACCGTCTTTGGAAAAAGTACTTACCTTAACAAAGCCTGGCGGTACAGTTAATCAAGATACCAATGAAGCGGTTCTTCAAGCTCTTGAAGAGAATGGCCGGAAATTTGATTTGGTAGCTCAGTTCATCAAACAATTAGCCGAAAACTTAGGAACACAGAATAAAATGCTTGAACTGCAAAGTAAAGATGATGTTTTAAAAAATAAAATAGACGAGCAAATCCAATTAATCAAAGAGATTGCGGCTGCCAGGGATCCGGTACTAGAGCGCAATAATGATTTGACAAAATGGATAACCAGATGTCGTATTGAATCTGAGCTTACTAAAGAAGCGATAGATTTATGGTCGAAGAAACCTGCGAAAGAGAGGAAAATTAAAACAGGTCTATTTCAAAGTTCTGAGGACATTAACAAACGTGATTCGTTCATCCAGGAATACAAATCTAAGCATATCGAGGATCGATTACGGAATGAAATAATGCCTTAGAATATACCATAAAAGTTGCATATTTATTCAATTTTTACTTGCATAAATAGGCAATTCATGGTATATTTTATATATACTCTTTATGACTCTTAACTAATCTTTTGTAATCGTTACGACTCGTTTGGAAGGAGGATACAATGACCCAACAGACTATTGAAATCCAAGCCATATGCCGAAAGATTCTACGGAATACGGTACTCGACATTTTCTATTTAATCATGGAGGAAAAAGATATTACCAAGTCAGATATTGCACACAGATTTGCACAGCATGATCCGGACCTGGATGCAAAGGTAACGAAATACAGAGGCACGGTTGATGTAGGTATTGCTAAGCTCGAAGGTGCAATGTTTATAGATCATTGGGAACAAGGACAGTCGAATCATTATTATTTGACTACATATGGTAAACAAGCTATGTCCATCATGGAACATCTCATAATTGAAGATCCGTTAATTTTAAATGGTAGCAAAATTACTGCAAAAGTAATGACCCAAGATTAAGGAGGAATGAACAATGATAAAGGATCTTGATCTGAAAAATAGAGCAGCTTTAATTGATGGAGTTTGGCCACTTGAAGGTTTTGTTAAACAAAAGAATGCGGAAGCAAGCATCAAATATGGATTTATTGGACTTGGACAAGGTGGATCCAAAATTGTTGATGCATTTGCTGGTATCCGATCTTTTAAAGATGGTGAACCAGTTTATCCTTGTCTCATCGTTAACTCCAACTTGGGAGATATGAAGCCTCTCAAAAACATTCCGAAACACCTTCAATTCGGGCTGAAGGGTTACGAACAGGGTGTAGGAAAAAATCCCGAAATCGGAAAAAAAGCTTTCCTCGATAACGGTGAAGAAATATTCGCGAAAATAGCCGAACGTATGTCTAATTGCCAACTGATCTATGTTGTCGGATCAATGGGCGGTGGTACTGGAACGGGAGCAATTAACGTCTTGATTGATGCAATTGCTGATTATCTGGCAATTCCCGTGGCGTCCATCATTAGCTTACCAGTTCCACATGAAGTTGAAAGTTTAAATGCATACAATGCAACAACAGAGCTGCTTCCAAAACTTAAAGACGTAAGGCAGGATGAAACTGACCGCGTGTACCGTGGACTTGAGAATATATCAATCCTGGATAATCAAAAAATATTTCAAGACCATTACGAAGATCCAGAATTCCCAGATTTAAAATTGACTTGGGATTTCTATAGCAACTATAAAGTTACGAGCATCATTCATGAATGGAATGTTCTAACAAGCCTTGAAAGCCATATTTCACTCGATGCAGCAGACCTGTTTAACAATATTTTGCTAACAGGCGGTGTTCTTACATACGCTAAGAAGAAAATCAACTTGGATGAAGCAGTTTCCAAGGATGATTTGATTACACAAATCATTGAAACCTACAAGGGGAAAAACGTACTAGCTAACGGGTTTAATTACAGCAAGGATATGACAGCTATGGGTTTAGTCGTAGTAATGCCAAAAGAACGAGCGGATATGTTGAACCAAGATACACTCGAACTTATTCGCATGAAATTTCAAAACGAGCTTCCAAACGTCAGTATTTATCCCGGATTCGTAAGCTCGAATAGTCAACGACATGCTATTGTTTATACGATTGCAAGTATGGCTGGTTTACCTGAACGAGCTAAAAATCTTCGCCAAGAAGCGGGGGAACTTGAAAGACTCCGGATCGAAAAGGAAAAATCGGCTTCCGGTTTTGAAATAGGGGAGAAGATCAATAGAAACCCGCTGAATCCTACTGTCCGTAGAGTAAGCCAAAGTTCAAATCCATTTGGTCAACAAGAAGCCCAACAGCAGACAGCTGCAGCTTCACAGCAAGCAGCACCATTTAAAAGAAATCCATTCGCAAAATAAGCACTATATTATCAGGCCCTCCTATGAAAAGGGGGGCTTTTTTGCGTTCTTTTTAACCGAGTGCAATCCCATGGAGAGCTGTTGGCATAGTTTTTTTTGGCCGTTGGTTACTGTAGGAAGGAAATATAGTATTAGACTCAATGTGTTGTTCCAGCGCGGATAATGGATAACAAACAGTCAAATTTGATGAAATACTATTTTCCCTAGGTCACCGTTGCCGGCGACAGGACACAGCATTGCTCGCCATTAGCTATTGAGGCTATTGCTTGGTATTGATGATTGAGCTGCGACCAACGTTTCTTTCGAGAAATGTTTTCACACATTATGTGTCATTTCGAGTTATTTTGAATCATTTCGATTCTGAGTCTCATTGTTAAATCAGAATACGGCATGTCACTGGTAATGCCGTATGTTGCTGGCCTTCAAGGCAGTCGTCTGGCGTTACTGCTTGAACATCTGTTATAAGACTCAATTTGAGTCATTACGTTTCTAAATAACTTATTTTTGGAACGGACAGACCACGGTGTGCTTCGTTTCTTTAGTAATATTTATTTAACTCATTATGAATCATTATGTATCCTATTCTCAATACTGAAACGGACATTGAACATAGTACGCCATTGGAAATGCCATCAGCAGTTTACTTAGCTAGTCGCCTGGTGCTAGTGCTTGGTCTTCGCCCATACCTGCGAAGAACAATAATCGTCGTTCTCGAATGAAGCTGCTACGGATTAGTGATAGTGTTTGAGTTTTGGCTTCAATCCAAATCGTGGTTGCTGAGTTAACGGAATTTCCGGATGGTCCGTCGATGCATAGCATATTACGTTTTCTTCGCGAAAACATTCTTCATCGTTACGACACATAAAGAGTCGGTTGTTTTTTGTCGGTCCGGATACCTGCCATCTAATCTCATCTACTTCCCAGGAGTTCGATACCCACCGGAAATCAAACCTTGCCTGGCGTGCTCGTTTCGGCTTCTACCAAACATCGTGTTGAGAGATAGTAGGTTTTTCCTGAATAGAGTAATAGAAGACCAATAGGAGGCTCTTTAATTGAAGAAGAGGCTTCCTTAGGGATAGCTTTAGTCATTTTGAGTCACACTCTATTAGATTCATTATGTCTCTTAATAACTCATTTTGTGTCTGATGTTTCTTAATTTAAGCTAGGTTTGATTCCGCGGTTCGCACGTGTGTGTCGGCTGCTCTTATCTTGAGTTTCGTTTTGTGTGAGAAGCTTTCTGAAGCTGATCGTTAACCAATCATATTTCTTCTATCTACTTACCTGGCGATTTTTGGTTACGGATCGAACATCGATAATAAACTGGGATTTCTAGATGAAGTGCAGGGAATCGTATTTATGGACACGTATCTCGCGGCGTGCGAGTTGTACGGTCGCCGGTTGTTGGTCAAAGGCCAACGTTTTCAACCAGAGCCTGGAGCAGATGCTACGACAGTAGCGCGAAGCAGCACGAGGTAGGGGGGACGGTAGAACAGTAAGACAGGGATCAGCCTGATTTTGGCTGGTCCCTGTCTTACTTTACCGACCATGCAGGCTGCTGTAAGCAGACGCAAAGAGGCAGCCAAAATCCAAGCGGCCGAAGGCTGGATTTTGTAATGCAGGATAAGGGGCGTGGAGCGCCCTTTCCACACGTAACAGGCAAAGCCTGTTAGATTATAAGGTTTTTGTTTCCACATTGATTTCCACATTATAGGGAATAATGCTTATATCAAATCCACATATTTCATATTATAATAGTTCCAATGGTTCATATCAATTCCACATTAGGGGGTAATAGGAATTATTCCCTATAGGTATAAATGCTTATATTAATTGTTTGGAGTGGCGTATTATGGCAAGGGGGTGATGATATTGCCGAAAAGACCACAGATGCGATTTGACGTAGATGAAGAACTAGCTTTGCTGCTAGAAGGCTCGAGAGCCAGGAGAGGTGAAAAAAATTTAGGGGATACGTGCCGCCGATTGCTTCGTGAATCTTGCAAGAGAGAAGCGTTAGAGGACGGGATGGATACCTTAACACCGATACTCCGGAAACTGATCAAGGAAGAGTTTAAGGTTTCAGAGAATCGTATTGCGAAAATCGTTTCTAAATCTGCAAATGCTGCTGCGACAACCATGTATATGTGCTATCAGGTTCTGGCGAGTTTGGGAACCAAAAATATGCCGGCCATCTATGAAGCTGCACGGAGAAAAGGCGTCAACTTTGTCAAAACGCCTCTTGATGAATTGATGATTGATGAAAAGGGTTCTAATAGAGAGGAATCATCATGAGTAAAGCTTTTGATTCACCGTTCTTTATGCATCTTTATTTCTATAAACCTTCTGCAGAAAACACTTCAAAAAACATGAGTCATATTTCTTACATCGGGATGAGGCCCGGCGTGGATCTTGGCACTGAGAAGATATTAGATGAATCTGCATTGGAAGATAATTTTGAATTGGATTTAGAAGAGGAATTTTACATATCGCCGGACTCTGCAGCTGGGCATGTCAAATATGCACATGAGCGTCCGAGAAGTCATGGCCTGTTTTCATCGGATGAAGTCAATAACGTGAAGGAGGTTCAGCAAGAGCTAAACTCACATAAGGGCATCGTTTGGCGGGGCATTTTAAGTCTAAAAGAAACGGACGCTATCCGATTGGGGTACGACGATAGGGAAGCATGGGAGGATATGCTTCGATCAACCGTTCCACTAATGGCTAACGAAATGGGAATCCCAGAAAGTAATCTTCGCTGGGTGGCTGCATTTCACCAGGAGCAAGGACATCCTCACGTACACCTGGTACTTTGGGAAAAGGATCCGAAAAGACAGCGGGGATTGCTTACATATCCTGAAACAAAGGAAATCAAAAAAATGTTCGTCAGTGAAATTTATGGCGAAGAACGATTGCGATTATCTCAAGAGAAAACCGCCGAACGTGATTTGATTCGGCATATAGCAAAAGAGGATCTTGTTAAGACCGTGGAGCTAATGCGTGAGGTTCGAGCGGAGCAAAAGCAAGTTGAGCTTGAAATGAAAGCTGCTGGTGCTGTTCGGTCGGTGGGAATACCTCCGAAATTGTATAAAGAAACAAACGTCGAATTAGCCCGCAAGCTTTCGGATCTATCAGCCATCATGCCCCAAAGGGGGCGCTTGTCATATAAATTTATGCCGGACGACGTTAAGACGAAAGTCGATGAAATATCCGATTGGGTTTTGAAACAACCGGCTCAGCGGGAACCGCTAGACAAATACTTTAATGCCGTTGAAATGATGACAAGGCAGTATACCTTCAAACCTGAGCAAATCGAGGATGCAAAAAATAAGGCGTTTGCTGATATCCAAAAAAGGGTTTCACAGATTGTATTAAAAGCTGCTAGTGAATCTCAGAAAGATAACTTTATGAATGTCGTGCCAGAGAAAGCTCAAGTCGTAATCGAACAGTTTTCACAAGCAACCGGTGCACCGGAAGATGTATCCCAAGCAGTCGTTCGTAATTCGGCACAACATTTACGGTTACTTGGATTCTCGAAAGAAGACCAAATAGAACTATTTGAATCCTGGTTAAAGCAAGCTGATCTGCGAATGAATGCAATCGAAATCAATCAATTGCTGGATAACGAGTACAATCAACCGGTGATTGATACTGAATTGAATCATTCATCTGTGAGTGCCGTTCTAAAGTTTTCGGGCAAGAGCGATCAAGAGATTATCGGACTTTTTCAAAATAGAATGGGTCTAAATTCGGAAGAAGCTGCTGCACTTCTGCAAAATGCAGAACAGGATCTTGCTGAATCCAAAGAGTTGTTCATGTCCGAAAAAGATTGGATCCGGTTTAATCAAAACATGGGGACTAATGAGGCATATCCATGGAGACCGGAGGAAATATCTACGGTGATTCCGGAAGCCAAGCAATCCTTTGTTGAAAACTTGGGCAAGGCTGTTTTTGAACCGGAAATGACTGATCAAGAACGAGGATGGACGGCTTACTGTATGGCGGTCGGATTGAAACAGTTGGGCCTTTCTTCAGATGAACGAAAAGAAATTATGTGGGAATTTGCATCTAAGAATCACGTTCCCGATTTAAACCGGATCTTAGAAAACGTAGAGAAGGTTGAAACCAATTACCTGAAAAAACCAACATGGGAAAAGATAACGAAGGATATCGGCATTAAAACCGAATACCCATGGAGCATAAAAGAGGTAATTGTTCTGGATCGAGATAAACTTGCGGAAGCTGTCCCAAATATGGAGAAATCACAACCGAAACAGAACGATAAGGAAGAGGCTAAATGGACAGCTGAACAGTTTGTCCAAATTTTGAAGGCTATTCAAACAGATCCGAAGCATGTTGATGATAAAGTGAAACATTGGAATAGTAAGGGTCAATTGTTGGACGAAAAAGAACTGCCTTTAAGTAACGCCGATAAACGGCGTAACGATGATGTAGAAGTGATTCGGAAACATTTTGGTATTAAGGATGCGCAAAATGAAACAGTTTCAAATTTCGCGAAAGTAATGTTTGCAGCCGGGCTTAATTCTGAGGAAGTAACCAAAATGGTGAAAGATTGGAATGTGCGATCCAATGCCAATATTCCCGAATCAAAGCTAGACAAGGCGCTTACTTCAGCTGAGAAATACTGTAACGAAATTAAAGCCTGGGGTCGAGTACCTTATATCAGCAAAAAGGACTTTCAAAATGTATGTAAGACGCTGCGCGTGAATGCTCCTTGGATGTGGAAAGGTGATCGGGAATTTAGGGAATATGAAAGAAACGCTGCAATGGGAATGGCACAGGGGGTTTGGAAATCGATCTGGCGGGGAATTGAACAAGAACGCGTACAGACGGAAGCCAAAGGAAAAATCTTGCAACAGCAGCTTATCCGGGAACAAGTATATCGTCAACAACAAAGCGAAGAACAAGAACGCTAATTAAGGAGGTGAACGAATTGGGTATGAACTTACAGAATAGCCAGCAGATCGATTGTATGTCTTGTTTAATTCTCGTAACAGATACTAAGAGTGACTATGCGGGGGGAGGGTAACTTTGAAAAAGGGGAAAAAGATTCGCTGGATAACTGTCGGATTCATTTTTCTTTTGGATGTATTGTTACTTCCATCGTTGATCCAGTTCCCGTTGTACGTGAAAGAGTACAAAGTTCAAGGCCCGCGCATGTGGATTCAAGAATTTAATCCCATTAAGACATTGGCTAATACGATATTAGACATCGATCTCTTAAAGATATTTTTGACCCTGCAGGGTATCGTCATTTTGCTTTGTGTTTTAACAATTTGGGATACGAAGATCAAACGTAATAATCGCAAGATGGATGGCGTAGAGGGTCCTGAAGCTGCTGGAAGTGGGCAGTTTGGGACAAGCCGTTGGCAGACGGAGGATGAAACGGACAAGTGTTCAACCGTATGGCATATCGACAAAGAAATTGAAAAAGGCGGGACCATCTTAGGGATGGATCCGGAGTTGCGTAAAGCTTGGTTGGATTCCGAGGACACGCATAAGCTTATCATCGGTTCAACGCGATCCGGTAAAACGAGAACTGTCGTTTATCCAACTATCTATGCCAATGCAAAAGCCGGCGAGAGCATGATCCTCACTGATCCGAAAGGTGAACTTTTTGATCGAACATCCGATTATCTCAAGGAACAGGGCTATGAAGTTGTGGTGCTGGATTTTCTGGATCCTGGTCGGGGCAACAAATGGAATCCGATGAATAATGTTCTCGAAGCATTGAAAAATGGGAACGAGTCTGCAGCTGCAGAAGCAGCATGGAATACGGCTCATCTACTCGCTCACCAAAAAGATTCAAATGGTGATTCGATTTGGGAGGACGGATCGGAATCTGTCATTGCTGCATTGATCTTCGCAATTGCTAATGAAGCCCGAAAAGAAGATCAGAAGCATATGACATCCGTTTATAAGACCTTGGCTGAACTTGGCGAAGTTCTAAAGGTTAAGGTCGGAAATACGTTGATGGACTACGTACCTCTAAATGAATTTTTCAAAAATCTGCCGAAAGATCATCCGGCAAGGGACGCATTTGCTACCGCCCGACTTTCTCCGGAGAAAATGCGTGGTAGTTTCTTCGGTAGCGTTTCGGTTATGCTTCGCCTCTTTGCGGATCCAGGAGTCGCTTATTTAACCGGTTCCCAAGATCACCGTTTGGAGGACGTGGGGCGTAAGAAAACGGCTGTATTTCTTATCATTCCGGATGAGAATACAACTCGCCATCCACTAGCAGCTCTTTACGTTGACCAAACGTATCAAGCACTTGTGAAACTTTCTCGAAAGACAAGAAACAGGCTTCCCATTCGTGTCCATATGCTTCTCGATGAGTTTGGTAATATGCCTAAATTTAAGGACTTTGTTGCCAAGCTTACGGTTTCAGGTGGTCGGGGAATCCTTTGGAACATTGTTGTTCAAGGTATTGGGCAAATCAAGAAAACCTATGGTGCAGACAGCTTGGATACCATTTTGGGTAACTGCCACACATGGATTTACATTTTGACTGCCGATGAAGGAACAGCAAAGAAAATCAGCTTTATGACAGGCCGCTACACCGTCGAAACGGATAATATCTCATCGTCCATCAGTGGTAAGAATAACAATTCGACCGGAATGTCTACGAGCCTTACAGGACGCGAGTTGCGGACCCCGGATGAGATCATGAGATGGCCTAAAGAAATGTCTTTGTTACTTCGATTGAGATATCATCCTGCAAAGCTTCCTTGTCCAGACATAACCAAATGGCCATGTGATGAATTGTTCAAATGGCGTGAGGATAACGATGATCGAATTATTAAGAAGGTTCCAATTTTCATTCCGGACGTTAACGGCAGCCAGTCAGATCCAGGCGAAGAAGTTGCTGCAGCTCATGAAACTTATGATCCAAACGTAAGTGAAGATAACGCCAAGTATAAAGAAACTGATTTAGACGAAATTGATTAAATCCATTCAACTAGGAGGAAACAAATTATGCTTACTATTTTTAAAAATGTAAAACGAAATGTCATTTCCCTTTATGTGATTACTGCATTGTTCGTAAGTCAGGTTACATATGCGAGTGCGTTCGGAAGATCAAAATATGCAACCGGTACAGCGTCACTCCTTAATGATATCTTTACCTGGCTCACAACAATTATCATTCCAGCAACGGCAGGATTGATGATCGGTTATCAAGCTTGGAGAAAGAAGGTAGCTGATGGTGACGGTGGTACGATCACGGATGCAAACAAGGCTATTAAACGGATTCTTATTGCGGCGGTAATTGGGGTAACGGCTTCCACGTTAGTAACTCTCATCACTGGCTACTATAAGTAAGGCCGATTCCATATGGTAAAAAATTTTATCAATTTAGTTGCCGGGTTCCTGGAATACTTAGCCGATGAATCTATAAAACTCGTTTTGACGTTTTTCGTTTATATCGGAAAGTTGGGGACCGTGGTGTTAGATATGCCGGTAGTTAATACCGGCATTCTATACACCCAAGAAGTAGCTGGCATGTGGTTGGCTGTTAAAATTGCCTACGAAGCTTACATGATATATATACTACGTCAAATGGGTGAACCAACATCCGATCCAACCAATTTGTTAATAGGTGCTGTTCGTTCGGCCAGTGTAATTGCGGTTATGCCATGGCTTATGAAATACATGTACGGTTTTGGTATTGAAATGGGTTTTGAAGTCGCTGCCCTTCCTGGAACCGGATATGGTGATCTCGATAGCAGCAACTTTACCTTGTTATATAACCTCATGGCACAAGCGGGATCTGCATTGATATTTATTGCGGTAGCGATTCTGTTTGCAGTGATAATGCTTGTCGTTATTATCATTCAAAGCTTTATTCGTGCAAGTGAACTGGCTGTGGCAGCATGGATGGGTTCGTTTAGCGCTTTAGGATTGACTAATAAAGATAGCCAAGGTTGGCAGTCATGGTGGAAAGACACCCTTGTTATCATCTTTGCTGCAGCATTGCAGATGGCCATGTTAAAGTTCAGTTTTTATACACTCACACCGATCAAGGTGGACGTTGCTGGAAAGTGGGTAACGGTTCCGGGGATTGTGAACCTTTGCCTATTTATAGCTGCACTCTGGGTCACATATAAAGCACCGACCATATTGAAAGAAAAACTCCATTCAACCGGTATCGGACGTGTAGGTGGGGCAGCTGTACAGAGTGTTGGCCAATCCGCAATGATGCGAATCATTATGAAAAAATAAGGGTGATTTCGATGTATTTAATACCGAGGAACGTTGGTGGAAGGTTTGAATTTTTTGAGGGATTTGGGATCAAGGAGCTTATTTTTTGTGCATTGGGTGCATTGATTGGGCTAGGGCTTACATTCCTGCTCGATCTATTTTCGGTAAGCCGTTTTGTGAAAATTCTTCCTGTACCTGGGATTACAGCAGTTGTTTTCTTTATCGTCAAAGTGGATCCACGACTTGGGACATCGATGATCTCTAGCTTTATTAATCAGAAAAAATTTATATCCAAACCTCGACGCTACTTTTACATTTTTGGTGAAGGAAGGAAACAACGGTGATCAAAAAAATTTTAAACCGGGGCAAGGAAGCACAGAAACAGGATCAACCTAAAACCCCCGCACAAACACATCCGGTTACCGGTTCCTCCAAATCGAATGTTCCCTCCGTACAGGCTTGGTTGCCTTTTTACGACGTCAATATGGGATTCCTTTGGCGGCGTGATAACCATCTTGTAACAGCTGTGCGAGTAGAACCTATCAACCTTTCCTTGCTCTCCGAAAAAGAGCAAAAAAGAAAAGTACATATGTTGTTCGAAGTCATTAATGGTATGGAGTGCGAGTGGGGAATAACTGCACTGCAGCGTCCTGTAGATCTTGACGAATATATAAGCAACCAAGAAGCTTTGCGTAACCAAGAAACCCACTATATGCGCCGAAGAATCTTGGATAGTTCGATCCGCAATGCAGCAAATGTTGCAAGCAGCGGCGAGGCAATTGAACTTATGTTCTATATTTTATTGACAAATCCCTTATCTGCAAAAAAACAAGCACTTGATATGCAGCAGTTACAGAACAAGGCAATTGAACTGGCAGATAATTTATCCGGCGCGGAGTTAGAGTCGCATGTATGTGATGATCAAGAATTAAGAGAGTTAGAATTTCTTTTTCTTAATCCTCTACAGGCTGCATTTGAGAGAGCGCCGCAATCCAGCGGCCCTTACTTACCACCGCGTTTATCAATGGAGGTTAATTATGGTTGAACCGGCTAAAAAGAAAAAATCTGCAACTGCAGGCGGTCCAGCCTTATCCGGATTGCTCGATTATATAAGTCCTCCTGGACTACACTTCAAACCCAAAGATGTCATGCTTGGAGAAGTCCATTCTAGGGTGTTGGTGATAAATGCTTATCCGACTGAAGTGGGACCAGGGTGGTTATCCCGAATTACAAAAATGCCGGGTGTGACCATTACCGTTCATGCCATTCCTACGGATCCCTACAACCTTATCAATGAAATCAAGGTGGCTATGGGCGAAGCGGAATCCAGGATGGATTCTGGCAACAACGTAGCCAGAAGACGCGCTCAAAAGCAATTTGAGGACTGCGAGAAGCTTATTCAAAAGATTGATGAGGAACAACAAAAAGTATATAACGCCGTAATCGTTATCCTCGTAACAGCCAACGATCCCGAAATTTTGGACATTCGTGTACGAAACGTAGAGCAACGACTTGCTGGAATGGGGATGAAAGCCCGCCCACCTATTCACAAACAAGAGGAAGGCCTGCTTTCTGTAGGTCCGTGGGGCATCCTTCATCCGGATATCTTCAATTTTGGCTACCGAAATATGCCCTCGGAGTCCGTAGCTGCGATGTATCCTTTCATTTACTCCGGTATTAACGATCGTGATGGGGTATTACTTGGAAGGGATTCGACTGGTGGTATCGTGCTTATTGACATATGGACACGCGGCGGTGATCGAACAAACTCTAATCTCACTATTTTAGGGCGACCAGGTGTCGGTAAATCTACCACCATTAAAAAATGGTTAAAAGAAGAGTTCGGCCGAGGTTGCCGGATTATCATCATAGATCCGGAAGATGAGTATTCAGGGTTAGCCGAGGGTTGCGATGGAGCGGTTATCGATACCGGTAACGGATCGAAAAGTCGTATCAATCCGTTGCAAGTGCGTATGCGTGTTCCTTTGGATCTGGATGATGAGGACGAAAAGAGTCGTCTTTACAGTGAAGAAGAAATATCTCGCGGACCATTGGCGCTACATTTTAATTTCTTACGCACGTTTTTCAAGCTGTATTTGAAAGATGGAAAACACGATTCAACATTTTCGAAAATGCATCTTTCATGCTTAGAAATGGCGCTCGAAGAAATGTATGGCCATAAAAATATTTTTTGGGATACAGATCTCACAACGTTTAAACCTGAAGATTGGCCGACCATGGCGGATTTGTATGTAGTCATAGAACAACGCGCCAAAGGTGAAAAATACAAAAAATATTGGGAAGATTTAGAGCTGCTTCTTTATCCAGCTGCTAAAGGTGCCGATCAAGATTTGTGGTGTGGGCCGACAACTTTACAAGCCAAAGACGAGATCGTAGTACTTAATATTCAGCAGCTCCTTGAAGCAGATGACACCCTTAGAAGAGCACAGTTTTTCAACATTCTATCCTGGGCATGGAGTGAGATCGATGCTGATTGGCAGGAAAAAATCATTTTAGCCGTCGATGAAGCCTATCTTTTGGCTGATCCAGATACGCCGCAAGCTCTGATGTTTCTAAGAAATACCTCCAAGCGGATCCGGAAACGGGAAGGTGGCTTATGGGTTATTACTCATAACATGGTTGACTTCATGGATCCGGCCATTAAACGATATGGTCAAGCGCTTTTGGATAACCCGGCTTATAAGTTCATTATGGGTCAAGGTGAAAACGACATCGAGGCACTTACACAGCTCTTGTCATTAAGTGACATGGAGATCGAAACAATATCCCAAGCGAAGCGAGGTCAGGGCTTGTTAATCGCTGGTAGCAAACGACTTGCGGTAAACGTCAAAATTACCAAAGAAGATGAAATGTTCATAGGAAATGCTGGTGGTCGATAATGCCAGCATGGGCGGTTAAAATAGGGCTGCAAGTTGCACAAGATCCGGAAAAAGCTCTAAAGTTTTTGTTTTTTGGAATCATGATCATCATTGTTTTATTTATGCTCTTAACGCTGCCTTTTTTTCTTCTGTTTATACCGGCTGCAGAACCTGAACAGTATAACGATTACAGAAATGCTGCTTTGCGAATTGCGAGTGAATCCGGTGATCAATTAATAAATTGGCAGGAAATGATTGCACTAGACGCCTTTTTATTAAAACAAGATTTTTCGAAGAGTAACCCTACCCATATCTATAGTTATTTTAAAGAGGCATTCATTTGGAGCGAGGATGTAAAAATAGAGGTTGCTTGCGTACCGCCGAAAAAACACTTTATCTGTACAAGAACGGAAACTGTATATCATAAACGCTCACTCGACGAAGTGATGAGCCGATTAAATCTATCAACTGAAGATAAAGAAAGTGTTCGAAACTACTTAGCTTTAAATTTGGATGATCTTGATGATAATTCGGAGGTCGATGGGCCGATCGATATACCACCAGGAAATTTTACGCCTGTCATAAATCAATTTACTTGGCCATGTGATGTGTATCGAGTGACCAGTGGATTTGGTACTCGTATCGATCCTATAACCGGATTGCAAGGTGCCTTACATGGTGGAATAGACATTGGAACACCTATGGGGACGGAAGTAAGAGCAACAGCGGGTGGTGTAGTCAGTTTCTCTGGCTATACAGAAACAGGAGGTTACATGGTTACTGTAAACCACCAAAACGGATACGTTACAAGATATTTACATTTAAGTGTAATGCTCGTCAATGTCGGGGATAAAGTAAGACAAAACGATGCTATTGCTCTGAGTGGCAATACCGGTAGTCGAACCACAGGTCCCCACTTGCATTACGAGATTCATGAAAATGGGGTAAAGAAGAATCCGCTCTTATTCTACAAATAAATGGGGGAAATCCCCCCCTTATTCTTGCTTTCATTAGCAGCCAACCGATTATTTTTTAGATTTTAGAAGAGAACTGAATAAGGCGTAGAAATTTTTTCGTTCTTCTTGTGAAAGTTGACTGTAGATATCCAGGAGTTCCTTTTCTTCTTTCGTGAATGAATATCCATTGGTTGCGATAAATTGTTTTTTTTCATTTAGAGGCATTTTTTTAACGATGTTGTAAGCGTCAAACCATATTTCTCGTTCTTCTTTTGTAAGGGAGTGAAGGTAGGTTAGGATATTTTTTTCATCTTGAGAGATTGAGTAACGAAGGAGACCAAGATGATGCTCGATCGGTAAAACTTCCATAATTGGTACGTTCAAAGCGTTACAAATTTTTTCTAATGTGTTTAGTGATGGTGATCGGTTGTCATTTTCAACTTCGCTTATTGTAGATTGGGTGACATTCGCTTTTGCGGCTACTTCTGGAGTTGTCATATCTCTATCTAAACGAAGGGCGCGAATTTTACTACCAATATTCATTCATATCATCCGTCCTTGTAAGTATTATTGCCTATTTTAATTATTGTATCACACAGAGAAAAAATACGACTATTCTTTGTAGTTTCTTTAAAAGGATATTTTAAGTAATTTTTGTTTACATCGTATCTTTATTAAGATAAAATGTATATAGGTATTATTTCTATAGTCACAAATACAATGCGCCATAGACCTATAAAATATGCACATTTTAGGGAAATCATTTTGTACTGGAGTGAATGGGATTGTACGGAATTATTAGTAGTAGCGAATACATCTATGACATACGCCATGCCGTACAAGATAACAGTATATGGTTTGAAGAATCTGGGGAATTTTCGAGCGATACATTTCTAATTCATTGCCATTCAGCTGCGAAAGCTAACGTCCAAACACTCATTATTGATATGACTTGCGTCGATGACGCTTCGTTCATCAGAGGGATTCAGCAATTTCGCTTATTAAGGGATTCTCGTATAGTCATTATTGCCCCAGGACGTGTTCCTGGAGATTCAACCATTACTACCTTGTTAGGGCTTCAAGTGTTGGACATCGTAGCTCCGCTAGTAGATGTGGACAATGAGGATGTTGATCGACCTTCTATAGCGCCTTTGATAAAAGCACAACTGGCGTTAAAGCCATCCTACGGAAACGCGGTTCGGTGGGACGTGAAAACGGATGAAGCAGCAAATTTAAAAGAATTGCAATCTCTTAAAAAGAATTTCTCGAAAGAAAAAGAGAAGGGGAAGGAAAGAGTATCGACGAATGGGCCGGATCAGAACTTACTCGATCATATTCATTCCGACCCCACTATCATTGAGTACATTTCTAACATGGATCTACCACCACCACCTAAATCAGTGGTTAAGGAAGTTGTGGTTTATAAGGACAGAATGGTTGGTACACCAGTAATCGCTGTAGGCGGTGTTGATCGACGTACTGGATCAACTTGGACGGCAATGCAGACAGCACGTTTTCTAGCCGGCAGAGGGTTCAAAACGGTTTGTTTTGAACTAAATGATGCCTTGTGCAGTCCAAACGTCTTTCGGTTCATGGATTTTCAAGAATCTAAGCATACCCCTGGTGGATTTCACATTGATGGAGTCGATCTATTCTCGAATGATAGATTAATTTCTGTTGATCGCATCATCTCAGAATATGAATATGCGGTATTGGATTTAGGACAGATAATTAAAAACAATAAGCTAAATGAGGGTATTGATCTTTTTGTACGAGCCAATATTCAAATCGTAACCGCAGGATCGAGTGATTGGGATTTCGATCGACTAACAGCTGCTATTAGCCTCTTTCAAAGCCGTGATATCTCTAAAAAGCTAAATATCTTAATCAATTTAGCAAGTGAACAACGCTTCAATGAAATCAATAAGCTTTTCACGAAGCAAGAGAAAGAAGATTATAAGCTGTCATTCTATCAAGCCCCGTATATGCCGAATGATACGACCATCGATTTAAGGACTGAAGAGTTACTAACGATGATTATGGCGGAATTTTTATCCGTAGAAAAACAAAAACGATCTTGGCATTTTTGGAAAAGGAGAAGTTGAGTGTGAAAAAAATATTACGACTTCTGTTGTTCGCAACCGTCATTGCAGCAGGTCCGATGCTATTAATAGGTTGGACAAAATGGGTGGAGCCAAAGTGGGGAACCGTACAGGTCATACAGGCGGCGAAAGAAATTAAACGAGGACAGATCATTAAGAAAGACGATTTGAAAGTAGTAAACATTAAGGCGGATCAAATCGTATCCAATCGGAAGACTGAACCAAATGAATCAAACCGGTTAACTAATGGCTCTTTGATCATTGGAGAAGAAGCTCTCCGGACGATATACGTGAACGAGCAAATTATAGAAGATATGTTAGGTCTAGACGAATTAAAACCGGGAAATGGTGAGTCAAACATGCCGATCCCGAATGATTGGATACTCATGGTGCCCGGAAGTTTGCTCAGAGGAGATCACATTTCATTGATGCCCGTTTTAGATAAAACAAGAATGCAGGGAGAAACTTCACGGAATGCTCTTGAAGAAGATGAAGAAAAAACTGTAAAGCCGGCTGCAGTATCCGAATCAGATGTGGACGCGTTGACCGATATTCCCGTTAGTTATTCTAAGGCAGGAAATAACCAAGAGGTGACAACAGAGGATGATGGACGACAAAAGCCCTCGGGAGCGGTTAAAAATTTAGAAATCGTCGTGAATGAAAATCAACGGAAGCTCATTATTAAGTACGGCAGCGAAGGTTATAAATTCCTTGTGACTTATCGCTAAATGGAGGTTTTTTGATGAAAGCATATATTCTACTTAATCAGTCCGGTGTAACTGATGCTTTCCATGAACTGAATGAAATAGAGAGTGTTGAAAGCTTCATATTAGGAGAAAATCTGAAATTCGAAGAAAAAAGTATCATCGTCGTTTCGGATCAATACGCGGATATTAAAACCATGATACAAATTCGTTCGGAAAACCCAGTGGCGGAAATGTTCTATTTCGTCCAACTATATGAAGATGCCACGGAAGCTAAAGCGATACAAAGTACACTCAAAGCTCATAACATCCGGGTATTACCACCCTATCTAACTGGGAAACAAATCGCTGAACAAATCGAGGCCGAACTTTTTACTTCAACGAAAGGATCCAGTCGAGTAGTCGCGGCGCTAGGAACTATTTATGACGTAGGTCTAAGCTCATCCCTCTTATTGCTAAGTAAGCAAATTACAGAGGTCAGCAATATTCGTGTCGGTGTTATCGGGCTTAATGGTTGGAATCCAGGTACAACATTTATCGATTATAAAGGAAAATATTTGGATGAACTATGGGGCGTACTTGATGGACGGCAAATGCAACCCGAGGATTTAGACGAAAAAATGGACGAGCTACATCCAGGTGTATTTTACTTGGCAGGCAATAGAGATATGTTGAAAATTTACACCTACACACCGGAAGGCATTAAGCACTTAATTGATTTGGCCAAACAACGATTCGATTTAGTTATTTTAGATGTTGGTCATCATTTGGATACACCACTAGCAGTCCAAGCGATTTTATCCAGTGATCTTATGTTTGTCTATACTAACCAGCGCACAGCTGCTAAAGAAAACTGGTTCCGTTACAAAGAGCAAGTACTTGAAAGAGAACTTGGATTAGATATTGATCATGCGAAAAATATTTGGCTTGTTTGTAACAAAATGTTTCCATCATCAGATGTCGAAACACATAGGCATTTGTCTGAAATATACAAACTACCATGCATGGCCAGCATCCCTTATTACAATACCTTATATCGCGTTGAATTTCGGAAAGACCTAATGGCCTTTAACGAAAAAAAATATATTAGTGAGCTGAATCGGATCGTGAATGGGCTTCTCGATTTCTATAATTTTCCCCTTAAAGAAACGGGAAAGAAATCAAAAAGTTGGTTCGCATTATCGCGATGAGGGAGGTAAAGCGTGAATTCCAAAAAGAAGACCGTCAGATTCAATTTGCAGCAATACAGTAAAAACAACGGACTTCATAACCGCGGATCTAACGATGAAAGGTTATCTTATCCGATTGGCGTTTTAGAAGAAGTAGCAAGTCCTTCTAATATATCTTCTTTCGAGAAGGTATGTGAGCAATTTAAAGAGGAACTTAAAGCCGAATTCTTATCCATTGCAGCTACAAAAGAAGGCGATGATATGATCAATTTGGAGTCATATGCCGTTATTGGAAAGCAAGAATCGGTAACCGCTATGCTCGAAAAGATCGACACCTTTGTAACTAATCGAAAATTACGTGACATTCACATTCCCATCTATTACAAAGACATTCATACATTTTCTGATGTGGAGCAGCGGAAATACAGTAATTTAGCACACGCTATTTTCCATGAAAATTATGGATTAAATGCACTTGCTTATTGGACCATGATGCCTGGCAGCTATGCTATGCAATCCATTGGTAGAAAAATATGGATGCATAATCCCGATAGTGGGCGATTCGAACGAATGAAATTTGAAATTTCTTCGGATGATGTCGTTAAAAAAATCATCCGTACACTTGAGACTCATAAATCCGGTGCAAAAATAAATGAACAGAAACCGGAAATTGAGCTTGATCTTTATACGGGTGAACGGGTTTCCATTTTGATTGAGCCTAGGGTAAAGCGTAGTGTAATTACCTTTAGGCGAGTACTTCGAAATAAAGTTAGTTTAAGAAAACTATCGTATGAAGACAATCTTTTTCCAACAGAATCATTACCGTTATTTGAAGGTATTAGTTTAACGCAGCCCAATGCTGTTATATCGGGTCCTATGGGAACTGGGAAGACAACGTTATTGCGTGCCATCATTCATGAGAGAGCCGATGATTTAACGGGAATTAGTATTGAAAATGACTATGAGATTCAAATCAGTGTTGACAATCCTAATAAAAAATTTATTGAAATGATTCTGAATGGTTCTAGTTTTGAACAAGCACTTGAAAAAGCACTTCGTACCGATGCAGATTACGGTGTCATTCAAGAGGTTCGTATCGTAGAAGCTGAAGGCGCCATGATTATGTGCGAGAGATTACAGAAAGGTTTTCTTACCACCACCCATATTTGGAGGCCTGACACGATACCAGAACAATGGGCACGACTCATTTGTCGTTCAAATGGGGGAGGGGATCTACAAGCAGAAACGAAACGTGTTGCTGAATATTTGGATCTCATTATTTTATTGCAAATGGACGAGTCCAAAACGATTAAATGGGTGGAGAGTGTCCAGGAGCTTCGCTTTAATCGTGAAAATGGTGAGATTAGTACACATCAAATTATGCGACGAAACGATAAAACAAATGAGTATGAATATCGTGCCGATCTAAGCAAGCAGCTGCAGAGGGAAATGCGGCACAAAAATAAAAAATGGTTCGATATTTTGATAAAAACCTTGGAAGAGCTTGAACGTAAATCTCCGATACCTGAAGGAGAGGGAATTGTAGTCTTTAATCCAGCAATAGCGGATCCGCAGTATCGTCTAGCGATAGCGACAGAAGCCTTAGTTCAGAAGCAAACACAAACCGCTGAAGCGATGGAACGTATTGCATCGTTTCTCGAGATGTTTATGAAGAAAGAAGGGAACTAACTATGATTTTTATCCTTCTTAAAGGTCTAATTTATCTCGGTTCTACCATTATTACGTCATATGCCGTTTACCTCATTTTAAAAGGCGCTCTAACTAGCTTGAATAAAAAAATTGAAGTAGAGAACCGCATGAAAAAAAATGCAATGGAGCGTAAGAATGTTCATCTTGGCATAGTGAAAGATGTCACATTTTTAGAGAATATTTACCGTGATTTGGATAACATGCTGATGATAACTAAGAAGAATTATCAAAAGACTTCATCAGTACAAAATTTCGTGATTTATCATCTTGTGATGTTTGGTATTCTTTCTATTTTTATTGGGGGCTTGTCTCATTCTTACTTGTTTGGCGGAGCACTTGCGGTTTTGTTCGTTTACGGAAATTTTATGCGGTACCGTGTAAAGCTTCGCAAATTGCGAATAGATCGAGGATATCAGCTTGCTGAGCTGACAGGAGCAATCGCATCTACTTACAATAGTTCTTTGCAGCCACAAATGAAGATAACACTACGTGAAGTAGTAAAAGAAAATCCGGATTCTCCGTTTAAAAAACAGCTGCAAGAGATCATAAGGATTGATCAAAATTACGTTAATCCTGAAGAATTAATGATTGGTATCGACAGTTTTGTATACAGCATTAATACCTCATTTGCCAGGGAACTTGGCTTCACTATATATAAAGCTCTCACAACTAAGGAGTTTGTAGGTGACACATTAACACGAATTGATGCAAAAATTCATCAAAATATTCTAGATATTAAAAACGAAACGGCTGAAAAGACCGATGTTAAAAATCTAAGTTGGTTTCATTTGATCGCTTTTCCAGGCACGTTTCTAATTCTTGCTCTGTTTTTGAATATTACAGATGAAAGCATTCTACATTATCAATTTCAGACCGCTCAAGGTCGCGCTGGTTTTCTCCTATCCGTTTTATTTATAGGCATGGCCCGCGTTGTTGCGTCTTGGTTCTTGCGCCAGCCAAATGATTACTAGGAGGGGCATCAATTGGGTTTTACCATTGCTACATATGTCTTATACTCCATCATTATCTTCATATATCTGTTTGCAGCCAAGCTCTTAGGAAATATTTTAAATGCAAAACTTCCTGAAAAAGAGACCATCTTGCAGCGAATTAAATATCAAAATTTAAAGATGAGAGATGTATTTATTTCGCCAGAATTAGAAAAAGAATTTATGAATGCCGGTTATCCATTTAAGTTAAATGCCAAGCGATTTCAAATTTGGCGGTTCCTCATTGCTTTTGGCCTGTTAGGATTCGGGATTTACAACTTTTTTTATAAACCTGGGTTAGCTCCCGTAATTAAAGTATTGTACTTAGCTTGCCCATTGCTATTTCTAACTCTCATTACGAATCCAAAACGAAAAACAATGAAAGCAATTTTTCAGATGTATCAAAATCGTAATGACTATCTAAAAAATCAAGAGCTCTTCATGGTTTACTCTATGATTACCGATGAGCTCAAAGATGCCGGCAATCAGGTCATTAATATCCTGGATCTGATTCGTAAATTGAGATTGTACACACCACGCATCCGGGGGTCCATTAATAAAGGACTTCGTAACAACAAATCCGGTATTGACGTTGTGATGAACATAATAGGTGACGATATAGGTACTGAAGAAGCAAAAGAGGTATGTAAGATTATTGCAGGCATGCAAAACGCAGGCCAGCAAAATGTACATGAACTCATTGCAAAGCGCGAGGATACTTATATCGCCACTCTTAGAGCCAATAGACAAAAAAGGAGGACCACTTTAACCAATATCGTAAATCCGATTGTTTGGTTGCCATTGTTCGTGTATATCATGAACATCATGTTTGTCGTTATGCAAATGATCAGTTCTATGAGTAATAGCTTAACCACACTAAAGTAAACCAAAACTAAAGGAGTGTATGTTAAATGTTCGGTAAATCGCTAGGTGAGATCTTTGAAATTATTGGTGTCGTACTTTCGATTGGCATTGTAGTATTTCTTTTAATTTGGGGCCTTATTAGCGGGCTTAGTGGTGACATGTCAGATACTTTCAATAACATCCAAATGCCATCTTAATCCTAATCAGCTACCATTCGCTTTCGGGGGGATCACAAGTCTCCCCCAAGAAAGGAGGCCAAACTGTTTTGTTTAATAAAGCGTTGGCCGAGATTTTAACTGTTTATTTTCTTATCTTATATCTCTTCCAGCCACCCCTACATGAATTATTTAATGTTAGAAGTAACGCTGTGGAAATTGTATTAAATCAAGGTATAGCAAAAGCAGCTTCACTCGATAACGGCTATTTTACACCCGAGATTATTCAAGAAATGAAAGATACATTGCGAGTGAAGTTTTTCATCCCGGAGAGCTCGGTAACCTTTACCGGCACGAACGTTCCGATGCCACGCGGGGAATACATTGAAGGCACATTAAAAGTGAAAGCTTCACCGCTTTGGATTTTTCAAAATTTAGCAGGGTCAGATAACGCTCCTAAATACATCACTCGTCATGCGACTATGATGAGCGAATATATGGAGAGGTAGAGACTATGGGTCGATCCTTACTAATAACTGCGCTTACCTTAATTTTTTTATTAATGGAATCTACCAATGCAGATCGTGCGGCAAATACATCAGTCATTAATGCTATGACCTATAGTCTTCAATACGCTGCGCATGATGCCGCTTTGCAGATCGACCCTATCGAAAAAGCAGATGGATATATTGTTTTTAGACGGGATCAGGCAAGAAATGTTTTTGAAGAAACCTTGCAAAGAAATTTACGATTAAAAGAGGATATGATGCCTTTACCCAATACTTTGCTCGATGATCCTGTTGAAATAATCTTTGAAGATTACGTGGATGATTCGAGCGGTATTACATTCCCCTATAACTATGTTAATGATCAGTATGGTATCTATAAAACTATTTTTGGGCCGTCCGTTATTTATGAGATTCGCGTGAAAAGTCCAAAGACAAGCAAATACTCATATGACGGCTACATTTATAAGAATGTCATTGAACAATATCCACTGCCCAATTAAGGAGTGAAAAGAAAAAGTGAAAAAATATAAACTCATTTTATCCATCTTCTTGGCAATAGTAATGATCGTTCCGCAACTGGCTTATGCGGCGCAATCGACAGCTCCATATGTATCGACCATAAAGGTAGTAAATAATCAAACGGGTACAGCGGATACCGTTACGGTATCCGATCTCTTCGAAGGAGACGTCGTTAAGGTATATGCCAATCCCTCTACGACGGCAACCCTCGGCACAGGGACTGTAGCAGTAGGATCTTCTGCCGTAGTCATAAGTATTACACAGCTTGGTACAGCGGCCGGTACCATCTATGTTACCGTAACCTCCGGTACGGATAGCCAAAGTAATCGAACACCTAAAAGTTATGCTGCAGAACCGGCGTCAGCTTTCTTAGACGCTACACAAATTGCGATTACAAATAACCCTACAGGAACATCTGATATTGTGGATGTCGTTAATCTTGCTGTGGGAGATATCATCCGTGTTTATAACTCTCCAAGCGATTCAACAATTATTGGTACAGCTACAGTAGCAAGCGGTCAAACCAGTGTGTCTATTTCAATTGCTCAAATAGGTGCTAAAAGTGGAACACTCTACCTCACTAGAACAACAGGATCCGCACAGGAAAGTAGTCGTGTAAGTAAATCCTATCGAGCAGAGACCGCGACGCCGGCCCTTATTACAGCTGATATTGTGGTCACCAATTTTACAACGGGTACGTCGGACACAATCGTTGTTAGAAATGTGCAGTCCGGAGATATTATTAAGGTTTATGCAACGGACCGGGATAGTACAGCCATTGCAACAAAAACAGCTACATCTACCTCAGAAACATTAACGGTTAGCCAGTTAGGTAAAAATGCCGGGCAGGTTTATGTAACGCTAACGAGAGGATCTATGGCTGAAAGTAGCCGTGTGGCAAAAGCCTATAACTCAGAAACGGCAAGTACAGTACCTATGAATAACATTAAAATCGTTAATAACGTTGGTACTGCAGATACCGTGACGATTGCCAACCTTAACCCTACTGACATTATTCGGATTTATGCAAACAAAACAACTACCACGCCAATGGCTATCGGTACAGCAAACAAAAACTTATTACCACAAGTGTCCAATTGGACTCTACATGCGAATGCCTCTTCAACAAGTAATTATGGTCTAAGGCTTGTGGCAACAGCAGCTGGACAACTGTCGTATTATGATGTTCCTGTTCTTGGATCACAAAGCTATGCTTTCCAAGTAACCAATACAAATGCCGGCACCGTTAACGTTCGAACACTCGATGCTTCAAAAAATGTTATCGCATCTAAGCTTTCGACTACAGTGGCAAGTCCAACAGCTACATTCACAACGGAAAGTACTGCTGCTTATATCCGTGTTGAGTTTACTTCAACAGCAGCTGGTACATTTAACTGGTCAAATGCTCAAGTAGAGTTAGGTAGTAGCGTTACAAGCTTTGAAGAACAAGAAGCTAGAGCAACTAAAAATATGTTGCCTCCAGTCTCACAATGGACCTCTCTACATGTGAATACGAAAGTCCTTAGTAATTACAAGCTTAAACTGACAGCTACCGCAGCTAGTCAGAGGAGTTATGTACGTGTTAAAGCCTCACCATCTACTTTATATTCCTTTAGTGCGCAACATGATGGACAAGTCACGATTAGTTCAATATCTTCTGCCGGTGCAACGCTTGCGACACATATTAATGCTTCTTCCGCACAAAGCGGATCATTTACGACTAGCGCATCTACAGCTTATATCGAATTTGCTGTAACAAATGGAGCTTCAGGAACCTTTACATTTACTAATCCGATGTTAGAAATCGGAGGGACGGCAACAAAATTTGAACCCATGGCCATGCCAAAAGTAAATGGATTCGTTTCAGTATCACAAATCGGAGCAGCAGCAGGAACCATTTATATTACGATTACATCGCCAGGAAGCTTAGAGAGCGCTCGAATGGTAAAGAACTTTAATGCTGAAGCAGCGTCACGTGCATTAAATATTAAGGCGATAACCGTTAAAAATAACAAGGTAGGTACAAACGATACAGTGACCGTAACAGGATTAACAGCAGGGGATGTCATCAAAATCTATCGAACAAAACTAACTTCAACGGTACTTGCAACATCGACCGTTGGAGCAGGTGCAAATACGACGACCATCTCCATTGCACAGCTGGGCCAAACAAAAGGAACAATATTTGTAACAGTAACCAATTCAGGAAAAAGAGAAAGTGTTCGAGTAAGTAAAACATACGTAGCAGAATAAGGGCTGATCATCAGTGGCCCGTATGGAGAGTGAATATGAGAAATCCAGTAAATCGGGCCATTGAACCTATTCTTTCCGATTTTAGTCGATATCTATCAGCCGAAAAGAAGAATATTTTTAATGTATTTGCATCCCAATGTTTGTTTGAATCCCTGCGTCTCCGAGACCCAAAAACATCTAGCCATTCTTTAAAGATGGGAATTTACGCATATCTCTTGGCGACAAAAATGGATGCTAGTCGCGCAATGGAATATTTCTTTGGCGGTCTAGTTCATGATGTTGGCAAGATTGCTTTCCCTGATTTTATATTGAATGGTAAAAAACTTGTTGGAAAAAACCGAGAACAACTTAAGAAACATGTTGTTGACTCTGTTAATACTTTAGTTAGCTTGAAGATGCCTGAGATCGTCATTAACATTGCCAAATACCATCATGAACGTCTTAACGGATCGGGTTATCCAAGAGGTGTTCAAGGGGATGTTATTCCTTTAGAAGGTAAAATCGCCGCGGTCGCAGATGTTTATAGCGCTATTACTGAACAGGATAGGGGCTACCAACCTGGTCGATCACATGAAGAAGCTTTCCGGATTTTACGGGGATCCCAAGAACAATTTGATCCACTTGTCCTGCATCTCTTTTTTAAAATGTTCAAAGATGTTAATTCAATAGATTACGTGAATGAAATAAGTAGTCTAATGCCAGAAAAGATTTTTACTTTCGAGAAGTATCTTGGAGCTATCTCTACTGAATCTCTCGTTAATACATGAGGTATTATAGTGCGCTTCTGTTGTCTTTCAAAGTGAGCGGCCTTCTGATGGCTTTCCGCCTGTTATAAGCGTACCATGGAACGCTCTCCACCTAAAAGTTTTCCCGGCATATCCTCGCTTTGGGCTTCGGTATTCCAGTTTCCTTTTAGTCGGAGCCTCTACTAAACCCATGGTTACGCATCGCCAGGGCGGAATCCTATCTGGCCGCTATAAAAAAATTATTAGGAGCGATTATTCATGAAGAAAAATTTCCGTAGTTTCATTGCATTAACGATTGCAGTCACCGTTTTAGCATCGGCACAAGTAGCAGCAGCTGCCGCCTTTACGGATACAAAGACGCATTGGGCAAAAGAAGATATCGCTACAGCTGTTAACCAAGGATGGATTAACGGATATGATGCGACAACCTTTAAACCAAATACAAATATGACGCGTGCTGAATTTCTGAAGTCGTTAGTAGCTGCAATGAAATATAAGCTGTTAGATACGGACACACCATTCACCGATGATACAGGATGGTATCGTGCTTATATTGCAACCGGTTTAAAACAATCCATTATCAAAGTTGCTGAATACAAAAATTCTGAATTCGATCCAAAGCAACTGATCACACGCGAAGAAATCGCTAGAATGACCATTCGTGCCGCTGGAAAAGACAAAGAAGGTGTTGCATATGGATACCTTGCTGTAGCTAAACAGATCAAAATCATGACTGGTTACCCTGACGGATCTATGGGAGGCAACAAAAACGCGACCCGTGCAGAGGCGGTTGTTATGATTACGAATACGCTGAAATATATCAATCCGCCTGTAACTGTAGCTTATCCAAAAACGAAGGAACAGTTGAATACAATGATTCAGTCACTTCCGAGTTTTAAGGGAACAACGATGTATAGTCGTCAAGAGGTAGGAGTTAATTTAAAGGGTTCTGACGTGTTCGATGATTATCTTTTGTGGATCGGATATAGTGATGAACTTAAAAGAACGACAATTGATACTTATGCATCAACCTCTGATATAAAAGCTTTGATAAAAGATTTATTAAAGCAGTACTATCCTAATTCTTACGAAAAGGCTTATAGCAACTACATTATAGTTGACGGTAAAAAAGATAGCGACTCTGGAAGAAATTTTGAAACGAAATATGACGGCAGGAGCTTTCTCGTATATAAAGGTAAAGATATTGAAGGAGTCTCGATTTGGATCGGAGGTTAAATAATTGAAGCAGCTGCTACAAAAGTATTTATTACTTTTAATATCCTTTCTCCTTATCGTGACTTCATTACCGTTGTATGGACAAGTCGCAGCCGCAACAAACTGCCCTGCACCTGCTGCATATAGTAACGAAGCAAAAGAATATATTGATTACTACAATATACCTTTACAAAGTAGAAATGGTAAGCCATTAAGTGAAAAGTTCTTGTTAAATCAGGCTGGTATTGGCGAAAGAGCTGTGGTGTATGGATGTCCCTCAGATGTAGCCGATAACGATTTTGATCTTGGTCAATATCGCTATCTTGGTTGGGATGCAGAAGGAAATTTATATCGAAATTGGAAGTTTCGTAGTGATTCGAGAGCCACACTACACGTTGCTAAAAATTGGGTTAGTACACCTTGGGCAACTACTGTAGGTACAACAAAAGAAATAAGAAAAACAAATTTATCGCGTGATCCTGAAGCTGCATCTTGGCTTGAAAAAATCGTAGATCCCTATAAAGAATCACCTACTTTTTTGCAAAGTTATAACAGACGGAAAGGTACGAATTGGACAGGGGATACGCTGTTGGATTATGCCATCATTCAGCAAAAACCAACTCAATTCGGTCCTGGAGTCGTTCAAATGTGGAACATATGGGAGCCAGATGGTTCATGGTGGTATGAAATGTTTTATATTCCTGCCAAGCCACTTGATCCACCACCAGAGAAGCCCGACCTTATTATTGATCCGCTAGTTGTTCAAAGCGATGCTTGGGTAGGCGATTCTGTTCCTGTCAAAATAACGACAAAAAACCAAGGCAAAGAAAATAGTGGGCCATTTACCGTAGGTATCGTAGGCACAAGTATTAAGTCAGAGGTTATATCTAATGTTCCTCCGGGTGCGATTAAAACCGTAACAGTTAATGTAACTTCCTCCACAAGTGGAATAAAAAAAATCACAGCTAAAACAGACTTTGGACTAGCTGTTGCTGAATCAAATGAGGACAATAATACCAAACCTTTTCAAGTTGTATTTAACAAGAAAAATGAACCAACTTCTCCAGTCGCTATTATCAGTCACTTGGAAGGGGATCACCGGTCTGAACCTGAGCTAAATATGAAACCGTTAGATGATCCGAAGCTGGACGATATTTTGTCTTATTCACCCGGAAAAGAAGCTATAACAATACGAGAATGGAAGTTTAAAACGCCTGCAGGGGTTACGTATAATAAAAAACCTGTTGCCAAGGATTTTTCAGCTGAAGGTGCGTATCTTGTAGAATTGCGTGTTACGAATAGTGCGAATAAGGTATCTGAATGGGCGCAGTTGACCATTAATGCGGCTGCTGAACCTGTACCACCGCCTGTAACGCCACCAACACCTGCCCTTAAAGCGGATATAGAATTTCAACCACCTATCATTGTAGCAGGGGAAACGTCTTCTCTAATCAATCATTCAGACGGTTTAACAGGATACACATGGAAATTCTCAGACAACCTTACACAAGTGCTTCCGAATACTACCGATTTTGAATTTATAAATACGACTTACTTGCAGCCTGGGAATTATAGTGCTGAATTTACGGCCACTGACGGAGTAGGATCTAAAAGGGATACGGCTGTTCTACAAGTAATCGATCCTAAACCAGTAGCCGTTGTAGCCGGCATAACACGTGTTATACAAGGAAGAGACCTTGCGTATCCACATCATCTTCTAAATTCTTATACGCCTCTTGCGGATAGAGGGGTAACGATAGACTTTAGTAAATCCGAAACTCGATATAAAAAGCTTACGGATGCTTCCTATACGAATGGATGGTTTACAAATGCACCTGCCGATTTAGGTGAGTATAGTATTGAAGGCAAAGTTTACGATTCAGCGGGAAGAGTGAGCGATTGGGGGACTCTCGTTTTAGAAGTAGTTCCTGACGCACCTCCAACTATTGAAGTGATTGCTCCATTAGAGGCTTACCGAAACAATGGTTTTATGCTGTACATGGAAGCGGACAGCCCTGATGGGGATATATTAAAAAGCCTTGTTATTGAAGAACGTTATGACCAAGATGGTGATGGCAATTTTGATGAAGAATCTTGGATCAAGCTGTACGAAGGTGATTTTAAAACAACACACGCTCTAAACTATAACAAAGTCGGAAAAAGACAATATCGCGCTTCGGTAACAGAAGATTACGGGATGCAAGGCAACTCTGGAATAGCTTCTACCGATATTTTAAACTATGCCCCGGAAGTTAACTTTAGCGCATTTGGGGTTACGCAGCAGCCAGGGCAGGGAGAAGATAGCGGACCACCTGTAACTAACTATACAGCTTCATCCATCTTCCGTTCATGGACACTTATGAAGCCTTATGCAGGTGGGAATGGAGATAAGCTAGGCTGGAAAGCGGATACGACAACGATTGCGACAAAGAACGCTGTAATGGCTAACTTTGCAGTAGGTTATCCAAACTCAGGAAACGGTCCGAATTCACGAACAAAATTCCAACTGGCTTCCGATATAGTAGGAAAGCCAACTTGGAAGTTAACAAGTGGATCTCTAATTAGAACGGTTTTTGCCGGAAGCCGTGTTTACTCCTATTCTCAGACGTATGCTGCACCTACACGAACGTTTAATTTTACTGAGCATAATGCAGTTACGGGTGAAATATTAAGAACGTTCTCAATCGTTACCGATGATGTTTTAACCTTTCTAAATGTGGGACCAGATGAAACGTTTTACTTTTCTGATCGCACGAATTACCCAGCGGATCTGGATCTTGTTAAGATAGTGTCTTATGATAAATTCGGTGTATTTAAGGACACAATTTCATTCTACCGTTCAGCTGGTTCACAAGATGCTATCGGTACTAATATTGCCTTTACTGAAATTTCTCCAGACGGTCAATCCATGTATCTCGGACATAGACAAGCTTACGGCGTAACCGATACTTGGGGAGATTTTAGTATGGAGCTTCGTTTCTACAAATATTCCTTAAAGGATAAGTATCTGGTTTGGGAGGTTTCAGGTGAACGTGAGTACCGAGGTTACTATTCGAATATAAATATGACCTATGGTAATAACGGCGATGTTTATTTTACGTACAATTTTCAAGATCGTTATGCTAATAGTTTGCAAAGTCTCAGAGGATACATCACTCAAGTTAGAGCTAATGGCGTTAAGAGTACGGTTAACTTAGGAGGTGCGGCAGGATTATCTCATGCTTCCGTTTCCGATGATGGTAATTATGTTTTCATCAACTATGTACAACTGAGTAACAGCGATGAATATGCGAACGTTATATTTCATGCTATTCAAAGTTCAACCTATAGTGACGGCAGCCCCTACTTTCAAACAACGTATGCTCGAAGCGTCGTTACTTCTCAAGATGATTGGGGACATTCCTACTCTGAAGTGGCTTTAAATGCTAACCCTCTGATTTTTAGTGATACGAATATTTATAGTCAAGGTAGGGTTGTCAGTTCTTATAATCTATTTTTTAATCGGTGGGGAAATCAAATTGGCACTTGGGTAGATGCAGGGGCTTCAGCAAACGTCGGGAAAATATTTGCTAATGCAAACAGCGAAATCATTTTTCCTGTATTTAATCCTGTAGGTCTAACGAGTTATAGTGATTTCAATGCGCCAAGGAAGGTTTCGGCCACTTTGTTTAACGCAACGAAACTTAGTGCTATCGCGTCAACTCCCGATCCTGGATTGACGCCAGTTACTTGGCAGGAGTATGCTGCAGATTATGCAACGCCTATTCTGCCTGATGGCTCTCTATTTGTCTTTTACGATAAATATGTCATGCCATTTGTTTCAGCAAGCGGAACAAGCGGGCTAAAAGGGATTAACGCTGATACCGTTGAAATCGTGAATGACGATTGGGGCGGTTTACTCTACGATGCTGGAAGCATAATGAAAAACTACGCATTAGAGTTTAGCGCAAGTGTCAACGATGCTGCAAATGCAAAAATCATAGGTGCAGGCTTCCAAATTCAAAATGAGAAGAATATGTACGCTATGGAGTGGAGTAAAGATACATTATCCTTGTATCGTGTAGTAAATGGTGCTAAAACATTGTTGAAATCAGCGGCTCTGACGCGTAATGCTTTTACTTCGTACCCGGTCAAAGTAGAGTCTGTAAATGGCATTCAGAGGGTTTATGTCAATCACTCGAAAGTTTTAGAGGTTGCTGACGGTACTTACTTAAAGGGCTCTGCCGGGTTAATGTCGCTTGGACAGCCTAATGCGGTATTCTCTAATGTGAAGAAAACGAATTACGGCGATACGTACACGGAAGAGACGTATGAAACCGTACTCGTCAATGATCCCATCTTCTATGATAAGTTGTTCAAGGACGTGGAGAACGATCCAATGGGTACAGAAGAATGGAGCTACAGCCATAATCCAAACTTCTTCGAAAATCCGGAAGGATTGAGTGTCTATAATGGACAAACCTATGGATCAACTATAAATGCTCTTGAAAAGGCTGGCGTATATGAGATTACATTCCGGGCGCAGGACAATCCTGGATTGACAGCTTATCGGAAATGGTCAGAGCCGGTGAAAAAGCTTTTGTATGTGCATCGCAGGCCAGTGGCGCAGCCGGACATCAGATTTACAGGAAGGGTGTTTGCGGAAGGGGAGGCGCTTGACTATGACACCTTCGATACATCTTATGATCCTGATATTGCACATCTCTTATCGGACAAACTATTCCGAACGCGTTGGGCCGACGAAACTATATGGACAACAGGAAAACGACAATACTATAACCGTCCGGGTGTAGAGCTGATTGTACAGGAGCAAGTAAAAGATATACACGGCGCATGGTCATATTGGGGGCAGTACATCGTTTTCAAAGATACCTTACCTCCTGTGAACCAAACAAAGCCGGTCATGACGATTTCGTATCCAACCGGTACAACTGCAGCTGCTCCAACTGTGCTGGCCAAAGAGCCTTCCGTCACATGGACGTATTTCGATGCAGAAAATGATCCGCAGGAAATGTACCGATTATCCTTTAATTACGCGGATACGAATGAACTTGCCCTTCATCTGGAACTTGAAGGATCGACACTAAATTATTCGATGCTGGCAGAAAGTATTGTTCCTGGCCGTGTGGTGAAGGTGCAAGGACAAGTATATTCTGCAGGCGTTTGGTCGGATTTGAGTAATATTCGCTATTTTGTGTTAGACCTACCACCGGAGACGAATTTGCTATCGTTTAACGGCCCTAATGCAGAAAACCCGGTCTATACCAATCTGAATCGTCCGCAGCTGCGAGTGTTTACCGTCGATCCGGAGAATCATCCGATTACAGCGATTGATTATGAGGTATTCCAAGCATCAAACGGTGTAAAAGTCGCGGATACGAATTCAGCAACAGCATTAGCAAACCATACGCCTGCAGCACTGGCCGATGGACTACATTACTGGCGAGCAAGAGCATTCGACAATTATTTATGGGGGAAATATTCAGTTAATGGATTCTTCTTCGTAGATACCGTCAAGCCGGCCGATGTAGATGAGCAGTTGGATGTTGAGCCAACAGCAGTAACCGTAACGTTTAATGCTTTTAGTGATCCTGATCCTTCATCGGGCCACGCTACACGAACGTTCTATTTACAAAAAGTGAACACGGACGGTAGTGTAACGAATATAGATTTGAATGGTGATGGAACAACAGAGTATAGTATCCCGCTAGCACTCAATAGACAGTCCTATACGGTTTCAGGTTTAATTACTGGCCAAGAATACCGTCTCACGGTGTTAGACTATGACGTTGCGGGGAACGAAGGCCATTATGCATATATTCATTTCATTACGAATCGACCACCTGTAGCGGACTTTGATTGGTCACCGAAACCGGTGTATGAAGGGGACGCTATTACTCTCAAGAACCTTTCTGAAGATCCGGATGGCGATGAAATGACATATACGTGGACGATTAATGGACCGAGCGGGTATTATAATAAAGTTTTTGATACAAAAGACGTAATATTACCTAGCTCGGTCACAGATAATCATCCAGGAGTTTATACTGTACGTCTCAGTGTAAAAGACAAACATGGACTTCCAAGTGAAAAAGATGCTGTTAAAACAATAAATGTCTTAGATCTGAGGATAGAAGGACAGGTTAAACACACGGATCGATATGAAGAACTACGGCTAGCATACAACAAGAGCGTAAGTGGTGATGTTAACTCTCCTCGAACACCAAATATGTTTGTAGCAGGGGAAGCATTCGTTTTGGAAGCTACCACAACCAACACTGGTACGTCTGCAACAAAAGCAGCTAAAGTCTTAGTCGTTAGAGAGCCATTTGATTTTGGTGTTCTTCTCAGTTCAAAGACGAAAATTAATTGGTCAGGTAAAATGGTGGATACAACGTATAATGAAAAGCTTCCGGATGGTTCATACACGTTCACCTTTAATGCAACCTGGTCAAACGGACATGAAGAATCAGATGAAGTTATCATAAAAATAAAAGGAGACACGAGGATCTACCTAGACATTCATAGGCAAGAGACAAACACATAATTTTATTCTAAGGGGCTGCAAGCTGCAGCCCCTTAATTTTATAAAGGCCAGCTCAAAGATACACCCTTTTATCTTAATTTACGATACGATGACAAGCATGGATACCATCCGGCATGCCGGATGCTTTCGCGGCCTCTTTCACGGCACTTGCCACCTGATAGGAATGCTACCACACCCGCGTCTAGCTCAAGAGTTTTCCCGGCATATCCTCGCACGCTGCGGTATTCCAGTTTCCCTCTTGACCTAAACAGTTCTTCCACTCATTACGCTGCTGGAAAACGCATCGTAACGAGCCTCCGGAAGAACTAGCTGGGGTATGGTATTCTGTGCCTGGGCGGCAAGCTATCCGGCCGCTACACTTAAATGGGAGGAAATATATCTTGTTTCCGATTAACAGAAGAGATATAAAGCTTCAAACAAAATTACCAACCGCGAAGGCCGACCAGGCAAACGCCAATCCGATTCTATATGACCAATGGAAGCTTAAAATGTGGAATATCATGGATCAGCTGCAAAAGGAGAGCGTATATAACTTAGGTCACTGGACTATCTTTCATGACCGCTGGCTGGCTAATTTAACGGCATCTAAGGTGACAACGACGTATAATTACGGCGATATTGTAATGGTAGATCTGGGCGCAACTAATTTCGGATCGGAACTGCAGTTTGAGCATCCTTGCATAGTACTCGTTAATGACTTTACTTCTGTGCTGGTGATTCCTTGTACATCGGTCAAGCCTCATAAAAAGAAGTATCCAGATGAATTGGATGGGTTAGTAACTGATGGTTTCCGAAATCCGACTCGGATTCGCCTGCATGGAATCCGTTGGGTAGATAAGAAACGAATTACCCAAAAGGTTAGTGTAATAACGAACAAGGTGTTGATGAAATCGATTGATGAATATATCATCGGACAATTTCCGACTTATCACGCGCAGCTGCTTGATATGCATCATGAAATGGCGCTCATCGAATACGAACTGCTACAAAGGAAAGCTGAGATTGAGGATCTAAAAATGAAGTTAGAGCTGGTCGAAGACTATGAACGCCTCTTCATGAAGCTGCAGAAAATGGCCGGAGCAGAAGTGCTTGCGGAAGCGGCGGCGGCAGTCGGCATTACACTTCCAAAGTGAGATTTTCCCTTGTTTTATAGAGTAAAATATGGTATAGTACAGATAAGGGTTTAGTTCGCGGTAACGCGATATCACGGGTTGAAAAAAGCTGCTGCGTATGCGGGGCTTTTTTCTTTTTTAGGATCGTTCGAGGGAGATGCTGCTGCAGCATCTCTTTTTTTACTTAAAGAAACTGGTTTCTTTATTCCCTCACAGTATTGCTTCTCCTGTTTTCCACAGTAATCTCCTGTTATTTCTGTACTGAGAAAATAAAGTATTAGACTGGAATAATTGATTTGACGCGATTTATGCTTTAAAATATCGTCAGCTTTGCAGAAAAAGGTTTTAGACTGGAGCAGAATTGCAACTGCACGAGGCGGTTGCCGTCGTTGGCGCGCCGATCGCGATGCAGGGCTTCGACTCGGACTGTACGAGCTGCAGCAGCCGCCCGCCAAACCGGCGCTTCCGGCCAGCACTGGATAAATTAGGTAATTTTTTTAATCCCTACGGTGATATTGTTTAAAGATTTGTGCGTAGGTATTTGGATTGTGCTGTAGAATATGGAAGTTAGATATATATAACAGAGGGGATCAAACGAGATGCGCTCGATGAACTTAAAATCTTATGGTGATGTATTTCATAATCTGGATCAAGCCCGATTCAATAAATACCTGGAGTATTTTGGTGTTAAGGTTAAACCTCAGGAGGGGCAGGATATTTTTGAGTTTGTCAAAAAAATTGTCGCTAATAATGGACTGCGTTCCGATCAGTTAGATGAATTTTTTATTGGCTATGAAATTCCGCAAATATCGAAAGAGTTTGATCTATTACGGTTTGGAAACAATTTTACGTTAGATATAGAATTAAAACACACCAGTACGCCTGAAAAAATAACCAAGCAGTTAATCCAAAACAAATACTACCTAAGAGCGCTAGGCAAACCAGTAAAAATCTATGCTTACATTGTTCAGACTGAAGAAGTATTTGAATTGGACGAGGACGACAATTTATTATTGAGTAACCTTTCAGCATTAAAGACTGACATCGAGATTCAAGATCATCTTTTCGTTCAGGATATTGACGCTCTGTTTAAGCCAAGCGTATATCTGGTTTCTCCATTAAACTCCACGGAGAAGTTTATGACCGGGAGCTATTTCCTAAATGATAACCAGTTGGCAACGAAAAGAGATATCCTTAAAATAGTTTCTTCAAACACTATTCCTTATGTGGCTATTGAAGGGAGACCAGGAACCGGAAAAACGCTGTTGACCTATGATATTGCAAAGGATTTAATTGCTCTAAACTGGAATGTCTGTTTATTCCATTGTGGTAATCTCGGACAAGGACACCATGATTTGCGTAAATCTTATTCTTGGAATGTACATTCAATCAAGAACATTGAGTTTGCCTTATCACGTACCCCCAAATACGATTTAATCATTATTGACGAGACACAACGGATTTATAGTGAACAATTAGAAAGAATCATCCAATACGTTAGCGAAAATAATGTGAAGTGTATTTTTTCATATGATCCGGATCAGGTATTTACTTCTAAAGAAGCGAGGCGGGATTCTGCAGGGAAAATAGAGAAATTGAATCATAAAAAATATCTACTCACCGAGAGAATTCGAACGAACAAGGAAATTGCAGCCTTTATTATTAATTTGTTTGATCGAAATAAAATTCATCCCACGATGAAATATAAAAACATTCATCTGCAATACTTTAATAATCCTGACTCCTTGAGATTCTTCTTAGAAAAGTTGAAAATGAATGATTACGAAGTAATTGACTATACTACGTCAAGTTACAATCTGTTATCGTATGATAAATATCAGGTAGGAGATAAAAACGCACATGCGGTTATTGGGCAAGAGTTTGATAAAGTCGCTGTTGTCATAAACCAGAATTTTCATTACGACCAAGACGGAAAACTCGTATCAAAAAGGGAGTCAGGGGCTCCTGACTATCGCTTGGATAAAATGCTTTACCAGAAGCTTACCAGGGCTCGGCAGGAGATCACGATCATAATTTACAAAAATGTGTCTTTGCTCGATGCTTGTCTTAAAATACTGGGGGAAAAACTTTAAACCGAAGCTGCCCGTCATACCGGCCGCGCCGAAACGACACTTCCGGAAGAACAAATCAAGAGTGCGAGTTGCTACTATAAGAGCACCGAAGTGCCAGTTTACAACTTTATTTTCTCTAATACTTTATTTTCTTTTGACAATTTCAATGATAATCAATTGAGGTGGTGTTATTACAGAGCCTAGTTCTAAATTCCATATGGTAGTAATCATCTTGGAGGGAATTACTTTCTTTTATCGAAACAATTTGTCGGATGGAATTTTGGATGTTAATGGAGCGGATGAAAAAGTGGATGCTGACCTAATTGAGATTGCGCGGTTCGATATTCGTGAAGCTATGAGAAAAGAGATTTTAAAAAATCAAAATGTTATTGATGGTCATCTCGTGAATAGAAGTACTCCTCGCTCTATAAAAGAGGTAGTATTCTACGCCATGGCTCGAAATAATGCAATTATTAACTTTCTAAAGTTATTAGACCCAGCTCCAGAAAATCTTCATGACAATGTTCCAAGTAATGAAGATTATTGGATTATGATGCGCAAGGTCGGTGCAAGTAAATATCCACTCCAGGTAAAACGCAGAGCCGAATGGGATCTTTACTATGATTACACTCATGACGATTACAAGAGACATCGCTTCTGGTGGGTGCTATTAATCATCTTTATTGGTTGGGGTCTTTATTCAAGCTATGATGAACCTAGTTCTTATTCAAGTTCTTCATCTGGACATAACAATACCTTCGGTTCTGAAGGCATCTCCAGGGGGAATTCGGGTTCCAAATCTGACTCTGATTCACCACAAGTCAAAGATAATTCAGGTCAATCTGGATTTGGAAACGGTGGTGTAAGCGGTTCTGATAGTGCAGATGGGGATGACGAAACGTTCTCAATAAATTCGAATGATCGACCGGTCCTCTCATATAGAGAATCACTAACTATAGGCGCCCACTATTTTCTTCCGAATAGCGGCGGCAATGGTTACTTCACGATCGCGCCTGGCGATCGGGTGGAAACATTCAGTGGCGAGCAGATAAATATTGATTTCGATGTCCCTATTGAATCGGATCCTTTAATAAAGCTCAACGACCTGGAGATTGATGGCTGGTCAACTGCAACCAATCCCAATATCACTTGGATCACTTTCACCGCAGTTGAAGGCGAGAATAAGGTAAGCATTAAGGTTGATGATTCGAATTACGAATATTTCTTTGATGCTGAAAAATAAAATAATACCCAATTTAATAAACAATGGCCTGCAGTTGGACCAACTGCGGGCCATTCTTTTCTTGCGTAGCTTTGGTTAAGCTGTAGCCTCTCCTACACATGGTTTTCTCTTTCAAGAACGACATCCGGCAGGCTCATGCTAATTCACTGGGCTTCGCAGTTGCGTTCAAACAAGCAAGGATCCAAACCCACCTCAGATAACAAGAGCCGCCAGTCTTCTCGAAAAGAGAAGATCAGCGGCTTTTTCTTATTGGCTGCTCGTGATCATATTGGCCAGCTTCTGTATATTTTTGTATGGAAAAGTTGCATAATTATTCAATTTTTGATATAATTGTATTGAAGTGAAATGCAATTTTTTTTAGATTGTTATGGAGGGGTTTTATGAGCTTTGGAGAGTATATACGATCCTTGCGGACCGGTAAGGGCTTTAGTCAAGTTGAAGTGGCTGAAATGGCGAACGTGACAACTCCTTATTTGAGCAAGATCGAAAAAGATAGGGTTCCACCGCCATCGGAAGATGTATTGATCCGCCTAGCACTGGCATTATCCGAGGATACGCATAGAATGATCGTTCGAGCCGGTAAAATCCCATCGGACTTCCAGGATGTTATTTTACAGGACGAAGAAGCGTTCAAATATTTGAAAAAGAAATGCAGGGCAAAGATAACTGCAAACGGAGGATAAAACAATGGCAGTTCATTTCACAGAGAAGTATATCGACATTGTGCTTTCCAGTATCGACATGATGGAAGTTATGAAAAATCACGGATACCAGACGAAGGCTGGCGTAGGAGATAACAATTACTACGTAGCGGATTTTTGTTGCGGGAAGAATGATTTTGATAATGGACGAATCAAGAAAAAGACGCAAACTTGGAAATGTCTCTCCTGTGGGGTAGGCGGGAATGCGATCCATTTTCTTACGAAAGTCGTCGGAAAAACTTTCTATGATGCGATGGTGGAGCTGTCCGATATGGCTGGAATGAATCTGCCTGTTGAGGATCCGAAAGCACTTACTGAGCAGAAACGTAAAAGTTTAGCCCTTAAATTAGCAGCAGATTTTTACCACTCTCAAAATAATTATGAGTACTTGGTATCACGTGGGATTTCATTAGATGTTTTAAAAAAAGCGAGAGCCGGTTATGCGCCAGGAGGACGGGCGCTGAGAAATCATCTTGAACAACAAGGGTTCACGAAAGAAGAATTGAATACATTCAAGCTAATTAATCACAAAGGGCTAGATACCTTTTTCTATCGCGCTATTATTCCGGTGTACCGTAATGGAAAAGTCATTGATCTGTATGGGCGTGCCGTGAATGACGAAAAGACTAGCGTTAAGCACTTGTACTTGTATGGCGATGACATCCTAGGAGGATACGATCAGTTAAAAGAAAACATTGTACTAATATTTGAGTCAGCAATCGACCGGCTTGTGGCGGAAAGTGCAGGGTTAACGAACGGCGTAGATACTGGCGGCGCAAAGAAGTTTATTTTGGATCATGCACGTTTACTACGTAAAAAAGGTGTTGTAAATACATTCACCATCTATGACGGCGATAAGGCCGGTCGTGAGGGATCATTGACTGTAGGGGAACTGCTTCTAATTGAAGGTATCAAGAATTGGGTTGCGGAGCTTCCGGAGGGGAAGGATCCGGCCAACATGATTCAAAAGGAAGGTAAAGATGCATTCCAGGCTGCCATTCACGGTTCTAAAAACTTTAAAATGTTCAAGATGTACCATGAGCTTGACAAGTATTCGCTTGACGATCTTGAGACGTATTTGGCCCACAGAAAGAAACAGCCTGCTGCAGCTGCAGTTTCTCAGGCTATGGAGGGTCTTGCCGTAACCGGATAACAAAGTACGGACAATTAATAAAACTTTACCCAAAAGGGGCTGCTACCAAATGTCTAAAATGTCTAGAGAACAATTCGATAAAGCATTTAAACGTATGAACGGATCCTGGGCTTATGAAAATGCCGATCTTCAACCTGAAGAAAAGGAATTGCTTTACAAACGCTTGAACGGTGAGATCACTGATGAGGAATATAACCGGGCCTTTATCGAACGGAAGGGGAAGGAGAAATGAAAAGTGAGTACACGTATCCAGGCACAAATGTTTTGATTAATTTGGCCGACATTCGAGATCCCGAGGTACTCCATGATTTTGAACGCGGCCGGACGGCACTCCGACACATTGAACTAGACATCATCCCCATTAAAGGTACGTTCGATCTGGATCATTTGAAGGCCTTACATAAACATTTATTCCAAGACGTTTATCCGTGGGCAGGAGAGCTTCGGACAGTAAATATCGGAAAAAATGGTTTCAAATTTTGTGATTATCAGCAGTTTGGCCGTCATGCCGATTATGTTTTTGATCAGCTTAAACAAGACAATTTTCTTAAAGATCTCAGTCCAGATGCGTTCGCCAAGAAGGCGGCTTATTACTATCAAGAAATCAATTTTGGTCATTACTTTCGTGAAGGTAACGGCCGCAGCATTCGCACCTTCTTTGAACAACTATCAAGGGGGGCCGGGTATGAGTTAGATTGGTCTATCGTACCAAAGAATGAGTATATGTTGGCCGTCAAAGAATCGGATGACCCAAATAAATTAGATGGCCTCATTTCCGTTTTTAAACGTATGATATCACGGCAGGACGCAAATCATTCGATTCAATTCGAGGCTAATACGGCTTCTACGGAGCCTAAAAAGATCGATTCTGTTCAAAATGATAAATGGATTGAGTCAAAGGGAAAGATCACCTTAAAAGACATTCTGAAAAAGACTGATGGCCTTCCAGCAATGGATAATACACTGGACGTTGACGCAAAGATCCTTAATGCGCCGGTAGAGAAATATCAAATTGTTACTGAAAACGGAGTGGAAACGGTAAAGGTTCTGCTGAAAGGTCAAGATGCCATTCATAACATCCGATTAGAGAATGTTCCGCATTTACCTAAACAGTTAAAAAATGAAATGCTGGATCAAGCAGCTGCAGTTAATGAACCTGTCATTCAAAGGGACAACTATATGGATTTGTAAGTCTCTCACGTTGGTCGCCGGCGCGTTGATTGGGCTGGAAGAACAAGCTAAATCGTAATCTACAACTTCGTTTTGAGGGAGGAGAATTTCGAATGTTAGTAGTTTTTGATTACGACAAGCATTATCAGAAATTAATTGATCGGTTTAATTTCGGGAGAATTAGACCTGAAAAAATGGATCGATTGATCAATACTTTGGACGATTGGCACTGGAACCAGAAAAGTGAATAGGGAGCGTTTGGTCAAACGGCATGACTAAAAAAGAATTGCCCCAATTTAAATCAGGAAAAGAAGCAGTAGCCTATTATGAACGGTTCGGGAAGCTAGAATATTTCGGAAGAGCCGGAGCGAAGTATGAATATTGCGTTTATAACTATCATGTTAAAGATGGTAGGCTGCTAAGAATTAATATTTATGATGATGGAAAAGTTGAACTGCGAAAATAAGCAGACAGGAGTGCTTGGGCATGAATGTAGTCGAACAACTAGCTTTAGGAATGATAATTGCAGCTATTGTCATAACGCTCCTGAATTTTGATTTTAAGAAGAAGGAGTAGAACATGGAGGAATTCTTATTTAAAGGGATGTTTGTTTCAATGGTCGTTCTACTTATTCCTGTTTTAATTGGAACATTATATAATTTAGGATGTTCTAAAATATACAAGGATGCCTTTGAAGAAGCAATCTCTCAAGGCCAAAGTCATACAGCAATACGAATACATATTGCCTTAAGAAAACTCCTTAAAGCAGAACATCAGCTCTTCAATAAGAACAACAGCCGGCGAGGGGCTGTTGCAATTAATGGCTCAATTGAAAAGTAAGACTGTATGTAAGACAAGACCTTGTAATACGTTATAAAACCAGAAAGAGACAGCCACTTTAGACTGTCTCTTCGAATAGTTATAATAGCCAGCAATCAGGTTTTCGTTAGTTTTATATGTTCATCTAGGAACAGTGCGAATTCAGTGCGTCTTTGTGGGTTTGGATCGTAGTTAGTAATCATGCAAGAGATTGTTCCCAAAAGAAAGGCTCTACCTAAGCCTAGTGGTGTTTCCTCAAGGACTCTGTCTTCATCTCGTAAAGGTAAAATAAGGATATTGTTCCTTGGTTGTTCTAACGCTACATTTTTTAATGCAGTTGTTCCGTGCGCTGTTGCTGAAAGACCGCTATAAATTGTTTTATATTCACTTTCTAAATTCACGTATTGCGCTAATTTAAAAATAGATGTTGGCCCATTAAATAACGAATACCATTTAGGTGATCCTCTCCTTAAAGTAGCTTTTATGCGATTCCATTCAGTTGAAATATGTGCCAGGTCAGGTGAATTTAGTTCATTCTCACAGTGCGTTCGAATAGCAATTAATTCAGCCTCTTGAATTTCAGGTTCCAATGACTTCTCGGCTATAGCATAATCACACGTATCAATCTCTTGATTAATTGATCCTGCCTTATAGCTTAAAGCTCGATCAGCTGTAAGTGCTGGATCTTTAAAAATATATTCGATTGCTAAATTAGTTTCAAAAGCGTTACGAAGTGATGTTCTAGCTAAATCAAGGTTGTTATAATCCACGCCAATAAAAATTCCATCTACTTGATCGAGCAGCTGCCTAAACAGTGCGAATATGACAACATCTTTTGTTGTATATCCGCCTATTTCGGCTAACTCTTCTAGTAATTTGTCTGCGTATATAATGGTACGGCTAAGTGAATGAAGTAAAGGATATTCTTCCTCAGTATGATCGGTCATATAATCTATCTCCTTTGGTGAATTAATGTAATTAAACCTAATATTAGCATGAATAGATCAGTGTGGACTATGATTTAAAAGAGGACGCCTTTGTGGACGTTCTTTTTCATTAAGTCACAAAGCATTAATTGCAAGTTTACCATTAGTAACAGAATATACATTCTGTTACTAATGTCTTGTTTGGTCCATGTACATATCCCATTCTACCTGTGGACTGTGGCAGTAAGGATTAGTGCAGCGGTTTGCGAATTACGAGAGCGGCATGATTCTAATGTGGGTCGCGAAGAAGTTCATCCTCACTCAATTGTTGGGCGATTTGATAGAGGTAAGTTTGATGAAGAAAAAAAGCCGCTTAGTGAACCTTGAAGGAGAATGATCGATCTCGTCGAATTGCTCTTTAAAACAAGGGAGGGCTTTCAATGCGGATCGATGACTATTTAGGGCTTGTGGTGGTGGTGGAGCTCGACACAACAGCAATTCATGAGGGTGTTCTGGAAGATGCAGAGGGTACGCACGTAAAAGTTATAAACGGTGCTGAGACTTGGGTGATACCGCGAAATGAGATTGCGAAGATCACGCCGGTCAGAACTATAGGATTTAAACTAAAGTGAGTCGTCCTAATGGGCGGCTTTTTTATTGCCCAATAACATTTATTTTCTGTGAGCAACTTTAAATAGGACTTATGATGCACTTCTATTTTTACTATTTTATTTCTAATTTGTCGAAGTTGTCCTATAATTACAAAGCAGAATCATATACAGGGAAATGAAGGTGATACCACTAATGGAAAGAGAAGTGTGGAAAAGGATATTCAGCGAGCTTTCAGACAAAAAATTAGTAGAGCTGATTTGCGTTATCAATGAAACCTTAGGTACTAAATCACGAATTGGAATAAAAGGGGTTAGCGATTTAAACAAAATTAAGGCAGAGCAAATACACTTGTTTCGAAGTCGAATTGAAGCAGAAATTAGCAAATCACAGAACGTTAATAAAGCAAAAGTTTTTTTGCGAAAACTCTCTGAAAAACATTTTGATAACTTTGAATATGTCGTGGCTTTAAGCGAAAAAGATACGGATACTCTTTGGGAAGAATTATTAGACTCCAACACAGTAAAAATGAACGATATGATTATGTATTTGATGATTCAAACTGATCCAATACAGATTAATAAAGGGATGCAACTTTACGGACGTGTTATAGAGGAAGAAAAAAACTCACTGACAGGAATAGAATTGGATAAATCAGATTCACCGCAGAGCGAACAAGAGGGTATGATGCTCAGCGAAGAAGAGTGGAAAAACATGCTAGAAGAGAATGAAGGCCTAAAAGAAAAAAATGATAAGCTAGAGATTGAGAACAAAAAGTTGCAAGAACAGAATAAAGATGTAATAAAAACAAATAAAGAGTTAAAAAAGAGTTTCGACCATACCGTGAGTCTCAAAAATGAAGTACATAAAGAACTTCAAAAGCTCGAGCGAGACATTCAGGTGCGAAAAACTGAGATTGCTTCTAGGGACCACAAAATTAAAGATCTTCAAAATGAACTCAAGAAATCGCAAGAAGCTGCGATTAAGTTTGAAATAGAAAAGGCCCAATCAATTCGAAAGATAAATGAATTAATAGAAGAAAAAAATACAATAGAGAATGAAATAGAAAAACTGAAAGCAGAATACTCGAAGAATAGGCGATCGGTAACGATCATCGATCGAAATATGCCTGATGGTTTGGAAAACATTGATTCTATTGTGATTAACTTAATTACTCCAAATCTTTTGGAACAGACGATCCAAACAGGAATCTTGGAACAATCGGATGAAATATGGTTTATCAAGTTCCGTTTATCCACAATGAAACAAAACCTGTTAAATGAAAGATATGGAACAAAGGTTATAGGGTTTAGTACTTATAATGAATTAAAAGAACATAGCAATATACGATATTAAGGGAGGAATTTAATTGTTACAGCGAAGAAAATGGGATGTTGATTTCTTGGGTGTATTATCAACAAACGAAGAAACCTATGAACTTACTGGAAGATTTAAAACAGTTTTTGTGAACTCGCAAAATTATCTCCAATTTTTTATTAAGGTTATTAACGAAACGCCGGAAAGTTTCCCTCGAAATCAAACCCTTTTTACTTGTTATTCTACAGAACTTGAGAAATATGGGTTCCAAGAAAATTATCAAGAAAATGAATTTAACCGTGTAAATGAATTATATGAATTCCTCTTGGATAGCCTTGTGTTGTTTAAGCCGAGCAGAAAGGTTCTTTCTAATCATGAGGAAGTATATAAGGCAGCTGAAATTCGTCTTATTCCAAAATTGGAAAGTTATAAGGTAAGCCAGCAATTCATAGCGATTCCCATCTTTAGTAAATCAGTAAATCAGATGACTCAAGAAGAATTTGTTGACTCCCTTATTCAAGGGAAGTACGTAGGTACCGCCGAAGGTATTTCAATTGAAGCAGACGATACACCGTCAATTGTGCTATGGAAAGAGGAAAATACATACACTGCTTACGGAATGTTCGATAAACATGAGTACGCACACGGAGGGTTTTCGTTTGTTTCGAATGCTGGAGTAAGAACGATTCCATTTACGCTTTGGGAGAATAAAGTCTATCGTGAAGGTAATGACGACGACGCATTGTTATTCGTAGACCAAGATACATACATTGAAATTGAAAGGGAGCTAAAGATAACTCCCCCTATTATAGAAGATCTTAGACATACGATCCAACCTGAACATGCGAAATCTATACGTTCAGATGAAGAAGTAGACTTTGAGAAGGAAGTTAAGGACGATATCTATCTGATTGCTGAGGAGGATATGCAGGACAAGGAAGAAGAATTCTTAGAACATTTCATTAATATCACTCATGAGATGGGCCTGCAATATTACGAGAAGGATTTGTATAATTTTCACACAGCAATGAAATCGAACGCGCTTACGATTCTTGCAGGTATGAGTGGAACAGGGAAATCTAAAGTAGTACAAGCATATGGTAGAGCACTCGGACTTGATGCAAGTCAGCTCATTTTCATTCCAGTACGACCTTCATGGTCAGACGACACAGATTTGCTCGGATATGTAGACACAAAGAACATGCTTTATCGTCCTAGTGATACTTCTCTTGTAGACGCATTATTCCATGCACAACAAGAGCGTAACAAGTTGTTCGTGATCTGTTTCGATGAAATGAACCTTTCTCGAGTCGAACACTACTTTTCACAGTTTCTTTCGGTATTGGAGATGGAACCCAATCGTCGAATGCTTAGACTATATAGCGATCGAATTGCTCAACAAATTTATAACTCAGCGCAATACGGCCCAGAAATAAATATAGGTCCGAATGTGGTGTTTGTTGGTACTGTTAACTTGGATGAATCAACATATCATTTCTCGGATAAGGTACTTGATCGCGCTAATGTTATTACGCTGGATGTTAAATCGTACGCAATGCTTAAAAATCGCAACTTACGAGATGTAAAAGAGAAGACACGCAAGCCATACACATTTGAACAGTATAACAAATTTAAAAAACAAGAAAGCATAGTATCTCTAACCGATGACGAGTTGAGTTTTTTATGGGAGCTCCATACTGACATGCAGAATGAGAACAAAAATCTCGGTATCGGACCACGTGTAGTTAAGCAAATTGACAATTATCTTAAAAATCTTCCTACTAATACGTTTCTTAGCAGAGAAGATGCATTCGATATTCAGGTCGTACAACGTATCTTAACTAAGTTGAGAGGACCGGAAGGATTACTAAAGAGTCTCATAGGAAAAATCACTGAGGAACGTGTTGAAGGGTCATTGTACCAACTTATAGAAAAACACAAAAACGTATCGAAATTCACGAAAACGAGGAGCGCTATACACCAAAAAGCGAAAGAGTTGAAGGTCAATGGCTTTACAGTATAGTTCTACGCCAAAGAGTGAGAGTGTAAGTTTGGAATCAGTGGGAATCTCTTTTCTTTACAACAACATTCATCATAATAAAGTTGAAATCTTCTATACGAAAGAAGAAGTGCTAGGTGAGGCAATGTCTTTCGAATTAACGGAGAATAAATTGGTTAGCATTCTATTTCGAGCGAACGACAAAAATGCTCGTTTATATATGTACGGGTTAGAATCGCTAACAGATGAGAAGTTAGAACTTGATGAAAATGGCGATGTATATCTGAAGCCGTCGGCCACACCGATAGCACTATATGCTAAGGACTATTATCCATTAATTCCGGGTACATATTTGGCTAGGATTATAACGGAAGGGACTACTTATTATCTCCCGTTCAAAGTGCGTACAAAACAGGTTACTGAGGATCAATTAGAGATCATGAAAAAGGATTTGGAAGATACAGTGAGGGGGCTTGCTATTGATTTTGTGAAAAAAGTTTATTCCGCAGCAGACAACCAGAATAAAGCACTCCCACCTCAACTTTTAAGACAGTTTATGATGATAAAAAAGCATTATCCATCGGTTATGGCAGCTTTAACTGATATTTATAAAAAAGCAAATTATCGGATTAGAAAGGAATATCGATGGACGAGGGAATACCGTGCAAGACAGATTGACCATGTGACAGTACGTACTCTCCAGACCAAATCATTCCACGAGGGGCAACTTCGAACCCCAGTCAACGCGATTGATTACGACTTGCCTGAAAATCGTTGGGTGAAATTTATCATTCGAAATGTGCTTGCTTTATTGGATAAGTTCGAGGATTCATTAAATTCGTATAAGGAGCAGGTGATTTGTGAACTAGAGGAACTACAGAAGTTTCAATTTCAAGAGAGTACACGCAGAGAAATTGTAGAGAAAGAGCGGGTTTCTCTCCTTTTAGAAGACTATCGGGAATTCGTACATCGGATGAAGAGCGGTTTTCAAATGGTTGTTCATGCACCTTGGTATCAGGAGATTACGAATAAGACGTTCACGCATATCCCACACAACCTCCAGTCGGATTCTCGTTATAGAGCTTTATTTCAGCTCCACCGCGATCTTAAAGAAGAAGAACTAGAGGTATTCATTGATCCTGCAGTTACTTATCAGTGGAAACGAACCGATAAACTTTACGAAATGTGGGGATATATTCAAATTCTAAAGCTGTTGTTCAAGTTAGGTTTTAAGCCAAAATCGGGTTGGTTATATGACAGTTTGGTTGAGGACAAATCGTTGCTAATTCCGTATCTTCCAAGCGGTGAGAAGATTGTGATGTTAAAAGACGATCTTCGTATCCATTACTTTTATGATGCGGTATTGCCGATCACTGCTAGTGGAACGGCTTTGGAGCGAGCGCCACTCTATATGGGGAAAAATAATCGTCCTGACGGCAGGATAGACTATTTTAAGCAAGACATTTATGTTGGGAGCTTAGTAATAGATTTTAAATATCGTCCGATGAGTAACTTCTGGCAGAATTCTTATTATAGCTTAATGAGCAGACCTAAAGAGATGGAGCAGCTAATAGCTTACAAGCGCGATAGTAACTCCAAGTACTTATATGGAGAAGAAAAAGGAAAACGGTTTCGTGAAATGTACAGCCCGCGTCCAGTTCGTGAGGTTTGGGCACTATATGCAGAGGCCAAGGACAGTTTACAAAAGCATTTGTTCTTCAACGATGATTCAATCCATATATTCCCAATGAACCCTGGTCAAGATTTCACGGAGATGTTAGATCAATTACAAACGATAGTTAATTTTATGGATGGAATGCTGGACCATATGTGAAAATTCCCCTGCAAAAGGGGAAACCGAATTTTTAATTATAGAAAGGAACGTGCCTGATCTGTTACGTTCCTTTTTTGCGTCGAACATAAATTTATTGCGAAGAATAAAAAACCAGCACTAAAATATGTTGTACTGAATCTTGGAAGATAAGAGTGGCTGTCTGTTGTCTAAAAAACGATCGTTTTTTAGACTTTTTAAACAATAGCCTAAAATGCCCCAAACTGACCATTGTTTTAGTCTATTAAATCGTCTATTATTCAAGGTGTATTTAATATGCTAATCTAAGGTTTAATAGACAAAAGGGGATTGGGAAATGGCTAAAATTGGATATGCACGTGTTTCGACTTCCGATCAGTCCATGGATTTACAAATCGATTCTTTGAAGTCCTCCGGATGTGATCGTATATTCGAGGAAAAGGTCTCCGGAAAGAAAAGTGATCGACCAGAGTTAGCTCGCTGCTTGGAGTACTTGCGTTCGGGGGATACATTAGTCATCTGGAAATTGGATCGACTTGGTCGGACGACAAAGCAGTTAATCGAGCTTTCGCATGATCTTAAAGAAAGAGGAATCAGTCTGCAGATCATCACTCTGGGAGTAGACACTAGCACACCGGCGGGCAAGCTTTTTTTCGCTATTATGGCTGGTTTAGCTGAAATGGAGGCAGAGACAATTCGAGAAAGAACCCAGGCCGGCTTACAAGCAGCTCGGGCTCGAGGTAGAAAAGGAGGAAGACCGCCATTGGATAAGAGCAAAGTTGAAATGGCGTTGCTTCTGTATGACAGTCGGAAATATACCATAAAAGAAATAACCGAACAGACCGGAGTGTCTAAAGCAAAACTATATCAAGTTCTCAATGCCAGGTAATGAATAGTTTACAAACCAAAGAAAAAGTATTAGACACTACGGCCGGTATTGCCTAACGCTATTCTGCCTGTTGAAAGTAATTAAAATATCGTGATTATGTTACTCCAGGAGGAGAATACATCGTGATTTTAGATGTACTAGGCGTGGTTTTGTTGATTGTGGCTTTCATATTTTTGTTGTATGCGGTCCAAATACATGGTTGGTTAAATCCGAGGCATCCGGAAATGAATGAAGAACAAAAACGCTTGAATCGGAAATTTTACTTACAGGCTTATGGAATTTCAACTTTCCTTTTTTTAATCGGATTCCTTTGCCTGCGGCCATGGGAGTAAGGAACTAAATCCGTACAGATACGCGGCCGGCAGCAAAGCTGCAACTGCGTGGCCATCCTGGAGGCTGCGTTAAGCTAACGGGCAGAATAGTTTAAGATCAAGCGCGGTGAACCGTATCACAAGTAACGGCAAGTTTTTTTGGTGGAAGACGTGCATGTTTTCTTGGTGGTAATGTATTCCGGGCAAGGACACTAACATTTTGGTCATATCATTTCTATTGACAGTAGGTGTCAGTAATTATTTGATATACTTCTTAACGAAGGTGTTTGATTTCGCTAATGAAATGCAAAGAGAGGCGGAAAAGATGAGTATGAAATTAAGCAGACAGGAAATTTTATTGCACAGTATGGAGTTCGCGTTTCAGAGGGATGGTTGGAATCCACCTCTAATGAAAGCGTTGGAAGGGCTTAACGAAAGACAAGCAAATTGGCGTCCTGAGACGGGAGTATCGAACACAATTCTCGAAATCGTAACCCATCTGATTTTTTATAAAGAGCAGCTGCTGCAAAGATTATTAGGTTTTGAACCGTCTGAACCGTCTTCGAACGATGTTACCTTTACTGCAAGTGGTGAACAAACTTGGGAACAGGTGGTTGCGAAACTGATCAAGGTTCATCAAGATATTCAAAGTTGTCTGAATGATCTTCAGGATGAAGATCTGGATCGTCCATTCCCGCATTTTCCAATCGGAGGCCAATTGCTAACGCTCGCCATGCACGATACCTATCATACCGGTCAGATCATTCTCTTCCGCAAGCTTCAAGGGTCTTGGCCTTCAAACAGGGATTATAGTTAGGTTGAAGACACTAATAATATTGTTTAAGACCCTCGAAGAGGGTCTTTTTTGTTCAGCTCTTGCATTTGGGTTATACGATTCTAACATGCGAAGTCAAGGCGCTAGAGGGAAACGGATGAAAAACTTGCCGTTACAGACAGTGCGGTGAACCGTACCATAAGTAACGGCAAGTTTCCAAGCTAAGCCTTCCTTTCGGATGGGATGAATCGCTTTAGGGTCATGGCGATGAGAGGGGAGCCTAAAATCGTTGGAAGAAACCATAGGAACAAGGACGGAATGCCGGTTAGAGTAGAGAAGGCTTCCCCGTTCACGACCAGTACAGCAGTAATGACAATTATTTTATGTAGCGGATTTAAGCGAACCGACGCCCATGCTTTTTATGAGCGTAATGGCTATGGTAAAGATTCATACTGCTTTGATAAGTATATCACTTTGATAAGTATATCAACCTCGACTAATAAGCATTAATAAACCAAACAATAATAAAAAGTTTTCATATTGACCCCCTTGTAGGAGGTCTTCTTTAATGTGTGATGAGTTAAAAATCTCGAGGGAATTAAGCTAACGGGTACGATAGTGGAGGAGCATGCCAGTCGGCATGCTCCTATTTTCTTCATTAAAGTAACTGGCAGTTTAGTTAGATTGTTCTCAAACAGAATATTAAATCCATGGTATGATGTGGGAAATGGGTCAAGGTTAGGTACGCAGATTTTCTATTTTTGCGAAGGAGGCGATAAAGGGATATGGGAAGTTCGAATCAATGGGATGCAGAATGGGAAGTATCAGAAGAATTGGCTCATAAATTAATAAGCAGTCAGTTTCCGCAGTTAGCTTCAAAAAGCGTAAAAAAATTAGGACATGGTTGGGATAACACTGTTTTTCTTGTCGGGGCCGAATATGTATTTCGCTTTCCCAGAAGAGAAGTTGCAATTAATCGTTTAAGAATCGAAGGAAAGATACTACCTATGTTAAAAGATTATGTTTCCATTACATATTCGGTACCGCTATTTTTTGGGGAAGGGGATTATGATTATCCTGCACCTTTCCTTGGCTACCCCTATCTATCCGGAGAGTTCCCAATCGGATTAACTGACCAACAACGTGCGTTATCGGCAACAACGCTCGCGCAATTTTTAAAAAGCTTACATGCATTCCCTATACAAATTGCCCAAGAAAATGGAGTTCAACATGATCATAGAAATATGACAGATATTGCGCTGCGTAAGGAAAAAATGCATAAATTCATTACCGACCTTGCCCTTCATTTTAGTGAAGAAGAGTATCATGTAATATCGAATTATTTGGAGCAGCTCGAAACTGAAAAAGTGAAACAAAAGCACGTATTCCTTCATGGTGACCTTCATTTTAAAAATATGCTCGTAGATATGAATGGAAGAGTTTCAGGGATTATCGACTGGGGAGATATCAATATAGGGCATCCTGCTTGTGACTTGAATCTTGTGTATAGCTTTTTACCTCCGGATGCGCGTTCCAATTTTTTTAAAGAATATGGGGATGTAGATGAAGAAACGAAGCTATTAGCTCGATTGATTGCCATACTTATTCCTATTTTGATAATGATGCAGGCAATTGATGATAGAGATGAAAAGTTGGTTGATGAAGCAAAAGCGAACATAAAACGTGCTCTCGCTGATTAAGAAATGTCATTACGCTAACGGATACGATAGCATTCAATAAACAGCGGCAGTCTAGGACATTATTTTCACGTCCCAGGCTACCGCTGTTTCTATTATTAGGGTCAGTCTAATACTTATTTTACGAGGGTTTTATTGGGGACAGCCATAAGGGGG
>NZ_QPJD01000023.1 GCF_003337375.1 Paenibacillus prosopidis
TGGGTTACCTATCTCCAGAGCAGTTTGAAGCTCTGTACAAAAAAAGTATTAGCTAATTGCTCTTATTTAGTGTCCACTTTCTTGACTGAGGTCCAAAGTTACTTTTAACCACAAACATGACTTGTCCAGTTCACGAGATTAATTAGGAATGGTGCGCACCTATGCTGCCATGTGAATGAAACGGGTTTGGTGTAGGAGCGATATGGACAGAGAATCCGTTATTGAGTAAAAAAGGTTTAAATTCACCAAATAAAGGACGTGCGGTCCACTCAACTTGGAATCATCTTAAAATCAATGTCTTGGATTAAATTGTTTAACTCATTATAAGATCGGAGGATGGCATGAGTCTCCAACCTTTATCCAAAGGCACTTCTGAAGCCCCAAGAAAATCTGTCTTTTCCTTACTGAAAGACCGGACGTTCCATGATCTATTATCTATTATCAAAAAGTACAAATGGTATTACGTCAGCGCGGTCGGATCACAGCTATTGTTGACCGCTGCGGCGCTGCTGTTTGCCGACACAAGCCGCCGGTTGTTCAACATGGCGCCGAATGTGCCCCGCGGCTCGCTTGCGAATATTTTGCTCGTATTTGCATGCATCGCCGTTTTCCAGCTCGTCTTTACCTTTATAAACAACTGGATCCGTTCCGCGCTCAACGAGTCGGTCGTCTATGAGATGCGGCGCAACATTCTCGGTCATCTTCAGCGTCTTCCACTCTCCTTCCACGAGCATAATCACAGCTCAAACTCCGTTAATATCATGCATAATGAGCTGGAAATCGCCAAAAACTTCATCGTCTTTGATGTGCAGCGGCTTATTGCTCTGCCGATTTCTTTTATATTTGTAGGTATATATCTTCTCTCCGTACACCCGATGCTCGGTCTGATTGCTATTGCGATAGGCCCGCTGCAAATGTTGAGCAGTCTGGTTTTAAAAACGAAATTCAAGCAAGCGGCAGAGCTGCAAAACCGCGTCACGCGGGACGTATTCTTCACCATCGGCGAAACGCTGCACGGTATCCGTGAAGTAAAATCGAATCAAATGGAAAATAACGTGGACAGCCGAATGGCCGAAATCCAGCAGCGCGGCGTGGCTTACAATGTACTGTTGACCAACATCAGCACTATCCGCTCTATCGTAAAAGATCTGCCTGGGCATCTCGGCTATATTGCCGGAATCGGTATCGGCGCCGCCTTAATGGCTGCAGGTGAGATCGGTGCAGGCGGTCTCGTCGCATTCATCACCTTGCTGGATAAGGTAGCCGAGCCATTCACGGTGCTCGTAGACACGATTAACAATTTACAACGGTCCGTTTCGGGAGCGAGGCGATTATATGAAGTTATGGATATGGCCGAAGAGGATACGATGACGGGGCAATCGCTAGCACCGGGAGCGCCTTCCGTCAGCTTTGATGAGGTCGCGTTTCAATATGTGGAAGGAACAGCGACTCTTCAAAATTTATCCTTCTCTATTCCGGCAGGAAGCTCTCTTGCCTTGGTAGGTCCGAGTGGGGCAGGCAAAAGCACGATTGTTAAGCTGCTTTACCGCTTCTATGACCCCGAGCAGGGAACGGTCACGCTTAACGGCAAGCCGCTTGAATCGTATGCGATTCATTCGGTACGCGAGCGTATGGCGCTTGTATCGCAGGATATATTTTTATTCGACGGTACCGTGGCTCAAAATATCGAGGTGGGAAGACCCGGCGCCACCCGTGATGAAATTATTCGTGCCGCCAAGCTGGCCCAAGCCTATGATTTCATCGAAGCGCTGCCGCGCGGAATCGATTCGGAGATTGGCGAGAGAGGGATTAAGCTGTCTCACGGCCAAAAGCAGCGTTTGTCGATTGCGAGAGCCATTCTTCGGGACGCATCACTCCTCATTCTTGATGAGCCAACATCGGCGCTCGATGTCGAGACGGAAGCATCGTTTCAGCGGGACCTTGGAGAATGGGCTTCAAATTGCACAAAAATCATTATCGCACATAGACTCTCCACGATCCGTGAAGCGGACTTCATCGTGTTCATCGATCAAGGAGAAGTGGTCGAGTCCGGCACAGCCGAGCAGCTGCTGAGCAGAAACGGACGCTTCCGCAGCTATTGGGAGAAGCAAAGCGGCGGTATGTATGCTGAGATAACATAGTTCCTTTTGTTAGGAAAGGAATAAAGTCTTAGTTGGGTTTATTGACTTTTGCGGTTTCTGAATAGACAGACAGTCAACCTCTGAGAGAAATAAGTATTAGATTAAGCAGAATAATAATACAGCGGCAGCTTGGGAAATAATGTCCTAGACTGCCACTGTTTTATTGCTATAGGCTAAAATGCGAGAATCTTGGAGTTTGGTCGAAAAAAAGGGACCCCGATTTCGGGGCCCCGCATATCCTTAAAAGTTGTTGTAGATCGCGTCGGCCGTTACTTTCCCGCTCGTGACATCTCCCGAGGTGAAGCCGGATACCGTGTTGCCTACTTTAAACTCCTTGCTTACCAGTTGCTCTGACGGGTCCGGAGCCGTAGGGCCCGAAATGCCGTAAGTCGTGTTTTCCGTTACCGTTACCCACAGTTCACCGATCCGGAAGCTTTGGCCGTCAGCGCTCACTTCTTCAATGACGCCGTCGATGTTAACCCGATGCTTCGCCGCAGTACCCTGTCCCGGGTTATTACTTTCTACGATGCCGCTAATTGGGCCTTTTACGATTGGGTCAGGGGTAGAGCCGTTGCCGGTTTGGTTAACTGCATAAATGCCCAAAGTTAGTACCGCACATGCCGCAATACCAGCCGTCCAGATGGCCGCCTTGCTTTTCTTTGCTGCCGAATTCGTTGTTTTCAAATGAATCTCTCCTCTACGTTTATCGTTATCGATCTGTTTGTGCCCTTCAACGTTTAATCGTTCAAGTGTGCGTTCTTGAAAGTCTTCACTCATTTTCAATTTGGAAATGGCCGATTTGTAACTTGATTTCTTCATATTCACAAATCACCTCCTAATACCCCTTTAAGCTGATTACGTCCGCGCGCAAGCCAAGTCCCTACGGTTGCGGGCTTGGTATGAAGAATGTCCGCTATTTCTTCCAAGGAGTAGCCCTCATAATAATGCAGATGGATGGGGATACGGTATTTCTTGTCAATGGTCAATACAGCCTGCAGGACCATATTTTCTTCCTTTGGAAGGTATGACAGGTTGTCCGGTATCGGGTTCCGGCTTTTAAACCAGCCCGTCTTCAATGTGTTCTTGCATTTATTGATCGTCGTTCTGATTAACCAGGCTTTCTCATGTTCGCCGCTCTCAAAGGCGGGGGATTTCTGGAGGTAGGCCAGGAACACGTCCTGCGCCACTTCCTCCGCGTCGGCAACGTTTTTGAGATAGGCGAACGCTATCTTGACCAGGCTGTCGGAATAGTTGACCACGGCTTTGCGAACGGATTCATTGAGCTCATATGAATCGTGCACCTTAAGTCCCCCTTTCACTAGAAATACAATTGAACAGCCCGTTATTTTTCATACTGCTAAAAAAAGATTTTGGGATTTTGGTTTAAGACGGCTCCCGTTACAGTATGTCCTTCTGCAAATTCCGGCAACAGTACGCGAGCTCCTGACCCCAATAATAGGAAAAGCGGCAGCCATGGACGAAATAAAGTCCTAGACATGCCGCTTTTCTTTATTTACCTTGGGTTAACCGTTTCAATCCATTCATATAAGGCTGCAACGCAGCCGGAATACGAATCGAGCCGTCCTCTTCCTGATGATTTTCGAGAAGCGGAATAAGAATCCGCGGGCTTGCTACTGCCGTATTGTTAAGCGTGTGACAGTACCGCAGTACACCGCTATCGTCTCTATAGCGGATATTCGAGCGGCGCGCTTGGAAGTCGTGCAGGTTCGAAGACGAGTGCGTCTCCCCGTAAGACTGCCTGCTGGGCATCCACGTCTCGATATCGTATTGCTTATACGTTTTCTGCGACATGTCGCCGGTACAAACCGCCATAACCCGGTACGGAAGCTCCAGGCATTGCAGAAGCTGCTCGGCATTAGCCGTAATTTCCTGCAATAACGCTTCCGAAAGTCCGGGATCCGCTTTACATACGATGACCTGCTCGACCTTAGCGAACTGATGAACACGGTATAAGCCATGGACGTCCCTGCCTGCCGATCCGACCTCGCTCCTGAAGCAAACCGATGCGGCAGCCAGCTTAACCGGATTTTCGACGTCTACGATCTCATTTGCATAATAAGCGACCATCGGAACCTCCGAGGTTCCGACGAGCCATTTATCCTCATCCGTCAGTCGATAGGTTTGATCCTCCCCTAGCGGAAAAAAGCCAGTATGACTCATCGCTTCGGTACGAACCATCAAAGGTACGTCGAGCAATGTGAAGCCTTTTTGGATAAGCAGATCAATAGCCAGCTGCTGTACAGCCCGGTGGAGAAGTACGCCTGCTCCCTTCAAGTAATAGTTGCGGCTTCCCGCTACCTTTACACCGCGCGGGATGTCGATCATATCGTGAAGCCCGCCCAGGATCATATGATCCTTATGCTCAAAATCGAAGCTTGGCGGTGTTCCCACTCGCTTCAATTCCAAGTTTTCCGCATCCGAACGCCCATAGGGAGTGTCAGGCGAAACCACGTTTGGAACGAGTTCGAATAGCTTGTCAAATTGCCGTTCAGCGTCTGCAAGCCCTGCTTCGGTAATGCACAGAATCTCATTGATTTCTTTTACATTCCGCTTATTTTGCTCAGCTTCATCAAGAGCTCCCTGCTTCACAAGTGTACCGATATGATACGACAGCTTGTTCCGGGCCTCCCTTAGAGTATCAGCTTCCTGCTGAAGCAGGCGTTTCTTCTCATCCCATTTCAGAAGCTCCGTTATGGAAACCGCAATCCCCTTCTGATTCGCCACCGTTTGAACCTGCTCGCCATTCTCCCTAATCCATTTCATGTCCAACATGCCACCGCGCTCCTTTTCTCATAAAAAATACAAAAAGCGCCCTCATCCCTATGGGACGAGGAGCGCTTTTACTCGCGGTGCCACCCAAATTGACCAAACAGCCAGGCAGGCTGTTCAATCCTCTTTGCTCCGCGATAACGGGCGGGTCCGGTAAACTTAGGGGGAAGTTCCTTCTTCCCCTTGACGAGAACGCCTCCAAGTTGGATGCTCTTCATTGGCGTGATCCGATGTTTAATTTTTTGTATTATATCGTATTCGGCTGAAGATATACAAGTGCTAAATGGCAATGATATTGGAAATTAAAGGTTTTAGTCCGCTGTTTCACGAATACCATACTAGGAATAAACGGAACGGAGGAACGGTAACGTGGCGGAAGATCTTCATGTACAGGAGCTGGCAACACTCAAAACGATAGCAGAGACATTAAATCAATCCAATGACCTGAACTATATGCTGGATGCCGTATTAGACAGGCTGCTCGAGGTAACCGGGCTTTCCTTCGGCTGGATTTTTCTTGCGGGCAAAAATAATGAGTATGAATGCGTTGCGGACCGCAATCTGCCGCCTGGCCTGCTCTATAAAGAAAAACAGCTGATGCAGTGCGGCTCCTGCTGGTGTCTCGACCGCTATTACGATGGCCGGCTCAAAAATGCCGTCAATATATTGAGCTGCAAAAGACTTGAAATCGCAAAAGCAGCAAAAAGCGGAGATACATGCGGGTTCACCCACCATGCGACCGTACCGCTCCGTATTGGCGAGCGAAAGTTTGGCCTACTAAATGTTGGAGCACCTGGAAAAGAGCATTTTACAAACGAAGAACTAGCGCTGCTCCAGGCAGTAGCCTTTCAAATCGGAATAGGTGTCGAGAGAATGAGACTGCATGAAGCGGAGCAGCGAAGAGCGGAGCTATTTGCCCGGCTTGGCGAGTTCAGCCGTTCATTAACAGCTGCTTTTAGCGGGGAAGATGCTCACTCACAGTTAACGGAACGCGCCATGCTGCTGATCGGCGCACATTTTAATTGGCCGTTGCTGGCATTGGCGGAGCGCTCGGGACATGATTTTTCGGTGCGTATGACTCGCTCAGGTGATCAAGAGCTAGCATCTAATATACGCATACCAATTACACAGGCCGAATGGCTGGTCCAGGCTTCGCGTACGCATAGTTATCAAGAAATAGATATCTCCGCGCTTAGCAATGAACATGAGCTTATCGGGCTATTTCCGCCCATTCAATCGGCAATGGCAGCTCCGGTAGCGTTCGGCGGCAATGCGGCATATGGAGTGCTCCTCATTGGTCATAACAAGACTGACGGATTAAATCAGGCTGATGGTGCGGTCTTGGAGGCCATCGCCGAGCATATGGCTATCGCCTTCGAAAACGCGCGCCTTGAGGAGAACCGCCGGGAGCTAACGCGGCTGGAGGAGAGAAACCGATTAGCCCGTGATTTGCACGATTCCGTATCGCAGATGCTGTTCTCGATCAGCATGACAGCCAAAGGAGTCGAATCTTTTTTGGAGGACAATCATTTAGATACAGCCAAAAGTGCTGTTAAAGACATGCAGGTCTTGTCCCGGGAGGCATTGAAGGAAATGCGCTCGCTCATTATGCAGCTGCGGCCTGCAGGTGTGGAGAAAGGTCTTTTAACTGCATTGATCGAGTACGGTACACGGCTTGGCTTACAAGTAAACGGGCAAGCAGACGGTGTTTTGGCGTTAACGCGCACAGTTGAAGAATCATTATGGCGTATCGGTCAAGAAGCGTTGAATAACGTCTCTAAGCATGCCCATTCAAAAAAGGTCGATATTACGTTGTCTGTCAGCTCTAACGATATCGTGCTAAGCATTTCGGACTCTGGCCGGGGTATGGTGAAGAAAAGGAAGTCAGCAAAGCTAGGTTCATATGGTCTGTCCATCATGCAGGAACGCGCTGAAGCTCTTGGCGGCCGGTTTCGCCTGACCAGCCTGCCCCAAAAAGGAACGACTGTAGAGGTTATCATTCCTCTTTCATCTGATTCAGAAGGGAGACCCCGAGAGAAATGACGATTAAATTACTATTGGCCGATGACCACACGATGGTACGCCGCGGTCTGCAGGTATTTTTATCCACGCAAACGGATTTGGAGCTGATCGGCGAGGCGTCGACCGGACAAGAAACGTTAGAGAAAGTAGCGGTTTTACAGCCCGATGTCGTATTAATGGATATTAATATGCCCGGCATAAACGGCATTGAGGCCACCAAGCAAATAAAGCTACTGCATGCTCAAGTAAAAGTAATCATACTTACTTCCTTTTCCGATCAGGATCACGTCCTCCCTGCCCTTCGCTCCGGCGCCAAAGGATATTTGCTCAAAGATATCGAACCGGAGGACTTAGCCCGCGCCATCCGCAGGGTATATGAGGGAAAAGTAGAGCTTCATCCTGAGATAGCCGGTCATCTGGTGAACCAATATGCCGAACCGGATCAAACCGCATATCCTCCAACCGATGACAGCATTTCGGAGCTAACGAAACGGGAGCAAGATGTACTTAGACTTATTGCGGCCGGAAAAAGCAACCGATCCATTGCCGAAGAGCTGTTCATTACGGAAAAAACAGTGAAAACCCATGTCAGCCATGTTTTAAGCAAGCTTGGGATGAGTGATCGCACGCAGGCTGCCATTTATGCGCTCAAGCACGGGCTGGACAAATAAAGACAGCATTTTTTGAAATCAGACTAAAGTCGTAGAGCATTCAGCCAATGGTTGCATGCTTTTTTAACAGGAAAATCATTCTAATTGTGGACGTCATGCCGGTGACAGAGTGGTACGATAAAACCAATCAAATCGACATTCACCATTCACAAATTGTAAAAAGAGAGGGTAATTCCTATGAAAATTACGATCATTACCGGCAGCAACCGGAAATCTGCGACCAGCACGCGTCTCGCTGCGCATGTAGGACAGCTTATTTCGCAAAAAGGACATAGCGTCGTGCTGTTTGATTTATTTGAGCGGCCATTGCCTTTCTATTCGCCCGATGGCGTGGATCAGAACCATGAATCCATCCATCAATTAAGGCAAGCTATGCAGCAGGCCGACGGGGTCATACTCGCATCGCCTGAGTATCATGGCAGTATATCCGGGGTATTAAAAAATGCGCTGGACTACCTTGGGCAGGAGCATTTTCACGGTAAGGCCGTACTGTCCATGAGCTCCTCTGGCGGAGCAGTCGGCACCAGTTCGCTGCAGCAGCTGCAGGCCATCGTGCGTAATTTGCACGGCATCAACTCGCCGGAGTGGATTTCGATTGGGGGAGCGCAGCGCAATTTACTGTCGGAAGGATTGAACGGCTATGAAGGAGGCGGGCAGGAGCTCCATGACCGCATTCATCGCGTAACTTCATCATTCCTTGAGCTGGCGGCGATGGTACGCAAATGAAAATCAAAGAATCGGGATTGATCTTGTTTTTGGAAAACTACGAGGAAAACGTGACGTTTTATACGGATAAACTTGGCCTTCCCCTCAGAGAAAGAAAAGAAGGGCTTTCGAAGCTTGATTTTGGCGGAAGCTACTTAATGGTCGAACATAAAGGCGTATCGAGTGTTACAGAAAAGACGAGGGCCCAAAATCCAACCGTCATACGGATAGAAGTCCAAGATTTCAATGAGGCTATAAACGAACTTAGAAATCGAGGCGTAACCGTACAGGTTCATCGGTTTGACTGGGGGACCATAGGAGCCTTTACGGATCCGGAAGGTAATCGGATAGAAATAAAGGATTATTAAAACATGTGATGTTGTCTGATGAAAATAAAGGTTTAGACTAATCAGCATAAAGATGCAGCGGCAGCTTCAGAGTCTGAAAGTTTTGATATGAATACATTCGGCGCTATAATTATCGCAATTAAGCCCATGCGTGGTGTTTAGATATTTATGATAATCTTGATCTGATGGTGTCGTAAAAAACATCATAGTTAATAAGAAAACAATTGCCAAAATAACGTATCTTTTTTTCTTTATATTGATGTCCCCCTTAACGTTTGAAATGACCATCAATTCCCCTTTTTACTTGAATTCTATTTGTGTAAATTGTTGCACTCTACCCTAGAACTTTATAAACAATGTACTTTCACTGTTCCATTATCATCTTCCAACACAGCATTTTAAACTTACTCTCGCCACTATTTATGGTTGAAAATGTTGCGGATGGTTTAAGATGGTTACAGGAAGGGTATACGCCATAAGCCGCCCTTTCCACCATTCGTGAAGGGGGAACTTATGATGATTAAATGGATATTTGAGCCTTTAATGATACATAAGAAGAGCATTGCCGCATGGACAGCATTTGGAATAGGATTGGCATTATTGACAGGCTGCGGAAATTCAACACCGAAAGATATGGTGAATCCCGTGCCAAGCGCTGCCTCCTCCACAGCTCCGGCAATTACAACTGAGGAAACGCCAGCCATGAGCAAGGAGGACAACCCGTTCGCTGCCGCAGGCATTGACGATCCGAAAGCTTTTATCAAAATGTTCGAGATTGCCAAAACGGCTGTAGCAATCGGTGATAAGGAGGCCGTTGCTGAGCTTGTTCTATTTCCGTTAAGAGTGAATGCTGAAACTTCCAGGGAGGTAACCTCGAAAAAGGAGTTTATTGATCAATACGATACAATTATCACCGATCCGGTCAAAGCTGCGCTTGCTAAGCAGAAAGTGGATGAACTATTCGTGAGGGACCAAGGCGTGATGGTCGGGGCTGGCGAGATCTGGTTCGGAGCATCCGCGGAGGAGCCGCAGGTCTATGGCATTATAGCCATTAACCTTGCTGCGGCCGCCTCTCAGGAATAGCTTTCGGTCTTTAACGATTGCGGCTATGATCCGGCAAGCGCTTTGCGAACGGACAAAATATATTTGGATTGATCAAGAGGGTTAACGCCCCGTCGTACCCGCTCCGCTTGTACGTCCGGCGGACATTCTCGATAGCCTGCGAAAAAGGTAGACAAAGCTCCTCGGCCCTTCGTGAGAGAGCCGAAGCGCGCGGGGAAATCAAGGGACGTTGCGACTGGCAGTGTCCCTTCAATTTCCATCCGTTCTTGCCGAACGACAGGCGTATCGAACTCGCCCCGCATTAGAATAAGCTCATTCATGAGCTTGCCGCCGGTCTCCTCCGGCACGGAGAGTCGGAACGAAAGCATCGGCTCAAGCAGCTTAACCCCGGCCCGCGATAATCCATCCATGATGCCCATCGGAGTGGCAACGGCAAAATCAAGCGGATGCGTGTGCCACACATGGTGCTCGCCTTCTATTAACGTAACCTTCAAATCCGTTACTTCCCAGCCGAACAGCCCTTGCTGCAGCGCTTCCGGAACACGTCTAGCTACTTCATTCTGATAGCTATCAAGCAATCGTTCAGAGCGGACGACGGATTGGTAGCTGAGTCCGCTGCCGCGTTCGCCCGGTTCAATCGTAAACCGCAAAATGGCCCAGCAAGGCTTCGGCATCGTATAGGCAATAAAGCCTTCACCTGCTTGCGCCGGTGTTTCTTTATAGATGACGGACGGCGAGCTAAAGTCCGCCTTCAAGCCGTAACGGCTGTTCAGAACATGCGTCAGCACCTCGATCTGAATCGGCCCCATAACCTTGAGGTGCAGCTCTCGTTGCTCCTGCAGCCACTGCAAATCGAGCAGCGGGTCTTCATCCGCCAGCTCTTGAAGCGCGGTGACGACGGCCGGATACTCGGCTTCATTGCTCCAGCGCACCTGTACCGTCAGCAGCGGAACCGCGAGCCGCGTCTCACCGGGAACATAAGCGGCGCAGCCGATAATATCGCCAATTCGCACCTGATTCCAGCCGCATACGGCAGCGATATCGCCTGCGGCCAGCTTACCGACATCCTCGGCCTTCTGACCGTCGATTTTCCGAATTTGCGTCACTTTCTCTTCAATCTGCTGCGTTTCGTTACGAACCGAATCGCGGTTGCGAATAACGCCGCTGTATAGGCGCACGTATGCGATTCGCCCCATTGCCGAATCACGCTCAATGCGGAAGACGACACCCGATAGCAGTCCGTCCTCAGAGACGGAAGGCGGCGGCAGTAGTGTAACCATCGCTTGCATTAACGGCTCGATGCCCATTCCTTTGTTCGAAGCGCCGAACAATACCGGGAACAGGTCCGCGCTCCGTGTCAGTGAAGGAAGCGCATGGTTCAGCTCCGATTTCGGCAAGGTGCCGATGTCTAAATACTGCAGCAGCAGCGATTCGTCCCGATCCGCTACGGTTTCCTCGAGCAGCTGCTTATAGGCTGCCGCTTCTGACCGCGTACCAGCACCTGAGTCAAGCAAGCTATCTGCGCCGCTAAAGCTGTCCTCCACGCCATTCGGAGCTTGTACCGGCGCTGCCTGAGGCGACAATAACCGCCGAATTTGCTTCAGTGTTCCGAGTGGATCTGCTCCGACACGGTCCATTTTGTTCACATAGATAAGTGTTGGCATATTTCGTTCCCGCAGCGCATGCCAAATGACCTCCGTCTGCGCCTGCACGCCCTCCACAGCAGAAATAATGAGCACCGCCCCATCCATAACGCGCAGCGAACGCTCAACCTCCGACAGAAAATCGACATGACCCGGCGTATCAACGAGGTTAACGGTTACTCCATTCCAAGTGAATCTTGTTGCAGCCGCTCTTACCGAAATGCCGCGCGACCGTTCGACCTCCAGATAGTCAGTCTGAGCCGTACCTGCGTCTACGCTGCCGAGTGAGCGAATACGGCCGCTATGAAAAAGAATTTGCTCGGTTGTTGTCGTCTTCCCCGCGTCAACATGAGCGAAAATACCAATATTCCGAATATATCGTGGGTCATTAAGCTCCATTATCCTTGTCTCCCTTACTCGCTGCTCCTCCCCATATCCTACCTCTGATAACGCTTTGCGGCAATAAGAAAACGGCTTACCAGGAAGATGCCCGATAAGCCGCTTAGATAAAAGCTACATTACGATTGCACGACAGACGGCTTCTATCACGCATAACGATTAAGTCTGCACGGCAGCCGCCCTCTCCTTATGATCGCGCTTGACCAGCGCATGCTGCTCCCACGCCCTGCTCTTCCAGCGGAAAAACATAATAAACGCACGCAACCACTCATCCGCCGCGATGGCCAGCCATATGCCCGCAAGTCCCAAATCCAGCTCAAAAATAAAGAAGTAGCCTAGCGGAAGACTCATCGCCACCATGGAACCCATGCCGATCCACAGCGGATATTTTGCATCTCCTGTCGCCCTTAGCGAGTTGACGAGTATGATATTAATCGTGCGTCCCGTTTCCAGCACAATGCTCAGCAGCAGCACGTTTACCCCTAAACGGATAATTTCCTCATCGTCCGTAAACATTCCCATGAGCGGCTCACGGAATACGATAACAAGCACGACGGCAACTAGAGTTACCCCGCTTGCCCAGCGCACACTTTTCCAAACCCGATGATAAGCTGCCGTTTGCTCGTTTGCGCCAACGAGTCTGCCGACGATGATCGCCGTTCCCATACCGATCGCGAATGCGAACAAGTACGTAAACATCGAAATATTGTTAGCGTAATTTTTGGCTGCCAATGATGCTGCGCCCAGAAACGTCGCATAATACAAGAAGACGATTTGGCACGTTTGGTACATCACCTGCTCGAGCGCGGACGGAATGCCGATCTTCAATATTTTAAAAATGTACTCCTTCGACATATTAACATAATAACGAAGCTCTACTCTGACGGACATAATACGATACAGCAGCCAGAAGAAGACGACAAGCGCCAGCAGTCTGCTGATTACCGAAGAGATCGCCGCACCTTGAACGCCCATCTCAGGAAAGCCCAAGTTGCCGAAAATAAGCAGATAGTTACCAATAATGTGAATCACATTCATCCCAAGCGATACGTACATCGCTTCCTTCGTAAAGCCGTGTACACGAATAATAGCCGATACGGAATTGATGATGGCCTGTAGGAAGATCATCCCGCCTACGATCGACAGATAGCTTTTCGCATAAACCAAAATGTCGCCCTGCAAATTCAACATCTGCAGCAAATGACCGCCGAACAGCACAAACGTCATGCTGATGATTAACCCGACTACTAAATTGAGCGTAACCGCCAGCGCTGATATTTTCGCAGCTTCTATAAATTTGCGGGAGCCTATATATTGCGCGACAACAATCGATGCCCCGTTGCCGATTACTTCCAAAAGCAAAATCGCAATATGCAAATATTGATTGGACGCCCCAACACCCGATACCGCATCGTCGGAAATAGCGCTTAGCATAAGCGTATCCGCGATTCCCATCAGCATAAACAAAAAGATTTCCAAAAATATGGGCCACGTCAGGAAAAACAGATTTAACCCCTTCTGCTCCTTATCCCCTTGTCCGTTCTCGGCTTCCGCCGTTGTCATGATGCCACCTTCTTCTATGAAAACTAAAGCACAAGGTATCGTAGCATATTAAGATCTGTATTGCACGTTAGAATCGCTGTTTTACATTATAAAAATTATGGCAAGCTTCCGTCCGCACATAAAAAAAGACTATACCTAAGTCGTCGACACGACTCGTGCACAGTCTTCTTCTTTATGATTTAAAATGATAGATATCATTATTGCTCTTCAGACGTTAATCAGCAGCTTCTTCCTCTGCTGCCTCTTCTTCTTCCTCAACTTCTTCTGCAGCTTCCTCCGCAGCTTCTTCTAATTCCTCTTCCAGATCAGCCTCAGCAGACTCTACTGCTTCGGCTTCTTCAACCGCTTCTTCTGCTGGAGCCTCTTCCGAAATAAGTTCTACGGTCTCTTCCGCACCTTCTTGAACTATTTCCTGTTCTTGGCTCATATTATTCACCTCCTACTTCTTAATACCTTAATTGTAGCGCTTTCATAGATCTAAACAAGAGGTGTAAATTGTCGTTTTATAGGAACTATTTTCGTTATTTGTTGCGTTCGCGTTCATTCGACTTCAATACCCGTCAGAGGTCTAGGACTATATTCAGACTTACGGCGGTTTTTCGCGTATGACGAACTGGATACGATAATAACGACTATTAACAGGCTTTCGGAAATGAATACACAGTCTTACGAAGTAATACTTTTGGGAGGGTATATGGATGTTTTCACTACTCATAAGTTTGGAGCTTGGCGCTTTACTATTTTTTGTTATTTTCTCCTTTATAGCGGCGGGCAAAGCTTCAAAGCTCGTCTATAACGGAACGGAAAAGCAGCTCTATCGCAAGACGCGAAAAATGTTATTTTGGTCTGTCAGCCTCACCCTGCTTGCGGCTGCAATGGCAGCTGCGGACACTATGCTGGCAATGACCGCCCATCCTTTATTTTGGCTGGATAGGCTGCTGGTTCGTACCCCTTTGGCCGTTATTCCGGTTGCGCTTATTTGGGTAAGCTCGTTTCCGCGCCTTCGCAAGCTTATGCAGCGCACGAGCGGGCGCACGGACACGCCGCCTGACGTCGCCCGCCGCCGCCTTGCTTCCGAGCCGGCCTTCATTATGCCTTACCGGCTGGCAGCACTTTGCTCATTAGCGTTATTTTACTTTGCCTTCGTTCCTCCTATTCCGTTCCAGTGGACGGCTGTTACGATGCCGGTTACCGTGCTTTTATTCATCGCCTGCTTGCTCTGGATGCTCCAATCGCGCCAAAACCAGCTTGCCGCTGAAGCCCCTCTCGCATACCGGCCATGGCGCCGCAGAATGAAGCACACAGGCGTTCTTCTGGCTGCAGCAGGACTAATCAGCATTCCGTTTCTAACGGCAATGGAAAACAGCCGCTTGCCTGACCGGCTTAGCATGATGTCAGGCAAGCTCGACTACGGCACGATTGGCTCCTCTTTGCTAAATGGAAAACAGAATCAAAGTCACAATCACATCACTAAACCATCAAGCAGCACGGCAGCGGCTGCCGTCGCTTCAATCCCCGTTACAGAGCTGACGGGTCCGCGCACCGGCAAGGCGGATCGTAAATTCACACTTACCGCGCAGCATAAAACAGTTACGTTAAGCTCCGGCAAGAAGGTGGAGGCTTGGACCTATAACGGCCAAATTCCCGGTCCTGAGCTTCGCATGAAGGAAGGCGAGCTGATCGAGGTGACGCTCCTTAATAAAGATATTGAGGACGGCGTCACCCTCCACTGGCATGGGCTGGACGTTCCGAATGCCGAGGATGGCGTTGCCGGCGCAACGCAAAATGCCGTTATGCCCGGCGAAACCTACACGTACCGCTTTATAGCAGAGCAGGTAGGCACCTTCTGGTACCATTCGCATCAGCAGTCCAAAGAAGCCGTCGAGAAAGGACTGTTTGGCGCGCTTATCGTCGAGCCTGAGACGAATCCTTCTGATCCGTATGAAGACATTACGGTCATTACGCATATCTGGGACGGGGCCGGAATGGCCATCGGCGCTGACGACACGCTGCAGCGCAAAGCGATTGCGCCCGGCACGCTTGTTAAGCTGCGGCTTATCAACACCGATGATTGGGTGCGGCAGTCCTATATTTTAACAGGGGCGCCATTCAAAGTGACAGCAATCGATGGAACCGACCTAAACGGTCCAACCGAGCTGCAAAATGTAAGTTTGGATCTGCTAACGGGCGGGCGATACGATGTAATCTTTACGATGCCCGACCACCCTGTCTTCCTGCGCATCGGCAGGGGCAAGTCACTCGGCATACTCATGAGTAAGGATGGCAGCGGCGACATTCCGAAGCTGCCCGCTACGACCACCTTTGACCCAACGCATTACGGAACAGCTGCAGAAACGCCATTCAATGCCGAAAGTACGTTCGACCGCGAATTTATGATGATTTTGGATAATCGGTTCGCCTTCTATAACGGAAGCTTTGCTGCCTATGATACGATTAATGGCGCGGTATTCCCGAACACGCCTATGTTTATCGTAAAGGAAGGGGAGCTCGTGAAAACAACGATCGTCAACCGCAGCTCTGTCGAACATCCGATGCATCTTCATGGTCACCATATGCTGGTGCTCTCCCGCAATAATGAGCCGGTCACAGGCAGTCCCTGGTGGTCTGATACGCTCGATGTAGCACCTGGTGAAATCTATGAGGTTGCCTTTATCGCCGACAATCCCGGTATCTGGATGGACCATTGCCACAACTTAGTCCATGCGTCAGCCGGCATGTCGATGCACCTTATGTACGAAGGCATCACATCCCCTTATGAAGTCGGAGCGAACACTCACAATCATCCGGAGTAGCGAACACGCGAGTACGCGAACCAACCTGGACTTAAGTCCAGTTCGCTCATTTACCTCCAGCAGGAGGACAATATTTTCCAGGTTATGCTATGCTGATTGCAGCTAATAAAACGAGGATAGGAGTGCTATAAACCGATGAATATGAGAACGATTGGCGGGCTCGTCCTGCTGCTGCTTGGCGCTTACTTATTTCTGAACCAAGGTGAAGCCTTTGGCCCCGGCAAAATATTCGCCTACTTCTGGCCGTCACTATTCGTCATCCCGCTCGGACTCTTCTTCCACTGGCTTTACTTCGCCATGATCGGCCGCAAAGCAGTAGGCGTATTGATTCCCGGAGGTATATTGTTCACCGCCGGCGTCGTCTGTCAAATCGCCATGCTCTTTAACAACTGGGGTTATATGTGGCCGGGCTTCATCCTTGCGGTTGCCATCGGATTGTTCGAATTCTATTGGTTCGGCAATCGCAACAAATGGCTGCTTATCCCGATCAATATATTAACGGTACTCTCGCTGCTCTTCTTTGCGGTTTTTTCGATCGGCTCCTTCTACAGCAAGTACGTTCTAAGCCAGCCTATCATTGCCATCGTGCTCGTTCTAGCCGGAGCGATGATGCTGCTCAAGAAGAAGAAAGACATTTAACGTGTCCTCCTCCGCATGTTGGACTGCTGCATGGTTTGTCATACCGCGGTATGTTATAATCACAAGCATCGCAATGACAGCTGTAGTTTGCCAAGCAAACTTTGAGGAGGAGTAAGGAATCGATGCTAACTTTTGAACAAAAGCTTTCTATAATTGAAGCCTTTCCTGAATTGCAGCGGAAGGACGTATCCCTCGGCCGCACGAACTTCCATTATGAAGAAAGCGCGCATGAGAAGAAAACGGTCGTGTACCATCTGCATCCGAACGGCAACGGCTATGTATTCGCGGGCTTACTGGATGGTGTTGCGACCGATGACAGAGGCTTGGTCAATATTCGCGACTTTAGCTCCGAGGAGCTGCGTTCGCTCATCGAGCGGTCCATAAGCTCACTTGCTGCCGCTCCCCCTGAGAAAGAAGCCTCAGCCAAGAAAAACAAAGCCTCGGGACGCAAGCCTCCGCAGGAGGAGCGTTGGATCGGACCGGACAATGCGACGCTAACGCTGCTGTTTGAGGAGGATCTGTGGTATTTGTATGCGGGTCTAAATTTGGAATCGGCATTCGAGACGTATGAGGAAGCCGAGCAATATTTAGAAGAGGAACAATTTACGCGGGCTTAACCGAGCGCAATACACACATCCGCTTTTCTGCGGATGGATACAAGCGGACACCAGTGGGGAAACATATTTCTGTTTCTCCATTTTTTTGTTTAGGCGGTGACCGGATTTGAGCTTTTTCACCAGTCAGGAATCGTTAACGGCTGTTCAATGGGTTTTACGCGCTGTTGTCGGGTTTGTGTTCTTGCTGTTTGCAGCCAAGCTTATGGGACAACGCGCCATCTCGCAGCTGCGCTTCCTAGATTTTATTATCGCTCTCCTAATTGGAAACATTCTCGCACACCCTTTATCCGACGAGAGTCTCGGTCTTGAAGGTTCCATGATTACGACCTTTGTTATAATCTTGCTTTATATCTCGATGACCTGGCTCAGTCTCAAATGGCATCATTTCAAACGCTTCCTCGATCCGCTGCCGCTTACCCTTGTTAAAAACGGAGAAATTCAAATGAAAAATATAGCGAAAGCTAGAATATCGATTGATTTCCTCTTCTCGGAGCTTCGCAAGGAGAAGGTAGAGAATATCGAGAAGGTTGCGCTTGCCATATGGGAACCGGGCGGTACGATATCGATTTTTATGAATACCGCTTACCAGCCGCTCACGCCTTCCGATTTGAAATTGGACTCAGCCGCATTCTCCCATACCCGCCCGATCATTATGGATGGAAGAGCAGATACCGAGCTTTTGAGTCAGATCGGCAAAAATCGCGCATGGCTGCTGCAGAAAACCGGCCTGTCTAATTCCGACATACGCAGCATTGATCTGGCTACAATTGACGATAAGGACAATATTCACATTCACCTCGATCCAAGCAAAATTGTTAAGGATTAATAAAGGGCAAAACAGGATTTTGTCGACCCGTGTCTAATACTGTAGTATGTGCACCATAGACTCGGGGGAGGAAATTCTGTTGTCGATTAAAGCGAAGCTCTCATTCTCCATCTCGCTTATAGTAGCTATTATTTTAACGTTAAGCATATCCATCTATTACTTTTCTTCCAAAGCCGAGGTGCAGGCTACTCTTGAACAGCAGGTAAACAATATCGCGAAACAAATTAGCGTCACGATTGAAGCGTCGGAGAGTGCCAGACAGTCTATGGAAGAGACGATGGGCGAGAAGCTGCGGATTGCTGCTATTGCGGCGAAGGATGAGCTTGATCCTGATATTGGTAAAATCACAAACGAGCAGTTGGTTGAGCTAAGCCGCAAGCTAGGTGTCGATGGTATTACGTTGTGGCAAAGGTTTGGCGATGACGTTATCACTCTCAAGTCATCCGAGCCGAACGAAATTAATTTAAGCTCCAAAACGTGGGGTTATTGGCACACCGCGTTTCTTCAGCTTTTCGAATATCAAAATGTCACCATTCCTGAAGGGCAAAAGCTTGAAAATTATTGGTCGGGGGCTTTTGATTACTCCACTTCTGATCCAAAGCAAATTAGAAAGTTTGGCAACTATTACGACGGCACAACTAACTATATGATCAATCCCTTCGTTAACGCTCAAGTGCTGTTTGATTTCGACTATTCGATCGGGACGAATGCCATCGTCAATAAAATCATTGCAGATCAACAGGATCTATTAGAAATTACCGGCTTTGATCCGCAATTTTTCGGAAAAAGCCCGATCATTAAGATAAAGCAGGGCATCCCGGTATACGACTTGGACCTGCGCGACATTCCCTTTGGCCGATACACCTACAAAGACATAAATAATGATTCCATTAATATTCAGCATGCGCTGGAAAGCGGCAAGGCGGTTACCGCTAAAAGCAGCGTAAAAAGCAAACGGGTTATGAAAACGTTTATCCCTGTTACGATTGACAAAACGTATGTCATCTGTGTTAGCTTTGACCATCAGGCTATTCTCAAGCCGCTTAACCGGCAGCTTCTTATGCAATCGCTGATCTCGCTCGGACTCGTTCTCATTACGATGATTGCGAGCTACTTCATTGCAGGCTTTATGATGCGCGGCCTGAATCAAATCTTACATAAAGTGAATGCGATCGCCGAAGGAAATTTCGGTGAAGTGATTACGATTCGCAGCAAGGACGAATTTGGTCTGCTCGCTTCCCGCGTCGATACGATGGGCAGTAATTTGTACAGCTATACGACGCAGCTGAAGGATGCGGCCGAAGAGCTGCGAAGCACGAAGCAATATTTAGAATCGTTCGTTAATCATACGTCCGATGCGATTCATGTCGCCGACTTATCGGGGAATGTCATTCAGGTCAATAAAGCCTTTGAGATAATGTACGGATGGAGCGAGCTTGAAGCTCTCGGTCAACCGTTAAACAATGTGCCTGTTGAATATTTAAGCGCCCAGCAAGAGCTCGTGGCTACCGTACTGCGCGGCGGATCCGTTACCGATTATGAGACGGTGCGGTTTACGAAGTCAGGCGGGCTCATTGATTTAAGCATTACGGTCTCCCCTATCCGCGATGAACTCGGGGTCATTGTTGCTATTGCCTCCATCTCCCGGAACATTACCTCGCGGAAGCAAGCGGAGGAAATGATCCGCCGCTCGGAGAAGCTGTCTGTTGTAGGGCAAATTGCGGCAGGCGTTGCGCATGAGGTGCGCAATCCGCTCACCACGCTGCGCGGCTTCGTGCAGCTGCAGAAGCAAACCGGATCCATGTCTCAAGAACATCTCGATATTATGCTCGCGGAGCTCGATCAGATCAATATGATCGTCAGCGAGTTTCTTGTATTCGCCAAGCCGCAAGCCAACCGTTACCAGCCTGTAATCGTTCAAGACATTATTCGCGATACTATTCTGCTTCTTGACTCGGAAGCGAAGCTGAGCAACGTCCAGCTTACGCTGCGTGCCGAAGCTGATTTACCGCTAGTCATCGCGGAAGCTAATCAATTAAAGCAGGTTTTCGTAAATGTGATGAAGAACGGGATGGAAGCGATGAGCGGCGGCGGAGATCTTACCGTCGAGCTCGCGAGCCATACGAACGATAGGATCGTTCTGCGGTTTACCGATCAAGGCTGCGGCATTGCCGAGAATGATCTGCTCCGGCTTGGCGAGCCGTTCTTCACGAAGAAGGCAAACGGTAATGGCCTCGGGCTGATGGTCAGCCAGCAAATTATCGCGGGACACAAAGGCAGTATTATTTTCCACAGCAAGCCTGGCAAAGGAACCTGCGTCGAAATTTCGCTGCCCACGGCAAACTAATTCATCGCTTTTGAATAAAACCGCGAGCCTATGTTAAAATGTCTCAGAAGCGGCTAGCCTTACGAGTGGCCGCTTCTCATTATCAATACAACTATTTCGTTACTTTTGGAGTCCTTTATGTCGATGTCTATGAATTCCCCTATTTCCCAATACATTATCATTGTTATTATTTCCGGTGTCCTTAGCGTGCTGCTTGCCATATACGCCTATTTCAACAAGAGCAACTTCTCAGGCATGAAAGCGTTTATGTGGTCTACTTCCCTATCTGCTGTATACACGTTTGCATTCGCCTTCGAGCTGGCCAGCGATTCACTTCGCGATATCCGCTTCTGGATAAATATCGAGTACCTTGGAATGCCATTCATCGCTCCGTGCAGCCTGCTGCTTGTGATGCATTATGTTGGACTGGATAAATACACCGCTCCCAAAAAAGTATGGATCCTGTTCGTCATTCCCGCCATAACTTTAATAATGGTTACTACGAATGAATATCATCATTTCTTTTACAAGCTGCTCTCTTTACGCCCTGATGCGCCTTCGGCGATGGTCGATATCGTTCCCGGGCTCTGGTACTATGTGCATGGCAGCTTTACCTCCGGTACTATGTTTGCCGGCTTATTTCTGCTCATCAGCTATTGGATAAAGACGAAAACGCTTTACCGCAGGCAAATGACGACAATGACGATAGGTATTTCGCTTCCTATGCTTGGATCGCTGCTGTATGTGCTCGGGCTCACTCCGCTCGGGATGGATCCTGTTCCAATCTTACTGTTCTTTACGTCTGCCCTATACGTTGTATCCATCGTTACATCCGGGATGCTGGCTGTCGCCCCGATTGCGCGTGAGCATATTTTCGAAAGTATGCGGGACGGCGTCCTTGTGTTTAATCTGTCCAACCAAATCATCGACTACAATGGTGCTGCGGCACAGATCATTCCGGCTCTCACGCCGTCAGCTATTGGCAAAAAGCTGGAGCATGTCTGGAAGCGCGGCGCCGAAACAGGCGCCTTCTCCTTCGGCCTCGATTTAAAAGATGAGTACGAGCAGGAGCTGAAGTGGATTCGGGGAAAAGAAACCTATTATTACCGGATCCGCGCCTCGAACCTGCTTAAGCCGGGGGGGGAAATTGTAGGCAGAACGATCGTAATGATTGACGTGACCGAGCATACGCAGCTTCAGAACAAGCTGCGCCATCTTGCCGAAACCGACGGCTTGACTGGCATTTATAACCGTGCTTTTTTTATGGAAAGAAGCAGAGAGCTGCTGGAGCAAACCCGCCGGATGCAGCAGCCGCTCTCATTCATTCTGTTTGATGTGGATCATTTCAAGGAAATTAACGACCGTTACGGTCATGGCATCGGTGATCTCGCGCTTCAGCACATCGTAGGCATCTGTAGGCAGCACCTTCAACCGGGAGATCTATTCGGTCGTTACGGCGGTGAAGAATTTGCGATATGCTTGCCGAATACGACGCTTGCGCAAGCCTGTCAGAAGGCTGAACAAATACGCAAGCAAATAGCCGCTAGTCCGCTGCAAGGCTCATCTCAGCCTATCTCCATCACCTCCAGCTTCGGTGTGACGGAAGCCCGCGCTGCTGCTGTGCCGCTGGAAGTGCTGGTTCGTGAAGCGGACGTCGCTTTGTATCGGTCAAAGCATAGCGGACGCAACACGGTTACCTTGGCGCGTAACGATGATACACATGCAAATGAAGTAATATAACCATACTAGCAGCAAAGAGATGGGTGGAGTTGATTCCATGCTTACAATAGCTGTCCTGCGCAAAAAGCTGCATTTTCGACCGAGTCCGCCGCAGGTGATGATGATTGGCTTTATTATTATTATTTTGATCGGCGCACAGCTCTTATCAAGTCCCATATCATTCACTGAAGGCACCTCAATTCCGTTTCTGGATGCTATATTTATGTCCGCCTCCGCTACTTGCGTAACAGGACTTACCGTCTTAAATACTGGCAGCCATTTCTCCATATTCGGACAAGTTGTAATTATTCTGCTTGCACAAATTGGCGGCTTAGGATTTATGACTTTGGCGACATTATTTGCACTGATGTTTCGCAAACGCATTTCATTTCGCGAACGTCTCGTGCTGCAGGAGTCGATGAACTATGGCTCTACGGAAGGCATCGTTCGGATGATTCGCAAAGTGCTGCTCTATGCCCTTGTCATAGAGCTCACAGGAGCCGTCTTGCTCAGCAGCTACTTTATGCTTGAAATGCCTGCCTTGCAAGCCCTCTATTTTGGCGTTTACCACAGCATTTCTTTTTTCAACAATGCCGGATTCGATTTGTTCGCTCAGTTCCCTGATCGGGCGGCCAGCCTCATCCATTATGTAGAGGACCCCTTCATCAACATCGTCTCAATGCTGCTTATCTTTTTTGGAGGGATCGGCTTTATTGTCATTTCCGAGCTGGTGACCTTCCCGAAAAACAAAAAATTCAGCTTACACAGTAAGGTTGTTTTATCCGTTACCGGCATCCTGACCGCTATAGGAGCCGTTGTTATACTAGCGCTTGAATTTTCCAATCCGTATACGCTGCAGCCGTTATCGGCAACCGGCAAGTTTTTAGGTGCGACGTTTCAATCGGTCACTGCCCGCTCGGCAGGCCTCAGTACCATCGATCCGAGCCTACTGCGGGAGGTCACTCAGTTTTTTCTCATCATCCTTATGTTCATCGGTGCTGGGCCAGGCTCCACTGGGGGAGGCATCAGGGTGACGACGTTCGCGATATTAATCGGAGCAATGATTGCGATGGTGCGGGGAAAGGATGATATCGTGCTGTTCCGCTATCGCATTGCAAAACGGCAAATTCATCAAGCCATTATGTTTACCATGATTGCATTCTTTATTATTTGCGCGGCGACTATGCTTCTCACGATCACCGAGAGCGGATCGTTTCTTTCGATTTTGTTTGAAGCGACATCCGCCTATTGTACGGTTGGCATGTCTGCCGGCTTAACCGCACATTTATCGGATCCGGGAAAAATCATTATTATATTGCTTATGTTCGTCGGACGGCTTGGACCCGTTACGCTGGCCTTTGCATTAAATACACACTCAAAAAAGGAGCTGTACCGGTTCCCCGAAGGTAAAATTACGATCGGTTAGTTCAGAAGCAGGGGTCGGCGGTAGAGGGCATTTGCGTGAGCAATCTAGCGAATGATACTATGGCTATAATAAGGCTGACACGCAAGCTGATTGGTAGACAAAAGGAGATTACTGCTTTATGAAGCAAGCTTCACATACAGATTCAATGAATGACCGGGCGTCCGAGCTCCATAGCAGCGGGCAGCGCGTGCTCATTGTGACGGCCGTTCCCGCCGAAAGGGATGCCGTAATGCGCGGACTGCAAGGCGCGGATTATGTTGACGTAATAGCGGCCGGTGTTGGTTCGGCCGCTGCTGCTGCGGGCACGGCGACCGCGTTGGCGGGCGGTGATTACCGCTTAGTGATAAGCGCCGGCATAGGCGGCGGCTTTGTAGGGAAAGCCGCGATAGGCTCGCTCGTGGTCGCTGATGTTATGGTTGCCGCCGACCTCGGCGCGGAAACGCAAGAAGGCTTCCTCAGCCTGAACGAGCTCGGATTTGGCTCAGCCCGCATAGCCGCAAGCCCCGATTGGAGCAGCCGGCTATTGGATGCGTTGCATTCTTCCGGGCTTCCCGTGATGAACGGACCCGTGCTTACCGTATCGACGGCAACCGGTACTGCCGAGACAACCGCTGCGCTTGCGGCCCGCGTTCCCGGCGCTGCCGCCGAAGGAATGGAAGGGCACGGCGTTGCAGTCGCCGCCCAAGGGCGCGGTATTCCGATTGCGGAAATCCGCGCAATCTCGAATGAGGTTGGACCGCGTGACCGCGCGGCATGGCGGATCGGGGAAGCATTAGCCGCATTAGAAGCGGCAAGTCAAGCATTACGGGAGGTACTCAAATGAAAATAGCCTATTCCCCGTGTCCCAACGATACGTTCGTCTTTCATGCTTGGACTCACGGTCTAATACCCGGCGCTCCTGAGCTGGAGGTAACTTACGCGGATATCGATATTACGAACAATTGGGCTGCTAATTCCGAAGGTCCGGAAGTGATGAAAATTTCATATGCCGCGCTGCCATGGGTGTTGTCTGATTATAAGCTGCTGCCGTGCGGCGGCGCTCTTGGCAGAGGCTGCGGACCGCTCGTATTGACGAAGGGCGGAGCAGTGGATACGAATAATCCCGCGGCTCTAGCAGGAAAACGCGTAGCTGTTCCCAGTGAGCGGTCGACCGCCTACCTTTTATTCCGGCTATGGGCTGCTCGCCAAGTGCCGGAAGGCGTCGGTGAAATAGTCGTGATGCCCTTCCACGAAATTATGCCCGCTGTTCGCGACGGCAAGATTGATGCAGGCCTGGTTATTCATGAAGCCCGTTTCACTTACCGATCGTACGGGCTGAGCATGTTGATGGACCTCGGAAGCTGGTGGGAATCAGACACCGGCCTGCCTATACCTCTCGGAGCAATAATCGCCCGCCGGTCGCTTGATGCCGGCGCGATTGCCGATTGGATCCGCGCTTCCGTCTACTATGCATGGACTCACCCGGATGCGTCGCAAGCCTATGTCATGCAGCACGCCCAAGAGCTCGCTCCGGATGTCGCACAGGCGCATATCGATCTCTACGTCAACGCGTTCACCGCAAACTTGGGCGACGACGGATATGCCGCAGTAGCCGCCCTGCTCGGACGGGCGGCCGAAGAAGGGCTCGTGCCCGGCTTCGATCTGTCGCTGCTGCGTTAGTCGGAAGAAGTGGCTGATGTTCAAGGAAATAAAGTATTAGACTGACCCTAATAATAGAAACAGCGGCAGCTAGGGACTGAAGTCTAGACTGCCGCTGTTTTATTGTTATCGTGTTCCGTCATTCAAGATACAGAAATTTTTTTGAAAAATCACCTCAAGTCCCCAACACTTTTCGAGTTGGAGCGTTTTCCTTCATGTATGGCAATTCAATCTTGAAATGGAGGAGTTACAATGGAAGAGCTTCAAGTGAACGGGACTACGATCGAGAACATGGGTGTACTTGATTTAATCGAAATGAAACCTGAAGATCTGGGGGCCGTTTCGCTCATCCAAAATGTCGGTCTTATTCTGGCACCCGAATCGTTGGTCGGCGCTTTAATGAAAATCCCTCAGAAAAACGTCGGATTAACGGTCACGCTCCCGTCGACAACCGGTAAAATCAAGCTGCTGAGTGGACAGTTTACCGTAAACGGCGAAGTATTTGCGAACCGCTTGGGGTCACCCGAAGACATTCTTGTCGTCACCGGCCAAATTATCATCACTTCTACGATTGAAACGGTTGGCTTCAAAGAAGTCATCGTGGCGGGCCAATTGATTGCTCCCAAAAAAGCGGAAAGCGGCTTGGTCGCCGCAGTCACTCGAATGACCGGCCAAGTCGCGTACTATACTGCAGAAACGCCGAGGCTGTTCGTCGGAGAGGATACATTCTCGAAGGCGTTTTTTGATTTCATCGACGACAAGTTGGCGATGGTTTTTGTCGGGTCGTTTGAATTCGAATCTGATGTTGATGCTGCCTTGCTGAAGCAGAAAGTCTCGGAAATAGTCGTGATTGGCGAGTTGAAGGCTCCGAAAGAGCTGATCCCGATCCTCCAATATCTTGCCAGCGTAAAATTGGGATCGATCATCGGTATAGATCATGCGGTGATTCAAAGCCAACCATGAAGCAGGATTTATTCCATGAATTGTACACCGGCTGCTCCAAGCAGGTATACGCTTATCTGCTGGGACGCACAAGCAGCAAGGATACGGCCGCGGATCTGCTTCATGACGTTTTCCTTCGGATTTGGAACAGGATGGAAGTGGCAGAACGGATTCCCGCTGAGCAGCGTTTGTATTGGATATTCTCCATCGCTTCCAACCGGGTGAAGGACCATTACCGGAATTCCGGAAACCGGAAGCAGGCGGAGGAACAAATTCGAGGCCGGCACCAAGCAACCCCGTCTGGAGACCTGTCATCGCTTTTGGCCGCCCGCGAGCAATTTAACGAGCTGGAATCGGCCATTGGCGGCCTTCCGGAGGAGTTCAGGTGCATGCTTATAATGAAAGCCGTGGGCGGGATGAACAGCAATCAGATCGGCGATGCGCTGGGCATCCCCGCCGGAACGGTTCGCTATAAACTGTCGCAAGCCCGAGGGCTGCTCGTCAGACAGCTAGGACTGCTGGAGACTGAGGCCGCGGCAGGAAGGAGGAAGACCAATGGATAACGAAAACGCCGGCATTCTGCTGCCTGTCGAAACGGACAGACGATTTGATCAACTTCTGGCAGACTGGGCAGTGCATGCACGTTTGTCGCCAGAGAAAGAGATTGAAATCTACGAACGCATCTTCGTCGTTGAAGAGGATTTGGGCTATGACTGGTGGCGGCAACTGGTTGACGGGTTTTCTTTCAAAGCTTCGAACGTCGTTCCGAAATTCGCTTTCAAGGGAACTTTATTACCATCCCTTGTATAAAAAAACGGATGGGGTTGTCTCAAAAGGTATTAAGACCTGAGAGACAACCCCTATTTACGTATATAAAGCTGACTTTAGTGTGTGTTAAGAATCGAAACGGATTCATGACTAGCTTACAAGGACCTCTTTCACACAATTAACGGATCTGAGGTCCGCATCTTAAAGCGAGCTGTTTCTCAAGTGAGCCTACTAACTTTTGAGACAGCTCCATTGACGACTTTCTTCGGATTTTCTCCAGCTTTGAGCGTGTACGGTACCTTCCAGTCAGATGATTCTTTCACGATTTCAAAGAACAATTAACAGGAGGATTTCCTTTAATTAAAGCAACACAATCGACATCTATCCACTTATCCACAGATTTATCAACATTTTACCCACATCATGTTGACTGAACTAATTTTCCATAACAAAAAAAGCCCCAAAAGGGGCTTTCCAATATCGTTATTCTACTCCTTCGAATCTCGCTCCACTACAGTAAGGGGACCAAACGCATCCGCAGCATGGGGATCGTCTGATTCTACATACCGCTTCAACACCGACAATTTATTTTCCCAATACCGTTCATAGTAAGCGAGCCACCGTTTCAACTCGAGCAAAGGCTCCGGATCCAGCCGATAGCGCGTCTCCCGCCCGACCTTCCGGTCCTTCACCAGTCCAGCGTCAGCCAATACCCGCAAATGCTTGGAAACGGCCGTTCGGCTCATCGTAAAATGACCGCTAATGACGGTCACCGGCATTTCCTGATCGCCAAGCAGATGCAACAGCTTACGGCGCGTCGGGTCGGCGATTGCTTGAAACACATCGTGCTTCGGTGCTGGCTCAGCCATCTTAAGCCTCTACATACTTGCTAAGCTTCTGCACCAAGCCGACCCAGCCATGAGCCATTTTCTCGCGTACGAGCGCATGCGCTTCTCCGAATTCCGTAACCTTGTCCGCATCCCAGCCGGAGTGGATAAGGGTAAACTCCGTTTTGCCATCCATTTCGTTCAGCTCAAACGTCAACGTCCAATCCTTGCCCCATTCAAAAGAAAGCCGGTTAGGCGGATCGATCTCCGTTACTTTACAAGGAGATTTGCCGAACTGGCCCGCCTCCAGATGAAACTCATAACCCTCTTGCGGCTTGAAATCATTAGGCATGAACCATGCGGCAATGCCTTCCGATGTGGCTACAGCATCCCATACCTTCTGGATTGGAGCGTTAAGCTCAAGTGTTTGCCTGATATCATGCAGCGTGCCTTGCGTATTGTTGTTTCCCATTTTTGATTACCTCCATTAAGTATGCAGACTAATTTGTAAGCCTATATTTATGAAACCTTTTGGTTTCATTTCGTCATTATACGAAACCTTATGGTTTCATGTCAACCATACATATTTAGTTTACCCATATCGGTTCAAATACCCTATCCATTAAGCAAAAGCTTAGTTTCGAGGAGGACAAAGGATAACCGGCTTCCACTTTCCGCCTATCACCATTAACGTTAACTCCACCGTTTCTTTAAAATGCTGGTCTCCCAAAATAAACGACATCTTTCGTACAAAAATGATACTAACTCACTATAAAGTTGGTACTTGCTATAAGTGTGAGAAAGACTAATAATGAATGGCACAGCCTATTCTTTCTTGATAAAAAGTGTAACACACTCGCTTCATACATAACCAAGCAGGCTGATAAAGAAATTCAAGGAGAGGATCGTATGGAACTAAAAAATAGAGCGGCTATTATCACAGGTGCCGGAAAAGGAATCGGTAAAGCAATCGCTGCCGCGCTGGCTGAAGAAGGAGTAAACCTCGGATTAGTCGCCCGGACGAGTGCCGACTTGGAAGCTTTGCAGGCTGAGCTTACGGATACATATGGGGTAAAGGTAGCCATAACGGCAGCGGATATATCCGTCAAAGCAGAAGTGGATCGAGCGGTCGCCTCGCTAAAGGAAAGCCTTGGATCTATTGATATTTTGATTAACAATGCTGGAATAGCGTCATTCGGCACGCTCCTTGATATGGAGCCGGAGCAATGGGAGCGTATCATCCAAACCAACCTGATGGGAACGTACTATGTCACTCGCGCCGCACTGCCAACGATGGTAGAGCAAAGCAGCGGCAGCATTATTAATATCGCTTCGACTGCCGGCGAGCGCGGTTTTGCCACTGGCTCCGCTTATTGCGCTTCGAAATTCGCCGTCCTTGGCTTAACGGAAGCGCTTATGCAAGAGGTTCGCAAATCCAACATTCGCGTGACAGCTCTCACGCCAAGCACGGTAAATACAGAGTTAGCAACAAATGCCGGACTCAAAATAGGCGATGAAGACCGTATGATGCAAGCAGAGGATGTTGCCGAGCTCGTTCTAGCCACCCTCAAGCTGCCGGATCGCGTATTTCTCAAAAGCGCAGGCATATGGACAACAAATCCGCAATAACGCTTATTCGCCCCTAGCCCTAACAAGGCTGGGGGCTTTTGTCATATGGGACAGAGTTGACTCTCTTGGGTTTTTTATGAATAATAATAACTATATAGATAAATAGAGAGCCTTGTGCTAGGAGGGAATCATATGTCCATCGTTCCACAAATTTTGGAGTTCAACAAGCAGTTTGTCGAAGAGAAGCAGTATGAAGCTTATTTGACTGACAAATTTCCTGAGAAGAAGCTGGCGATTCTTACTTGTATGGATACGCGGCTCGTCGAGCTGCTGCCTAAGGCCTTGAACTTGCGCAATGGCGACGCCAAATTTATCAAAAATGCGGGTGCGATTCTAACTCAGCCGTTCGGAAGCGCGATGCGCAGCATTTTGGTCGCGGTCTATGAGCTTGGGGCACGTGAGATGCTTGTCATCGGCCATCACGGCTGCGGCATGACGAACCTTAATATTGAAGGCATGGTCAGCAAGTTTGCCGGTCACGGCATCGATCCTTTAGCGGTTGAGACGCTTGAAAATGCAGGTATTCGCATGGATAAATTTCTCCGGGGCTTCAGCAGCTCCGAGGAAGGCGTTATGCACAGCGTCAAAATGATTCGCAAGCATCCGCTCTTCCCGAAAGACATTCCGGTTCATGGCTTAATCATCCACCCGGAAACAGGCGCGTTAGAGGTTATCGTTCAGGATTATAGAGAAGAGTAACCGCTTCTTTGGGAGGAGAATTTAAAAAAGAGCAGGGTGCCTCATGCACCGTGCTCTTTTGTTTATAATTGTAGCCAACCCCGCTAAAAGAACTCGTCCAGCAGCTGGTAGTAGCTGATTTTTGCATGATCCGGCTCTCTGATGCCGTACTCTTCAAGAAAAGCCGCAACATGCTCTTCGCCAAAGTTATATATGATGCTCCTAACCGCCAATGCTAAGTCCTGATACCTGTCGGCAATGCCACCTCTTCCCCAGTCTATAAATCCGCTGATCTCGCCATTTTGGAGTATGATATTGGGCAAGCAATAATCGCCATGCGTGAACACCAAATCCTCCGCGGCAGGCCTTCTCTCAAGCAGCTCTTGGAACAACGCTTCCGCCTTAGCACCATTCCGGGCCGAGTCGAAATCCTCCTCGTCTACAAGTCCGTGCTCCGCCCTGCGTCCTGCTTCCGCAATAACAGTATCCAATCTGCGGTCAAACGGGCAGTCGTCTATGCGAACATCGTGCACGGCTCTCAGTCCGACCGCCAACTGCCGAATAAGCTGCGGCAGCATCGTTTCATAAGACTTATCCGAAGCGTCCAGTCCTGCCACTTCCGATAGGAGCAAGTACTCATTGGAAGCATCCTTCTCATAAAAGAGTACTTCCGGCACGGGCAGTTTGCCTTGCAACCACTCCATTCGTTCTTTCTCAGCTCGCAAGCTCTCAACCGCATCAACTGAGTGTATTTTTATGAAATAGTTACCCGAAGCACCTGTCAACCGGTACGTTCTTGATTCGGAAAGACCAATGGTCACCCTATTCCACTCACATCCTTTAGTCAGCTTCATCAAACCTTCCGGTAATAATAACTCCTGCATCAACACTTCCCCACCTTCCTATAAAACAAGAATAAAGACGATTAAACGAGAACAAACATGAAACAATATCATTGACAAAACCGAACAAACTTGAATATACTGGAAGCATCACCGGTGACACATTGAATTTGGAGGCGTTCCATATGTTCTCTGACGAACGGCGCGACAAAATTTTGGAGCTGCTTGATAAGGACGGACGCGTGCTTGCCAAGGAGCTGGCTGATTTGTTTGAATTGTCCATTGATTCCATTCGGAGAGACCTCTCCATTATGGAGGAGAAAGGGCTGCTCAAGCGGACGCATGGAGGAGCAATCCCTGCTGCGAAGGTTAGAAATGCACCACTGCCCCCATCACTGCGTTATCAAGGTGGCGCACCACATCAACATGCCATATCGAAAATGGCTGCATCCCTTATTCAAGAAAAAGATACGGTCTTTATCGGCAGCGCAGGCATTCATTACGGCATGCTGCCATTTTTACCGAACGTATCCTTTACGGTTGTTACAAACTCCATCAGGATCGCAGATGCTCTAAAGGAAAAAGAAGCGATAGATGTTTACCTTATTGGGGGAAAAGTTAAAAATTCCGGCAACATCACCGATACACTTGCAAATGAATTCCTCAGGCAATTCACCATAGATCTTTGCTTTATTGCTGGTGGCGGAATTTCAAAAAACGGTGTGAGCACCGCTACTCCTGAAGTCGCTTCATTTAGCCGCGCCGCAGTTGAGGTTTCAAGAAGAACGATCTGCTTAGCCCCTCATGAAAAGCTGGGTGTAGACTTTTTTGCAAAAGCAGGGCCTATCACCGACATCGATCTCCTTATAACGGATGAAGAATCCAGCATAGAAGCGGTCGAGGGAATCGAAAGCAAAGGGGTCAAGGTCGTCATAGCTAAGATCAATGAATGACTAAGAAAGGATAGCCCCTACCCTTAGCCGGTAGATCTATCAGCAGCTGTGGAGCCGCATGATCGGCTCCTTTTTATTTCGCAGGACTTATACCGTTCACAAGAGCCCTCTATCACGCTCATTGCCCGGTTGCTATATTGGATATTTCCATTAACTTTAATGATCTCCAACCTACCTTGCACCTTAAACTGTATTTTACCAGTATAGAAGGGCTGCTGCAGACGAAAGCAGACTAAAAGAGACGTTTACAAAAATCCTCATTCGTCAAATCCGTATTAACTCCAATCGCGGCCTTGCTGCCTTCGCCTGCGGCGATTACGAGCTGGGCGGGCGCTATAATGGAAGAATCGCCGGCAGCGTATACGCCTCTGACGCTCGTTCTGCCGAAGTCGTCTGTGACAAAGCCGCCCTGCGGAGTCATTGCACAGCCCAATTCTTGCCCGAAGGATGCTGCCTGATCCCATTGCGGGGAGACGAAACCGCCCGCCCGCTTCACCTCTGTGTTATTTTCAAAAACAACTCTGCTCAGCAAGCCGTTCTCTCCGATAAGCGCTTTGATGCGATACGGATTAACCTGTATACCCTTCCGACCGAGCAGCCCACGCTGCTCCGGGCTTAAGCTGTTCGATCCGTTCGTACAAACGAGTAGATCTTTACTCCAATTGTAGACGATTTTGGCCGTATGAAACACATTCGCGCTTTCTGAAATAACGACTAACGGCTTATCCCGCAGCTCCCATCCGTCGCAGTAAGGACAACTGAATAAGCTTCTTCCATAAAAGTCATGGATGCCAGACACCGCCGGCAATACTTCTTTTAATCCGGTTGCTAAAATAATCATGCGCGCATGGAACAAGACGCCGTTGCTTGTTTTTACCTGAAAGCCTTTTTCAACAGGTATTACTGCTGTCACCTTGTCCGGCTTTATCGTAACGGATGGATACCTTGCAATGTCCTGGTGGGCAAGACTGCGAAATTGCCGCGGCCCAATGCCGTCACGGGTAATGAAGCCGTGCGACTGATGAGTCACAGCGTTTCTCGGCTTATTATGATCGAATAAAATAACATATCTCCTTGATCTGCCTAACACTAACGCTGCATTTAGCCCCGCCGGTCCTCCTCCAATAATCACGCAGTCCATCCACATATCTATCGCTCCCATCCCGCTTGCAAATAGCAGAAACAACCTTTGTAACGAATCGTTTCAAAATAAAGGATCGCTTATTTCTATTCAAAAATACGAGGAAGGATGCTATTCAGCGGCATTTGACTGCGCTCGGGCAAGCGGATTAATCAATTAGCCTTCTACATTAATATCTTCTCACATTAGTTTCCTTTAATCGACATTTGCCCTATTGAATTGTATAATCCTGTTGTTGATTTATTAAAAAAACGGTGGTGACGATCATTTTATACGCAATTTCTTTATTAGTATCCTTTGCAATCGTTTATCTACTGATTCCTCCGTTCGGGAGGCTGGCATTCCGGCTTGATTTTGTGGATAAGCCCAGAAAAGACGTCGAACGCAAACTGCACCGGGAGCCGATTCCGCTCACGGCAAGCTATGTCATATTTATCGGTTTTTTTATTACTTATTTGGTCGTAACGAGAGATTTCTCCCTGCAGACAGGAGCTTTGCTTTTAGGCGGCATTTTATTGCTGATCATCGGAACTGTAGATGATTGGTTCAAAACGAAGGGTAAGGATTTCCCGTCCCTGCCGAAGTTTATCGTACAAATATCGGCAGCCGTGCTCGTCTATTCTTCCGGTATTGCCTTCAACGGGTTTTACAACCCCTTTTCCGGGGAGTATGTGCTGCTTCCGGTGGTCCTGCAGTTCATTCTTACGATTTTGTGGATCTTCGGCGTTACGACAGTCATTAACTTTTCGGACGGGATGGACGGGCTTGCGGGGGGACTGTCGGCAATCTCCGCCGTTACGCTGTTCGTTGTCGCCATGGCGAAAGGGCAATCCAACTCCGCCGTTATGGCTATTATTTTAGTAGGTGTTACGATAGCATACTTACGTTATAATAAGCCTCCCGCTAAAATTTTCATGGGGGATGCTGGAGCAACCTTTATCGGTTTCATCCTTGCGGTTATCGCTCTTGACGGCGCCTTTAAGCAAGCTACCGTCATCTCGCTATTTATCCCGATACTCGCGTTAGGCGTTCCGATCTTCGATAACTTGTTCGTAGTCGCCAGACGGATGCTGCAGGGCAAAGCCATCTACCAGGCAGATGCAAGCCAGGCGCATTACCGTTTACTGAGAGCGGGACTCAATCATAAACAGGTCGTTATGTTTCTTTGTTTAATCAGTACATGTCTGTGCTTATCATCCATCATACTGCTGCTCGTGCAGATCTAATAACTATTAAAAATAGCAGCCCGCAAGCCGAATGGACCAGCTTGCGGGCTGTCTCTTTTCAAATACTTACTTCTTCACCGTAACCTTCAAAATACTGCTCTCCGTTACGCCGCTGTCGTTAGCCAGCTCCACCCGGTATTCATACGTACCGACAGCACGACCCGTGATGCTGGTAAATGCGGTTTGAGCTTTCGGTGAATTCGCCGTTAGCGTTTGCGTATCAATAAGCACGCCGTTCTCATAGAGCCGGTAGGTCGTTCCGTTGGTGCCCCACCACATGTTCATTGTTACTTTGTAATTTCCGTCGCCATCCCAGTTGTCATTGGACAATACCGGTTTAGCGGGAGAAGCATCCTTGACGGTTACGATATGCGAGCCGCAAGAGGTCGTTCCGTATGAGTTACTTAGCTCGCACGTGTACGTGTAAGTGCCGTTTGGCTTGCCGGTAATGCTCGTTGCCGCTGTCTGCGCGGAAGGCGAGTTATCGGTCAGCACCTGCGTATCGATAAGCGCCCCGTTCTCGTACAGCTTATAAACCGTACCATTGTTGCCGTACCACATGTTCATTGTAACTTTGTAGCTGCCGTCTTGTAGTCCGGTGTCATAACCGTTGTCATTGGATAACACCGGCTGGCCTGGAACACCCTTCGCCTTCTCGGGGCCTGTTACGATAATCGTTACAGTCTCGATTGTTTCCATGCTATCGTTGTTCACCGCTTTAGCGGTAAACGTATGGATGCCGGCAAGTCCCGCGAAGGAAAGCTCGCTTCCGTTCGTAACCGGTGCTCCATCGAAGGTGAGTCCCAGAATGCGAATACCGGACTCCGGATCCTCTGCTGTCACTTGAACGGCCCATACATCCGATTCTGTATACTGCTGCTGCGGCAAGCCCCCGATGACAGGAGCCGTCGTATCCTCAATCTGCTGCGGTGCGTTCACGTATTGAATGTTCGGCGCCGCAGGCTGCTCCATGCCCGCTCCCAGATAGAAGCTCGTATGCGGCGGCTGGTTGTAGCCAACGTTCTGCCACGCTACGCCCAAACGGTAAATAGGATCATGCATTAACGTACGGATACGATGCTCGGTCACGTCCGTTGTCGTATAAATACGCAGCTCTGAGCTGTCTGTTGACCGCCACATCACTTCCTCGCGCCAGTCGCCGAACAGGTCGGCCTGCAGGCTCGGATTCGCTTTGGTTGAATTGTTGGATGAAGCGCCGGAGGCCGTTAACAGGTTATTCGTCGTTTCATTGACATAATCCCACTTATCGACGCGGTTGCTGTCCTGCAGCTCGCGCAGCAGATCGCCATCCCACCAAATGCCGAAGTTCGTCGAGGAAGGAATATTAGTCGTCAGCAGTTCTCCGCGCGCGTTGTATAGACCTGTAATCGGAATATGCTGCTCATTTGTAATGGTCGCCGACCACATTTCCTCGCCGATATGATTCGGATCGATATCAGCCGACATGCCGCGGCCCGTATCGATTCCGGTATGCACGCCCCAGACGATTTCGCCACTAGCGGCATCGCGCATTTCCATGCCATAAGCGGAATCGGTATGCTCGTGCACGTCAAACAGCTCCAGTCCCGGTCTTGTCGGATCAAGGTCGCCGAGATGCATCGCATCGCCGTGGCCAAGCCCCGTATTGTACAGCGGCTTACCATCATCATCGATTGCCATCGCGCCGAAGGAAATTTCATCCTTGCCGTCACCGTCTACATCGCCGACCGACAGGTTATGGTTGCCCTGCCCCATATACGTTCCATAGCCTTCATCATTCGTATCAAACCGCCATTGCTTCGTCAACTTACCTCCTTCGAAGTTATACGCTGCAATAACCGTTCTCGTATAATAGCCACGGCTGAAAATCAGGCTAGGATGCTCGCCGTCAAGGTATGCGATACCTGCCAGGAAACGGTCGACCCGGTTGCCGTATGCATCGCCCCATGCGCTGACGTCGCCACGCGGCGGATCATACGCAACGGTATCTAACGCACCGCCGGTCAAGCCGTCAAACACGGTTAAATATTCGTTGCCCAGCAGCACATAGCCGCTGCTGTTCCGGTAATCCGCACTCGCGTCTCCAATGACATTTCCTTGACCGTCAATGGTGCCGTCCGCTGTCTTGAACGTAACTTCGGCACGGCCATCGCCGTCCAGATCGTATACCATAAATTGCGTGTAGTGAGCGCCGGCACGGATATTCGGACCGAGATTAATGCGCCATAGACGTGTTCCGTCCATTTTATAAGCATCCATATAGACAATACCGGTGTAACCCGCTTGCGAGTTGTCTTTACTGATGGAAGGAGACCATAACAGCACAATCTCGTGCTGACCGTCGCCGTCCAAATCGCCAACACTTGCATCTCCCGCGTTATAGGTGTATGGTTGACCGTCCTTTGTATAAGCGTCGGCAGGCTTCTGCAGCGGCACGGACAAATATTGCTGCTGCCATACGCCGAACTCCCCGGATGCCGACTTCTCCTTGCCGTTAATGACCGAAGTCAGACGGTATTTGGACGTATCCGTACCTGCCGCATCGAGATAGTTTGTGCTGTCCGTTATAAGTGCCGTGTTTATTTTCACGCCGTCGCGGTACAGGTTAAAGCCGATTGCTTCCGGATCAAGTCCAAGCAGCCTCCAGCCGATATAGTTGCCCGTATCCTTCTTAACTGCTACCGGCGCGCGGTCTAAATACTCCATGCCGCGATAAAGCGTCGTTACCACTGGCGTCTCCAAGCTTGCTGACTGCTCGGAAATGCCGCCTGCGTTAACCGAGGCTACTTTGTAATAGTATGAAATCGTCGTAAGAACGGTTGTATCGGTGTATGCAGCTTCCGTTGATTTGCCAATTAGCGTATACACGCCGTCCGCTTTTTTGGAACGGTAAATATTAAACATCCGCGCATCGGCTACGGCATCCCAAGTGAAGGTAACATCGTTTTTGTTCGTCGATTGTACCGTTAAGCCTGTCGGCACGGCTGCCTTCACTACGCTTGGATCGATCATTGATACGTTAAGCGCATTTGAAGCAACCGATTCGAAGCCCGTGCTTTCTACGGCTGTGACCGTATAGACGTAATCCAAACCTACATCCGCTGTCGTATCGGTGAATGCAGCAGCAGCCGTTTCAGTGAGAAGCTCGGCACTGCTCGCAACGGTAGCTTGACGATATACGCGGTACGTGGATGCGCCGTTTACTTCTTCCCAAGATAGACTAGCAGAGATAGGATCACTGCCAAGCTCGAGACTAGTCAGCGTCAAGTTCGTTGGAGCAAGCAAAAGCGGCGTTATTTCAATACCGTTCAAATGAGCGGTTTGGCCGCTGAATATGAGATTCATTTGGCCGTCTTTAACGGCAACTTGGTTAAATACCTTCTCCGCAATATTTGCTCTGCCGGAGGCAATCGTTCCGTAATCTTTGCCTTCAATGTTAACATTCGTTCTAGTTGAGCCAATCCAGTCCCCCGTGTAGGTCTTGACCGAATAGTAGCCGCTCGGCAGGTCTACCTTAAATTCATAGCTGCCGCCGAAATAAGCAACAAAATCTCTGCGCAGCGCATCCGTAGCGGTGCCGCGGTCCCGGTCAATCATACCCGTGCTTGACGTTAGTCCATAGCCCAGCTCCTGCGTATAGATAATGCTGCGGGTTACTTCGGTATATCCAGCGGCAACTGGAGCTCCCACTGGACCGAAGTCGAAGCGATATTGCGCCGATTTGGTCGTAATCGCTACCGCATCCGAAGGCTCGGATTCGCCGCGTCCGTTAACGGCCGTTACTCTCACCGTATACGACTGGCCTTCCGCCATGCCGCCAATCGTTAAGGTCGGAACGGTTGCTGTTCCGATCATCGTATAAGCGGTATCGGGTTCCGATGCTAGCTTACGGTATATTTTATAAATATCGGTATTGGCTGAAGCATTCCATCTTAACACTGCGCCCGCGTTGCTGACGCTTCCTGCTGCCAGTCCGGTTGGCTTAGACGGTACGGCATCCGGCTGCTCGATTTCCTTCACGAAGCCAGCGAGCGGCACATCCAGCTGCTGGATGCCTCCGGCAAGAAGGCGGGCGAGTTGAATGGCTCCATACTCCTGGAAGTGCGTATTATCCGCTGAACCGTTCGGGAACGCCCCGTAAATGCCCGGTTCTACGTGGAGAAACACGGACAGCGTCGCTTGCGCGCCGATGGAATCGTAATAAGCTACGCTGAGCGTGCTTAAGTCGACCAGCTTCACGTCAAGCTCAGCCGCCACTTCCTTCATCGCCTTCACATATTCGGGGAAGCTCACGTTGAATTTGCCCGTTTCCGTGTTAAAGTCTCTGCGTCCCATAGGCGTTACGAGGATAGGCGTCGCACCGCGCTGTCTCGTGCCGTTAACATACGTTTTTAAATAGTTTTTATAGTCGGCTGGCGATGCGTACCGTTCCGGCACGCTAATGGTTGCATCGTTATGGCCGAATTGTACGAGGAAATAGTCGCCAGGCTTAATCACGCGCAAAATTTCATCCAAGCGTCCCTCGAAAATAAACGATTTCGAGCTGCGGCCGCCGATCGCGTGATTTTTGAACGTGACATCATTGCTGAAAAAGCGTTGAATCATCTGACCCCAACCCGCTTGCGGCTCCCAGTAAGGATCATAGGTCTGTACCGTCGAGTCGCCGGCGAGGTAAACCGTTGGAAGCTCGCCAGCTTGACGCGCTTGCTGCTTCGTAATGACAAGCGCATTGATTTTCGGAGCCGAGCCTGTAAACTCCAGATTTAACTGACCGTCTACCAGCGCAATTTGGAAGTCCATTTCGAGAAATTGTCCGGCCGCTTTGCTTGTCAGTTGCACCTTCTGGATCGTCTCGACCTTGATCGCGATTTCAGAAGCTTCCGCGCTGTCGCCCGCTATGAGCGATACCGTGTAGTCGCCGTTAGGCAGATCAACGTTAAATGCTGTATTTTGCGGCACGGTAAAATCGGATCGGAGGGCATCCGCTGTCCCTCTATCGCCTGCGCTTACTTTAGAAACGTCGGTAAAACCGTACTTTAGCGCAGAGGTGTAGGCTGACGTGGAGGTTACCCGTATATAGCCTTCAGCCAAAGCGCCTGGCCCAAAATCAAAGCGCTGAACATCACCCTCCGGCAGCGGAACAGGCGGTACATATACGGCGCTCTCCGCTGTATTCGACACACCCGAATCTCCGCGTTCATTGAACGCTATGACTTGATAATAATGCGGGACAGAGGTGTCTGCGCCCGTATCAGTGTAAGACGGAGCATTCGATTGACCGATTTCCGCAAAAGGTCCCGGAGCCGCTTCGGAACGGAGCACCTTATAGCCTGACGCACCCTCCGTTACTGTCCAGCTCAGCTGCACGGATGCCGCTTGCACCTCGCTGACCGTCAACCCCGTCGGCGCCGATGGCGCCGCAAGCGCTGGAATTTCGGTTACCGTTACCGATGCGCTGGGCGCAGACTCCAGTCCGGCTGCGTTTACTGCCGTTACGTAGTAGGTGTAGCCGCTGCCTTCCGTCACGTTCGTATCGACAAAAGCGGTTTCCGCCGATTGGCCGACCGGCTCACTGGTTCCGCTGCCTTCAGCCCGGTACACCTTGTAAAGGACGGCATTCGCCGCGCTGTCCCACGCAAGCGACACGTCATTCGGCGTCACGCGGGTGACCGCGAGACCGGCTGGCGCATCCGGCAAAACAGGCATAACCTGCTCGATAATAAGGCCGTTAAGATAAGCGGAACCTGTGGTTGCCGAAAGACCAACAGTCAATTGGCCGTCATTCACAGTTGTTCGGTAAGTCGCTTGCACAACCGCTTGCCTCGCGGAGATCGTTCCCGCCGCAACGCCTTCCAAGGCTACGTTGGTTTTGGTCGTGCTTGTACCGGTTAGAAGATCGCCGGAATAGACCGTTACGTCATATTCGCCGTTTGGAATATCAACGAGAAACGAATAAGATGTGCCGAGTACAAAATCATTTGTCATTTCATCGCCGCCCGAGCGTTCTCTTGAGGCTAGCGCCATGCTGAGCCCGTAGCCAAGCTCCGCTGAATAAAGCTGCGAATCACTAACGCCCGTATAGCCTGCCATTACCGGGCTTGATGCCGGACCAAAATCAAACTTCTTCACAAGCTGCTCCGCATTCGCGCTTGCTTGCTGCAATCCAACCGGCAACGCCGACAGCAGCGTCGTCCATACGACAGCCAAAGCTAACAGCATAATAAATAGACGATTTCTACTTCTTCGCATATTAAGGTTATCCCCCGCTTTCGAATAATGAAATTCATTTATGCAGAAGTTTCTAGATGTAGTTTAGTAAGCGCTTACAATTTTTCTATTTAATATTAACTCCGAAATACAACTTTTAACAATTTAAAAAACCGTTTATTCTAATTAAAAAACCGATTTTTTTATCGTTTTTTTCTAACTGCGGCAATCCCAAGAAGCGCTAATGGGAAAAGGAGTCCGAATGTTAGAGCATAAAACGGCCACACCGTTGTATCGAACGAGATAAGGTAGCTTAAATTCGGAGCAATAATAATGGACACAGCATATAGGATCATTCCCATAGGCAGCGTAAGCGGCCGGTAATCCGAAAGGTTTAACGTCTGCGAGAGCGATAAAACCGTTATGTAAAAACAAAGGATCAGCTTAAAGAAGATCGTTATAAACCAGACCCCGGTAATGATGGCCTCGACCCTTTGGATAAATTCGCCTATTTCTATTTTTTTGGCCAATTCAAAGCTGGAATAAATTTCGCTGGACGTATTCTCTGCTCCCATCACTAAAATGCTGAGCAGCGTGATCACGAACAAGACAGTCCCCCCAATCAACGTTCCCGATAAAAATGCTTTTCCTGCTTGTTTGGGCTGCTTTACTTTCGGAAAAATCATCAGCAATAAAACAAGCTCCAGAAAAGGAAATCCAATATACGGAAACGCAGCGCTAAGTATAGGCTTTACCCCTTTTCCGAACACGGGCTCTACATGTTTGAGTTCAAAATTCGGAACAAGCAAAAGGATGAATACGCAAAACAACGCAATAACGAGCGGAAAAAAAATGTCCGCGGTACGCGCTATATTGGAAATACCATAATAAATACCAATAGCCACTATACTCAGATATACGAAATGAATCGCCTGCATTGGCGTTTCCACTAACATAGAACCGGTGAGAAAATCGCCGAGATTTCGCAAAACGAGAGACGTTAAGATAAAGGCATAGGTAAACCATAGAAAAGAAACGAGCGTACCCAGCCATCTACCGCAAATTTCCTTACTAAATTCCACCAAAGTTCTGCCAGGGAATCGGCTCCCTAAAGCACTGTAGAGCCATACGAGCAAAAGACCGGCAAGCAGGCCGACAATAGAGGAGATCCAAGCATCTTGTTTGGCTTCTGCAGCAAGTATTCCCGGAACCAATATGATGGAGGTGCCTATGATGAATAGGGCTGTCAATTTTTTAAATTGACTCGCCTGAATAGGGTCATTTTCGGGCATTCGGGTCACGCTCCCTTTTACTTTCCTAATATCGTTTTACTTATCGGTTCGTAAATAAGTTTTATCCATTCGAGCGGACTTGGCACATTAACCCCCAAACTCACCGCTATGCATAGTACGCTCCCGGCAAGAAGCAATAAGGAAAATGCCCACAGCTCCTTTCGCTTGTTCGCTTGTTTAAGGGATGGAGCTTCGATAGCAATCATCATGATTCCGACTGCCAAAACGACTGCAACACGCCACATTCGCTATTACTCCCCCATTCTTTCGGATAAGGATTTTGTGGTTTTAAACATTTTATCAATCTTGGATTCTACTTGAATATTTACCTGCAGCGTTGAAAATACCCGGTCCCAATCGCTTTTTACCGACTCCCAATATCGGGGGTACTTTCGTTCAAATTCCTCGCCGAATCCGAATATATCCGACTTATATTTGTTTTGCATTTTTTTTACCACGGATGTGATGGAAGCCTCAATGCTATTTTGAGTCAGGCTTTCCAATTCAGATATAGCAGCCGGTTTTGTAAAGTCCAGCTCGCATTGCGCATCAGTGACTACGCCTTTTGTTTTGAGCTTGATATCGATGACCGGCTTGCCTTCCTTCATGGCTGCCTTCATTTTACTCTTCGTGCCGAGGAGCTCCACCGTAATATGTTTGCTCTTTCCTTCGGGACAAGCGAGGAGAACGGAAGTGCTCTTCACTTTGCCTTGCGTATAACTGTATCCCTGGCTTTCCTTCTCGCTTAACCAGCCGAGCAGCTTATCTTTTTTGAAAACAGCCAAACCGGTGTATTTCAATTGGGAAGGAGATGAAATATTTTCCACATTCCTTTTATCATTGCCGGCCCCGGCTTCTCCGATGACTACCACTCCAGTCGCAACCGCCTCTTTTCCTTTGCTGATAACGGTGGAAGTGAATTCATCAATTTTTATCGCTGCCGTTGCCCCCCATACCTTTGACGAGGTTTCAAGGGAAGCATTCAATTTGGTAGCCGGCGTTTTTTCCAGAGGCGTATATACTTTGAGAATGTCCTGCGCTTCGGCCCCCCGGGCAATTACGACATAAAAATCATTTCGGTACTCATGGTCTCTAGAGATGTGATCAAGTACTTTGCCCACACCTTTTTTCGCAAAATTCTCCCCAAAAATAAGCATTTGCATTTGACCGACATATATTTTTCTTGTGCTAATTGTCGTCATTCTTCTCGCAGCTTCCTGAAACCCGCCGCCGCGTTCCTGAAATAAAGTGACTGGAGCAAGCATAGAGGAGCCTCCCTCCTCGCCCGATATGGCTACTGGATTAAGAAGCTGATTGGATAGCAATATTTTCTTCCCTTTCTGATCCACGCCTATAGCCACGGAAACGGCCAGCTCATTCAATTCGCGGCGATTCCAGCAGCCGGTGACCATCGCAATGCCTAGAAAGAAAACGAATATGGAAAAGACTTTCCTTTTCGTACTAATCCCTCCTCTCGGACTCAAGGTTCTGTGCCTGCGGACCGTTCTCTCGAACCGAATTTTGACTGCTTATGCTTCGCGGACGTGTTAACATATTCCGCCAAGAAACGCGTATTCCCGCATCTTTTTTATCTTCAGGTATAACAGGGGCGTACGGGGACATGTAGTAAACGCCAAATGAACGCAGATGACAAAGATGCTGGACAATCAAAATGATCCCCGCGGTAATTCCGAACAATCCAAAGGATGCTGCCAGCCCCATCATCCCAAACCTTAACATTCGAATGGGAATGCCCATATTATAGGCGGGAATGACGAAGCTGGAGATCGCCGTGATCGAAACGACAATAACCATAACTGCCGATACAATTCCGGCTTGTACGGCCGCTTGACCGATAACGAGCGCTCCCACGATCGAGATCGATTGTCCGACCGCTCTCGGCAGGCGAATGCCCGCCTCACGCAAAAGCTCGAAGGTCACTTCCATCATGAGCGCCTCAAAGAAAGCGGGAAACGGTATGCCTTCCCGCTGAGCGATTAAACTTATTAATAATCCCGAGGGCAGCATGTCATGATGATAAGTCGTAATGGCAATGTATAAAGGCGGAGCCAATAAAGCTATCATCAAAGCAACATACCGCAGCAAACGTATGAGGGTGGATATGTCCGAGCGCTGGTAATAATCTTCTGCCGATTGAAAAAACTGCGTGAATAACGCCGGTACCAAGAGCGTAAACGGCGTACCATCGATGAGAATGGCGATGCGTCCCTCCAATAGTCCCGCAGCAATCACGTCGGGTCTTTCGGTATTATAAATCGTCGGAAAAAGCGTAAACCCTTTATCCTGTATGAACTCCTCGATATACCCGCTTTCCAATATCCCGTCAATTTGAATGCGTCCGATTCGTTCACGAACCTCTTTCAGCGCTGTTTCCATTGCGATACCGTTGATGTACATGATTGAGACGTTTGTTTTCGTTACCCGTCCGACGTGGAAATGCTCGAGCCACAAATTAGGGTCTTTGATTTTTCGCCGTACTAGCGCAATATTAGTTATTAGATTTTCAGAGAAGCCTTCCTTCGGGCCCCGTATCACCGTCTGGGAGGTCGGCTCCTGCACGCCGCGCTCTTCCCAGCCTTTCGATTCAATCAATAAACCGCAGTCGTTGCCCTCAAATAAGATAGCGGTATCTCCGGATAAAATGCCTTCCAGAAGCTTGTCAAAGCTCACATTATCCCGAATTCCGCCAACCGGCAGCAGCTTTTTTTTGATCAAATCTACTGGATCTGCCGGAGGCGAGAGCTCCGTTGTGGAATGCCCGTCACGACTGTTTGCCAGGAGAGGCTCCATGATGAATTGATTGACCAATTTGATATCAGCTAAGCCCGAGTTATAAATAACAACAGCCTCTACTCTATTTTCACTTTCTGAACACCATTCTCTTATCACGATATCCGGGCTGTTTCCGAGAATTCTTTTGATCAGTTGAATATTATCCTGCAGATTGGTTGTCAAAGCTTGTGTTTCATGAGTCTTTGATTGTTGAATGATAGTTGTTTGCTTACTTCTCTTCGACGTTTTGAAATTAGATGATTTGATAAATGCCATGTCCGCACCTCCCCCTGCATTCCCTTCTATTCAAGTTTCCCTCCATGTAAATTTTTCATGCAAAAGCAGCTTCTGTCCTTTATTCCAAGTGCAGAACAAATCACCCTACAACAAAAAAACTGCCCCTACAGTAGAGAAACTCTACCTTAAAGGACAGCCTTTTTCATAAAGTTGCTATTCTGAGTGACCAGCCCGTTTATAAAACTGCAGCACGGCGTTCCAGTCCCATTGCTCGTAGTAATGTGCAGCAGGATCGATACTTTTAATCCATTCAACCGCATGGCAGCCATTGGTGTTAGCGACAATGACATTAGCGATGCTGCCGTTATAGCGAATCCATGCCAGCTTCGGCGGAACAGACACCGGGTTATAAGCTCCAAAAGCGCCGGGAGGCTTTGTCAGACGCGACTGTTCCCCGCTAGCCAGCTCCACATCAACCAAAAAAGGTTTCTTCCGCTTCGCCGGATCACCCCACCGCTCCGCTTCTACCGCTCTAGACACGACAATATGCTGGGGCCCCCGCCATGTAAAGCTTTGATCCACATATCCTTTAGGGGTGTACAATGCCGATTTTCCGGAAACGACCTCCAGCACCTTCAGCTGCTTATTGACACTGGCTTCACGTCCAACCCCGCCGATGTATGCAAGCCGCGCACCGTCCGCTGCCCATTCAAACCACTGGTCGTTATTCGCCATTTGATCTAAAGTTCTAAATACGACGCCATCTGACCTTAGTACGCAGAGCGTATTGCTGTCAGCCGATAAGGAAGCGGTCGGCGTAGCCAGGAAAGCGATCCACCGCCCATCGGCGGACCATTTGAATATACTTGTTCCAATAGCGAAGAAATCATCGGACGGCTTCGGCAGCACATGTAGGGTTACGTATTTAATCGGGTCGGCTAATGCGTTCAGCGGTATTTGATACAAGATAACCGGTGTCCAGCCGTCGGACAGCAGCTCAGATTGTGTTGAAGCAAAGAAGCCCTTGCCATCCGGCAGCCAAGAGTAATTGCCGATCCTTTTTGCAGAGCTAAGCGGCTTATCTGGCCGCTTCACATCAACATATTGCAGCAGCTGCGGCGTTTGAAAAGCAAGCATGTTTCGATTAGGCGCCCATTGAAAGTTGCTTCCGCCCTCCGCCGATACAAGACTGCTCCGGCCTGTCTGAATCTGGATCAGCCAAAGCTCCTGTTCTTCTTCGCCCTTTGTATACGCGATCCATTCTCCATCGAACGACCATTTCGGATTGCGAATGAAAGGCCCGCTTGAAAGCTTCTTCTCAAGGTCGCCCTCCTTCATCCACAGGTCCCCGTTACGCACGAAAGCAGCCTTAAGAACACCGTCCTCTTTAGCAGCAAAGACGGAAGCGGCTCCAGCGATCATAGACAAGACGACAACGAGTACTACTATATAGCTTCGTATGACCTTCATAATCGGCCTCCCCTTTTACGGTTACGGTTCCCAAAGCTGATAGAAACATACGAAGGAAGTCGCACGCCCATGCAATGCCCGTTTATCTCCATAAACAACTTAACTCAGCACTGTAAAAGTGCTGAGTTAAGGAAAAGCATATTCTTACTGTGCGGAACCGAATTGAACCCACGCCTTCTGAATTTCATCAATCGCTTGATCCTTCGTTTTGCTGCCGCCGATGTAGGCTTGCATCAACTCACCGAACTTTTGGTGGAACGTATCAAGGGAGTAGTTAACCGTCAGGTCGCCGGATTTTTCCGTTTTCAAGATTTCTTCCATTTGCTTCGGCATATCCAGATCCGGAAGCGGAGCATCCTTGATCGGAGGAATAACCTTCGCTACGTTGGAGAACCAGCTTTTACCGTAATCGGACGTATACAACCAGTTGAAGAACTCAATCGTTTCTTTCGCTACTGCCGAATCTTTATTAATGCGAAGCGCTTGATCAGCGCCTGTAATAAGCTGCGATTGCTCGGCTTTCTCACTGACAGGGTAACCGGCAATGCCGATTTCGATATCAGGCGTAATTTTCTTGATCGCTTCTTCATCCCATGCGCCTTTACCTGTCATGAAAGCAGCTTTGCCGGAAGCAAAGTCGCTTACTTCAGCGTTGCTGTCGCGCTCAAGCGGTTTGTTCGTACCGTGCTTCACGGTCAGGTCGATAAAGTTGAAGAAGTTGTCGTTTAATACCGGGTGGTCCTTGAAGGTTGTTTCGCCGGCAATAAACTTGCCAACCAATTCCTTCGGCGTTGTACCTGCGTCTTCAGCAGCAGCATTCACGAAGTTCTGGAAAATATGCTTCCATACCCACCACTCTTTATAAGCGTTGGCGAATGGCGTAATGCCTTTTGCTTCAAGCTTCGCGATAGCGTCATTCATTTGGGAAGTTGTTTTTGGCACTTCTGTTATGCCTGCATCAGCAAGCAGCTTCTTGTTGTAGATCATCATCATCAGGTTTCCTTTAAGCGGAAGGCCGAGAATTTTTCCGTCAGAGGAGCTCATGTTGATTTTAACGGCATCTGTCATCGCAGCCGCAAGCGGCTCGTTCGTTAGATCGGCGCTGTATTCAGCGAACGTGTCGATATCTCCGCCTGCTGTCGTTTGGAATACGTCAGGCGTGCTGCCGGCAGCAATTTTCGACTTCAAAACCGTGTTATAGTCAGCCTGCATAATTTCAAGGTTGATCGTTACGTTCGGCTTTACCTTTTTGTATTCCGCAATGTAAGCATTGAAAGCGTCTGTGTATTCAGGAGAGGCGGTGAACATATTGATCGTAACAGGTTTGTCCGCATTCTCCGCGCCGTTGCCGGCACCTTCAGTGTTGCCTGCCGTGTTGTTATTGGCGCCGCAGGCAGCGAGTATGCCGATTATCAGCACGAGGCTGACGGACAGTGACAGAAATCTTTTTAACATGGTAATGCCCCCATTTCCCTCATTGTTTGTTGTTCTCGCTGCCTATTTTAAAGAAAATGAAAAAGGATATGAATGTACATAAGTGATGAATTAAGGGTAAAAAAGTGTATGGATTCGGCTAGTTCACTATTTATCCGTTCCGTTCAAAGCTCGGTACTCGGACGGTGATAATGAATAATAGTTGCGGAACGCTTTGCTGAAATAGTTCTTGTCCTTATAGCCGAGCATCTCGGAAATGTCCTGAATTTTGAGGCTGGAATCGTCAAGCAGTTCCTTCGCCTTGTCCATTCTGACCTTCTGGACATACTCGTGAATGCCGAAGCCAAACTGCTGCTTAAACAGCTTCATTAAGTATTCCCTGCTCAAAAAGTACTTGTCCGCAAACATCGAAATTTTAATTTCCTCAAAATAATGGTTATCGATATAGCTCTTAATATCGCCTACCTCAAACGGCTGATTCACGGTTTGCGATTTCCTGATTTCACCGCTGTAAAAGTCCAAAATACCGTGAAGCAGCTGTTCAAACTGCTCCAGCGTAGCAAAATCCGTGGAAATGCCTATGGCTCTTAAGGCATGCTCGCCGCTCATCGGCAGCTGCCCGGGATCAACGCCAAGCTCGAGCGCTGTATCGTTTAACAAAATAATGTACTCATGAAGCGCCCGGTCCGCTTCGCCGAAGCTGAACCCGTCCGAGGATTTCCACTTTTTCACGAATTCGCTAAGTATCGCTTTCGCATGCTGCACATTACCGCCTTCCAAAGCATTTCGAATGGTCGGAATACGGCTAGTTAACGATTGATTGTCCTTCACGGCTGAAGCTCTATCAGCGGCACCTGTCACGACCGCACCTTTAAGCTTTAATAGATCTATGGCGCTAATGGCCGCTTTCGCAGCCTCGTAGGACGAAGCAATTTCCATCGCATCATGGCTGGAATGGCCGATGCCAGCCGCAACGACTATACCGAACAGCTCCTTTAACGTCGCCGCTACCTTGTTCATCTGGTGGACTGAGCGGTAGGCGATATCCTCCGGATAACCGCCCTTCATCGTTAGAATAGCAATCATCTCCCGCTCCTGCTTCGGACTCGCGAAGCTGAAGGTTTGGAAATGGTCACCTGTGATTTCATTGATCACGTTAGCGACGGCAAAATGCAGCAGATCGGTATCCTCATTAAACCGGCTCTTCCTAATTTCCTCTAAATTAAGCACTCGCAGCACGACAGCCGAAAACCGGTTGCCGGGATCGTCTGCTCCGATCAAAGGCAGAAACGCTTCGTTGGTCTGGCTTTTGAAGCTCCGCTCAATGATCGACAGGTACACCTTCTCCTTCAAGCGCGGCAGCGACATGTTGAGTGTGATGTTGCGGTTAATAAAATCGCTGTCCTTCTTGCGTTTCGCATCTAATACATCGATAGCTTTGCGCAGCGACTGATTAAGATCATGCCGGTTAACCGGCTTCAGTAAATAGTCCACAACCTTGGAACGGATCGCTTGCCGTGTATATTCGAAATCGTTGTAGCCGCTAATGACGATCGTTAGCAGGTCCGGATAATCGCGCTCAATGATTTGCAGCAGCTCCATACCGTTCAACTCGGGCATCTTCATATCGATCATCGCCAAATCGATTTTATGCTCCGCCAGCATCTCCAGTCCGGCTTTGCCGTCGGTCGCCTCGAGCACCTCTTCTATACCTAATCCGTTCCAATCGCCCAATATGCGGATCGCTTCGCGCAGCGGCTCCTCATCATCAATAATGAGCACTTTATACATAGTTCACGCCTCCCCGCGGTAATAACATTTCCATTTCCGTACCCGTGCTATCCGTCCTTATTACAAGCTCTGCCGCATCTCCGTACAGCAGCTTCAAGCGCGTGTTCAGATTAACAAGACCGATGCTCCCGTTTTCGTTTTCACGGTCCTCCCACTCGTTTATGAACGAACTTCTCACTTCCTCCAGCCTCTCCGGAGCAAAACCAGGCCCGTTATCCCGTACCGAAATAACGGCATGCGACTCCGTCAGCTTGGCGCTAATATCGATCGTAATCGTGCTGGATACCTTCTCGAGCGCATGCTTGATGGCATTTTCGACGAGTGTCTGAATCGACAGCTTCGGAATTTCAAGCGCCAATAACGGATCCTCCCACTCGTAAGTAACTTGAAGCCTGCTGCCGAATCTCGCCTTTTGCAGTGCCATGTAATGCCCGATGTGCTTTAATTCCTCGCTGGCCTGCACGACATCCTTCCCGCTAATGCAATAACGCAGCGTCAAGGCGAGCGAATCCACCATATCGGCAATGTCAAATCTTTCGTGCTTCAATGCTTTCGTCGATATCGCTTGCAGCGCATTGTATAAGAAATGCGGATTAATTTCAGCTTCCAGCGCTTTCAGAATCGCGTTCTTCTCCACAAGCTTCATTTTGTACCGCTCATTAATAAGATCGTTGGTCCTCTTCACCATCTGATTGAAATGACGGGACAAATAAGCGATCTCGTCCCTGCCCCTGACCTCTGCCTCCGCATCGAAGTCGCCGACACTGAAACGGTTCATTTGGTAGGACAGCTTCTTGAGCGGCTTCGTTATGGCATTTGAGAAGTAGGTAACAAGAATGACGGCAAGCAGCAGAAACAACAATCCGATCGAAAAGCTGATATTCCGCGTCGTCGTTGCCGCCTCATAGATTTGCGTATAAGGAATCGGCTTAACGAGCTTCCAGCCCTCCTGCTCCCCAATGTTATATACGACAAGATACTTCTGCTCTTCCTCCGACCAGGTTAACCGGCCGTTTAAGTCACTTGTCAGCTTATCCGGTAAGCCGGAAGCGTCCATCCGTTTATATAAGGAAAGGTCATCCGTATAAAACGGCTCATTGTCCGGGCTTAGAAACAGCAGATGCTGCCCCTCATTGAACGGAATATCCTTCAAAATCTCATCTCTAACCGATGAATCGAAGTAAAAAGACAGCACCGCCTGCGGCTCCCGTGAAACGATGGAACGCAGCACGCGGTGGTAAGCCATGAAGCTATGTTCCGTGTCTACCGGGTAACCCGGATCGGATCCCTGCTGAACAAACGACTGATACGAACGGTTGAACGGACTGTTCATCGCTTTGTTATACCAGGGCAATCCGGTAATAGCCGGTGCTGAGCCTGTCCTTACCGTAATATTGTAGTTCTCCTGCGTAATGGAGTAATATTTCTGCTCACCTACCACGTACAAGTAAATGGCATCAAGATCATTACGGGAGTAATACAGCCCTCGCAAGTAATCCTCCAGGTACATCTTCGACGCGTAGTCCTCCGATTCGTGCATGATCGCGTATGTAATTTCGTCGTACCGGATCTGGGGCAGCGACAACTGCTCCATCCCTTTCAAATAATCCTCCATATTCTGATTGACCAGCAGCAGGTTGTTCGACGTGCTTGCGATGCTATTCGCGACCGACTCCTTCTGAAGCATCTGATAAGAAATAAACGTGAGCGATCCGACCACAAGTATAATAATGGTCGTGAACAACAAAACAAGCTTGTTTACGAGCCTCCTCGACATACGCTCCAGCACCGCCAAAACGGCTTTTACAGCTTTATTTATAATGATTTTCACGATCCTTCCAAGGCTCGGCATTCCGTTCACCTTTTTACCCCTAACTGTTTTGTTAAATCCATTTTTGCGCATGGGCGGCTGTTTTATAATACACATTATAGCTTAAACGGATTTGCTGTATAGGTGCGCAAACAAGCGCCGATACATGAACCGTGAAGAAAAGAGGTGCGTTGATGTTTAAATCAATAGGGAGAAAATGGAGCGAAAAACTCGAATTCGGCATCTTCACCTTGCCGGTTTTAATTTGTATCGCCGTAGCGTTCTATATCCCGTTCGCGATGACGATCCGCTATTCCATGACGAAGTGGAACGGTATTTCCAAGCACCCGACATTTGTCGGTCTTGATAATTTCAAACAAATTTTTATGGGCGATACGAACTTTGCGAACTCCGCGTGGTTTACGATTAAATACGCGGTTTTGTATATCGTGCTTGTGAACGTACTCGCCATTTTGCTTGCCGTCGTCCTTGACATGAAGCTGAGAACATCGTCTTGGCTGCGGGCTGCTTTCTTTATTCCGTATATTCTTAGCTTGGTTATCGTCGGATTCATTTGGAAGTTTATTTTCATGCAGGGCTTTGAATCGCTCGGGGAGAGCACAGGGTGGGGAATATTCAATCTAAGCTGGCTGGGTGAACCGGGGCTTGCGTTTATATCCATCCTGCTCGTTTCCATCTGGCAGTCGATCGGATTTTATCTAGTTATTTATATTGCCGGCTTGCAATCCGTGCCGGATGATTTGAAGGAAGCTGCAACCGTAGACGGCGCCGGCCCTGTACGTCGCTTCTTCAGCATTACGCTGCCGCTGCTTGCGCCATCCATTACGATCTCGGTATTTATGGCTTTGACGAATTCCATTAAAGTGTTCGACGTGATCCTGTCGCTGACCGGCGGCGGACCTGGCGGTACCACTTACAGTATCGCTTATGACATTTACAGAGACACATTCCAGAATAACCTTTACGGCTATGGAACGGCGAAGGCGCTCATTTTATTCGTGGCGGTTCTGATCGTTACGATCATTCAGTTGACGATCTTCAAACGCAGGGAGGTTGAGGCCTAATGAATAATCATAGCAAGTCAAGAGCAGGACGTATCTTTCTTGAGATCGTCATGGTTCTTCTGTCGCTCGTCTTTCTATATCCGTTGTTCCTGGCCATCAACAACTCGCTCAAGAGCTTCGGCGAGGTCATGACCGACGTTGTCGCATTGCCAAAGCAGCTTATTTTCGAAAACTATTCGTATGTATGGTCATTTATCAACTATCCAAAATTGTTCCTAAACAACTTTATCATTACCGGAGTAGGACTAGCCGGCATCATACTTGTCTCTTCAATCGCGGCCTACAAGCTGGCGAGAACGAAAACGCGCTGGAGCGCGCTGCTCTACCTGCTCATCATTATGCCGATGCTCATCCCGTTCCAATCAATCATGCTAACGGTGCTTCAGCTGGCTAAGGATTTGAACCTGTCCGAAAGCACATGGGGACTCGGCGTTCTGTACTGGGGCTTCGGAGCACCGCTGGCCGTATTTATCTATCACGGCTTCGTGAAGGGCATCCCGCAGGAAATTGACGAAAGCGCGACGATTGACGGCGCTTCGGGCTTCAAGCTGTTCTTCCTGGTCATCTTTCCGCTGCTGAAGTCGGTTACGACGACCATTGTCATCATCGACGTCATGTGGATTTGGAATGACTTCCTGCTGCCGCTCCTGATGGTTAACGGCTCGCCGGATACGAAGACATTAACGCTCGCTGCCTACACTTTCGTCGGTCAGTACACATCCGATTGGCAATATGCAATGACGGCCATGGTCATGGCTGTGCTGCCATCGATCATCGTGTTCATCTTCCTGCAGAAGTACATCGTCAAAGGCGTTGTCGCCGGCGCGGTGAAGGGTTAATAAATTTACAAAAGAGCTGTCCGTAAGGTCGATGACCTTGGGCAGCTCTTTTTTCATACATATTTTCCCTCAAGTGAAGCATGATATCTGTGATATCTTAAACTGAAAGGGGAACACATGATGCTGACCTTCCTAATCGCATTTTTTTTCAGTATGATCAGCATCGCTTTTATACCCATTCTGCGAAAGACGCTGCACCCGCTGGAAATATTGTCATGCGGCTTGTTGATGGCATCTTTAGAGCAGTTCGCTTACGCCGTACTCACGGTGAACCTGCAGCTGGTGAAAGCAAGTGAAAACCCGTTCGAATTTTTTGCATTGAAGCTTGAGCAAGTTATCCTCGCGCCTATTATTATTCTGTTTGGTTTATTTGTGCTTTTTTCCGATTCGAGAAGGCCTTTAAGTAAAGCGATAGCATTGGCAGGCACCGTTTTCGCCCTTTGGGGCGTTCAATATTTGTATGATCTAAGCGGAACCATTCAATTTGTAAAATGGAGTTGGGGATACGATTGGATCAAAGATGCTGCATTGCTTGCCATTTCTATTGGATTTCTAGCGCTTTTTCGCAAATTTTTACGATGGCAGGAGGTTTCCCATGATCCTGTACCCTCCGATTCACTTTGATGCAAACGAATGGTTCATCCTGGTCATATCCGTGGCTTCATGGGGTATTTTCCTGCTGCTGCCGAATCGGCTGTCTTACGTCACCTTATTCATCATTTGGCTGTTTAACGGACTGCTGGCATTTACAGCTGACTTTTCCCTTGGCGTCAAGCCATTCGATCTTTACGATTTCGGCGACCGGCCTGAATTCGAGTGGTTCGATGTCATTCTCTATCTGTTTACCTATCCGCCTACACCGTTTTTCATGCTGCACTTCTATAGCAAATGGAGGCCTACTGGATGGCGCTTCGTCGGATATATTCTATTATTCAGCCTAGCGACGACCGGGCTCGAAGGAATCTCCACTTATGGGTTCCACGTCTTTACCTATAAGGGCTGGAAGCTTTGGTACTCTGGTCCGATCTACTTGATCATTTTTTCCTTGAACTTTCTGGTTTATCACTTCGTGCAGCGTTACGTGCCGGAAAGAAAAAATAATTCGCCGTTTAAGAGACGATATGGATCAGCTGTCTTTGAAAGTCATTATCTAAATGGTGAAGGCGGTAATAAAAGCCTCAGGAGGACTAAAACATGACTATTGACGTAATTTGTACGATCGGACCGGCCAGCTCCTCTTCTGAAGTTGTAAGGGAGCTGATTCTTGGCGGCATGACGGTTTCCCGATTGAACCTGTCTCACGGCACCCATGAAAGTCATAGGGAAATCATACGCCACTTAAGGGAAACCAGCCGTGAAATCGATATGCCGATCCGCATCCTAGGTGATCTGCAGGGTCCAAAAATCCGGCTGGGCGAGATTGAAGGGGACGGCGTATGGCTCGAAGAAGGGCAGCCGTTCGAACTATTGGTTACGCCCGTTACCGGCAACGGCCATAGAGCGAATATCGACTACCCGGGCATTACGGGGGAGATTGTTCCAGGCGCATTCATTCTTATCAATGACGGGGCGGTCAAGCTTGAGGTGACAGACGTTAGCTCCGAACGGATAACAACCAAAGTGATAGTCGGCGGTCAAATAAGCAGCAACAAAAGCGTCAATTTTCCCGGAACCAAGCTGAATATTCCCGCTCTGACACAAAAAGATCAAGAGGATCTTGCGTTCCTGCTCAAAGAAGGGATCGATCTGATTGCTTGTTCATTCATCCGCCAAGCCGCCCATTTGGAACAAGTGCGGGACTTTTGCCGATCCTTGTCCGGAACCGTTCCCAAGCTCGTTGCCAAAATCGAAACGGTGGAAGGCGTAAAAAATTTCCGTGACATCGCCGCTTTATCAGATGGCATCATGATTGCAAGGGGGGATCTCGGGGTCGAGCTGCCGTTCGAGCAAATCCCGTTTATTCAGAAAGCGCTCCTCAGGGAATGCAGGGCGAACGGCACCTACGTCATTACGGCTACCCAAATGCTTCAATCTATGATTGACGAGCCCGTACCCACCCGAGCCGAAGTGACGGATATTTTCCAGGCGGTACAAGACGGCACAAATGCGGTCATGCTGTCGGCCGAAAGCTCGGTTGGCAAATATCCGATCCAGTCTGTCAAGGTACTGAAGTGCGTTTCCCATTATGCCGAGGAGATCGCCGTTCGTGTGAAGTCCTACACCCTTGATGACGTTTACGCTCGCTTTCCATTTAAGGACATGTAAAATCGTTTCCTTCGAATCGTTCAGTCTGATGGAAAGCAACATCAATATTTACGATAGTCATCCAAAAGTGTAATAAAAGGAATCTCCTAACATCGTTTACCTCTAATAACACGACTAATGGTATATTGTGGGAGATGGTATAGTTTTGTACAATAGTAAGAAACTTCTGGAGGGTTTTGATATGAACCTGGAAAGAATCGTGCTATTGATGGCTGTTTTTTTAATGGGATATATATTTCTAATAACTCCTTTACCAAACATCTTGTTAATTGATATGGTCGGAATTATTGGAACAGCTCTAGAATATTTAATTAGTTTAGCAGGATTTATTATGATGGTACTAAGCGCCATATCATTATTAAAACTTATGCTAAAAAAATAAAACCTTAAAGGTGGCGTCGATTTACTGCGATGCCACCTTTTTATGTGCCCAGTATAGGCGCATCTAAGATTAAACTCCTGAATGGCGAAGGCAGTAATAGCCATAGCTTAAGGCAAGAGTGTCCGCGAGGTGGAATCTGAAGGAAACCAACGGTACACATCATTTTGCAATCCTTATTTCAGCTCTCATGCACCAGTTCTTTGGCAAACCAGTAGCCTTTGTAAGGAACCGGCTCCGCCAGCTTTACGCCAAGCTGCTCCGCTGCCGTTCGCGGCCAGAACGGATCTCTCAGAAAAGGTCTGCCGACCGCAATCAGATCAGCCCGCCCGTCCTGCAAAATTTGCTCGGCCTGTCCGCCGCTCGTTATGAGTCCAACAGCTGCGGTCGCCATACCCGCTTCACGTTTGATTTGCTCGGCGAATGGAACCTGATAGCCCGGATATACATGAGGCTTTGCCGGCAGTACGCCCCCGCTGCTGACATCGATCAGGTCGACACCCTGCTCCTTCATTAGACCTGCGAAATAGACGGCATCCTCGATGTTGTTGCCTTCCGCACTGTATTCATCAGCTGAAATCCGTACGAATAACGGACCTTTCCAGCCGAGACGGATTTCCGCAATAATCTCGCGAAGCAGCTGATAACGCCGCAGCCTCGTACCGCCGTATTTATCTTCGCGCTTGTTCGTGTAGCGGGATAAGAAATCATTAATGAGATATCCGTGGGCGGCATGAAGCTCAATAACGTCTACCCCTGCCGCCGCCGCTCTTCTTGCCGCATCCCCGAAAGCGGCTACGGTTTCGGCAGCCTGCTGCTCAGACAGCGCTTCGGTCGCGCGACCTTCATACGGGATACCGGAAGCTGAAACGGCCGCACCGGCGATCTTTCTTTTGCGCCCCGCGTGCCATAGCTGAATACCTGCCTTAGAGCTCGATTGATGCAGAACCTTAACCAAGGCTTGCAGCTTCGCCCCTTGCTCATCGTTCCATAGACCAAGATTCCCGTGCAAATCCCGCCCCTGTTCCGCAACGGCCGTTGCCTCCAGCATAATCAGCCCCGCTTGACCAAGCGCGCGCGCTCCATAGTGAACCATGTGCCAATCCGTCAATATGCCGTCATTCAATGCAGCCACCGTACCCATTGGAGCCATCATAATCCGGTTTTTGAGCTCTAACCCTTTTATCGTTATCGGGCTGAACAATAGGCTCATAGCCTCCACATCCTCTCTCATTCCACTGTACTTTATATAGCTTTATTTTATATGATAAAAACAAAGCCTTACATGCGAAGAGAAAGGTATTTGGGGCAGCTGACAAAGGATTTAAATGAATTTTAACTTCATTGCTTATAATTTAAAGGAGGCTATTCGAATGGATAATGTAGATAAACAAATTCTGTTGGCGCTGCAGGATCAAGCCCGGCTCTCGATGACGGAATTAGGTAAAATGGTCGGCTTGTCTCAGCCCGCGGTTACCGAAAGAGTGCGGAGATTAGAAGATCGGGGAATTATTGAGCAATACCGGATGGTCGTATCTCCGGAAAAAATCAACAAGCATTCGATTGCCTACCTGCTCTTTAACACGAAGGATTGCGATAAATTTATTGCCTTCTGCGAAGATCATCCGGATGTGCTGGAATGCCATCGAATCAGCGGCGAATATAACTATCTGCTCAAAGTCGTTTCGGACTCGACCCGCTCCTTGGAAGCTTTCATTAATGCAAGCACCAAACACGGCTTTTCGACCACACTCATCGTGCTCTCCTCGCCCATTGAACGTAAAAAGCTTATTCCTACTATTTCTGAATAAGCCCTATAGCCTGAGGCGACAGGGAGTAAAAATAAAAAAAGAAGCTACTGTCATGAAGACAATTGCTTCTTTTTTTCCTCTTTATCTATGGAAGTCGTTGTATCTTTTTTCTCTTCATCTGGTTTATCGAACGGCACTCGATCTTCATCATAATAAGCGATAATTTACACCTCCCTTTTCGTCATTATATGGTTGTACCTTTATCTCTGTGTTAATTTAATGTAATGCATAAGTGAAATTTAACTTTCGAAGGTTTAAAAAAAATTATTTATCAGGCAAGCTGAAACCGTACTTTATAAAAATGTCCTGCGCTGCTTTACTTTGCAGAAATTTGTAAAACTCCTCGGCTTCCTTTACATGTTTGGTTGCTTTAACGATTCCAACAGGATATTCAATGGGCTTGTAGCTTTTGGAGTCTGGAGAAAAGGCTACCTTTACCTTCTGTGAGGTTAAGGCATCCGTTTTATATACAAACCCGACCTCTGTATTACCTGTTTCAACATAATTCAATACCTGTTTTACATCTTTGGCAAATACGGTTTTCGTTTGGATCGTATCCCACAGCTTATAAAAAGTAAGTGAATCTTTCGTATAGCTCCCTACCGGAACGGTCTCGGGCTGGCCGACAGCAATTTTTTTCACTTCTGATTTCGTTATATCTTCTATCTTACTAACCGCAATATTTGTATCTGCTGGAACTACGGCTACTAGCTCGTTTGTCAACAAATTCATCTGCTGGTTATTGTCGATCAGTTGCTTTTCTACCAGCGCAGTCATTTGCTTCTTGCCGGCAGATAAGAATAAATCCACTGGAGCGCCTTGTTCAATTTGCTGTTGTAAGGTACCCGATGCCCCGAAATTAAATGAAAGCTTTATTTGGTTGTGTTCTTTTTCGTAAGCCGTTTGGATCTCTTCCAAGCTGTCCGTAAGGCTTGCTGCAGCTGATATTAGTAATTCTACCTTTTCAGCTGGCTTAATCTCTTCCATGTTGGATGATTGCTCTTTTTGTGCGCATCCTGCTGCAGCCAAAATAATCAGCAAGACTAAAAATACCTTTTTCAGCATAGTATTCGTTCTCCTTTACTTTCTGTGCTATGTTAGATATTCTAACACATAAATAAAATAACCGCTCGTCCACTAAGATGTATCAAAATAACTGCCTCTTGACCTTCCCCCTACGGTAATCTTGTAACCTTTAATAAGAAACCAAAGGGAAGGTTGTGTGTAATATGGATACGTATGTCGGCAATGGGGCTTATTGTTATGCGAATTCTACCGCCATGCTGCTTGCAAGCATCGGAGAAAGGGTTTCCCCGTCTTACATTGAAGCTTTAACCGGCGTGGGCTTTGGCGCCGTCTGGGACGAAGCGGAGAAGGTGGCGTGGTTTAACGGCAAACTAACGCCGGACGAAGGTATTGACCATGCATTGAAGCTGCTCGGGTTTACGGCAGCGGGAAACTCTCCATCAGCAGACGAGCGCACTTCAATTGAGGTATTAGAAGAAGAAATCTGGAAGGGACCCGTTATTTTGGGACCTTTAGATATGGGGATGCTCACTTATCATCCTAATCACCCTCACTTGTCAGGATGTGATCATTACATCATCGCCTATGCGTTGGATGAGCAATATTTGTATCTGCATGATCCCGCAGGTTTTCCCCATGTTAGACTGCCCATTCAATCGCTTTGTGAAGCATGGAAGGCTGATAAGGTTCGTTGGAAACGCAGCAAACCCTATCAAATGTGGTCCCGGCCTGAACGCATAAACAGCCCATCTGAATATGAAACAGCTCAAAATGCTGTAAACTATTATAAAACCTTATATGTTGAAACCATAGAGTGGGCAGCCCAGAACAATAAATCGGTGAACGCCGAGGCCATTCGAACATTTTCACACTTTGTAGGCAAAAAAGATGTCACACCCGGCGGTGTAGGCAACATGAAATACTTCCTGTTTCAGCTAGGAGCACGAAGAGCCATAGATACCGCTGATTTCCTTAAAAATTACGAGCCTGCTTTGACAAAAATAAAAGCTCAGCAAGCTCGGATTTTTGGAGCCTGTCACACGCTTGCTGTTCAGGAAGACTGGTCATCTCTATCCAAGGCGTTAACTGGTCTAGCCATCCTTGAAGAACAAATGATCGAAACGCTGTTAACAAAATAAACCTCACAGGGAGGATACATGCTTACAGTCGGACAATTAGCGCGCATTTTCAATGTATCGACTAAAACATTAAGGCATTATGACGCTGTCGGTTTATTTATTCCTGCAAGTGTGGGTGGAGAAAACTCGTATCGTTACTATGCTCCGGACCAATTGGGCGAATTAAAGCGTATCCTATTTCTGCGTTCGATGGGTGTTGGACTCGAAGTGCTTCGCGAGTTGAAGGATTGCGGGGCCTTGCATGATGATAAGAGAATCAAACGCATTTTAGAAGAACAAGCGGATACGATACGCGGGGACATCGAGCGTCAACATCAATTGCTGCAGAGTGTAGTGCAAATGATCGATTATATCAATCATGCCGGAAGACTTGAAATAGAGCCGCGTATCGTAAAGAAATCCGCTTTCAAGGTCGTAGGGATGGAATGGCAAAGCGCAAAGAGCCATGGCAGTATACCCGACATGTGGGAACGATTTAATATGCGTGAGCATGAAATTAGAAATAAGGTGAAACCGGATGTCGCGTATGGAATTTGTATCACGGACCATGAACAAGAGTTTTCATACGTAGCCGGTTTCGAGGTGCATACAGAGGAATTACCGGATGGGATGGTCAGCATTACAGTTCCCGAACAAACCTATGCCGTGTTTTCACATCGAGGAAAGCTGGAGGGAATCGGCAAAACGATGAATTGGGTATACGGGAACTGGCTTCCGCAAAGCGGGCTTCAACCGGTATTGGGCATGGATTTTGAATTGTACGATGAACGATTCCTCGGAACGGATAACGATGCTACAGAAATCGACCTTTATGTTCCGATATTGCAAAAATAACAAAATACGAGAAATGGCACGCTTTCTACATCAGCGGAAACTTCCGGGCATTATGAACGGGAAAACCTCCTTCTAAATTACCCGTATGCGCTCAAAAAGGTTCATTTTACTGGAAAACCTCCCTATAATCTAGCGGAAAACCCCTTCTACACGGGCAACGTGCTGAATCAGAGGGAGAAATTCCTGTTAATTCAGCTACAAAAATCGTAACACGAAAATAGAGGGAGCTTTTCCTGTTCATCATCGAGGACTGCTCCTTTCCTATTTCAAAAAATCACAACCCGCCAGTTATGATTACAAGTTGCCTCAACAACACCGTGCTTCAAAAAATAATTCGCCACCAGCTCCGCCATATCAACGGTCACCTCCCGTACGATCGGCTTCCCTTGATACATCTCATAATCCCCGCCGCCAGCGGCTCTATAATTGTTCATGACCACATCGAACTCCTCGTCCGCCCTAACGGGCTTCCCCTCCCGGCTCAGCTTAACGACCCGCTGCCCCGCAGGCTTCGCTGCGTTCAGCTCGTATTCGATGCCTTCCCACATATCGTAGTTGTAATGCTGCGCTTTTGGCCGGGTGTAAGCCGGGTTAACTCCTAATGTCCCATCCGTGTACACCTGGAAATACGCCGCGGTCATCTCTAGCGCATCCCGAATATCCCGACCCGTCAGCCGGAGAACGGTCAGCGTGTTAGGATACATGAAATTGGTCAAAATGTCCCTCATCGTAACCGTTCCGCCGAAGCCCTCCGATTCATTGTTCAGCAAAGCCGCATTCGACAGCTCCGCTCCCGCCGCATCCATTTGCACCTTATTCATAAATTCAATAAACGGATGATCCGCGCTGCGGCACAGCAAAGGGTCTGTTATGGTCATATCGCCAATGACTTGTCCAATCGGCTGGTCGAGCCAGGCTTGCGTCTCGGATTCAATCTTCCCGTTTAACGTCATGACGGCTTGATCGGCAGCAACCGATGCATCCAGCGTCAGAAGCTCCGCCCTCTTCTCCGCAATTGTCCAGCCATCCCTCTCCCGGCGAAGCTTAACGCTTATTTTACCCACCGCTTGCCCGTTACTGCCTGGTTGTATAACGGTTACACCACCCACCTCGCCAGCTAGGAAACGATGCTGATGACCGGTTATTAGCACGTCGATGCCATCCACTTCCGTACACATCGCATAGGCTTGGTTTTCACCCGTCAGCTTCTCTGCCGCTTCGCCGCTGACCAAATCGTGCTCGAACCCGCCATGGTAGGAAACGATAAGCAAATCCGGGTTTTCTTCCTTTTGGATATAAGCCACCCAGGCTTTTACTGTCTCAAGTGCGTTGTTGAAGGTCAGTCTTCTAAGATGAGCCGGGTTTTCCCAATTCGGGATGTAATGCGTCGTAACGCCTAGTACGGCAGCTTTGATTCCGCCAGGCATTGTTTTCACAATGTAAGGCTTGCCGAAAGCCGGTTCATTCGTTTCGCTATCCGTTATCCCAGCCGAAAGCCATGGAAATTCGGAATCACTTACCGCTTGACGGAGAAGCTCCTGCCCGTAATTAAACTCGTGATTACCTAGCACAGCTGCATCGTACTGCAGCTCATTAAGCACCTCAATAGCAGGATTCTTCCCGCCCTTCCCCGTCGTTGCTGCATAATAGGCAAGGGGCGTGCCTTGAATCAAATCACCGTTGTCCACCAGCAGCAGCCCGGGCGCGAGTTCGCGCTCCCGCTTAATGAGCGTTGCAAGCTTTGCTAAGCCGCTGTCCCGTTCCTCCCTAGTCCGGTAATCTATCGGATTTATATGTCCATGAATATCGCTTGTCGCCAGTATCACACATGTGTATACGTCGTCGTGTCCCATTACATAACTCCCTTTCGCATACCCTTTACATTAAAACTCTATACCATTTTAACAGGGAAACTAGCTTCCAGAGCGAGTCATCTACCAATTTACAATATCTTACTATCAAGTTTACGGACAGATAATACTAATTCCATATAGTTATAAAGTAATAACAAAATAGATATAGTGGAGGGTATTCTTTTGAAAAAAGCGGCAAAATTCGTTCTACCGTTATTATTGTCTGTTTCTCTACTAAGCGCGTGCGGGTCTAACAATGCAGCGGGCAACACAAACAAAGAAGCTGCTGCAACAAACAACACGTCTGCTACCACACAAGAAACGAGCAAACCTGTAGAGGGTTACGTCCCTGAGACGTTGACCGTACAATTTGTTCCCTCCCAGAACGCAGATACATTAGAAGCAAAAGCGAAGCCGCTTGAGCAGCTGCTCAGCGATAAGCTTGGCATTCCTGTTGAAGTCAGCATTTCGACAGACTACAACACGATCATAGAAGCTATGGCTTCCAAAAAAGTAGACATAGGCTTCCTTCCTCCAACTGCATATGTATTAGCAAAGGAAAAAGGCGCGGCAGAGGTTATTCTTCAAGCGCAGCGTTTTGGCGTTCAAGATGACACAGGCGCTCCGACTGATCAACTCGTTGATTTCTACAAATCGATGATCATTGTGAAGAAGGATTCGGATATTAAATCAATCGCAGATCTAAAAGGCAAGAAGATCGCTTACCAGAACGTGACATCTTCTGCAGGATTCGTATGGCCAGCCGGCTTGCTGCTCGAAAATAGTCTAGACCCGCTTAAAGATGTAAGCGGCGTAACGGTCAAAGGCCATGACCAAGGCGTTATCGCGGTATTGAACGGCGATGTAGACGCGGCTGCCATTTTCCAAGATGCCCGCAACGTCGTTTCGAAGGATTACCCTACCGTATTTGAAGATACCCGCGTGCTTGAATTTACGGCTCCTATCCCGAACGATACGATTTCGGTCCGTTCCGACATGAACGCAGAATGGGTAGAAAAAATTCAAACGGCATTCATCGATATCGGTATGGATGAAGCCGGGCATGCCATTATTAAAGAGATTTACTCCCACGAAGGTTACGTGAAATCCGAGGACAGCATCTTCGATATCGTCCGTCAATACGGCGAGAAAGTAAAAACCGAATAAACTCCCTCCCCCCGCAATACGCGATGAAATCGCACCCCATAATCGTACCAAAAGCCAGTCCAAGTGCAATCGCGCTTGGACTGGCTATCCTTTATTGACATGATAAATAGCAAAGGAATGATCATCACGTGATAGAGCTTCGCAATGTATCGAAAATGTACCCCAACGGGACAAAAGGATTGGATCAAATTAATCTCTCGTTCGCCAAGGGCGAATTTGTCGCTATCGTCGGACTATCCGGCGCCGGCAAATCGACACTGCTGCGCTCCATCAACCGGCTCCATGATATTTCGGAGGGCGATATTTTAATCGGCGGCAGCTCTATTACGCAGGCGAAGGGCAAGCAGCTCCGAATGATCCGCCGCAATATCGGTATGATCTTTCAAAGCTTCAACCTGGTGAAGCGCACTTCCGTGCTGCGCAACGTGCTCGCAGGGCGCGTTGGTTATCACTCCACACTGCGGACGATACTCGGACGTTTTCCCGAGAAGGATATGAATCTCGCCTTTGGGGCGCTGGACCGTGTCAATATTATAGAGAAAGCCTATTCCCGCGCCGATGAGCTGTCCGGCGGACAGCAGCAGCGTGTTGCTATAGCCCGCGTACTGGCGCAGGAAGCAAAAATCATTTTGGCCGATGAGCCCGTTGCCTCTCTGGATCCGCTCACGACCAAGCAGGTCATGGATGATTTGAAAAAAATTAATCAAGAGCTGGGCATAACAACCATCATAAACCTGCATTACGTTGATTTGGCCAGGCAGTACGCTACCCGTATCGTAGGCCTCCGGGCTGGCCGGGTTGTATTCGATGGACCCGTCTCGGAAGCGACCGACGAAGTGTTTGCCGAAATTTACGGGCGTCCGATCGAGAAGAATGAACTGCTGGGAGAACAAGCCGTATGAGCGCCAATGCCGAATTGAAACGTCCAAAGGCTCCGGGCAAGCTCAAGCATTATCTTACAGCCGCGATTGTCCTGCTGCTGCTCTGGGGCAGCGCGATTCATACCGAGGCTACCTTCGGCGAGCTGATCGAAGGCTTCCCGAATATGTTCGATCTGCTGGAGGAAATGTTCCCGCCAAAATGGTCTTACTTCGATAATATTGTCGGAGCGATGTTGGAAACGATTCGAATGGCACTCGTCGGAACGACAATCGGCGCTATTATGGCGATCCCGGTTGCGCTGCTCTGCGCAAGCAATTTTGCGGCTAGCTGGTGGATCCGCCACCCCGTCCGCTTTATTCTCAATTTAATCCGAACCGTTCCCGACTTGCTTTTGGCTGCTATCTTTGTCGCTATATTCGGCCTTGGCCCTTTGCCGGGTATATTAGCTTTGTCCGTCTTCGCATTGGGTCTCATAGCCAAGCTGACATATGAAGCACTAGAAACGATTGACCGCGGACCGCTTGAAGCGATGACATCCGTTGGAGCAAATGGCATACAACGGATCATATTTGCCGTCATCCCTCAGATTCAAGCTCACTTTATGTCCTTTACGCTGTACACCTTTGAAATTAACGTTCGCGCGGCGGCTGTCCTCGGTCTCGTAGGCGCCGGTGGAATCGGCCATTATTATGAAGTCACGTTGGGTTTCCTGGAATACGACAAAACGAGTGTCATTATTATATTCACATTAGCGGTCGTCTTGCTTATCGACTATACAAGCACGAAGCTGCGGGAGAAGCTGCTATGATCAAATCGTGGAATCACATCATTCAAAAACCGAAGAAAAACCGCTACCGTTGGTTTATTTACCTTGCGCTTGCCGCGGTATATATTTGGGCGTTTGCAGGCGTGCCGTTTACAGGCTTTAAGGAAACGGCCGGACAAATTACGAAAGCAATCGTGACCGGCATCTTCACGCCGGACTGGGATTTCGTTTATTTGCCTGAAGGCGAGGATTTACTGCGCGGATTGCTCGAGACGCTTGCGATATCAGTTTTAGGCACCTTTATTTCAACACTGCTCTGTATTCCGTTCGCTTTCTGGGCTGCTGTGAATATGAGCCGGACGAAGGCCGTATCCGGTTCAGGCAAAATGGTACTGAGCTTTATTCGGGCCATACCCGAAATCATACTGGCGCTCATGTTCATCAAAGCGGTCGGTCCGGGCTCCTTTGCAGGCGTGCTGGCGCTTGGCTTACATTCTGTGGGCATGTTAGGGAAGCTATTTGCTGATGAGGTTGAAAATATGGATAACGGTCCGGTCGAGGCACTCGTTTCCGCAGGAGCGAACCGGCTGCAAATTTTATGGTTCGCTGTCATTCCGCAGGTGCTGCCCGGCTTCCTGTCTTATACGCTGTACCGGTTCGAGATCAATATGCGCTCCGCCGCCATACTTGGCGTTATTGGCGCCGGCGGTATCGGTACCCCGCTTATTTTCGCCCTAAGCACCCGCAATTGGGATCGCGTCGGCATCATTCTTCTCGGCATCGTCATCCTCATTACGGTCGTGGATATGATCTCAGGCGCTATCCGTAAGCGGCTCGTATAAGTATTTTAACGCTTCAAGTGATAAGGAAACGTCGAAATCGTAACATTCTTGTGATTGAACAAATAGGCGCGAATGAATAAGCTTGTCTGATTATGCAGCAGATTATGCCACCATTTACTCGTAATAAATTGCGGGATCATAATGGTTATATAATCGGTTTCCGACTTTTTCCACTCTATCGTATCAATAAATTTAATAAGCGGCTTTATGATACTCCGATAGCTTGATTTTAAAGTCACTAATCGAACGCCAGGATTCCATTCGTCCCATTTTTCCTCCATTTTTTGCGCAGCATCGTCGTCAAAAGCAACATAAACGGCAACGATGTTTTCCGATATTGATTTTGCATAGCTTATTGTATTTAAAACCACCCGATTAACTCCTGCAACCGGGAGAACAATCAGGTTCCCTTTCGTACCCGGCAAATCTAATTTGGTATCGATCCTCAGTTCAGCCGCAACGTCTTGATAATGCCGGTGGATCCGAATAAAGCAGTAGATAACTATAGGAAGAAAAAGGAAAATCATCCATACCTGCGAAAACTTTGTAATCAAAAAGATTAAACAGATGACAAGGGTTGTGATCATGCCGATGGTATTGATTAAAAAGCTTATGCCCCAACCCTTTGGCTTTATTTTGAACCAGCGGCGCATCATTCCCGTCTGAGACAAAGTAAACGGAATAAACACGCCAAGAGCATACAAAGGAATCAGCCCCTCCGTATCTCCCTTAAAAATAACAACCAACAACGCCGATAAAACGCCAAGCACGATTATCCCGTTTGAAAATCCAAGCCGGTCCCCTCTAACCGTAAACATGCGGGGCATAAATTTATCATTGGCCATCATGGACGCAAGCAGCGGAAAGGCCGCATAGGCGGTATTGGCAGCGAGAAATAAGATCAAAGCCGTGGAGGCTTGAATGGCATAATACATAAGCCCTCTCCCAAACGTGGAGGCCGCGATTTGGGAGACGACGGTTTCTTCCGTTCTCGGCGCAATACCGTACACATAGGCCAGAAAACTAATCCCCATAAATAAGCTGCCTAAAACTAGCCCCATCATGACGAGGGTCATTGCCGCATTTTTTGCCGCCGGCGCTTTAAAGTTCGGTATGGCATTGGATACGGCTTCGACCCCGGTCAATGCGGAACAGCCTGAACTAAAAGCTCTGAGTAGAATATATAAGCTAATCCCCGAAATGGCCACGTCATGTGATGTTGGAGGAGTAACAGGTGCTCCGGTTGTAACAAATTTAAAAATGCCGCTTAGGATAAGAGCAATCATAAAGAACACAAACAGATACACGGGATAGGCAAGGATAGAAGCAGATTCGGTAAGTCCGCGCAAATTCATAATGGTTAAAAAGGCTATCATCACAATAGCAATGATAACGCGATGATCATGGAGCTGCGGGAAAGCGGAAGTGATCGCATCTGTGCCAGCGGAAATACTAACTGCTACCGTCAAAATATAATCAACCAATAGGGAGCCGCCGGCTAATAAACCAACCGGAACCCCCAAATTCTCTTTCGATACGATATATGCCCCTCCGCCTGTCGGATAAGCAAAAATCGTCTGGCGATAGGAAAGAATCAAAATCGTGAGAAGTCCCAGCACAGCAATGGAAATCGGAATGGAATACCATAATGCCGTAAAGCCGACAGTCATTAGTACAAGAAGAATTTGTTCCGTACCGTAAGCGACGGAGGAAAGGGCGTCGGATGATAATATAGCAAGCGCTTTGAATTTGCCCAGTTTCTCCTCGGCAAGTCCTTCGGATTTCAAAGGACGGCCGATTAACAATCGTTTAAGTGCAGCCATCATCCTGAATCATCTCCCTATTGATGATTATCATTGGATATGTTGCACGATTTTGGATTGTTTTATCCGTCCCGGTGAACAAGGACAAACATCGTCCTTGGTCACTTTCTCCTTCGGTGCAGCCTCCTCTTGCGCAGAATTTCGTTCATCCGTTTGATACCCCAGTAATATTTTTGGGCGGGCAGTCTGGAAAACCCCTTGAAGCCCGGATACGTAAAATTCACTTCGATGAGCCATATATTCCCGTTTTTGTCGACGGCAAAGTCATTGCCGATCTTTTGATAATATTTAATCTTCCCGGCCCGTTTGCAAATTCTATGGCTTATGCGGATAAGCTTTTTTTTGACGCGCGCCGCTTTTTTCTCGGAATACCCCAGCGATTGCTTCATCGAATTTTCAAAGAGAGTCACATAGCCCCGCGAGCTGCTTACATTAGTTACAATGCTTTTGGGTCCCGCCACTTTAGAATAAAGACCGAAAAACTGCCAGCGGTCCTGCAGGTTGCGCATCATCATGACCCGGACATCAAAAGGACGGCCGTCGATTTGGGCCAGGGGAATGGCCTTTTGAATAATATATTTTTGAGGCAGGGACCGTTTTTTGATCTTTTTGTACAGTTCAGCCATGGAAGCGCACTTAATGGAATCTCCCCTTTGAACGACAAAAGCGTATCCTCCGAACGTTTTCCAAGCTTTAATGATTCCTTTTCCCTTGTGCTCCTTGTCGGGTTTAATATAGACTGCATTATATTTTCGTATAAATTTTCTCAATGTTCGTGCATTGAATAATGAGGTGGGAGGTAAATATTTGCGGATCTTAGGGTGTCTTGAATAGAAGCTGTAACGAAGCCATTTTCCCAAATATTCCATTCCTCTCTTGAGCATTTCCTATACAGGCTTCCATATTTTATGCTTTGCGCTGGAATCTAGTTCTCAAAAAAGGCTTGCCATATGGATTCAAACAAATGGGTATTTGATCAGGTTCGGTCTCCGCGTTCTTCTCGTATAATGAAGCACGAACCTCCATGATAGAAGCAGAGGCGCGTTTCGTTCATATGCTGAAAACGGAAGTGATACAGCTTGAGTGCATCCAATAGAAGATATGTCAGCAGCAAGCTCCAAAAAACACGGGCTCTGCTGGGCAATAAGCGGATTAAGCCTCATATCCCGGAGACCAGGCACTTCAGCAAGAATACGCTGAGCACGATGCTCGACCGGTACATTATGGTTTATCTGAAGCCTGTAAACGGTTTAAAGGGAATAGGCATTATGAGAGCGGAAAAAAAGGGAACGGGCTACGAGCTGAGACAGGGCACATCGACGGTTATTTTCAAGAGCGTTCATTCCTTATACCAGTCCGTTGTCCGAAAGATCCGGAGGAAGCCTTATCTGGTCCAAAGAGGGATCCGGACCCTTCTGTATCAAGGCCGTTCGTTTGATTTTCGCATCATGGTACAAAAAAATGAGAAGCGGGCATGGGAGGTTTCCGGTATCGTCGGACGGGTTGCCCCGCCCAAGAAGATTGTGACTAACCGAAGTCAGGGAGGAAAGTGCCTTCCGGCTGAAAGGCTGTTGCAGTCCAATATGAACAAATCGGAAGTCAAACCGTATCTGAATTCTTTATTCCGTTTGAGCCGGAGCATCGGGCGGCAGTTCCAAAGCGTATATCCCAAAGTCCGGAAGCTCGGCGTTGACATCGCGGTGAGCGGCAACCGGAAGCCTTGGGTTCTGGAGATCAACACCAACCCGGCTATTACACCTTTCATCAATCTGGGTAATAAACGAATGCTTACAAGAATTAGACAATTGATGCGCCTGAAAAAATAAAAAACCGGCTCATCCCCATCTGTATTTGCGGGATGAGCCGGTTTTTTATCCTTTGTTACAATAATATTGCTCAATCAATTTATCTGCAGCCAGTTGTAAGGAATCGATATAAGGCAGCTGTAAATCCTCTTTCGAGATCAGTAAAGGCAGCTCCGAGCACGCGCCTATAATGACTTCAGCTCCCATCTCCATCAATTTATTGCAGCCCTCTAACAAATTGTTTTTTAATCCTTCATCCTGATAACCGGCTTTTACACCATTGTGACCGTAGATGACGTTATTAAAATACTTATTCTGATGTTCTTCGGAAAGTATGATCGTATTGATTTGCCTTTTGTCGAATTCCTTTTTCCAAAGTCCGGTTTTACAGGTGCCTTCAGTAGCCAGAATTCCTATGTTTCTTATATTTGGGTACATTCTGCACGAATAATCTACCGTTTCCCTAACGATATTAAACATTCTAGCTTTGGTTAGCGATTCTTCAAGTCTATCAGCAAAATGATGAGCGGTTACGCAAGCTAGAACGATAACCGTTGCTCCGCAGCGTTCAAGTAATTTTACAGATCGCAATAGTTCAGGAAATGGATCTTCACCTTGATATAATATCCCTTCCGTCCGATCCGGAATACAAGTATTGTTATGAAGGATGATCTCTATATACTCTTGATCTTTCTTGGCCGGAGACCTGTTTATTAATTGTTGAAAAATCGACACCGCAGCATGCGAACCCATTCCGCCAACTATACCTAATATGTCTTTCATTAGTTATACTCACTCTCACATTCATATATTTATCCGCTCGGATTGTGAGCTCACTAACTAACATATTAAATACTCTATCAAAACTCGACGGCATATAATGGCGTTCATCCGTCCATTTTTGGAAACCATCACCCAGGGCGATCGATCGAAAATTGCTCGCCCAGCTTCGCGTAGTCACTGCCGGCCAGACGGCTGACAGGCCTGAGCGCCTCTGCGTTGATGCGTCCGTTCCCGTATAATGATTCGGCCACATGGAATCTAACTACACGGCCGATCAGCAAGTCGCATGCCGGCGATTCTTCCGTACCGCCAAGCGGCAGAGCCTGCTCCAGCACGCATTCCATCCGGATTTTCGCCTCGGCTATCCCCGGTACGCTAACACGTTCGCTTGGAATGGCGGTTAATCCGGCCAAAGCAACCTCGCTCTCATCCGGCGGCAGATTAGCCGCGGTAATATTAATCGCTTCGATGTAGTCCTCGTCGGCAATATGAACGACAAATTCGCCTGCCTCAACCGCATTTCTTGCAGTGTCCTTCTGGTCGCCTTGTTTGCGCTGAACCGATATAGCGACCATGGGAGGGTTAGCCGTCACGATGTTGAAGAAGCTGAACGGTGCTGCGTTTAACACCCCCTCGCTCGACAAAGTCGATACGAAGGCTATTGGTCTCGGTACAATACTGCCTATGAGCAGCTTGTAGTTATCCTGAACGCTTTGGCTTGTCGGATCAATTGAAATCACGCGCGCTCCCTCTTTCCTCATTAATGAACTCGTGCTGCCTTAAAACGTTTCGTTATACCAAGCAGCGGCAGCGGCAACCTCGGAGCTTGTAAGCTGGTGGCCGTATTGCTCCCAATGCACCGTTACGGGCGCACCCGCTTCACTTAATAATCGCTGCAGATCCTCCGTTTCTTGCGGCGCACAGATCGGATCATTTGAGCCTGCGCCGATGAAGCAAGGAACGCCTGTCAAATCAGGCAGCTCTACACCGCGGATCGGTACCATCGGATGATGCAGGATCGCGCCGCGCAGCGTGCCTTTGTAATGGAATAAGAGGCTTCCGGCAATATTGGCGCCATTGGAATAGCCGATTGCAACCAGATTATTCCGGTCAAAGCCGTGTTCTTGCGCAGCGGTATCCAGAAAATCATTGAGCTCCTTCGTGCGGAAGAGCAGATCCTCGATGTCGAACACGCCCTCAGCCAGCCTGCGGAAATAGCGCTGCATCCCATTCTCAACTACGTTGCCTCTGACGCTTAATACGGAAGAAGCCGGTGAGATGCGGTCCGCAAGCGGCAGCAGATCGCGCTCCGTACCTCCCGTGCCGTGCAATAGCAGCAGCACGGGGGCGTTAGCATCGGTTCCTTTTTTGAAAATATGCTTCATCATTTATCCTCCTCCAATACCCGTACTTCAAAAGGTGATAACATCTCTACAATTTGTGGGCGATGCGGCTCGAACCATTCCGGAAGCATCAGCTTCTCGCCAAGCTTCTCCGGCTCCTCATCACGTGCAAACCCTGGCGGATCTGTCGCAATTTCAAATAATATGCCGCCTTCTTCGCGGAAATAAATGGCATTAAAGTACTGACGGTCAACGATTGGCGTAGGCTGGAACCCGCTGCTTGCGACATGGCTTCTCCATAACGCGTGCTCCTCATCATCCTTCGCCCGCCACGCAATATGGTGGACTGTGCCTGCACCGCCATGACCAGGCTCCATTTTCTCCACATTAACATCGATCAGATTGCCCAATTCTCCCGTCGCTTTAAAGCGTGCATAGGCGCCTTCTTGCCCAACCTTCTCAAGACCCATGACATTCACGAGCAGATCGGCCGTTTTATCCGGTGCCGTGCTGTAGAGAATAGCGCCGCCGAACCCTTTAATCGCTTTGTCCGCCGGAACGCCGCCAAATGTCCATTTGCTTGCCGGTCCTTCCGCACGGGCTACAATTTCAAGCAGCAGTCCATCCGGATCCGCGAATTGCAGGTACTGCTCCCCAAACCTCGAAGTTTGCGTTACAGCGACATTCAGCTTCGCCAGCCGTTCTTTCCAGAAATCGAAGGCATCCAAAGGAACGACATACGTCGTGTAACCAACCTGCCCGCCGCCAATGCGTCCTTTACGCGAATTTTCATACGGGAAGAACGTAATAATCGTTCCCGGGCTGCCTGCTTCATTACCGAAGTACAAATGGTATACCTCAGGCGCATCAAAGTTAATCGTCTTCTTAATCAAACGCAGACCAAGCACACCTGCATAAAAATCAGCCGTTTGCTGCGCATTTCGTACAAAAGCCGTAACGTGGTGAATACCTGCTGTTTTATTAGACATCTAACACACTCTCCTTATTTTATATGAGATTTTTGGACCTAACACAATAATTATTAGCCCAGCAAAGCGTCAAGCGAATAAGATCCGGCACCCGTTAATGCAACACCTATAGCAATGGCAATTAAGACGAGATTATATTCATAACCGTTCGAAGTCGCCCACAGACCGTTCTGACCATGCACTTTCACAATAGCAACCAGCATCGTCATCACAATCAATGCTGCAGCAAGCGGTGTGAGTAAACCAGCTGCAAATAAGAAGCCTCCGACAAGCTCCATTAGTCCGGCAACCACAGCCATAACAACACCGGGCTTAACGCCGATCGACTCTAGCCAGCCGCCTGTTCCTTTTGGTCCATAACCTCCAAACCAGCCAAAGAGCTTCTGTGCGCCATGTCCTACGAACAACAAACCGACAACCAGGCGAACGATTAACAATCCCAATGCAATACTCATTTTTAATTCCTCCATTTTTTGTTTTGTTTTTAAACCGCAATTTTGAGAATCTTAATTTAAAGATATTAGGTAAAAATAAGCAGCCGTCCAAAACCGATTTATCGACCAGCTACTTGTAATGCTCCTGGGCAAACTTTCCTAGTTTCTTGAGCAGCACGCTGGCAAGCTGCTTCTCTTCTGACGACAACCCGTTAACGGCTTCCTCTATAGCAGCCGTATGTGCAGGAAACACTTCCTTTACAAATTGAGTGCCTTGATCGGTAATTTCCGCGTAGATAAGGCGTCTATCCTCGGTAGAAGCTCTGCGCCGCACCATTTGTTTCTTCTCCAGCTTATCGACAACATACGTTATATTGCCGCTGCTCATAAGCACCTTCTCGCCAATTTGCTGCAGAGGCTGTGGTCCTTTGTGATACAACAACTCAAGAACGCCGAACTCTGTGCGGTTTAAGCCATTCTTCCGAATATCCCGGTCTGCATGGGCATTTACCCACTGGCTCGCTCTCGATAGCGCAATGAAGAGATCCAATGATTCATTTTGCGTTTTGTCCTTTATGTTTATCACTCCCCTCTGATTTATCTTTAAATTAATTATCTTGAATTAAAGATAATACATTTGAAAGCAGTTGTCAACACTTTTTGCAATGTTATTTTATGCAGCTTCTTTGCACAGCTATTTTTGCATGCTTGGTTTAACAGCTGCTCTTTATGTGAAGTGTGGCTATTGTACAGTACAGCTATCGTGCAGGACAGTTATCGTACATGACAGCTATCGTACATACAGCTATCGTCCAGTACATCTATCCTGTATTTCATCCAGTATAAAGCTCGAACTTACCTTAAAGCCGCAGCTAACCTGTATTTTGTCCAATTATTTTCAGCAATATCCTCTCTCCATGCCACTTTCAGTGCGATTTGATCCCTCCAGACTGGAGAGAATCCAGGATAGACCCCTTATCAAGCTCCAGATATGCGAAGTTAATGGATTTATACAGGATAGCTTCACTGCAGACTTTTTTGTTGATTTTATTTGAGCCGTTTTGTCGCTGCACACTTCGGTTCAACAACGTGCTATTACTACCTTCGTAAGAAGTCAGTCTTTGTTTGCTTTTAATCAATATTTTTTGTTAAAGACTCATTTGTTGTATTAACTAGAAGCGTATTACTGTTATTACCTATTTGCTCCAAAGTAGAGTACCATAATCGGTATGAATCGTGAGCAATATAATTGACTTCCCGGATCTTACTATTGTAATTATTCTTTAGACTAATATTCTGAATAGTCGGGTCTGTAACAACACCCAAAATTAGAGACGGTGTAGTTTCCTCATCACTCGGGAAAATTTCATATGTGTAACCAGCTTTATCGTTTCCAATAAGATAAGCCTCAATACTTCCGTACTCACCGCTATGTCCTTTTGTCCACTTGGAGAATGTTTTTTCAAAGTAAGCAAATCCAACATCTGTTTTACTAAGATCATATTCGTCGGACGGGCTCAAAGGGATATCTAAATAAAATACAATTATTTTATCGTCCACATTCTTTTTGTCAATTACCTTTATTTTTTTATCCTGGGACGTTTTGATTTCTTCTAATATTGTATTTTCATGTAGATCATCAACACTAACTTGATTATTAGAATTAAATAACTTCCAAGTAGTAAACACGCCAGCTACAATTACGATCAAAACAATTATTGCAACAAGGTTTCTAGCTTTCACGTTATCCCCCTAGTCATTGCATTTTTTTGCTTCCGTACCATCTATTAGGTTATACCACTGCGAATTATCGATGTCTACTTGTCCAAAGGACCAAAAGCATCGTACTTAAAAAGCCGCACCATACCGCAAAAGGTTGCTTTACAGCTGCGCTTGCTCCAAAATCTACATTATAGAAGAGGAGGAGCTCAAATGCTGCATATCGTAAATGGAGATTCCGTAGGACATAAGCTGAAGGAGGGCGCAGTACAAGGGGATATCCTTGTGTGGCGGGAAATTTACACGGAGGGTCCCGTATTTCTGCAGCCGGAGCTGCCTGACCATCTAGCCTTTAGAGGCCGCTATTTGGAGCAAGCGCTCGGTGTTCCACTGCAAGAATGGCTGAGCTCATCCGAAGCGCAGGAGAAACAGTTAGCAAGCTTTAAGCAGCATGAAGATGTCGTCTTATGGTTTGAGCATGATTTGTTCGACCAGACGATACTAAGCTGCTTGCTGCATTGGTTTGCAGGACAAGATTTGGAAGGGACGAGGCTGCACCTCCTGAGCATCGGGCAGTATCCGGGCATTGAAGTATTTCGCGGTTTAGGCGATCTCTCCGCTGAGCAGCTGGCGGGCTTGGCGGGCACCTGGCGTGAGATTGGAGAGGAAGAACTGCTGCTGGGCAAAAGAGCATGGAAAGCCTATACGGCAACCACTCCAGAGAAAATCGCGAAGCTGCTGCACGAGGATACATCTGTCCTGCCCTTCCTGCACAATGCTTTCCGCCTCCACTTAAACCGGTATCCCTCTACGGCGAACGGGCTCGGAATTGTCGAGCAAACGACACTTGAGCTGCTTCTCGAAGGCGTTGACCGACCCTTGCACTTATTTCAGCAAACAGGCGATAAGCTGCACGAGCTCGGCATGGGCGATCTTCAATATTGGTCTTGTCTCAAACGATTATCGCAGGCTTCACATCCACTGCTTACCATAGAGGGCGACGGCCTGTTCCCTGGCTTGCATGACTCTCCCGAAAGCTTCCTGCATCGGCGGGTGCAGCTAACTGGTCTTGGCTCACAATTAGCTAGCCGCAAAGCTGATTGGATTCATTTGAATGGAATAAACCAATGGTATGGCGGCGTCCATCTCGAAGGCAATGACAGCATTTGGCGCTGGGATGCAGGGAACGCCGCGATCATTCGCAAACAAGCGTAAACGGCTTGCGCTGTCCTTGGTTGGCAAAGCTCGTATCGTGCGGCCTGCCCAGCATCTATCAAGCAGGCTGTAACAGGTTCACCGCCACCACGCGGCGGTAGGATGAACAGGGGCGTCAATAACAACGAGCTCGCCTATTTTCGGCGTCGATATGGCGACATTTCGTTCTTTAGCCGCTTTTATCGCGCGCTCAACCGGATCGGTCCAATCATGTAACGAGAGCGTAAATGCACCCCAATGAATTGGAACCAACACTTTACCCGAAACATCCAAATGGGCCTGCACCGTTTCCTCCGGCATCATATGAATGGCCGCCCAGCGCTCATCGTACTGCCCGCATTCCATTAACGTAAGATCAAACGGACCATATTTGTCGCCAATATCCTTAAAGTGAGGGCCATAACCGCTGTCACCGCTAAAAAAGATTTTTGTTTCTTGCCCCTGAATGACCCATGAGCACCACAGCGTAGCGTTCCGGTCCGTTAAGCTTCTTCCGGAGAAGTGTCTTGCCGGCGTGCATGCCAGCTTCAATCCCTCATATTCGGACGCATCCCACCAATCATGCTCTTCGATTTTAGCCGGATCGACACCCCATCTCTTCAAATGAGGACCAACACCCAGCGGTACAAAAAACCGCTTCACTTTATCCTTCAGCTTCACAATTGAACCATAATCCAGATGGTCATAATGATCATGCGATATGAGCACGGCGTCAATGAGCGGAAGCTGCTCGATCTCGAACGGCAGCTTGCCGCTGAACCGTTTTCCGCCGATTTGCGGGAAAGGCGAAGGCGCTTTGCCGAACATCGGGTCTAGAAGCAGCGTTTTGCCATCCAGCTGCAGCAGGGCAGCAGAATGTCCAAACCAAGTAAGCTTAGGCTGCTGAACGTCTTGAAAATAAAGCGGACTGAGCGGCTCGGCCGCGATCGGCTTCGCAGGTTTTCTGTTTGGGCTCCCTATCACAAATTGGACTACTACCATAAGAGTCTCTCTAAAGGTCATATCCATTGATGTTGAAATGAGATTCACGAATTTTTTCTTGGCATAATTTGCGGATTGGCTCAGCTCCTGCCGCTTCTCCTTCGATGGAGCCCCCCCGAAGGCCGGGTAATAAGTTAATACCAAATAACCGATCATCAAGATTGCTGCAACGACACCAATTAGTAAGTACATGATAGCTAACCTCTCCCCTTCATTTTTCAATTCCAAAACCGTTAGTGATGTATACGTCTCACTTCCTCTAACGTTGTATTAAAGTTTTGTAGTTTTCCGGTTATATGGATCTCTCATGATTTCGAAGAACAATTAACGGGAGGATTTCCTTGCATTAAAGCAAGGGTTGCCGCCGTTTCCGGAGTACTCCCAGATAACCGATGTAATTTCCACAAAAAAACTCCCTCCAGCTAGATAGCTGGGGGGAGCGTCACTTCGAACATTGTTTCTTGCTACGCAGATTTGTTCATTCGAAGCTGGCCATTCGCGAATTCACGGTACATCGTATGGCTCGCATACAGCTGCTCATGCGTTCCGACGCCGGTTATGATACCTTTCTCCATAAAAACGATGGAATCGGCATCCACTACCGTCGATAAACGATGTGCGATAACGACCGTTGTCCGGCCGATCATCAAATTTTTCAGTGCATCCTGCACGACTTCCTCCGACTTGCTATCCAGGTTGGACGTTGCTTCATCCAGCATAAGTATATGTGGATCCCTTAGCAAAGCTCTCGCTATCGCAATCCGCTGCCTCTGACCGCCAGACAGCTTAATGCCGCGCTCTCCGACTTCGGTTTCATAGCTGTCCGGCAGCTCTTCAATAAAGCCGTCCGCATAAGCCATTCGTGCAGCCTGCTCGATTTCATCCTGGCTAACATCCCGGTCGAGACCATAGCACAGGTTATCTTTGATCGTTCCCGCTATAATCGGGCTTTCTTGCGATACATAGCCGATCTGTCTCCGCCACGAGCGAAGAGAAGCATGACGGATATCCGTACCTCCAAGACGAATGGAACCCGACGTCGGGTCGTAGAACCGCTCCAGCAGCGAGAACAGCGTCGTTTTGCCGCTTCCGCTTGGACCGACGAGTGCCGTTACTTTGCCCGCTTCAATCGTTAAGCTTACATCACGCAGAATAGGCTCCTCCGGCTTGTAGGCGAATGAAACATGATCCACCTGAAGCGTCTGATTGATTTCCGATACCGTTTTGCCGCTGTCCTGATCTTCCTCTTCCGATTCAATAATTCCAATAATGCTGTCCGTCGCTCCCATTGCTTTCTGAAATTGCGTGAAAAACTGAGAAATCTGCGTAATAGGCAGCATGATCTGGAACAGGTACATAATAAAAGCGACTAATTCGCCCGCCGTCATTGCGCCCGACGATACTTGCACGCCGCCAAACCCGATCAAACATACGAGCAGCAGCAAAATAATAAACGATACGATCGGCGAAATAATCGCCTGCATACGCGCTTCCTTTAACCCGAAGCGGAACAAATTGTTAATACCGGTACGCCCCTGCTCAAATTCGGCAGGCTCTGAGCCCGAAGCCTTCACCAAACGAATCTCGGACACGACACGATTCACGATTGATGTGAACCGGGCGTTTTCCTCCTGCGTCGACTTGGAGATAGCGTACATTTTACGGCCAATCGGCACCATAATGAGGGCTGCAACCGGGAACACGGTGAGCATAATAAGCGTCATCTGCCAGTTCATATAGAACAGAATCGTCAATGCGCCGATGATCGATAATATACCGGTGAAGAAGCCTGTCACATGCTCCGTAATCAGACCTTTCAAAATCGCCGTATCGTTCGTGAGACGGCTAATCGTATCGCCGGACGACTTGTTGTCGTAATACGGCACGGGCAAACGCAGCAGCTTGCTCCATAACCTTTCGCGGATCGATGAAACAATTTTATTTCCGCCGTAATGAAGCAAATACACCGATACGCCGCCTGACACAACCTGAGCGATAAAAGCAGCGCCCATACCAATGATTTGCCCTGTGCTTAACGAGCCGAACGAAAACCCGTTAACTAAGTTTTTTGTGAACAGCGGAATGGTCAGTCCAACCAACGTAGTTACGACACTAAGAATAACAGCTACAGCCAGCAGTGCCTTCGGCGGGTTCGTCTCCATAATGAGCGCGATGAAACGCCGGACATTACTGTTTTTATTTTTCATCCTCAATCACTCCCAATGGTCTAATCTCTATTCTCTCCACTACATTTCTTACTTTACCTCTCCTGTTTAAACGTAATTTAAACGCGGAAGGTAGCAAAAACTTATGCCCTCTCTAGCAGCGCAGTCACTTATTGTCGTAAGGGACGTCCGGCCATAGCGGTAGCGGTAAATAAGGGCGTTACCCTGAGCTACTAGCAGCTTCCATAAAGAATAACGGACTTGAATGGTCTTATTCTATCTAGTTGACCAGTGCATAGGTCCGTTTCCCCGCTTTAACGCCCATTTTTTCCGTTATATTCGGCAAAGAAGGCTGACTAGCAGCCATAACACCTATATTGATGCTAGCATGGAAAGTGGACACCTCATTGGAAGCACTAGATAATAAACAATAAGGAACAGAAGAGGTGTCCGACATGAGTGAGAACAGACAA
>NZ_QPJD01000024.1 GCF_003337375.1 Paenibacillus prosopidis
ACCAAGCTGTGTATCCGGTATTAGCATTCGTTTCCGAATGTTATCCCAGTCTTACGGGCAGGTTACCTACGTGTTACTCACCCGTCCGCCGCTAACCTTATCCCGAAGGACAAGATCCGCTCGACTTGCATGTATTAGGCACGCCGCCAGCGTTCGTCCTGAGCCAGGATCAAACTCTCCAAATTGGTGTTTGATTGCTCAATACTTTTTATCGCTTTTTCCGCTCATCCGTTAGGATTTGCGGGGCAGTTTCACTCGTTGTTCAGTTTTCAAAGAACAATCTTTTCTTTCGTGTCAACCGTGTGTGTTTCAGCGGCGACTTAGATAATATATCACGTTCGCCTATATGAATGCAAGTACTTTTTTTAAAAACCATTTAAAAGTTTATGAGTCCTATTATATCCTACTATCTTCTATTAAATAGCAGCTTACTATAGAAGAAAGACATCCTAATGATGAAATACGCTAAAATACACAGAAACAAATTTGATAATAGTAGATTTGATGAAACCACACAAAAAACCGCCAAGCTCATACGGCCCGGCGGTCTCATAATTTAAAAACTTACTCCGCAGAACGCTGCTCTCTCATATGAGGGAACAACAGCACATCGCGGATCGACGGCGCATCTGTAAGCAGCATAACCAGACGGTCGATGCCGATACCGAGTCCGCCGGTTGGCGGCATGCCATACTCGAGTGCGCGGATGAAGTCTTCATCCATCTCATGCGCTTCATCGTTACCATGCTCGCGTTCAACAAGCTGTGACTCAAACCGTTCGCGCTGATCGATCGGATCGTTCAGCTCGGTAAAGGCATTCGCATGCTCACGTGCTACGATAAACAACTCGAACCGGTCGGTGAAGCGAGGATCAGCTTCACTTTTCTTCGCAAGCGGCGAAATGGCAACAGGATGGCCTGTAACGAATGTCGGCTGAATCAAGGTATGCTCCCCGAATTGCTCGAAGAATGCGTTCACGATATGACCGAATGTCATATGCGGATCGACTGCAACCTTGTGTTCCTTTGCCAAACGGTGTGCTTCCTCATCGCTCATCTGAACGCTGAAGTCAACGCCGGTCGTTTCTTTGACGAGCTCGACCATCGTGACGCGACGCCATTGCGGGGTCAGGTCTACCTCTTGGCCTTGATACATAATTTTTGTTGTGCCGAGTACCTCTTTTGCGATATGCGCAATGACATTTTCGGTCAACGCCATAATATCCTTGTAGTCAGCATATGCCTCGTACAATTCTATCATCGTAAATTCAGGATTGTGACGAGTCGAAATACCTTCATTCCGATATACGCGTCCAATCTCATAAACTTTCTCTAGTCCACCTACAATAAGACGCTTCAAATGCAGCTCAATCGCTATCCGCATGTACAACTGCATGTCGAGCGCATTATGATGCGTTTCGAACGGGCGCGCTGCTGCACCGCCTGCAATAGAATGCAGCGTCGGCGTTTCTACTTCCAGATAACCGCGCGAGTCCAAATAGCGACGCATGGATTGGATGATTTTGGAACGCATGATGAACGTTTGCTGCACGTCCGGATTTACAATCAGGTCAACATAACGTTGACGGTAACGAAGCTCAACATCCTTGAGGCCATGATATTTATCCGGCAAAGGAAGCAAGGATTTCGTCAACACTTCGATATCGAGTGCTTTGACCGATACTTCACCTGTATTCGTTTTGAACACAACGCCGTGCACCCCGATAATATCACCGATATCGAGCAAGTCAAATGCAGCGAACTTGTGCTCTTCTACGGTATCCTTGCGTACATAAATTTGAATTTTGCCGCTTAAGTCTTGAATATGGGCAAAGCCTGCTTTGCCCATTCCGCGCTTCTGCATAATACGGCCGGCGATGCTCACCTTAACTCCTTGGGCTTCCAATTCTTCTTTGCTAGTCGCTTCATAGGCATCTAGAATATCTTTAGCGTTATGAGTACGCTCGAATTTACGCCCGAATGGATCGACTCCTAGTCCGCGAAGCTCGTCCAGCTTGTCTCTGCGAATTTGCAAAAGCTCGCTTAGCTCCTGCTCGTTGTTCTCATGTTCCACTTCTTTCATCTCCTTGACCGTTCGGCAAGCGTAAACGGATGTAGCCGTATTCTTGCGGCTAAAGCTCGTTTCGCGGTGAAATATAAGCAATGTATAAGTTTGTAATGTAATGTATACGTTTCTTATATTTTAAACGTTCAAAAAGCTTCCTACAAGGAAGCTTTCCGATCGCACTTAGCAAACCTTATTTTTTAATATCGAGAATTTTGTATTGAATGATGCCGACTGGTACGCTCACTTCAACGACTGTGCCCTTTTTCTTGCCCAAAATCGCTTTACCAACCGGACTCTCATTCGAAATTTTATTTTGCAGCGGATCCGATTCGGCTGTACCGACAATTGAATACTCCATCGTGTCGCCGTACTCCAAATCTTCTACCGTTACGATCGACCCAATGCTTACCGTGTCGATATCAATATCATCATTATTTATAATACGCGCGTTGCGCAGCATTTTCTCAAGGGTAATAATACGTCCTTCAATAAAGGCTTGCTCGTTCTTCGCGTCCTCGTACTCCGAGTTTTCACTGATATCACCATAGCCGATTGCTACTTTAATACGCTCCGCTACTTCACGACGCTTGACCGACTTCAGGTTCTCCAATTCATCTTCGAGCTTTCTAAGCCCTTCTTGAGTCAGAAGGATTTGCTTATCGTTCATCTTTCCGATTCTCCTGTCGTGTGACTAATTTTCATACCTCGTATGAATTCACTGATACCTAATATATTACGCTTCGCCACCATCATACCTGAGGTTGTAAAAGCGTGCTTGTGAAGTACTCGCTAGATTATATTGCACGATTATATTTCAAAATTACCCTGAATGTCAATCAACGCCAGCTGATCCAGTGAAACCGTTTTATTCTCGCTGTGCGTAGCATAAGCCGCATGCAAGCGGCTTATGTCGAACACTGTCGGATAATCTTATTCATGGGATATCCGGTCTATTTTGTAATTAGTGTATAAACTCTTCAGCTGCGCCATCGCTTGACGATGCGGTCTTCGGATGGATATCCGCTTCCTCTTCGAGCGATATAATGTAATTTTCCAAGATAGCAACCATCCTGTCGCGTCCGGTCTCTTCCATAATAACGTCCTTCACCCTTGCACCGCCCGGCAGACCTTTCAGGTACCATGCCAAGTGCTTACGCATCTCGCGAACGGCAACCGCCTCATTCTTCAGCGCCACTAAACGGTCCAGATGTAAAATGGCAACCTCCATTTTCTCGCGCGGGGACGGATCGCTTAGCAATTCGCCGTTCGTCAAATATTGAATGGTACGGTACAGCATCCACGGATTGCCGAGTGCTCCGCGTCCAATCATTACGCCGTCGCAGCCTGTATGCTCGAGCAGCCGCTTGGCATCTTCCGGCGAGAATACATCGCCATTCCCAATTACAGGAATAGATACCGCTTGTTTAACATCCCTTATAATGTCCCAATTAGCCTTGCCCGTATACAGCTGCTCACGGGTACGACCGTGTACGCTGACCGCTTTGCCGCCTGCCCGCTCTACAGCCCGTGCATTATCGACGGCATAAATGTGCTCGTCGTCCCAGCCAATACGCATTTTCACCGTAACCGGCTTCTGAACAGCATCAACTACCGACGATACCATCTCATAAATTTTGTTCGGATCAAGCAGCCAACGGGCTCCGGCATCGCACTTCGTTACTTTCGGAACCGGACAGCCCATATTTATATCGATAATGTCCGCATTCGTCTGCTGATCGACAACTTTAGCCGCTTCAACTAGCGATTCCTTGTCACCGCCGAAAATTTGAAGGCTAAGCGGCTTCTCCCGCTCATCGACGTACAGCATCTCCAGCGTCCGTTTGTTACCGTGTAAAATAGCCTTGTCGCTTACCATTTCCGCGCATACAAGACCCGTTCCGAATTCTTTGGCAATTAATCGAAAAGCAGGGTTGCACACGCCTGCCATCGGCGCTAGCACCACTCTGTTCTTCATCTCGATGTCTCCGATTTTCAGCATGTCGCTCCTTGCTCCTCTTTAAAAGATTTGTGATATAAGCGTAAACGGCCGTCGCTACGCACGAACCGCTGGCTGTGTGAATGAACAGCTCGGTTCTGTGCCATCCTTGGCGGCAAAGGCTCGTTTCGCGGTGAAATATAAGCTTATTTATAAGTGTAAAACAAATAAATTCTTAAATTTTAAAATCCCGCTCCGCAAGCATTATTTACTCACGGTCATCGGACATTAATTCCTCATAGCTGATCCCTAACGTTTTGGCAATATGACCTAAAAGCTTAGGATCAGTCTTTCTCGTTCCGCGCTCGAGTGAGCCCAGAACGGCAACCGAAACGCCCAGCTCCTTGGCCAGCTCCTGCTGAGTGTAGCCCTTTAATTTTCGAAAGGCTCTGACGCGCTGCGCCAATTGATTGTTTTCCATAACGTGATGCCTTCCTTTCCATCCTGAAGCGCCGCCTCGGACGCTGCCCTTACTTGATCCTGCAGCGGATGCGATTGTTCTATAACATCATTCAGCGGCACAAGCACAAACGACCGCTCCATCATACGCGGATGCGGCAAAGTGAGCTCCTCTTGATCCATTCTGACATTATGATATAGCAGAAGATCAAGGTCAATGGTTCTCGGTCCCCAACGTATTTGTCGAATCCGTCCTAACTGCTGCTCGAACGAGAGCAGCTGGCGCAGCAAGAGTAAGGGCTGCAGCTCCGTGCGCACTGCGAGTGCCATATTGAGAAAAGCGGGCTGATCTGTATAGCCTACCGGGTCGGTTTCATAAATGCCTGACACTCTGGCAACTTCAATGTGCTCGTGCGCATCGATAAGATCGATCGCTTCCTGCAGCAACTGTTCTCGTTCGCCCATGTTAGAGCCTAATGCAATATAAGCTTCCACCCGTGCGCCGTCATGCGGGAATTGTTCGTTCACCAGCATCCCGCTTTCTGCACAGCTCTACCGTTACCCCGTCAAAGTGGATGTCGAACGGCGGGTGCGGCTTCGTTACTCGAACCGTCACTTCATTTACCATAGTATAAGCTTCCAATACACTCGATGCAATGTGACCTGTTAAAGCTTCAATTAACTTAAACGGCGGGCCTTCGACGATTGATTTCGTGAAAGCATGTATTTCTGCGTAATTGACTGTATAACTTAAATCATCGGTCTGTGCTGCCTGCTCCAAATCCATACGCAGCTCAAGATCTACGTAGAACTGCTGACCGAGCTTGTTTTCTTCGGCGAACACGCCGTGGTAGCCGTAAAACCTCATCCCTTTAACGATCATTTTGTCCAATCCAGTCACTCTCCTACGATATAACAAGTGTAATCCGCTATCTCGAGCGAAGCCGCCCCAGGCGGCGCGGCTTATATGCTGAGCCGCAATTTAGCTGCGCCCGCGGTAAAGGATGGCGTCAGTCATTAGCGCCGTCCGCTTGATGGCGCGCACATCATGTACGCGCACGATTTGGCAGCCGTGCGCGATGCCGAGGGCGACGGTCGCAGCCGTCCCCTCAACAAGGTCTTCGACCGGCAGATTCAACACCTGCCGGATGAACCGCTTGCGCGAGGTGCCAAGCAGCACCGGGTAGCCGAGCGCTGTAAGCTCTGACAGACGACCGAGCAGCTCAAGGTTGTCATTGAATGTTTTTGCGAAGCCGATGCCGGGGTCAAGCCATACCCGGTCTTCGGCGACGCCGGCTGCGCTTGCGATGCTGACGCTGCTATGCAGGTCGGCGAGCACATCCGGGACGAGGTCATTATAGTCCCGGGCGTGGCGGTTGTGGCTGATGATAACAGGACAGCCATATTCGGCCGCGACTGCGGCCATGTTGGGGTCGCCCTTGAGACCCCAAATGTCATTAATAATGTGCGCGCCGGCCTCCAGCGCTTGACGCGCCGCCGCTGCTTTGTACGTGTCGATGGAGATCGGCACGTGCGGCAGCGCTTCGCGCACAGCCCGAATAACGGGTAGGATGCGCCGCAGCTCTTCTTCCAAGCCGACAGGCTCGAAGCCGGGACGCGTCGACTCACCGCCGATATCAAGAATATCGGCACCTTCGCTCACCATCGCTTGCGCATGTGCAACCGCTGCATCCACGTGCGTATAGCGTCCTCCATCGGAGAAGGAATCCGGCGTTGCATTCAGGATACCCATAATTAAAGTACGGTGACCAAGTTCGAGTGTTACGTCACCGCCCAGGTCATAGGTTCTCTTCCAAAAATCAGGCTTAGGATTCACTGCTATATTTCCACCCTCCGTTATTATCTATATCTGCCGCAGCAACTACGTCTGCACTGCATCGCTGCCGGCTGCTGTCGTTTGGCGATAAAGCAGCAGCAATCGCCTAGTTACTTCACCCGCTTCTCCGCCGCTTACCTTAATGCTCTTACCGCTCGTATCTGACAGCATCGTAACAGGAACGAGCTCCTGAACCGAGTTGGTTAACCATATTTCCTCTGCTTCCAATAAGTGTTCCCAACCATACAGTCCATCTTCCGTCCGATAGCCTGCTTCTTGCGCCAGCTCTATAACACGCTCACGGGTAATGCCCGGCAATATTCCCGTAGCAATGGATGGCGTACATACGACACCGTCCTTCACAAAAAACAAATTGCTTACGATTCCCTCCGCCAACCAGCCTTCGCGGCTAAGCATGAGGCCCTCCGCTCCAGCCGTAGCGCCGCTGGCAAGCAGCTCCCGCTTCGCAATAATATTGTTCATATAATGGAGAGACTTAAAACGAATATCGCCTTCCGGCGTATTCCGCCGCGTTTGCAGAAGCCGCAGCTCCCGTCCGTGCATATGAACCGCATCATTTGCCGGCGGAAGAGCCTTGACCAGTAAAAGCACATTGGGCTCATCATAATCGCCGGAAGGCAAACCAAGCTCTGCCACCCCGGCGCTTACGGTCATCCGCACGTAGCCATCCTCGAGACCGTTCGCAGCAAGCAGCTCCATCACTAAACCGCTAATAACCAGCAGATCCGGACGATACCGGATACCAATCTGTTCACAGCCCGACTGCAGCCGCTTCATATGCCTATCCAATAAATATGGCTTGCCTTTGTAGGTGCGAAACGTCTCGAAAAGACCCATCCCGTACAAAAAGCCGTGATCATATACTGAGATCACGGCTTCGCTTGCTTCCATGACGGAACCGTTCAACCCGATTTTCATCGTGCTGCGTCCGTGCGATTTTGCAAGAAATTGCGAAGCATCGTCAATCCATGCTCCGTAATGATCGATTCAGGGTGGAATTGAACCCCTTCAATCGGATATTCTTTATGGCGCAGGCCCATAATTTCGCCTTCGTCCGTTTCTGCTGTAATTTCTAAGCAATCCGGTAGCGTCTCGCGGCGAACGATTAGCGAATGATATCGTGTAGCGGTAAATGGTGTCGGCATGCCTGCAAAGATTGATTTTTCGTCATGATGAATAGCCGATGTCTTACCATGCATCAGCTTCTCGGCGCGTACCACTTCGCCCCCAAACGCTTGTCCAATCGATTGATGACCTAAACAGACGCCGAAAATCGGAATTTTTCCTTTAAAATGTTCAATAAGCGATAAGCTGATGCCCGCTTCATTCGGCGAGCATGGACCAGGTGAAATCAAAATATGATCCGGGGCTAACGCTTCAATGCCTTCCAAATCGATTTCGTCATTGCGCTTTACAATTATCTCTTCCCCGAGCTCTCCTAAATATTGCACCAAATTATACGTAAAAGAATCATAATTATCGATTACAAGTATCATCGGACGACTCCTCCTATATCTGCTTCGCTATCCCTTCGCCAGCAGCGAACCGTTCGCTGTATTGAATGGCTTTCCATAGCGCCTTCGCCTTATTTAACGACTCCTTATATTCCCGCTCCGGATCAGAATCAATTACAATGCCCGCTCCGGCTTGAATATGAACGACGCCATCCTGTAAAGCCATCGTTCTTATTATAATATTAAATTCCATATCGCCATTGTAGTCAATCCATCCCAGCGAACCGGTGTAAGGCCCTCTGCGCACCGGCTCAAGCTCTTCAATAATTTCCATTGTTCGAATTTTAGGCGCTCCGGTAATCGTACCTCCGGGGAATGTAGCCGCTATTACGTCATAAGCATCCTTGCCGTCTGACAACCGGCCCTCAACCTGAGAAACAAGGTGCATGACATGCGAGTACTGCTCAATAACCATCAACTCTTCTACCTTGACCGTCCCGTATGCCGATATGCGCCCGAGATCGTTCCGCTCCAAATCAACAAGCATAATATGCTCGGCCCGCTCCTTCTCATTCGAACGGAGCTCTTCGGCGAGTCGTAAATCTTCTTCCTCCGAGCGTCCGCGTCTTCGCGTTCCGGCAATCGGTCTGGTGGCAAGCTTGCTTTCCCCGAGCTCAACCAACAGCTCCGGCGATGCGGATACGAGCTGGAAATCGGGGCAACGCAGAAAACCCATGTACGGCGACGGATTGAACAGCCTGAGCCACTCATACAGCTCCTCCGGCGACGTGCGGACCGGCCGGCTTTGGCGTACCGACAAATTAACCTGGAATACGTCTCCTTGCTCGATATACCGCTGGATTCGCCGTACTGCCTCCATGTACGCTTCTTTAGTAAAGGGCGATGTAATGTCTCCCATTGACTCGACGTCTATATGCAGCAGATCTTCTTCCATTAAACGAAGCCGTTCGGAACGAAGCGCAGCTGCTTTCTCCTGCGCACGGCCTTCCTCAAACCAGGTCAGCCAATAATCGGACATTCCTTCCGTCCTCGACAGCGCACGCTCATATGCACCACGCAGCTCCTCTTCAGTGGCATCCGGCTCCACCTTTGTATGAACAACGCCATACACCTTCGCTTGCTCGTGATCGATAATCCATAGCTCGTTCATACGTAAAAATAGATAGTCGGGCAAATTCGTATCATCTATAGCTTGCTCCGGCAACCGTTCGATCGATCGCACAACGTCATAGCTCCATATGCCTACACAGCCGCCGATCCACTTCGGCCCGTCCTTAAGCCTAGGGCCCCGCTGTCCGTCCATCCATTGCCGCACAACCTCCAGCGGCTTTCCTTTCCACTGCTGCCTAGTCTGCTCCTCGAGCGATTGAAATTCTACCGATTCGGCAAGCAGCCCCTTTCCCTTTATAACGCCGTCAGGATGCAAGCCCAAATACGTATAACGTCCGTCCTTGCCGCTCTCCAGCACAAAAGCATAAGGCGAAGCGTCCTGCCATACCTCTTCCCATGAAGTGACGCCTGCCCGATTTTCGAACTGAAAAGGCAATTGCTTTATTAACGGCAGCGTCGTATATTTCCGTTCGGCGTGCCACCGAATCCACTGTTCTAAAGCGGTGACCATCACCTTCAACCCCCGATTGCTTGACTTATTTTGCTCAGTATACAGAATAGCGGGTTAAAAAGAAAGCCTTCCATTCCGAAGAATGAAAGGCCTCCCTATTTAAGGGGTTAAAATTAGTTTTCGAAGTTAAATAGCGGCGTGGAGAGGTAACGTTCACCGTTGCTTGGAACAACAGCAATAACGCGTTTTCCTTCGCCAAGCTCTTTCGCAACTTGCAGAGCCGCATAGATCGCTGCGCCGGAAGAAATACCGCACAAAATGCCTTCTTCTTTCGCTGCGCGGCGTGCATATTCGAACGCATCTTCGTTCTCGATTGTAATGACGCCGTCATAGATATCACGGTTCAAAATATCAGGCACGAAGTTAGCGCCAATTCCTTGAATTTTGTGAGGACCTGGCTTGCCACCGGATAGAAGCGGCGATGCAGCAGGCTCAACAGCGTAGATTTTGATGCCGTCGAAGTTTTTCTTGAGTACTTCTCCTGCACCTGTAATCGTGCCGCCTGTACCGATTCCGGCAACGAATGCATCCAATTTACCATCAAGCGAGTTGATTGCTTCAACGATTTCAGGACCAGTCGTTTCACGGTGAATTTTGACGTTTGCCTGGTTTTTGAATTGTTGCGGCAGGAAGTAAGAAGGGTTCTCTTGCGCAAGCTCTTCTGCTTTGCGAACCGCACCGTTCATACCTTCGGAACCTGGCGTCAATACGAGCTCTGCGCCATATGCGCGAAGCAGGTTGCGGCGCTCAATGCTCATCGTTTCCGGCATAACAAGAATCGCTTTATAGCCTTTAGCTGCTGCTACTAGTGCGAGGCCAATACCTGTATTACCGCTTGTAGGCTCAATAATCGTATCGCCTGGTTTAATACGTCCTTCTTGCTCTGCTACTTCAATCATGCTGATTGCGATACGGTCCTTAACGCTTGCACCCGGATTTTGGTATTCAAGCTTTACATAAACTTCTGCGCTGCCTGCAGGAACAAGACGGTTCAAACGGACAAGCGGAGTATCACCGATAAGTTCTGTTACGCTTTGTACAATTTTGGCCATGGAATTGACTGCCTCCTTATTCCGACTAATTCAGTTGGTTTTTTGACTAATTCCATCTTAACAATGTCTTGCATCCGTTGTCAATAGTGACTTTCTCAGTGATATCATTCTGTTTTTACAGCTCCATATTTGTCCAAAAGCTCGTCTTCCAGATCAGTCAACGAGTCGGCCCGTTCCAGAGCCAGCTGTTTGCGCACCTCATCACGCAGCCTTCGGTCCGTCATCGTCGTTGTCATTTGACGTTCAAGGAGACGAATAACAGCAAAACCGCCGTCAACCTTAATCGGCCCCGCCATTTCCGCAACCTGGAGCCGGCTAGCTGTATCCAGCAGCTCGCGGTTATAGAAAGGATCATCAGCGTCAATTAACCCCAGATCGCCTCCCGCATCAGCTGTAAAGGAATCGATGGAATACGTACGCGCAAGCATGGAGAAATCTTCTCCGTCCGTCAAAAGCTGCAGTACCGAGCTTGCTTCCTTCTCCGATTCCGTCAAAATCCATTGCAAGTGCAGCTGCAAGCGCGAAGTAAATTCCTCTGAATGTTCGGAAATATATTTATCGACCTCTTCATCCGACACTTTTATACTGACAATTGCTATTTTCTCCAGAAGCAGCTTGTATCGCAAGTCTTCCAGCACCTGCTCCTTCGTCATGCCAAGCTGCTCCTGCATCACTTCGAAGTAACGGTTCTCGCTATCATAGCCTTCGATCATCTTTACAAGCTCGCGGTCCAGCTCCTCGGATGATACGCTTAGCTCGGAAGCTTCTGCTTCTAAGTCGATCGCTTTGCGCACCATCATCGTTCTTAGAACCGTATCTCCATATTGCTTGTAGAGCTGCCCCTTCAGATCAGCGGCCGTTATAGTCGCTGCTCCAACCTTAGCAACCGTTTGCTGGCCTTCTGCTTTTTCTGATCCATCATCTATTTGCGTTTGCTTCTCCAGCGGTCTATCGTTTCCCGGCCACACCTTTATAACAACAACGACGGTTAATACAACCATACATACGGCTTGAAGGATGACAACGGCCCTCAGCACCTCGTATTTCCTCATTACCCTAATGCCTCCGATTTATTGGATCGGCTTCGGTTTCGCTTGAGCAAGAAGCAGCTCCAGCTGCCCCCGGTCAAATGTATACGCTTCGTTGCAAAATTGGCAAACGACTTCCGCTTTTCCGTCTTCTTCAATAATTTGTTTCAGCTCATTTTCACCTAAACTGAGAAGCGTTTGCTCTACACGTTCCGTTGAGCATTGGCATTGGAATCTTAAATCCATCGTATCGTGAATCTGAAGATCGCCGTCTCCAACAATCCAGCGCAGCAGTTCCTCAGGCGACTCTCCTTGTTCAAGCAGTGCCGAAACCGGCGGCATCGAGCCAACCGCTTGCTCCAGCCTTGTAATTTCCGCATCCGTAAGCCCTGGCATAAGCTGAACGATGAAGCCTCCCGCATGAAGAACGGAATTGTCCGTGTCCACTAATACACCTAGACCAACAGCAGAGGGAGTTTGCTCCGAAACAGCGAAATAATAAGTGAAATCCTCACCCAGCTCGCCGGATATAATCGGAATGCTGCCGCGATAGGGCTCTTTCATGCCTAAATCCTTACTAACGTGAATATGCCCGCTGCGTCCAACGGCGCCTGCGACGTCAAGCTTGCCGTGCGCATTGCTGGCCAAATGAACCTGCGGATGATCCAAGTAACCGCGAACCTCGCCGTCAGCGTTCGCATCAACGACGATTTGTCCAATAGGACCATCGCCCTTTACTTGAATCGTCAGCTTCTCTTTTCCTTTTAGCATAGCACCCATAATGGCCCCAGCCGTCAATGTCCGGCCAAGTGCTGCCGTTGCAGTGGGGAATGTACCGTGCCGCTGGCGAAGCTCCTCAACAAGCTGAGTCGTGCGGGCAGCGAACACTCGTATTTTGCCGTCCCATGCCGTTCCTCGCACAAGCACGTCCTTCAGCTGGTTATCCATTATCATCCCTCCTGATTGCGTTCATATATAATTCGTAAGCCTTCGAGTGTCAAAAGCGGATCAACCTCTTCTATCGTTTCCGATTCAGCCGCGATTAACTCCGCCAAGCCGCCGGTTGCGATAACGCGCGGCGATACCCCGAACTCCGTTCGAATACGTCTTACGATACCGTCAACTTGACCAGCATAGCCGAAAATAATGCCCGCTTGCATCGACGTTACGGGATTGCGCCCAATGACGCTCTTTGGCTTTACCAGTTCAATACGCGGCAGCTTGGCTGCACGTTGATACAGCGCTTCGGTTGAGATACCGATGCCCGGTACAATCGCTCCGCCCAAATAATTGCCGCCTTCATCTATGTAATCGAATGTAGTAGCTGTTCCAAAATCGACCACAATTAGCGGGGAGCCATACTTCACAATCCCGGCTACGGAATTGACAATACGGTCGGCTCCCACCTCACGCGGGTTTTCATAACGAATATTCAAGCCAGTTTTTACGCCTGGTCCTACGACAAGCGGAGTTTTGCGCAAATATTTCAAACAGAGCTGCTCCAGCGTACGCATTAAAGGCGGCACGACAGAGGAAATAATGACACCATCCATCTGCTCCAGCTTCACTCCTGCATAATGGAACAGATTGTGAATGTTAATCCCGTATTCATCAACTGTCGCCGATCGATTCGTGCTTAGCCGCCAATGATGCAACAAATCTTTTCCTTTATATATGCCAAGAACAATATTCGTATTTCCTACATCAATGACGAGAATCACAGCGACTCGCCACCCTTCTTAGCATTCAAATCAAGGCTAATGTCAAGCGCATGGAACGAGTAGGTCAATCCGCCGACAGAAATAACATCAACGCCGCATGATGCAATCGCATGTATCGTATCCAGCGAAACGCCGCCCGATGCTTCAACAATCACATGCGGTGCTGATGCTTTTATCCGTGCCACCGCCTCCTTCATCATGGCTGCGGCCATATTGTCCAGCATAATGATGTCGGATCCGCATGCAAGCGCCTCTTCAACTTGAGCGAGCGATTCCGTCTCGACTTCGATTTTCATCGTATGCGGAATTTTACGGCGCGCCGCTTCAACCGCCGCTTTTATGCCGCCTGCACCTTTTATATGGTTATCTTTAATCATAACGGCATCGTATAAACCAAACCGGTGGTTAGCCCCGCCGCCGACACGCACCGCATATTTCTCCAGCAGCCGGTGTCCTGGGGTTGTTTTGCGCGTATCCACCAGTCTAACCGGCAGCCCTTCAAGCGCATCAACGAACATGCGTGTCTTGGTCGCTATGCCGGACAGCCGCTGCATCAAATTAAGCGCCAACCGCTCACCGATGAGAAGGCTATGCGTACTGCCTTCCACTATCGCAATTACGGTACCTTTGTCCACCCGTTCGCCGTCCTGCACCTTCGCCTCAAATACTAGTGAAGGGTCTACAACGTCAAAAACAAGCCTCGCGACAGGAAGCCCGGCAATAATGCCGCTTTCCTTCACATGAATAACGGCCTTTGAGCGAGAGTCTCCCGGAATTGTCGTTTCAGTCGTGATATCACCGCTGCCTATATCTTCTGCGAGCCAGCCGCGAATCTGTTCGCGCACTGCGGCATCATACCCGCCTGTAGTCCATTCAAACATCTTCTATCCGCTCCTCGGTCAGTCCATATAGACGGTGCAATACCGTATGCTTTCTCCACATTAAATCATCACGTACCGGGAAGTCTTCCCGATAATGGGCACCGCGGCTTTCCTCTCGCGAAAGCGCCGCTTCAGTTGTCAGCATCGCGCAGGTAAGCAGATTAGCAAATTCATATTCTTCCCGTTCAGTCAAAATCGATTGATAAATCGTCAGCTGCCGCTTCAGCTCTTCAAGACCCTTCGCAAGCCCCTTCGCATCGCGGCGCAAGCCTGCATATCTAACCATAATTTTTTGCAGCTTTAGACGTCTTTCCACAACAGCCTGTATCGGAGTGCTGCTGCGTTCTGTTTCATTATGAATAACTGGGTCAACAGTGAGTACCGGCAGCTCGTTGATCCGTTTTACAATTCTTCTGCCGAATACGATCGCTTCAGAAAGCGAGTTGCTTGCAAGCCGGTTAGCGCCATGAACGCCGGTTGATGAAACCTCGCCACAGGCAAATAAACGTTTAATGTTTGTTTCCCCATTTAAATCGGTTTTCACTCCGCCCATCATATAATGCATAGCAGGCGCAACAGGAATCCAGTCCGATGTCAGATCGAGTCCGTATTTTAAACAATATTCATATATAGTTGGAAAACGGTGCTTCACCATGTCAGCCGACTCATGCGTAATGTCGATATAAACGAAAGTCGATTTCGTCTCTTCCATTTCACTTACAATAGCCCGGGCGACGATATCGCGCGGAGCCAGCTCCATCTGCTCGTGGTACCGCTCCATGAAGCGCTCCCCTTTAATATTACGCAAAACGGCACCTTCTCCCCGCACCGCTTCCGAAATAAGAAATCGCGGCGCACCAGGATAACAAAGCGAAGTCGGATGGAATTGGATAAACTCTACATCCTGAATGAAAGCGCCTGCCCGATAGGCCATCGCAATGCCGTCGCCGGTTGCTACCTCAGGGTTAGTCGTATAACGGTATAATTGACCCGCTCCGCCGGAGCTTAAAATTGTCGCTTTTCCTTTTACAAATAACCGTTGTCCGCCCGGCTTTTGTACGATTACGCCGCAGCATTCGCCGTCTTGAGTCACAAGATCAATAACAAAATGATCATCCCATACTTCGATTTGCGGATTCGCAACCGCAGTCTCTGATAGAGCCCGAACAATCTCGTATCCGGTTGCATCGCCGTTCGCATGCAAAATACGCCGCTGGCTATGCGCGCCTTCCTTCGTTAGAGCGTATTCCCCATTTTCCACATCAAACTGCGTTCCCATTTTAACGAGGCTGCGGACGCCCTTCGGCCCTTCATGAACAAGTATCTCGACCGCCTCATTCGAGCAAAGCCCTGCGCCGGCGATTAGCGTATCCTGACGATGGTAAGCAGGAGAATCCTCATCGGATATAACAGCAGCGATACCGCCTTGAGCGTACCGTGTGTTGCTGTCCAGCAGCGATTTTTTTGTAATCATTAGAACTGAGTTGTTCTCACTTGCCCGTATAGCGGTAAAAAGACCGGCAATGCCGGCCCCGATAACGATGACGTCTTTTTCTATAACCTGCAGCTCGTCAAGCTGCACATCAACTAAATATCTAGGAATCATCGCGGCTCCTCCAAAGCATAGGAGTAGCGCATACTACTTCACTAACAGCATGCGCTCCAAGGACAAACGGGCTTGATCCGCAACATGCGGCGGAACGTAAATTTGAGGCTGCATCGTCTCCAGACATTTGACCAGCTTCTTCAAATTGTTGACCTTCATGTTCGGGCAAACCAAATATTTGGATGCAAAATGGAATGTCTTGCCCGGGCTGTCTAACCGCAGCTGATATCCCGTTCCATCTTCCGTTCCGACAATAAACTCCTGGCAGTCGGATTCTTTGCAATATTTTATAATTGCGGTTGTACTTCCGACGAAATCGCCGAGCTCTACAACTTCAGGGCGGCATTCCGGATGAACGACAAATTGCGCGTTCGGATATTTCGCTTTCATTTCTTCAACATCTTTGACGGTAAGCATGTCATGAGTGTTGCAGTAGCCTTCCCAGATAATCATTTTCTTATCGGTGTTCTGCTGCACGTAATGGCCCAGGTTTTTGTCAGGTACCCAAATGACCTCGTCACCTTCAACCGAATTGACAACCTTAACCGCATTCGCCGAAGTGCAGCAAATGTCAGTCTCCGCCTTAATTTCAGCCGATGAGTTGATATACGTTACAACCTTAGCGTTCGGATGCTGTGCCTTCAGCTTGCGCAGTCCGTCGACGCTAACCATGTCGGCCATTGGACAGCCGGCACGCTCGTCCGGAATAATGACCGTCTTATTCGGCGCTAAAATCTTTGCGCTTTCTCCCATAAAGTGAACACCGCAAAAGACGATAACATCGGCATCGGTTTGCGCCGCCTTCTGCGCAAGCAGGAAAGAGTCCCCGCGGAAATCCGCTACCTCCTGAATTTCGTCCCGTTGATAATAATGCGCTAAAATGATGGCGTTCCGCTCTTTCTTCAACTGTAACAACCGTTCACGCAGCTCACGGTTTTGTTCCGCCTTGCGTTCCAGTGCCAGTGCTTCCACAGTAGATCCTCTCCTCTTATGAGGGATGGGGGCTAAATCCCATTCCGTTATACGGCAAGTACAACTTTGTGAATTGATGCACAAACTTAGAAAGTCGCTTACCTATAGTTTAAACCAAAAGGCATAAATTCATTTGATTAAGATTTAATTTACACGTGGTAGATGATGCTGTCAATGTATTAAAAGCCTTTTTAGGGCAGCAACTTCAAAATAATTCAAGATCGGCTGTTTCAGACCGGGCAAAGACGGATATACTTCCTTTTTTATACACGTATCAAGCGTAAACGGCTGTCGCCATCCTTGGCGGCAAAAGCTCGTTTCGCGGTGAAATATAAGCGTATTTATGAGTGTGAAACATATAAATTCTTATATTTTAAAAAAAGACCTCGTTCCACAAACGGAACGAAGTCTCTCCATTTCATTAACGCCTCGCCGGATCGTACGGCTGACCAAGCGCCGCCGGTGCGTTTGACCGGCCGACTGCGCCTGCCAGTACGATAAGTGTTAATACGTAAGGCAGCATGTAGAAAAACTCAACCGGAATTTGCTTCGCAAAATCAAATAGCTGGGCGAAATTCCGAAGGGCTTGAGCTAAGCCAAAGAACAATGCGGCGCCAACTACACCAAGCGGATTCCATTTGCCGAAAATAAGGGCCGCCAGCGCGATAAAGCCTTGTCCCGATATCGTATTATGCGCAAAGCTGCTCGTCGTCGTCAGCGTAATGGTCGCACCGCCAAGACCTGCGAGAGCTCCGCTAAGCAAGACTCCGATATAGCGATATTTCGTTACGCTGATACCAACCGTATCCGCAGAGCTCGGATGTTCGCCCACAGCCCGCAGCCGCAGGCCAAATGGCGTCCGAAACAGGACGAAGTAGCTGATAATCGCAATCGCAATAACGATATAGGTCGTTGGATAAGCAGTGAAAATGGCTTTACCGAGCAAAGGGATATCCTTCAAAACAGGTATAGCCCACTTCCCGAATACATAATCAAGCTGCGGCGTTTGTCCCGAGCCTTCATACAAGCTTTTTGTTAGATAGATGGCCAAGCCTAGCGCAAAAATGTTGATTACGACTCCGACAACCGTTTGATCGGCACGGAACGTAATAGTTGAAACGGCGTGCAGCAGCGCAACGAGAACGCCATAAATGGCTGCTGCTGCAAATCCCACCCAAGGGGCAGTTTCGGCTAATCCCGCTTGAGCCGCATAATCGGTAACGACTGCCGCCGCAAACGCACCTGATACCATTAACCCTTCAAGACCAATATTTACAACGCCTGAACGTTCCGAATACATGCCACCGAGCGCTGTAAAGATGAGAGCGGTGGAAAATACTAGCGTGACATTAATAAGCTGACCGATGACTTCCAGCACGTTCATCTTACACCGCCTCCTTCCGCTTGCTCGCACGTTTATTTAGAAAAGGCTTCAGGAACCACTTCACCAGTCCATGTGAGGCCACGAAGAAAATAACGGATCCGATAACGATACGTACGACTTCAGAAGGTACGCCCGCACCGAAGCTCATGCCGGTTGAGCCATAGTTAAGCCCACCGAATAAAATAGCTCCGAGCAATACGCCTACCGGCGTGTTTCCGCCAAGCAGCGCTACTGCAATTCCATCAAAGCCATACCCCCATGAAGCTGCCATAACCGTCTGATACCCGAATACGCCCAAAATTTCAAACACACCGCCGAGTCCTGCGAAAAGGCCGCTGATAAACATTGATTTTACTATAGTGCGGTTAACGTTCATACCGGCATATAAAGCGGCATCCGGGTTATGTCCAACTGCACGCAGCTCGTAGCCTTGCTTCGTACGCCATAACAAGACATAAAATACAACGATACAAATAATCGCAATAAATGTACCCCAGTGCATACGAGCCTTGTCCATCAGCTCGATTAACCAGTCAATCGTCAGCAATGCTGATTCATGAACAGGTCTCGACTTCTGCTGACCCTTCTCAACAAGAAACGTCGCAACGATATAATTCGACAAGAACAAGGCGATCCAATTCAACATAATGGATGAAATAACTTCGTTCACGCCGCGCGTTGCTTTAAGGAACCCGGCTATTGCCGCCCATACCCCGCCAAATACAGCACCGGTAATAACCGCTAATGGTGCATGTATGTACCACGGTAGGTCGAGTGTTACGCCCACAAGCGTAGCACCTGTCATTCCCATAATAAATTGTCCTTCAACGCCTATATTGAAGAGTCCGGTACGAAATGCGAAAGCGACCGCTATACCCGTAAAAATAAGAGGCGTAATCGCTCTTATAGCCTCACCAATGTTATAAGGACTACTAAACAGCTTGTCTAACAAGGAGTAGTACGCAACGATCGGGTTGTAACCGCCCGCCAGCATCGCAATGGCTCCGACGATTAAGCCAAGCAAAATCGCTACACCCGGAACGAGGATAGACGATTTATTAAAAACCTTATTTAACGTTTTCATTCCCGCTATCCCCTTTCCCTAGGCACAGCTGCAGCCGACTTATTACCAGCCATCATGAGACCAAGCTGTTGGTCGTCCCGATTCTCTGCATCAACCTCGCCCATTAATCTGCCTTCGTACATAACGGCTATCCGATCGGACAAAGCGTACAGCTCATCCAGCTCAAAAGAAACGAGCAATATCGCCTTGCCTTCGTTACGGGCTTGTACCAGCCGCTTGTGTACATATTCAATAGCTCCGATATCAAGCCCCCGCGTGGGCTGCACGGCAATCAACAAATCAGGTTCCTTATGGAGCTCACGAGCGATAATGGCTTTCTGCTGATTGCCTCCTGATAAAGCCCGGGCATTCGTGTGTATACCGGATGTCCGAACGTCAAACTCATCTACGAGCTTCACAGCGAGCCTATCCATCGCTTTATAATCAATAAGTCCGCTGCGTCCAAACTCAGGCTCGAAATAGCTGCCTAATATCATATTTTCGCTAAGCGTAAAATCGAGCACGAGTCCATGCTTATGCCGGTCCTCCGGAATATGTCCGACCCCTGCTACAGATACCTCGCGAGGAGTCCGGTTGGTCAGGTCTTGTCCATTCAGCTTGACACTCCCGCCGCTTACTGAACGCATGCCGGTAATCCCGTAAATAAGCTCGCTCTGTCCGTTTCCATCAACACCTGCAATACCGACAATTTCACCTGCGCGCACATTAAAGGTAACGCCATTCAATGCATTTTTACCTTGCTCGCCCTTCATTTGCAGCGCATCTACCGACAATACCACTTCTCCAGGTTCGCGCTTTGTCTTCTCCACTTGAAAGGAAACGTCCCGACCCACCATCAGCTCAGCGAGCTGCTGCTCACTTGTCTCATCCGTAGTCACTGTTTTGACAACCTTGCCGCGTCTAATAACCGTTACCGTGTCAGCAAGCGCCATAACTTCCTTCAGCTTGTGTGTAATAATGATGATGGACTTGCCTTCTGCAGCCAAATTTCGAATAATTTCGATTAACTCTTCAATTTCTTGCACGGTCAATACCGCTGTCGGCTCATCAAATATAACGATTTCCGCGCCGCGGTACAATGTTTTCAATATTTCTACCCGCTGCTGCATGCCAACGGTAATATCTTTAATCCGTATTTGCGGATCTACTTTCAGTCCATAACGCTCGGAGATGCTCCGAACTTTCTCATTTGCAAGCTTATAATCAATCTTTAGCCCTTTAACAGGCTCATTGCCTAAAACGATATTTTCCGCAACCGTAAAAGGCTGCACGAGCTTAAAGTGCTGATGCACCATTCCAATGCCAAGCTCAATGGCTTTAGCAGCGCCTTCAATAACCGTTTTCTCGCCGTTTACCCAAATCTCGCCTTCATCCGGCTGATACAAGCCGAACAAAATATTCATGAGGGTTGATTTGCCTGCGCCATTCTCGCCGAGCAGCGCATGGATTTCACCCTTTTTCAATTCAAAGTTAATCGAATCATTCGCTACTAGCCCAGGAAACCGCTTTGTAATTCCTTTCAACTGTACAGCCGCTAAGCTCCGGTCCATTCTTCATCATCTCCCCGGTATATTACCGCTATGCAAGCACATGCCCTTTGTTACCAAAAAAGGACAAGACCGGCCCGAAGCCGGTCTTGTTTGGTACATCGACAAACGATCCTCAGGCAAACTACTTCATATGATGCCTTTGAAACGAGGAAACTATTCAGTCGGCACCTTAATCTCACCGCTTACGATTTTCTGTTTATATTCTTCTACCTTCGCAAGTATATCAGCCGGAACGTTCTTCGAAGAGGTTTCCGGCAATCCTACAGCATTGTCCTTCAGACCAAGCTCCTGTACAGTACCGCCCGCCCAGTTACCCGCAATCAGGTCTTTGGTCACTTTATGAACGGCTGTTTCAACGCCCTTCATCATCGAAGTAAGAGTTACTTCATCACCGAATTCCAATGACTGGTCTTTGTCAACACCGATAACCCAAATGTCAGCGCCGTTCTTTTTCCGGTCGATTGCTTCGTTAAATACGCCGTTACCCGTTCCGCCTGCAGCGTGGAAAATAATATCTACGCCTGCATCGTACATGGTAGCTGCAGCCAATTTACCAAGGTCAGGCTTACCGAAATCACCGGTGTAGTTAACTTCTACTTTAGCATCTGGTTTAACAGCTGCTACCCCCGCTTTAAAGCCAGCCTCGAACCTTTTGATAACCGGGATGTCCATGCCGCCGACAAAACCGATTTTGTTCGTTTTCGTCATCAAGCCGGCCACAACGCCAACCAGGTAGGAGCCTTCGTGCTCTGCGAAAGTTACAGAAGCAACATTCGGCGCTTCAACTACGCTATCGATAACAGCAAGCTTAGCATCCGGATTCTCCGCAGCCACTTTCGTCATGGCATCGAAGAACAAGAAACCGATACCCCAAGTCAAGCTATATCCTTCCTTAACGAAGCTGTTCAGATTCGGCTCCATATCAGCGTCGCCTTTACTTTCGAGGTACTTCGTTTGAGCACTAGTTTCAGCCGTTACTTTCTTAAGACCTTCCCAAGCGCTTTGGTTAAACGATTTATCGTTTACGCCGCCAACATCGGTAACCATACCGATTTTAAAATCTTTACCGGTTTCATCGGATACAACAGCATCCTCATCTTTGTTTGTACCGGCGCCACCCTCATTTTCTTTGTTCGCTCCGCATGCCGATAGCACAAGCGTCAACGCAACGATCAGCACAAGCATAAAACTAAATGTTTTTTTCATACGTTTTTCTCTCCCTGGCTCAAGTTTTTGTCCATCTGTGCAACCCCTGTTTACTTTCTTATTCTTGCTGTTCCTGGCCGCTATTATTTCATTATAGTTACAAAAAAATAAACGTCAATGATTTAACGTTAGGTTTCCTGACATCAAATCGCGGTTCACGCTCACATGTAACGTATATGTAATATTTCGACCAAAAAACGATAAACCTCATGTTAGTTTTACTGTTTTTTACTAAAAGGTTTATATCCGTATTATAGGCTAAATCCGAACATTAATAAAGAAAAAAAAAGACGTATCGCTACTTATTGCAAGTAGTGATACGTCTATTTATTGCTTGTAACTTTATCCTTTTAGCTCTTATCTGGATCTTCCGGGTTATCGCGCTTCTCGTCTTGTACAAGCGGCGTAACTTCATCCGCTTCACGTGACTGAATACGCACCTTCACATCTCCAACCGTCTCGATAATCGGGTCAGCTGTCGCTTCGGAAGAAATTTCGTCAGTGGATGATACAGCCCCACCGTCGCCTTTCAACGAGCCCGTCTCGATCAAACGTTTAATTTGATCCATTTCCAGCGTCTCTTCTCCAAGTAACGTTTGAGCAATCAGATGCATTTCCTTGCTCTTCTCCGTCAACAGCTTCTTCGCACGTTCGTAGCAATCGCTAATAATGCTTTGCATTTCTTGGTCGATCTCATACGCAATCGCATCAGAATAGTTCTGTTCATGCCCAATATCGCGTCCAAGGAACACTTGGCCTTGCGAGCTGCCGAACTGCATCGGTCCAAGCTTATCGCTCATACCGTATTCCATAATCATGCTGCGCACGATACCCGTAGCTTGTTTAAAGTCACTGTAGGCACCTGTTCCAATTTCACCGATGTAAAGCTCTTCCGCCACGCGACCGGCAAGCAGGCCGGTTACTTTATCAAGAAGCTCTTGCTTTGTTACAAGCATACGGTCTTCCTTCGGCAGCATAATGACGTATCCGCCAGCGCGTCCGCGCGGAATAATCGTAACCTTGTGTACCATGTCGGCATGCTCTAAGAAGTAGCCTGCAATTGTGTGTCCAGCTTCATGGTAGGCGACGATTCGTTTCTCACGATCGCTGACGACACGGCTTTTCTTCTCCGTACCGACAATGATACGGTCAATCGCATCATCAACCTCTACCATGGCAATATCTTTCTTATTGCGGCGAGCAGCAAGCAGCGCTGATTCGTTTAGTAAGTTTTCCAGGTCTGCACCGCTGAAGCCTGTCGTGCGCTTCGCAATAACATCAAGCTTAACGTCTTTCGCAAGCGGCTTATTGCGCGCATGCACTTTAAGAACCGCTTCACGGCCCTTCACGTCTGGACGATCAACCGTAATTTGACGGTCGAAACGGCCTGGACGTAGGAGCGCCGGGTCAAGAATATCAGGACGGTTAGTTGCAGCAATGATAATAATGCCTTCGTTAGCGCCAAAGCCGTCCATTTCAACGAGCAATTGATTGAGCGTTTGTTCGCGCTCATCATGTCCGCCGCCTAGACCAGCACCACGCTGACGGCCTACAGCATCAATCTCATCGATAAAAATGATACAAGGAGCGTTTTTCTTTGCATTTTCGAACAAATCACGTACACGGGATGCGCCGACACCGACGAACATCTCTACGAAATCAGAACCGGAAATACTGAAGAATGGTACGCCTGCTTCCCCCGCAACCGCGCGCGCAAGCAATGTTTTACCTGTACCTGGAGGACCTACGAGCAATACGCCCTTAGGAATACGAGCGCCTACCAGGTTGAATTTCCGCGGATCCTTCAAGAAATCAACGACCTCAACGAGTTCTTGCTTCTCCTCGTCGGCTCCGGCAACATCTTCAAAAGTAATCCGCTTCTTCTCTTCGTTGTATAACCGCGCTTTGCTCTTGCCAAAGTTCATTACTTTGCCGCCGCCGCCCTGAGCTTGGTTCATTAAGAAGAAGAACAGGACGAATATGATGACGAACGGAATAATGGAAGTGAGGAAGGTTAGCCAAATGCTTGGCTGATCCATTTCCTTACTCTCTAATTGAAAGCCAAACTGCTCCTGCCAAGCGAGTATTTTCTCCTCCGCTTTGACGCTGACCCTCGACACAAATTGGTCGCTTTCCGCGCCTTCAGGCTTCTTATTATATTTACCGGTAACAAAATACGTTTGATTCTCATACTTAACACTTAGTTCCTTCACATTGCCTGATTCTACTGCAGCGCGAAGCTCATCATATCGCAGGCCAACGGTCGTGTCATTTTGGCTGCTGATAAATTGAAAAATCCCAACCGTCACCAAAAAGATAATTAAATAAAAACCAGTATTACGGATGATCCGATTCATCCCCAACCTCCTCTCAGGCGCTTAAAATATTTTACCATAGCATGACTTTCCATAACAATAGAGGTATACGGAGAAGGGCATGTACGGGTGAATCGCTATTATTTCTCATATACTTCCGGCTTCAAAATGCCGATATAGGGAAGGTTGCGGTATTTTTCCGCGTAATCCAATCCATAACCGACAACAAACTCGTCCGGCAGCGTAAAGCCCTTGTAGTCGGCTTCCAGCTCAACCGTACGGCGTGCCGGTTTATCAAACAATGTAACGACAGTGACCGACTTCGCGTTGCGACGCTCAAGAACATCAATTAAGTAGCTGAGTGTCAGTCCGCTGTCGATAATGTCCTCAACAATAAGAACATCGCGGCCTTCGACCGATACATCGAGATCTTTAATAATTTTGACGACGCCTGACGACTTCGTGGATTGTCCATAGCTGGACACCGCCATAAAATCGATCTCAAGCGGCACATTAATTTCTTTAACCAAATCAGCCATAAAAATAAAAGCGCCTTTAAGAACGCAAATAACGAGCGGATTACGTCCGCCAAAATCCTTGCTCAGCGTTTCGCCAAGCTCCTTGACCTTTGCCCCAATCTGCTGCGCATCGTACAACACTTCTTGAATATCGTTTTGCAAAGTATAAATCCCCCTACGCCTTAACTATGTTTATGAGTGTACCAGTGCTTCTTATTCGTTGTCCGCCCGGATGAACAGCACGTCTTTCGTATGTGGTTCCGTAAGGGCATGATTAGACCTGCGGATGCCGGGAATCCAGAGCAATCGTCCGGCAGCATCAAACAGCAGCGGATATAACTCCCTTTCCGACGGTGCTATCTTCTCGTCAACGAACATATCTTGCACTTTTTTCGAACCATTTAATCCTAAAACTTGAATTCTGTCGCCCGGCCGCCGATTACGAACGACGAGCGGATAAGTCAGTTCAGCAGCATCAAAGCATGCTTCGTAACGTGAAGCCGGCTTGCAGTGCTGCGAGGCAGACTTATAGAAAAACTGAAACGTCCAGCCGCTTCGCTCAACCTTCAAGCTGGCTGCATTTCTTCCCACTTCGCACAAATAGCCGATTGTATCGCTTACTGTGTGCTGCGGTACCTGAAGCCACCGCATCACATCATACTCACGCACGCAGCGAATACCGGCACCGGCGTCGATTCGCCATGTTCCAGGCGCCCCAGAGGCAGCGGCTAGCCGCATCGTCTCAATCTGTTCGAAGGATATCTTTTCCGTTTCTTTAGAAAGATAACTTAATATTAGTTTAATCAATCTCCTTTGTAAAGCGACATGGAGGCCGCACAAATCGTTGCAGCTTACCGCGCATTCATCAGGGGATAAGGTAACGAGCTGCGCAAATAACGCTTCGGTTTGTTTCTCCATCCATTCGTCTTCCGCCCCTGCCACTTCAGCGAGGCGCTGCAAGGATTGGGGCAATTGCGGATTATACCGGGACAAGTAAGGTAAAATATCCAGCCGGATAATATTCCGGAAATAATAGCGTTCCTTATTACTGCTGTCGGTACAGTAAGGCACATGCTGCTCATCGCAGTAACGCAGAATGTCTGACTTGTTCATACGAAGCATCGGGCGGATAAGTTCCACGTTTTTTTCGCTGCGTTTACTGAGAATGCCCGCTAAGCCTGTTAAACCTGTCCCGCGTATAACGCGCATAAGGACTGTCTCTGCCTGATCGTCCGCATGATGGGCTAACGCGATACGCGAAGCGCCATACCGCTGAGCAATTTCGTGAAGAAAGGCGTACCGCTTCTCCCGTGCGGCGACTTGTCCGTTTAATCGGGTTTCTTCTATATAAGCAGGCAGATCGAAAGTAACCGTCTCACAAGTCACTCCCAGCTTCTCCGCATAGGCTTTAACGACCACCAGCTCATGTGCCGACTCGTCTACGCGAAAGCCGTGATTCACATGAGCCGCGATGACCGATATTTTGCCTTCCTGCGCTAGGGCAGATAACATATGAAGCAGCGCCATCGAATCCGGACCTCCGGATACAGCTGCTACAATTCGATCGCCCTCCGCCCACAATCCGCGCTCTATCGCAGCTCTCTCTAGTTCGTATCGCAGATTCATATGTACGCTCACCTTCATTTCTCTTCTTCACTTCAACCCATTTCAAAGCACATTGCGGAGCAGCCAAAAAACCGTCGTTGCGAGCAGCACCGCCGATGTGGCGACAAGCCCCTTTAGCCAGGCTGGTGTTGCAGAGGTTCTATGCGTATCCCGTCTATGCATAAGCATACGCCATGCCTCAGCCGCGTCACCCGCATCTGTGAATTGGCCGTCAAATGCTTTGCGCAGCCAGCCGGCAACCGGCCTCAGCACCGGGCTCTCTTCAGCGATCTGAATGAGTTCGGCAGCTGAGCGGTTTTGCGGCAACAGCTCCTTTGTCAGCTGATGCAGCCGCTTCGCTTCATAAAGCTGAATACAAAGCACGCCGAAGGAGAACAGGTCGTACTTGGCATCAGCTGATCTGGAGCCGCCATTCCAGTAGCCTCTATCATAGATTTCAGTAAATTGGCGGATGCTTTTGCCCACTGCCGTCACGCCGCCGTAATCGACAAGCTCAACATGGCCGTAATCCGCCACCAGAACATTTTCCACCTTCAAATCACCGAACACCCAGCCTGCATGATGCAGCTTTGCCAGCTTGCCGAGCAGATTCAGGCCGACTAAAGGAAACCATTCAGCACCTTGTTTCTTCAAATAATCAGCAAGCGTCGAGCCTAGCACATAACGCATAATATAAAAAGGATATTCACGCCCATCCGGCCCGTACAAATCGTCCACATCGAACAGGAACGGTTCATGTCCTTGGCGCTTCTGCTTGGCGATCGATTGCAGCACATTGATCTCCGATTGCAAATCAATGGCATCCGAGCCGACCTTTAGAGCAAACCAATTTCGATCACGCTGTACGAGATATACTTTACCGTTAGCTCCTTCACCCAGCAAACGCTCTATACGATACCGCCCATTCTTCCACTTGCCGGTCACCACCATACCGTGGCGAAGATCGATCTTAAACGACGTAGCCACTCATCATCCCATCCGTTTCATCTCTGCTCTGTCTACCATAATCGCCCTGACGATAAAAATCAATCACCTGCATAATCGCCGGGCCCGTAGGAGTCGTCCCGCCCATCTGCAGCCGCGGGAAAATAGCCTGCACACCGTTCAAATGGCTCGTCCAGCCTAAATCCATTACACAATCATCGCCGTGCTTCGAGCCGGGAAAATGAAAGACGGAAATCTCGCTTTTGCCTTGTCTGGCCTGCAGGCTCAGCATTAAGTCGCGAATGGCCTCTTCCACTGCCGCCAGCTTCGGCTTCATACTGGCGCTTGCGTCGATTAGAAGCGCTACTTGAAGATGCGATGTCTCGCCCAGCTCATCGATCACACGCACAACATCTCCGCGCTTGTCAGGCGGCAGCGCCTCAATCGATCCATTGCCAAGCACCTGCTTCAGTTCCTTCTGTACGGCAAGCTGAATCGTCTGAACAACGGTCTTACGAGTCATCATCTGCACCGTCTGCGATAGCTGTCTCATATTAACGAGCCTGCTTAGACCGCCGCCGGCGCGAGCTATCTCATCAATCTCCGTTGCGCCGAGTTCACCGACATCCCCGTAATCAAGCACGCCTACCACATTAACTGAGATACCTTCCGACTTCGCATGGGCTGCTGCAACCACCGGACTCATCCCCACGTTCGAACAGCCATCCGTTATTAATAGTATTTGTTTCATTCTGATAACCCTCCTTTAAATGTTTGTGGAACAAACATCGCTTCGAAAGCATAGGCCTAGCGTAAGCCTTTCTATCAGCTTTGCCTTTTTTGGGAGGGATAAACAAGTAGACTAGTAAAAAGATAAATCAAAATGGTTCTTTATGTACTTCGTCGGGCAATTTTGCTTATCGCATCGATGTTATTTCCCTGGAAATCACCTCTTCCCTGACAATAGCGGAATTTCTGTGCGTTATATTGTCTTTTTAACCTAGATAAGCCTGTTTAAAGCGAAATAAAGCCACTCTATACCGCTATCTTCTCAAATCATTGCTGTTCTTTGCAAATAAAACCATTTGATACCGCTATTTCGTGGTTGTACAAGCGTAAACGAGGCGGGAGCCTTCCTTTGGAGGCGCAGCTTACGTTTCGGTGATGAAATATAAGCGTATTTATAAGTGTGAGACTTATAAAATCTAATATTTTAAAAACACCGCAAAAAAGCCCTTCCGCATCCGGCTGCGAGTAAGCCGGCATACAAATGGGCTTCTTATTTCGACCTGATCTGCGCTATCCCAACTCACCTTACCGGAGTAAGACGATAACAAATCATTTCCCTTTACTGCTGCGCTATCCCTCATTTCCTATCGTTTTGTGCGGCAACGCTCTGCCCCTCCCTTCACATATTTTCCGAGTACTAGCTCACCGTCCTTGGCCGCTCCATGCGCGTCACGCCGGGCCAGCGGAACGAAGCCCATTCCGGCAAATGCTTATCAATACGTGCAACGAGCACGGTCATATCATCCATAATTTCACCGTCATGATGGCGAACCACCTTCTCCAACAGCGCATCCGCCATTTCTTGCGGATTGTCTGTTTCTAACTCGCTAATAATACGTTTCATCCAAAGCTCCTTATTGACCGCATGGCCCGGTGCATCATAAATACCGTCGCTCATCATGACAAGCGTATCACCGGACTGCATTTGCATCGATACAAAGTCGACTTCGATATCTTGAAGAATGCCTATCGGCAAATTGTTAGCCGTTACTGGAATGACCTCGTTTCCTCGTTTAATGAAGCTCGGGGTCGAGCCAATTTTCATAAACGTCGTTTGTGCTGTATACAAATCGACGATTGCCAAATCAACGGTAGCAAACACTTCATCAGATGACCTTAACAGAAGTACCGAGTTGACCGATTTGACCGCCAGCTTCTCGTCCATGCCCGACTGCAGCAGCTGCTGCAGGATAGACAGCGCCGCGCTGCTCTCCTGGCGCGCCCGCTCGCCATTGCCCATTCCGTCACTGATCGCTACGGCAAATTTCCCGTTTCCAAGCTCGACCATGCTGAAGCTGTCACCCGATAACAAATCTCCTCCCTTCGCTGCGCCCGCGATGCCGGTTTCCACCTCATATTGTTTCGCCGAACCGAACGCCACCAGTGTTGGCTCACCGTTTTTTGTAGGCGGCAGTTCCGACTTGACGGCGATATGCTCGCCCAGAATATCGCTAAGCAGCGGTGCGATTATTTTGCGGCATTCGTCGTAGCCTTTGCCAAACGCATGATAAACTTCAATATCTACATTCCCCTCCTCTAAGCTTACGATATCAATGCCTTGAATCGATAAACCGAGTCCTTCCACCGCCTCTCGAATTTGCTCCTCCTGCAAATGCAGAGTCTGCCCCTCCCGTTTGATTTCTTCAGCCAAATCCTCCATGACTTGCGATACGCCTTGTAATTGATCGGCAACAAGCTGCCGGGAGTCGTATATTTGCTTCTTCCAGTGCATATTATTTTGATATAGCTCGTACTGCTGACGCATGTCCATCAACACCTGTGACGACTTCACGCAGTGAGCCGACCAGGCCCGCGGCATCTCCTTCGGAGACGGGATTATGTCTTCCTCTACAGTAGTCATCATATCGGTCATCATTTTGTACGTATGAAAAAACTTATCCTCCCAGCACGCATGCTGCCTGTGACAGCTGGAGCAGCTGCGCTCGGCAACCGCATTCATAAAATGATTAACTTCGTCTTCCCGCTTCATCGCGGTGACATTGCTGTTTAATTGACCAAAGCTGCGCGACAGTTGACGGAACACCTCAGAGTACTGCGATACTCTGTCGGCGGTCACCTCGCGTACCCGCTTCGCATAATCATGCTGTGACTTCGCATGCTCATTCGTCCCCGGCACGTACCGGGAGATCGTGCGGATCATACTCCGGGGCGTAAGCATAAGCAGCGTGGCAGCCGCAACAGACTCCCATGTCGAGCTCATAACATCAGCTTGACTTCCTACATAGATTGATAATATAGACGTTCCGAGCAGCATCCCGAACGCAGCAGCCATTTTACCGCCTTCGCGCAGAAGTCCGGCAAGCAAGCCGGCAAAAGCAAGCAAGCTCATTTGAACGACGGCCCCGAAGTCCGCCAAGCTCAAAATAAGACCGGCAACTACGCCGACTGAAGCGCCCAGCGGTGCGCCGCCTGCCAAAGCAAACAGCAGCAGCATATAGCGAGACATGATGTGCTCTGCCGACATGCCGTAGAAAACCCAGCCAACCGCCCCCGTCATGACCGAAGCGAGCAAAATCATTAAACAAATGATTTCCTCGTTCTTGAGCGACGCTGATTTTTTCGTCATGGTCAGCACCGGAATCGCCTGTATAAAGACAAGTGTCAGAACGAAGCCGAGCGCCGCTTCCACAACAACCAGCATGAAATTGTACCAGCTAAGCTCGTCCCCTATAAAAACTCCGAATAATTGGACGAGTAGTGTTGCTGCGAATACTAGAATCGGCGCCGATGACAGCTCCGCCCTCTCATACGCCTCCAGCCCCTTCAAGAAAAGAAACAACACCGCAATTTCCATCGCGATCCACATTGGCGCAGGATCTGCCGCAAGCCAGCTTCCAGCCACCAACGCTACCGCCACCCACGGATAAATATCCTTTCGCATAAAATAGATAACTGCGAAATAGGCGACTGCAAATGGCATGAGCGATTCTAGTATGACCGCTCTTCCCAGTAAGAAAGCTACACCGACTAATAGAAATGTCCATTTCTTTGCCAAAATGACTTGAATGAACCGGCGCGCCGCCACCCATTCCCGCCCTTTTTGCACAAACGTCTGCGCTAGACTTGTCCGCTTCACACTGGTAACTACCTCAGCGTTTTCCTTTTCCACCAACACACACCACCATTCCGAATGTAATGTGATTTTCATTATAGGAGCTTGTCCGTATAAAGTTTGTCAGTTAACGTAACATTCCAAAAAATTTTTTCCGACAAAAATAATCGGCCCTGCATTCATTGTCACAGCGCTGTCAAACATATGCGCCGCATGAGTTTGACCCGTCTCACTTGGAACCTATTACCAAATAAGCATCAACAAAAACCGTGTCTGTCGGTTTCCATCTGCTGACGAATAGACGTTGTAACCTGTCGGGAATGTAAGAGGATCGGAGAAAACTATTTATTTTCTGGCAAACGGCCTAGATGAAAACGACATAGGTCTTAGAAATTGGGACTTAGCTGGCTTCAACCGCAGCATATATGCTGGTTTAGCGTCCCGCTTCGACAGCATAAGGTAAGCGTTTACAAAAAACAAATCTATTTTATTGCAAAAGCACGCAAAAAAAGCAGAACCACATCGGTTCTGCTTCTAATATGAATTTATGACGATTCAGCTTATACCCGCTTGGCACCGCGTCCGCCGCGTTTGCCCTCCGTATTCTTCTTCAAAGAGGAGATGCGCTCTTCGCTGTCTTTCAGGAAACGTGACATTTTATCCTCGAATGACGGTTTACCATATGCAGGTCTGCCAGACGATTGCTTGTTGAAGGGACGTCCGCCACCGCCGCCACCGCCTCCGCGGTTGAAACGTTCTCCGCCACCACTACCACCAGTGCTTCCACCGCCGCCGCTATGACGCTCGCGTTGTTGTGGCGCTGGTTGGCCTTCCGGCCGGTCGATGGCTTGCTTAATGGAAAGTCCGATCTTTCCGTCTTTGTCCACGTTGATCACTTTTACTTTCACGACATCGTCGATTTTCAGGTGATCCTTCACGTCTTTGACGTAATTATCAGCAATTTCCGAAATGTGAACAAGACCCGTGACACCTCCCGACAAGTCGACAAATGCCCCAAAATGCGTAATGCCTGTCACTTTTCCTTCTAACTTAGCGCCCACTTCAATTGCCATAAAATAAAATGTTCCTCCCTAAGAAATTTGCGAAGCAAAACCGAATCCATAAGCATAAGCTAAAAGTTTTGCGAAAACGCTATTAACGTGATTATAACCGAACCGTTCAAGTAAGGTCAACAGACGTTCACCCGATTTGGAGCCCTATTTAATCGCTGAAAATTTGCTGCTCGCCCTTCTTCACCATGCCTTGCTCCTTGGTTGCGAGTTGAGCGATATATTCCGGATCGTTTAACCGTTCAATTTGCTGTTTGATTGCTTCGCTTTCTTTCGTTGACGCATCTATTTGTCCTTGTATGGTAGATAGCCGCACGTTTGTCGCGTCCTGCTGCTTCATTTGACCAAAGATGGTATACGCCGCCCAGCCCATAAAAAGAACAATGAACATCATCCATAGTTTGAACCGGCGCTTCGTGCCAGCGTTACCTGTTGTTTTATTTACAGTAGCAGTCGTCATGTGCGGTATTACCTCCTAAACCATTTAGTCCACAAATTAACAATTTGTAGTCCAAGCTTTCTCAGCTTCTCTGCAACCTGCCATTTGTTCATGTAGGGGGACAACCACCGTCCTATAGGACGAAGAATCGGCCGAATGATCCAAACAAGCAAACGCCAAAATGGACGAACCAATTGTATCACAATTTTCAAAAGGAAAATAGTGAACGCGGACCCAAATCCTAAAATAATCTTAAGCAGCTTGTAAAGCAGCAGCAGTGGCTTCACTATAATTATATCTAAACACTTGAGCACAAAAGAGATAAACGCCTGCACCGCTCGAATTAGCCATTTTACAGTAACAATGACTGCCTTGCTAAGCAAGAGATAATAGAGGATGATGCCGATAGCCAGTCCGATAAAAACGTACGCCCGCACCTCGCCGTTGTTGCTGGCGTACAGCACTCGAAAGACGACCAGCGCAGCCGCCATCCAATAGATGACGTCAAGCACGGGCAGCCACCAGCGCGGAAACTTCAGCTCATGCGACACCACGCGATAGCCGTCGAACACCGTTCCCATGCCTAAGCCGGATAACAGCATGACCGCCATCGTCATCCACTGCATGTCGAGCGTCACTTAAATAGCTTCCCGAACAGCCCTTTGGATTTCGAAGAGGCGTTGCTTCCATCCAAATAGGCGAGCGAATGGACGAGCCCTTCTATAGCTACCAGTCCTTGTTCCAGGCTAAGATGCTTCATATGCAAATTTTGGCCCTTAACCGTTAAGAAACCAAGCTCCGTTTCGAGTAAAAACTCCTCACTGTCGAAGCTTTCCACATTTAAAACCCCGGTAAGCTCCAGCAGCTTGCGATTTAACATTTTTACTTCCTGCCGCTTCTGACCTTTGCTTTGGTCAACCATAGACTCGTCCCCCGCTTCGTTAACATGTCCAGCCGTGCACTGGCGGCGCGGCATACGTTTAAGACTAGCTTATGGGGGGCGGATGAGGTTTAGAACAAATTCAGCTTAGGCTGCATTTTCAATTTGCGCTTCCCTGCTCTCCGTCCTGATTTGCAAATAAACAAGAAGCAGAATGATAGTTATTAACTGGCTAAACCAGTCGAGTAGAACGTCGAGGACGGTCGCAGCAATCCAAGAATCGACGGGGATGCTGAACGCCACAAAACCGACTATAACGCCAAAAGCCGCCAAAGCTGCTTAACCGACAAGCGCATACCCTGCGAACTTGAAAAAGCGGCCGCGTGCCATTTCCCTGCATACTTCCATTGGATTGATGCTGGAGGTATGCTCCACCGATACGACGATTGGCATCAGCATAAGCCGCACAGTAAAGAGAATGACAGGAACAATGAACAGAAGAAGCCCTGCGAACACTATAACATTTTGCAAAAAACAGTACATAATCATGTGTGTCCATTTGCGAAGACCCCACACCAAGGACAGGCTGATGCCGACGTTAGCTTGTGTCATTTGGCTAAGTAAGTAGTGAATAACTATAGGAGTAATAACGCATAGAAATAACAGGCCGATGATCCCATCCATTCGCTGCGTGGAAAAGAATCCGGTATTTTCATACCAATCTACGAAATAATCGTTTTTGATCGTTTCAACCGGGGTAGCGATGAGTGCGACGTCCATGGATTGTCTATTGGGAAAAGAAAAAAGCTGCCCGCAAGCATGATGCTTGTCAGACAGCTTTGTTATTATTGCTCCCAGTCGAGACCAGTCTCGCGCTGGCGCTGTTCTTCTTTCACCAAGGTGTACAGCTCTCCGGCTTCATCCTTACGGGTCGTCTCCGCAATGCGCTCAACGCGCACGGTTACGATCTTTTGGCCGTATTGGATTTGGAGCTCATCGCCGACTTTAACGGCACTGCTTGCTTTCGCTTCGCGGCCGTTGATCCATACGCGCCCCTGCTCGGATACATCCTTTGCAACGGTGCGGCGCTTAATCAATCGGGACACCTTGAGAAATTTATCTAACCGCATTAGACTACTTGATTGCTTCTTTCAGCTTGTTGCCTGCTTTGAATGCAGGAACTTTTGCTTCCGAAATTTCGATTGGCTCACCTGTTTGCGGGTTGCGGCCAACACGTCCGGAGCGTTTGCGAGTTTCGAAAGTACCGAAGCCGATCAATTGTACTTTGTCTCCGCCTGCAAGTGCGTCTGTTACTTCGCCCAAAAATCCGTTAAGTACTGCTTCTACATCGCGTTTAGTCAAGCCGCTTTTCTCGGAAATGTTGTTGATCAAGTCTGTTTTGTTCATTATAAAATCCTCCTATTTCGTTACCGTTATTTTTGGTCGGTGCCCTAAGACGCCGCCGTGCTTGGAATTTTTTACTCTTCACGAGAATACTTATTCTGCTTAAGAGCAAATAAATCCTGCCGCTATTTGAAATTTTTTTGCGAATAGTGCGGAATAAAGGCGTTTTGTGACGAAATGAAAGCTAGGATTGACGCTTGGCCTCTTCCCACCATCGATCCATTTCTGTTAAATCAGTCTGGTCAAATTGTTTGCCTCTTATACGGAGCTGCTCTTCAATATACTCGAATCTGCTGCGAAATTTTTTGTTTGTGCGTGTGAGCGCCTCTTCCGGATCCGCATGGATGAAGCGTGATGCATTGACGACAGCGAACAGCAGATCGCCAAGCTCCGATGCTTGCTCCTCCTCGCTTTTGGTCGCGATGGCTTCGCGAAGCTCGCTGAGCTCCTCTTCGATTTTGTCCAAAACCGGTCCAAGCTCATCCCAATCAAACCCGACTTTAGCCGCTTTTTTCTGCAGCTTATAAGCCTTCATGAGAGCCGGGAGATCAGGCGGAATGCCATCGAGCACCGATTTACGGTTCGCGTCCGTCCCTTTGATCCGCTTCTCCTCCGCCTTCATTTGCTCCCAGTTGCCAAGCGCCTCTTCAGAGTTGCTGGCATTTATATCACCAAAAACATGCGGATGGCGGAAAATGAGCTTCTCGTTAAGAGATTGTATCACATCATAAACGGAAAATGCGCCAGTTTCTTCTTCCATTTGGCTATGGAGCATGACCTGGAGAATAACGTCGCCGAATTCCTCCTGCATGCCGTCGGGATCATCATTATCGATGGCTTCAAGCGCTTCATAAAGCTCTTCGATAAAGTTTTTGCGGATAGACTGATGCGTTTGCTCGCGATCCCACGGACAACCTTCGGGACTGCGCAGTATCGATACGATTTCATGCAGGCGTTCGAAAGAGCGGTTGCGAAGCGCAGCATCGTCGCTGCGAGGCACCCAAATAAGCGATAAGTTGCCGTAGCCCGGCGTACGGTCAAGCTCATAAAGAGGGACGCGAATGATTTGCTGCTCATCAGCAACACCGAGTGCATGTCCCACCACGACCTCGAAATCATCGGGGTAACGCTCCATCAGCGCCAGCTTCACATCGGAAGCTGTGAACGCGTCGTACACTTGGCCGATGAGCGTGTGAAGCTGCGGCTGCAGCAGCGCAGGCTGAAGCTCAGCGGCGTCAAGCAGCGCGAAGCCCTCGATCGGATCGATGCCAAGGCTGACAAACGCTTGGTCCAGAAAGCTTTCTCCGCCAATAATTTCGAGCTCGATGCCCGCTTGCGGACATTGCTCGCGCAGCAGCTGAACGGTGCGCTCCGCTACCATCGGATGGCCGGGAACGGCATAGATGAGCGGCTGGCCGCCTGCTGTGGTATTGCCTGCTTCAGCAATCAGCGCCTCCGCGATTGATTTATACACATCAGGAAACGAGTCATGCTGCTCGTAAAGGGAATCGAACGATGTATAGGCGATACCGTTCTCCTTCAGCAAGGATATCACGGGATGCTGCGCCGTGCGGACGAATACACGTTCCACGGCTTGCAGCCGGCGCCATACGCCAAGGGTTAATTGATCGGGATCGCCCGAGCCTAGCCCGACGACCGTTATGTTTGGGATTGTCATTAGAAGGAATCCTCCTTATGGTTTATGTTGCAGTGTTTATGTAAAAGTGATCGGAATGTAATGTTAAAATTAACAGCTGGCTTAGTAAATGAACTATCCTTGTTTTACTCGATTAGCATGAAAAGCGTAACGTTGTTGGGGAGATGGTTTTTATGATTTTCCGGTCAGTTTGAGGCCGTGAAAAGCACTATAGAGCTGATTTTTAGCACTATTATTACAATTTCGGTTAGTTTGGAGGAAATAGAGCTAACTTTTAGATTTATTTCCCAGATTCGATGCATTCACGGTCTGTTTGAGGCCGCGTTAAGCAAAATAGAGCTAATTTCTAACTCTAACTATGCTATTCAGGTTTAGTTTGGATGAAATAGTGCTAATTTTTAGCTCTATCTCCAAGTTCATGCGCGTTCGAGTCAACGGTTTAATCGCGTCGAGAGCTGCATTAGTCCTCCTGCTCCGCTGGCGGTATAAGCCGCCAGCGCCGCAGCCGGGCGGCCAATACGCCGCCGCCCGGCAACGCGCGCAATTCGCGCGCGCTAATGGCGCCGCCGCGCAATGCCGCGGCGCCAAAGGCGCAAGCGCCGACGGCAACGCCCGTCAGCGCAAGCGCAGCCGCTGCCGCCCGCGGCGGCAGCAACCCGCCAAGCGCGGCGCGCAGCGCTCGCTCGGCGACAACAAGCGCTGCGGCCATCACCGCGAGCGCAAGGGCTGTACCTGCGGCCGCGCGCCCAAGCGCCGGCATTCTCCCTTGCTCCTGCTCTCGCGTCGACCCCCTCACTTGCTCCCGCTCATCGAGCTCCCGCTCTCGCGCCGACCCGCTCACTTGCTCCCGCTGTTCCTGCTCCCGCTCTCGCGTTGGCTCCCGCTCCGCCCGCCTCCACGGCCCAGCCGCTGTCCAGCCTGCGCCTAGCGACGCACCTGCTGATGCCGCAGCCCGGCGCACCGCGACCGCGCCCAGCACTGCGGCCGCGCTAAGCGCAGCAACGCCGGCGAACGCAGCACCCTCGACTCCGTACGAGGGCACCAGCACGGCGTTAAGCGCACCTTTGAGCAGCGCTGCAATAAGCAGCAGCACCGCAGGAGTCCGCACTGCGCCAAGCCCCTGCAGCACTGGCGCCGTAACCGCATTAACGCTGCCCGCCAGCGCGGTGCAGCCCACCAAAGCAAAAGCTGCCGTGCCCTTTGCATCGGCATACAGCATCACATTCAGCGGCTCCGCCAGCAGCACTAAGCCGATGCTTGCAGCCGCCCCAATCGCCCAGGCGGCACGCTCGGCAACCGACAGCTCAACCCGCAGCTGCCCATAGGCTCCGCGCATGCGGGCGAGCGCCAATCCGGGCACAAGCGCAGCGGCTGCCGCGCCCGCAACCATAACGACCAGCTGCACCAGAGGCTGCGCACGGCTGTAAATGCCGAACATCGCCATCGCTTCCGCTTCGGACAAGCCCCCGTCACGCAGCAGCCGTGGCACCGTAAAAGCATCCACGACTCCAATCGCGGGAACGACAACCGCCCCTAATGCAACCGGCAGCGCTATTGCGGCAAGCTTCTTCAGTTCGGCTTTTAAAGCACCTGGAGCACGCACAAGTCGTTCGCGCCGCCGCTTGCGCCAGAAATAAACAGCCAAAACAATCAGTGAAGCACTCGCGCCGAAGGCCGAGCCGCTCATTACACCGGCGGCAATCGACGCGTCAGCCCAGCCGGCTGACCAGCTCATCGTGAGAACGAACAGCATAATGGCCACGCGAATCATTTGCTCGATAACCTGGGAAGCGGCCGACAGCGTCATCCGCCCCAAACCCTGGGCATAGCCGCGCAAAGCGGCAACGACCGGAGCAAGCAGCAGCGCAACCGACACAGCTCGGATAGCGTTGGCCGTTTCCGAGTCGCCGATCCAGCGCGACACCTGGTCAGACCCTGTCCACATCCAGCCAAAAGCTGCGATGCCTGTTATCCCAAGCAGCAATAATGCAGCATACAGCGTTCGCCGAACGCCTTCAGTGTCCTTATCCTTGCGAAGCCGTTCAGCAATTAACAGCGACACTGCTGTCGGCAACCCCGCCGTTGCAAGCACAGCCGCCAATTGATAAAACGGATATACTGCGTTATAAATGCCAAATACCCGATCCCCGGCCATATTTTGCAGCGGAATTTTTTGAAATACGCCGATTAGTTTGGAGAGCAGAGCCGCACCCGCCATAACCACAACGCCATTCATTAAAAGCCTCGGCCGCTGCCCAGCCCTACCTTCATTCGGCAGCTCACTCACTTGCATCCCGAGCTCTAACTCAGACGGCACAGCCGGCCGACCACGAGCAGGCTTGCGGTTCATACCGTCACGCTCCTGCCTATCCATCGATTTCTATTGGTATCATTATACCTCACAATCGTTAACCTTGAAAAAGCTTCCTCAATCAAGATTACTCTCGATCAAAGAAGCTTTCATTTTTCCGCTTTCGCTTTTCATACGTTTCAGAGCTTTCCTACCCTTGTTTACTTACATTCTTGCCATTGCCTTACACACTACTGTTCCATTTGCTTAGCCAAAAAGCCTGCTGCCGTCTCCGCCATCTTTGTTTCCATTTGCGCCATTTTCACTGACTCATCTTTGCTTAGCAATACGACTGTGCCGATCGGATCTCCACCTGCAATAATTGGAGCAACGACAAAAGAGCTGTATGTCTCTTGCACGTCTTTCACAATCTCGAATGAACCGCCGTTCAATTCGGACAACGTTTTACGATTTTCCATACAGCCTTCCAGAACGGTGCCGACTTGCTTGTCCAGCAGCTCTTTCTTAGAAGCACCTGCTACCGCGATTATGGTATCCCGATCCGTGATCAATGTAACATGGTTCGTGCCCTCATATAACGACTCCGCATATTCCTTTGCAAAATCGCCAAGCTCGCCGATAGGAGAATATTTCTTCAAAATAACTTCGCCATCACGATCTACAAATATTTCTAGAGGGTCACCCTCGCGAATACGCAGTGTACGGCGGATCTCCTTCGGAATCACTACTCGCCCGAGATCATCGATGCGACGTACAATTCCAGTTGCTTTCATTTCTTGTTGCCCCGCTTTCCTAGAGGATTTTGAATCGACTGGATTCTTGAAGCTTGTTTATAACGAAGAGGAAAGATCCTTCAAAGATTTTGAATCTGACCATAGTATTCATCCGCTCCCAGATTCTTATACACGCATCACAGATCCAGCCAAACGTCCCATTTCTCTCATTAAAAAGGGTACCGTTACCGCCGATCGCGCCTTACCTCCGTCTCATCCTTCTCCACAATTTCCTGAACAGACGGGTTCTTCCTTATGAGCTTCCATATGTGTTGCGCCGCCTCGCGAACCGTTCTCGGCTTATAACTGCCAGCCCCGTCCAGCAAACGGAATGGACGGGCGAGACGCGGCAAATGCAAATCGGCCTCCATGAGCAGCTCATCATCGAATAACAGATCAACCCCGCCTGATGCAAGCAGCCTTCCATCCTTCAGCAGAAGTACCTGGCTAGCCCATTCAGCGGCAAAATCGACATCATGAGTCGCTACGATCAGCGTTATTCCTGCTTGATGCATCGATTCGAGCAGGGCCTGCAGGTCGTCGCGGCTCTTAGGGTCAAGAAAGGCCATCGGCTCGTCCAAAATGATAATTTCAGGCTCCATTGCCAGCACGCCGGCAATCGCCACTCGCCGCTTTTGACCATAGCTTAGCTCAAAAGGCGAACGTCCGCGCAGCCCGCTCATGTTGACCGCCCCAAGCGCTTTATCGACGCGGCGGCGTACCTCATCCTCGCTTAAACCCAGGTTGCTTGGGCCGAAGGCGACATCCTCCTCTACGGAGGTTGAAAAAATTTGATCATCCGGATCCTGATATACGACACCAATGCGGCTTCTCATAAGCTTGCCCGATTGCTCGGTCATTAGCTCGCCAAGCATATAAACCTCGCCCTGTTCAGGCTTCTCAATACCGTTAAGCAGTGAAATGAGCGTTGACTTTCCTGCACCATTTGGCCCCATCAGTACAACCTTAGCGCCCTGCTCCACCTGAAAGCTGACATCGCTTAATGCGGGCGTGCTCCCGTAGCGGTAAGCTGCATGGCGCACATCTATGGCCGCGCATTGCTCATTCTTCTCCATCATTCCCCGATTTCCCCTTTTGCTTGCATCAAGATTTTTAACGTTCCGACCATCGCCAAAGCCGCCGCGCGCTGTGATTGACCGGTATATCCGCTCGCTGCGTCCGAATGCGCGAAGAAACAATACGCCAAGCAGCTCGCCAAACCGTTTGTAAGCACTGCGGCTCCATAACCAGCCATCCAGCCGAAGTCCGCGCGAACGCTGTGCTTTGACCATGCTTTGCGCCTCTTCCTTCAATAAATAAAAATAACGCATCATCAAACTTATAATTTCGATTAATATCGCCGGCATACCGATTGCCCGTAAGCTTTTAATTAAGATAAACAGCGGCGTTACGGAGAGCAAATAGGTAATCAGTAAGTTTGCACTGACAATTTTGAGCAAAATAACCTCTGCATGCCGCATTCCCTCAGCGGTCGCAGTATAGCCCAGCAGCGTGAACAACGGTTCTCCGTTCATTTGAAAAGGAATAAACAGGATGGCGCCAAGCCCAAATGGTACGATGAGCAGCATTCTTCTTACAATGGTTTTAAGCGAAACGCCGGTCCAAAGGAGGATAAACAGAAAACATCCTGCCGCCCCGGAGAGAGCTGCAGGATGTCGGAAAAACATTACCGTGACGAGTATGCCCAGCACCGTAAGGAGCCGATGCTTTGCTTTTTGCAAGGAAGGCTGCCCTACTTCTTGGTTTATGTGAAGCTCATCCTTCTTCTCCATGATTGGTCCCAGCATCGTTTTCCCTCCTTATCCTTGTAAAACTCCGTAACGCTCCCCACAGAATTGCCATCATAATGACCGAGCCAATCACGCCGGCCAGACCAATCCGCAAGACGGTCCAAGGGATACCTGCCACCTCGTAGTCAGGGATAGGGGCCCATTCATGAACCGTGCCTGCTTGCTGCAGGAAGCCATGATCCTCCGCCACGCGTTCAAGACCGTCCGGATGCGACGAAGCCCAGGGCGACAGCAAACCAGCCGCTGCAAACGTTATGACAAGAAGTCCGATCCATTTCCATTTACGCGTTGTTAAACGCACCTCGTTCATGGCGATGTCACCCCTCTAATAAGCGAAGTATTGCGTTCGAACAGATAGCCGGTAACAAGTGTAGTAATGAGTCCTTCCCCGATTCCAATAAGCATATGCCAGCCAATCATCGCCTTAAGCGCCGTACCCAGCCCGAATGTGCCGGACCATGCAAGCAGCAGCGCCACACCCGCGGAAGCAGCGACGATAGAAAGCCACGCCGCCAAGAAGGTTATCAATATCCGTCCTTTTCCTGCAAGCAGCCTCATCCCTGCCCGGTAAACGCAATAGCCGACGAAGCAGCCGATAAATCCGGTACATAAAATGTTAGCTCCAAGAACAGTAATGCCGCCATCTTGAAAGATAAGTGCCTGAATAATAAGGACAGAAGCCATAACGATTGAACCGATCCAAGGGCCAAACAAGATCGATGTCAGCGTCCCGCCGAGAAAATGTCCCGATGTCGCTCCCGCAATCGGAAAGTTGAGCATTTGTGCGGCAAATACGAATGATCCAATCAGCGCCACCATTGGCACCTGCTTCGATGAAATCGTGAGCTTCGTCTTTTTAAGACTGTAGGAGACGGCAGCCGCGCCTACAGCAGTCGTCGTCATCCATGTTTTTGCATCAAGAAATCCATCAGGAATATGCAAAGGATTTCAACTCCTAACATATTATGTTATGTTTCCTTACTCCCCGCCTTTTCCTTATTATCAAACAGCGCATTCATTCCGTCAAGCTATGTGTGCAGGCCAGTAACACCATGGGATCTATGGGCTGGTCGTATTTTGATGTAAATGGAGCAGCACAGAAAGCTGCTTGGCGAGAAAATGCGGCGTGAAGGGCATATCTTCGTTCATAAAACGTGAAGGGCAGGCCGAGGAAGTAGAAACCAAAACCAGAATAACCATGGTCGGAAAAACAGTTAGAGTAACATAGAAAGAGGGCAGATGAAATAGAAGGACCCTGCGTATATGGAAGGTCCGGTTAAAGAGCTTCTCCCCTTCGTAAAGCTGGAGAAGCTCTTCTGTGTGCAAATATGGCCTGTATAATATTTACAACCGATGTTCCTTATGATATTATTTAATTACGTAATTACGTATTTAGATAATTTAATGAGGTGATCGATTTGACAATGTCTAGGGATTACGGATCAGAGATCGATGAATTGAAAGCTCAGATCAGCGACATCAAACAACTCGTCAGCCAATTCGGCAACGCCCCTGCTCCAAAGTCAGCCTATTTGAAAAATAACGAGATTGGTGCAGCAGCAATTGAGAACCGCATAGAGACGGAGACAGGCAGCGTATTTTATTCCGGGCAATATCGCGGAGAAAACAGCCTCTACAGATGGGAGCCCCAAGAGAGGCCTGTCAATCAATTATTGGAGCTGGACGGCGATAAGGCTGCAAAAGTACTCGCCGCCCTCGGTCATCCTCAGCGCCTCGATATTTTAAGATTGGTGCTGAAGCAGCCTCTCACCGGGGCCGAGCTCGTCGAACGTCTAAATATGGGCACGACCGGTCAGCTTTACCACCATATTAAAGCGTTGGCCGGCGCCGACTTGCTTGTGCAAGAAGAACGGGGCGGCAGCTACTCTCTCCCTTCACACCGTTCTCTTCCACTACTCTTATTGTTAGCTGCGACTTCCGACTTACTTGATACAAGCGACTATATGGAACTTGCGGAAACGAGAAACAACGCCAGCGCATATCTAGGCGAATCGAAAAACCAATTCGATCCCCATCACCTATTGCTGGCAGTAGTGGAGAATACAATACTCGAGCATAAAGCAGGGTTTTGCAGTGAAGTGAGCATCTTCCTTCATCACGACGGCAGTATAACCGTATCCGATAACGGCAGAGGAATTCCGGTCCAAGTGCTTCCCGGGACGACCAAAACAAGAGTTCAAACCGTCTTTACCGATATCGGCCATGACTGGTCAGGCTCCGCCTTTTTTGCTCCAGGCAGCGAGGAAGGCATTACTATCGCTGTTGTTAATGCCCTTTCGCAAAGGTTATGCGTCGAGGTCCGTCGTGAAGGAAAGGTATTTCGGCAAGATTATAAGCACGGTATTCCACAAACCGGTTTATTATCCGTAGGGGTTACGAAGGAAACCGGTACAAGCGTCACCTTCCTGCCGGACAAAGAAATTTTCAACTCAGCTTTCAACCAGATTACGCTGGTGGAACGAGTAGCCGAAATAGCTGCGGCTTACCCTAAGCTAGCGATTCACTTTGACATCGACAAGGAATAGCACTTCACACTTCGATGTAATTTCCTGAACAACGACAAAAGGGTCGACCGAATGGTTTCGGTCGACTCTTTCTCTCACAAGATAACACAAACTGTCCCGCCAACTCGAATAGCGTTGCCCTTCCCTCTTCACACCGTCAAATATTTGCGAACGACCTCATCGTCGAGCGACTCCAGGCCGCCTTCCCAAGCGATTGCGCCCTTCTCCAGCACGTAGAAATAATCGCCCACGCTCTTCACAAAATCGAGGCTCTGCTCCACGAGCAAAATCGCCGTCTTGCCATCGGCCTTAATAGAACGAATGACGTCGCGTATATCGTCTACGATGGAAGGCTGAATACCTTCGCAAGGCTCATCTAGCAGCAGCACCTCCGGCCTCGAAGCGAGCGCCCGCGCAAACGCAAGCTGCTGCTGCTGTCCGCCGCTCAGATCGCCGCCGCGTCGCGCATACATCGTTGGCAAAACCGGAAATTTCGCTATTGCCTCTTTAGGAACCGCATTAAGCTTTTCGCGGGATGCCTCCAGCCCAAGCAGCAGATTCTCATACACCGACAGCTGCGCAAAAATCTCGCGGCCTTGCGGCACATAACCAATTCCGCTTTTCGCCCGCAATCCAGGTGCCTTCTTCGTCAGATCAGCCCCGTTATAAGAAACGGAACCGCCCCGCGCCTTCAGCAGTCCCATAATGCTCTTCATCAGCGTCGTCTTGCCGACGCCATTTCGCCCTAGCAGGCACACAACTTGCCCCACCTTCACTTTTAACGATACATCCCGCAAAATTACGCTTTCCCCATATCCCGCCTCAAGCTGTTGAACGGCTAACATCGGCATCCCGCCTTTTCCCCAAATACACTTCCGCAACCCGGTCGTCGCGCTGCACCTCATCCATCGAGCCTTCCTTGAGCAGTCTGCCCTCATGCATAACCGTCACTTTGCTCGCAAAATTGCGAACAAACTCCATATCATGCTCAACTACAACAATCGAACGTTTGCGGGCTATCTGATGCAGAAGCTCGCCCGTCTTTTCCGTTTCCTTGTCCGTCATTCCGGCTACAGGCTCATCGAGCAGCAATATTTCCGGCTCCTGCAGCAGCATCATGCCGATTTCTAGCCATTGCTTCTCGCCATGCGACAATCCGCCAGCCCGCCAGGCCGTTTTATCCTGCAAGCCGATCATCGTTAGCTGATGCTCGATCCTCTCGCGCTCTTCTGCAGCCATTTTTGCAAATAAGGTAGCAAATACGGTACGCTTCTGGCGCATTGAAATTTCCAAGTTTTCAGCCACAGTCATAGAAGGAAATATCGAAGGCGCTTGAAACTTGCGTCCAATGCCGAGCTCAGCGATTTGATGCTCCTTCTTTCTCGTTATATCGACCTTACCATCAAAAGTTACCCGCCCCGCCGAAGGCTTTACTTTGCCGCATATGACATCAAGCATCGTCGTTTTTCCTGCCCCGTTCGGACCGATGAGAAAACGAAGCTCACCCTTCTCCAGCTTCAAATTCATCCCTTGAACCGCCTTAAACCCGTCGAACTCCACCGTCACGTCGTCACACTGCAGGATTGCGGACTCTTTCATGCTCCGGCTCCCTCCTCTTTCTGCGGAATTTCAGCTGACCAACTAATCCGGCAACGCCTTTCGGCATAAACACAACGACTACAACGAATAACGCTCCCATAAAGAACAGCCAGCCTTCCGGATAAGCCGTACTGAACTCACTCTTCGCCCAGTTCATTAGAATAGCTCCCAGCGCGGCTCCAATGAGCGTTCCGCGTCCGCCGATTGCTACCCACAGCACCATTTCAATAGAAGGCACAATACCGAGCATGGAAGGGGAAATAATTCCGACATGGAGAACGAAGAGCATGCCGGCCAGTCCGGCAATTGCCGCCGATAGCGTGAACACAACCATTTGATAGGTGGCCGGATTGTACCCGATAAAGCGAACACGGTTCTCCCCGTCCCGAATAGCGCGAAGCACCTTACCGAAGCGGCTGCCAATAACGAAGCGGCACAATACGAATATGGAGATTAGAACTACAACTGTAATCAAATAGAGCGCGCGCTTCGTATCCGGAGAACCTAATGAAAAGCCCAGCAGCGACGAATATCCCGTTACGCCGTTCGTTCCGCCTGTGAAAGCCTGCTGGCCAACTAACAGCGTAGTCGTAATAATAACAAGCGCTTGCGTCAAAATCGTAAAATATACGCCGCGAATCCGATTCCGGAACGTGAAGTAACCTAGCACAAGCGCCAGCAACGCCGGAATTGCGATACCCATCACGACCGCAAATCCGAAATGTTGAAATGGCTGCCAAAACAACGGCAGCTCCTTGAGCCCGCTCCATCCCATAAAATCCGGCGGCTTCCCGCCGCTGGCCTCCAGCTTCAAATACATCGCCATGGCGTATGCGCCAAGTCCAAAGAAAATACCGTGACCTAAGCTCAATATACCGGTGTAGCCCCATATAAGATCAAGCCCCAGCGCCACTATAGCAAAGGCCAGAAATTTCGCCAGCAAATTAAGCCGAAAGTCACTTACAAAGAGCGGCGCCGAGAATAACGCAGCCGCAGCCGCGGTATAACCGAGTAATATCCATAGCCGCTGAGGAGTTAACTTTTGCAATCGCATGCGTATACCACCTTTCACAAACGTAAACGGCTGTGCCGTCCTTGGCGGCAAAAGCTCGTTTCGCGGTGAAATATAAGCTTATTTATAAATGTGAAACTTATAAATTCTTATATTTCTAAAAATGTTGAGGAGCAAAGAGCATCCCCTTAATCAAGCGAGCGTGTACGCATCGCAACGAGCCCCATAGGCTTCCACTGTAAAAATGCAACAATACATACGAACACAAGCACCTTGCCAAGCGACGCATTCGTCCAGTATTCGAATAACGTATTAAACATGCCTATGCCTGTCGCGCCAAGCACCGTTCCGACGAGCTTTCCGACACCGCCAAGAACGACCACCATAAACGCATCAACGATATAGTAAGTGCCCAGCGAAGGACCGATAGGGCCAAGCAGTGTCAAGGCACAGCCTGCGACACCCGCAATGCCGGAGCCAATCGCAAACGTCATCGCATCGACACGCCGCGTGGATACGCCAAGACATGCCGCCATGTCACGGTTTTGCATAACAGCACGCATTCTTCTGCCCTCATGGCTGCGGTAAATGTAGAAGTACATGGAAACCAAACAAGCGATAACGAGCGCTATAATAAACAGCCGTTTGTACGGGAGCAGCGTGCCATCCATGATTTTCATACCCCCGTCTAACCACGAAGGACTGGTCACCGCAACGTTAGGCGCGCCGAAGATCGACCTTGCAAGCTGCTGCAGCACAAGACCTACTCCCCATGTAGCAAGCAAGCTGTCCAGCGGCCGTCCATAGAGAAAACGGATGAGAGACATCTCAAGAATAAGGCCGAATATAAAAGCAATAACGAAGCTGGCCGGCACCGCGAGTACAAAATACCAATCAAACATCGATTCCGGCAAATAATCGTTAAACAAATTTTGTGTCAAATAGGTCGAGTAGGCGCCAATCATTATGAGCTCGCCATGCGCCATATTAATAACCTTCATCAAGCCAAACGTTATGGCCAGACCTAAGGCAACGAGCAATAAAATCGAGCTGATACTTAAACCATTGAATAGCTGCAGCAGATATACTTCCATATGACCGCTCCTTTCAATAAAACAGAGGGGAAGCATTCGAAGCTACCCGAATACTCCCCCAAGTATTGCTGCGCATTAGATATTTACCCGCATAGCGGTTATTCCGTCGGTTGAATGCTAGCCGCCCAGTCATACCCCTTCAAGTATGGATCCGGCTTAACCGCCTCGCCAGAATTCCACATTTCCTTGAATTGGCCGTCTGCCTGCACTTCCCCGATCCGAACGGTTTTGTAGATGTGCTGTGTAGCGCCATCGATTTTCACTTTACCCTCCGGAGCATCCCACTCCAGCTCTTTCGCCGCTTCCTTCACCTTGTCTACTTCCGTAGAGCCAGCCTTCTCTACTGCTGCCGCCCATAAGTATACAGCCGTGTAACCGGCCTCGATTGGATCCGCCGTTACGCGTTCAGCGCCATATTTCTTTTTATAATTTTCAACGAACGTTTTGTTTGCTGGCGTATCCGTCGTTTGGTAGTAGTTCCATGCCGCCAAATGACCTTCCAGCACGTCGACGCCAATACCGCGAATTTCTTCTTCGGCTACCGATACGGACAGTGTCGTTATATCTTTTGCCGTTATACCTGCGTCTTTAAGCTGCTTGAAGAACGCTACGTTACTGTCGCCGTTCAATGTATTGTAGACGACATCCGGCTTTGCTTCTTTAATTTTGCTAATCAATGTACTATAGTCAGTGTGACCAAGCGGTGTATACTCTTCGCCGACCAATTCGCCGCCTTCTGCTTTCAACTGCTCTTTTATGACGAGGTTTGCGGTGCGAGGGAATACATAGTCCGATCCAAGTAAGTAAAATTTCTTGCCGCGGTTTTCAAGCAGCCACGTAACCGATGGCACGATTTGCTGGTTAGTCGTTGCGCCTGTGTAGAAGATGTTCGGCGAAGACTCAAGCCCTTCGTATTGTACCGGGTACCACAGCAATCCGTTCAGCTCTTCGAATACAGGCTTCATCGCTTTACGGCTGGCAGATGTCCATCCTCCAAATACCGTCGCAACTTTGTCCTCCGAGATCAGTTTGCGGGCCTTCTCCGCGAAAGTCGGCCAATCCGAAGCCCCGTCCTCGATAACGGGCACGATTTTTTTTCCCATCACGCCGCCGGCAGCATTAATTTCATCAATAGCCATCAATTCGGCATCGATAACCGACACTTCACTAATCGCCATCGTGCCGCTCTGCGAGTGCAGAATCCCTACTTTAATTTCCCCCTCCGTACTTGCTCCCGTATTCGCTGCTTCCGTTGCCTTCGGCGTCTCTTCTTTCGTGGAGACAGGTTCATTCTTGGAACCACAACCCGCCAATACAAGGGTCAATGCCACCAGTAACAAGCTGAATTGATAAAACAACCTCTTTTTCATCTCTCCACTCCCCAATTTCTTTTTTGTTTTTTCTCTTTTCCGAACGTTCAGTTGGAATCTAATCCCAACGTTCGTGCTTTTATTATAGAGTGGCCGTTAAGTTCGTGTCAATATAGTTTACATCAAATTTTTATTCGGAGAATTTTTCGCGGGAAATTAACCAAATACGCGCATCAATGCCTCTTATATGTTATATATAGTTACATTAACATTACACATTATTGTCTTATATGAGTGTTTTTACTTTTTCATGTACATATAACTTTGAAAACAAAAAAAGACCCACCCGCGACACTTCGCCTCAAGGTGAGCCCTAATAACCGAATCACTTACCGTTTACTTCTTGTTCTCTTCCGCTCGTGCTATGAGCATATCTACAATGAGATCGATCTGCCCGCTTAAAAAGACCCCTTAACCACTGAATGGTTAAAGGGTCTGCACAGCCTATCCGAAAACTTATTTTGCTGCAGGCGCCTCAGTAGGAGCTTCTGTAGCCGGCGTTTCCTCACCTGCTGGAGTTTTCTCACCAGCTGGAGCTTCCTCTTCAGTTTTTTCCGTCTCAGGCAGCTTGATTACAATTTCTTGCTTCGGCATCTCATCCGTCATGAACTTGTTCATGTGGGTGTAAGCGACCGCGCTTTTCACAGCTTCCTTATCCGTTTCACTCAGTTTATCATAGGTCGGAATATCACGCTTCTCAACGAGAATGACATGGTATCCGTATTCCGTCTCTACCGGATCGCCGATAACACCAACCTCTTGCTTATAAGCAGCTTGTTTGAATGCTTCAACCCACTCGCCGGCTTTCTTATCGGCATATAAGCCTCCTGTTTCCTTAGAGCCAGGATCGTCGGAGTATTCCTTAGCGATCACTGCCCACTCTCCGCCCGCTTCAAGCTTTGCTTTCGCTTCCTTCGCGCGTTTCATTGCTTCCTCAAGCGTACGAAGCTCTTTCTGCTCTTGCGTAGCTTCATCCGTAGTCGTTGTCGCTACCAAAATGTGACGTACCGTGACCGTCGCATAATCAGCGCCGTTCGCCTCATATTCGGTTTTCATTTCTTCTTCTGTTACTTTGGAATTCATATGCGCCACAACGATGGACGTCAATAGCAAATACTCTTCCATATCTTTGTTTTTCAATTTCTTCTCATCAAGCGAAGCCTTCAATTCCGGGTTCGTTTTCAACGCTTCTTCAAATTGCTCCATTTGTGCTTTAACATCTTTTTTAGCCTTCTTCTGCGACTCTTTAGATGCTTGGCTGCCTAAAATCTTATACGAAATATATTGCTGAAGCAGCTGCTCTTTGAATTGCGGGATTTCTATGATTTGTGCGTAGGTTGGCTGCATGACCGTGAAAACGGCTAAATACTTGTCGAATTCCGTGTCCGTTACATTGCCGCCCTTATAGGTTGCAATTTCTGTCGCATTCTCTGCTTCTTTCGCACCGCATGCCGCCATAAACGTCATGACGAGCACCGCTGCAACGACAAGCAGCGCGCCTCTGCGCCATGCCGATTTACGTGAACTGTGTAACATGTTGAATCCCCTTTCAATTTATGAGCTTGTTTGTATTGTATCAGAAAAGGGACGCTGAAAGCGAATCTTGTCTATGGTGTCACATTTTGCAATTCTTCCTTATACAGCAGGACGTCCTTGTATCCTTGCAAGAATTGCTCCGTCATGTGGATCTTCTGCTCCATATTTAATCCCTTGCCCCGCAGAAGCACGCTCGGATTTGGTTCTTGCTCGCTGCCTTGCTTAAATCGGTTCTCAAGCTTTAAGCACAGCTGATCTACTTTTTTCCGGTCAATACGGCGTTTCTCGTTAGCAGCGAAGCGAAGGATAAGATCGTCGCCCTTCCCGCTAATTTGCTCGATACCGTACATAGTGCCATATACTTTGAGTCTCGCAACCGCAAGCAAATTGCTAACCGCCTGCGGTAAATCGCCAAAGCGGTCTACAAGCTCGTCGATCACATCGTCCGACTCTTCAAAGGTCCGGATTGCAGCAACCTTTTTATAAATTTCAATTTTTTGAATGCTGTCGTAAATGTAATCGGAAGGCAAATAAGCATCGATACTGACATCGATGAGCGTGCTAACCGGCTTCTCTTCCTTCACTTCTTCGCCGCTCATCTCCGCTTTACGCTTGGCGATCTCATCTGCCAGCATTTGCGAATACATGTCGAAGCCAACGGAGGCAATGAAGCCGTGCTGCTCTGCCCCAAGCAAATTGCCCGCTCCGCGAATAGACAAATCGCGCATCGCAATTTTAAAGCCGGAGCCGAGCTCCGTGAACTCTTTGATCGATTGCAGACGTTTCTCCGCAACCTCTGTTAGCACCTTATCCCGTTGATAGGTGAAATAAGCATATGCTATCCGGTTAGAACGGCCTACGCGCCCGCGCAGCTGGTACAGCTGGGAAAGTCCCATTTTGTCCGCATCATGCACAATTAACGTATTGACATTCGGAATATCGACGCCTGTCTCGATAATACTCGTGCTGACCAGAACGTCAGATTCGCCGTCAAGGAAATCGAGAATCGTCTTTTCCAGCTCCTGCTCCGACATTTGCCCATGCCCAACCGCTACTCTAGCATCCGGTACAAGCGCATTGATCTGCTCGGCCATCTGATAGATGCCTTGCACGCGATTATATAAATAATAGACCTGGCCGCCGCGGGCAAGCTCGCGCTCAATCGCTTCGCGGACGAGTGCCGGACTGTATTCGACCACATACGTTTGAACGGGAAACCGGTTCTCCGGCGGTGTTTCAATAACAGACAAATCACGCACCCCGAGCATCGACATATGAAGCGTGCGCGGAATCGGCGTTGCCGTCAACGTTAGCACGTCCACATTTGTTTTCAGCTTCTTCAGCTTCTCCTTATGCGACACGCCGAACCGCTGCTCCTCGTCCACAATGAGCAGCCCCAGCGATTTGAATATAATGTCCTGCGACAGCAGGCGGTGCGTTCCGATGACAACATCAACGGTTCCGGCCTTCAGTCCTTTCATCGTTTCATTCTGCTCCTTGCGCGAGCGGAAACGGCTAAGCACCTGAACATTGATCGGATAACCGGCAAACCGCTCACGGAACGTCTCATAGTGCTGCTGCGCCAAAATCGTCGTAGGTACCAGCACGGCTACCTGCTTGCTATCCATTGCCGCCTTGAAGGCAGCACGAATAGCGACCTCGGTTTTGCCATAACCAACGTCTCCGCAAAGGAGCCGGTCCATAGGTTGACTCTTTTCCATGTCCTTCTTGATTTCCTCAATCGCTCTCATCTGGTCGCGCGTCTCATCATAAGGGAACATAGCCTCGAATTCATTCTGATAAGACGTATCTTGTCCGAATGCATATCCGGCCGCAGTCTGCCGCTCCGCATACAGCTTGATTAAATCATCAGCTATGTCTTGTACGGATGCTTTCACCTTACTCTTTGCTCTTGTCCATTCACTGCCGCCCAGCTTGTTTACTTTAGGCTCTCTCTCTTCCGATCCGACATATTTCTGAATCATGTCCACTTGCTCAATCGGAACAGACAGCTTATCGCCGCCGGCGTACAGGATATGCAAATAATCTTTATGAATGCCCGCAATTTCAAGCGTGCCGATCCCTACGTATTTCCCGATTCCATGATTGTGATGGACAACGTAGTCGCCGACTTTAAGCTCTGTATAACTCTTAATACGTTCGGCATTGTCGACCTTCTTGTCGATTCTTCGCGCTTTCCTCTGCTTCTGGGAGAACATCTCGCCTTCCGTAATAATAACGAGATGGGATGATGGCAGCTCAAAGCCGGATTGCAGATTCCCTTCCAGAAGAATAGGCGTCTCGATACTGTAATCATCAAGCACGCGGCGCATCCGTTCCATCCGTTCCGCATTCCCGGCCAGCATCATGACGGTAGCGCCAGTCTTGCGCCAACGTTCCATTTCTGCCTTTAGCACATTCATTTGTCCGTGGAAGTTTTGCATCGAGCGACTGGTCATATTCAAAATGTTTTGCGGCTGCGAATGCGGAATTTGCCGCAGGAACAACGACAAGAACAGCGTCGGAAACGGACGTTGGTGTAAGATCTCGTCCGTCTCGCGCGCTAGCGAAAGCCCTGGCAGAGACTTGCCGTTCTGCAGCAAATGCATCGACCATTCCGCCTCATCCCGCTCCAGCTGCTTCGCTGTCTCTATCAAACGGGTTGGCTCATCTAGTATGAGAAGCGTATCGCCCGGCATATAATCAAGAATCGTATGCCGCTCAGGGTATAATAACGAAATATATTTATATATTTCCGGAAAATAAACGTGCTCGCGAAGCTTCTCCAGTTCTCCGCCCATTTCCGTGCGCAGACGATCCTTCGCCGTGCGGTCTGTCATTTTGTCGAGCTGCTTCTCCAGCAGCTGCTGCGCATGGTTCGCCGCTATTTCCATTCGGTGACTATCGGCCAGCATTTCTTGGCATGGCGGTACAACGAACGATTCCATCCGGTCGGAGGATCGTTGATCTGCAGGGTCGAAAGCCCGTATCGAGTCAATATCATCACCAAACCACTCAATCCGATACGCCTGCGAAGCCGTTAATGGATAAAAGTCAACGATACCGCCTCGTACACTCATTTCGCCGCGTAATTCTACACGATCATTACGCGTATAACCAAGCGCCGTCATCTGACGCAAGAAAGACTCTAGCGGAAGCGAGTCGCCGACACGCACTGCAATTTTCGCTTCCGCCATGACAGCGCTTATCGGCAAATAACGCCGTACCCCTGAGAATGGCACGACAACAATCCCGCGATAGCCTTTGGACAGCTTAATCAGCACATCCATGCGCTGCGCCAGCGTCTCGGGACTCGAGATCGCCGCTTCGGCAGCTACAAGCTCATTCGCGGGATATAACAATACATCATCTGGTGAAAGACATTCCTGCAAATCCTCGGCAATCTTCTGCGCAGAGAACATATTATGCGTCACTACCAGCATCGGACGCTCTACATCCTCCTGTAATGCTGCAATGAGCACTTGTCTGGAAGAGCCGGCAAGACCTGATATCATCTGTTCGCGCATGCCTTTACGAATACCGGATATAACGGACTGAACGTCCGTATCCGCGGCAAAAGCTTTAATTAACGCTTTCAACTTTTGCGACACCCCGTTTCTATACACAATCGGAGAGTGATACGATCGCTCCCGGTACATTGAAAAGAAGCCTCAGCCATCCGCTAAGGCCCTCATTATTATCATTCCGTCACTGCAGCGGATTGGCTACCAGATGCAGTTCTGGATTCGCTTCTATCGCCTCGCGGCAATAATCACAAACCACTTTAACCGTAACGTCACCGTTTGGGTTATACGCTATTATATCGCTGCGTTCTTCGGGGGTCAAGAAATGGAAACCGAGCTGCTGCTCCGTAACATCTGACCCGCTTATGGACCCAATTGACGTTCTGCAGTGCCTGCAGATATAGTTTACAGCCATATGTATGCCTCCTGAAGAGTCGTTATACCCTTCAGTATGCCCGCATTATCGTAATCTAACAGATCATCGGTTAAACTTTGCCATCGTCTCTTCAAAAGGAGCCTTTAACCGGTATTCGATAGCTTCGCATGCCCCTGCAATCATCGCGGCTAATTGCTCCTGCTCGCTCTTCGGAAACGAAGAAAGCACATAATCAGCTATATTCATGCCCGGCTGCGGACGGGAAATACCCATACGAACACGGTCGAACGTCTGAGTGCCTAAATGCTGTATAAGCGACTTAATGCCGTTATGCCCGCCTGCGCTGCCTTGGTACCGGAGCCGCAGCTTCCCGATCTCCGTATCCAAATCATCATAAACGATAACCCCATCTGCCAGATCGGCTTTAAAATAATCAAGAAACGACCGTACGGACTCACCCGACAAGTTCATATATGTCATCGGCTTAATGAGGACGACCTTCGTTCCTTGTACGTTGCCTTCACCGATTAAAGCTTTGCACTTGTTTTGCGTTACATTGATGCCCCACCGACGCGCCAGCTCGTCAATTACCATAAAACCGACATTATGCCGCGTTCCTTGATAAGCGGTACCGGGATTCCCCAGTCCTGCAATCCACCTCATTGCTCGCTCCACTCCTTTACGGACAAATGTAACATAATCTAATGCCACCGTAAACGGCTGCGCTTCGATGCACGGCAACAAAACAGCGCCGCCCTATAAGGACGGCGCCATATCAAGCCCCATGCTGCTTTGCTTTGATCAAAGGGGTTTCAATTCTTCCAGCTGCGCCTCTTTGGATCTCGACTCTGCCTCAATCAGCTCCACAGCAGCATCTTCCTTCTCATCCTCGGTAAGCTCTTTCTGCGGTGCAAGAATCGTCAGCACGACAAGCTCAGGGTCGGACTTCGACTCCACGCCCTGCGGCAGCTTCAAATCGCTGACAAGCAAGCTTTCGCCTACTCCAAGCGACGATATATCCACCGTTACAGCTTCCGGAATATTACCTGGTAAGCACTGAACCTCAAGCTCATGCAAAATAACCTGAAGAATGCCGCCTTCTTTTACGCCTTCGGAGTCACCTACCGCCTCAATGCGAACATTCGCGCGGACGTTTTCATTCAAATTGATTTGATGAAAATCGACATGCAGCACATGGCGGGTCATCGTATCGCGCTGCACATCCGACACCATAACGGATTGTTTACCATACGACGGAATATCTATTTCCAGCACCGCATTCGGATGAGAACGAAGCAGTAGTTCAAGCTCCTTCTGATCCACCGAAACAAGCGCGGCAGAGCTCAGCTGCTTTCCGTACACGACACCGGGAATTCGGCCTTGGAGCCGCAACTCGCGAAGTTCTCCTTTCGTCGAGATTGAGCGCCCGTTTGCTTTCATAGCTATCGACATACTGGAAACCTCCTACTATTTTTTTGAAGCAGCATGCGCTTCATATTGATTTCCATATATCTTTACCCATTCCGGCCTCAATCTAAACACCGTCTGCGTCTTACTTCAGATTCTTTTCTTTTTTGGCTTTCGCCCGTCCACGAATTTTATCCGCGTAACCCGGCTTGTTCACCTGGCGCTCGCGTGCGATCGCCAAATCGCCTGCCGGAACATCCTGCGTGATGGTAGAACCCGCAACGACATAAGCGCCGTCTCCAATTTTCACAGGAGCGATTAAATTGACATTGCTGCCAACAAACGCGTTATCACCGATCTCCGTCACAAATTTATTGTAGCCGTCATAATTGACGGTAATCGCTCCACAGCCGATATTAACATCCTTTCCGACCTTTGCGTCACCGACATAGCTAAGATGCGACACTTTACTGCCATCGTCAAGCGATGCATTTTTGAGCTCAACAAAATCGCCGATCTTGCAGCCGACTCCAAGCTTCGAGCCCGGACGCAAATTCGCATAGGGTCCAATCGAGCTCGTATCTCCTACGGCGGACTCTGCGACCACTGAATATTTGATTGTAACCCCGTTGCCGATTGTGCTGTCCGTAATATCCGCTTGCGGCCCGATTACGCAATCTTCACCAATTACTGTCGTTCCGCGCAGTACCGTACCGGGATAAATAATCGTATCCGATCCGATTTGAACGCCCGCTTCGATGTAAGTTGATGCTGCGTCAATAAAAGTAACCCCGCCCAGCAAATGATTGCGATTTATGCGCTCACGCATTAGCCGCTCCGCTTCAGCCAAGGCAACACGGTCGTTTACGCCGATTGCTTCAGCCAAATCAGTCGTGCAATAGCCTTGAACGGATTCTCCGGCTTCACGGAAAATACCGATGACATCGGTCAAATAATATTCTCCCTGCGCATTATTGCTAGTTACCTTAGCCAGCGCAGCGAACAGCTTCTGATTATCAAAGCAATAGGTACCCGTATTAATTTCCTTTACAGCGGCCTCATGAGGGGAGCAGTCCTTCTGCTCTACAATACGCTGAACAGTGCCGTCCTCTCCGCGAATAACACGGCCGTAGCCTGTCGGATTATCGAACGACGCCGTTAACACTGTTGCTGCCGCTCCGCTAGAAGCATGAAGCTCCAGCATTGCGTTAATCGTGGACGCCTGTACAAGAGGCGTATCGCCGCAAATAACGATCGTGGTGCCTTCTTCTCCGCCTAGCAGTGCCTCTGCTTGACGCACCGCATGTCCGGTACCCAGCTGCTGCTCCTGCAGGACGTACTCCGCGGCATCACCCAATGTCGCTTTCACCATTTCCGCACCGTGCCCAACAATAACAACCGTACGCTCGGCATGTGCTTCTTTTACCGTATCCAGCACATGTCCTACCATCGGCTTCCCGCATACCGAATGGAGTACCTTATATAATTTCGATTTCATACGCTTACCCTGTCCCGCAGCAAGCACAATCGCCATAACTTTCAAATAAAAAACCTCCCGCCAGCATCAAATTCTCTAATGAATATATTACATTATACCAAGCGAAAACGGATGACGCTACGCACGAACCGCTAGCTGTGTGAATGAACAGCTCGGTTCTGTGCCATCCTTGTCTATTTAAAAAAGAAAAGAGAGCCTCGGCTCTCTTCTCCAATCATTCCTAAAATAACATGAAATGCTCTGGTTAAGCTCCTTCTTCAATCGCAACTTCTTCTGCTGCACGCTCGTACTCGGCGAGAACAGCGGCCTGGATTTTCTCCCGGGTGGTTGAAGAGATCGGATGAGCGATATCCCGAAATTCTCCATCCGGAGTACGTTTGCTTGGCATTGCAACGAACATACCATTGTTACCATCGATTACACGAATATCGTGAACGACGAATTCATTGTCAATAGTAATGGATGCGATAGCCTTCATACGCCCTTCGGAATTTACTCGGCGGAGTCTGACATCAGTAATTTGCACTTGTGTTCACCACCTTTGTCTATCAGAGACTTGGTGTATACTTCCACGTTTTTGTGCTAATTCCTTCTAGATTTTTGGTAAATTCATGCACTATTTAAAATATTTTTTTTAGTTTGAATCTTTTTCGTTTTCATTCGACATTAGTCGATGCTATGACCTCTATTTCGACAAAAACATCCTTTGGCAACCGCGCGACTTCAACAGTCGACCGAGCCGGTTTATGGTCACCGAAATAAGAAGAATAGATGCCGTTTACCGCCGCAAATTGGTTCATGTCTTTCAAAAACACGGTCGTCTTCACAACATCCTGAAAGCCTGCACCCGCAGCCGCAAGCACGGCCTCCAGATTACGAAATACTTGATGCGTTTGCTCCTCAATGCCGCCTTTTACCAGCTGCCCTGACGCATCAAGCGGAATTTGTCCGGAAGTGAACAACAATCCTCCCAGCTTAATTGCTTGTGAATAAGGTCCGATTGCCGCAGGCGCCCGATCCGTTGCAATAACTTGCGGTTGTTGCTTCGTTGTCATTATTGTCCCAGCCTTTCAAAGCAAGATGCAAAATATGAAAACCTGCTCATTTGATTCAAGCGTAAACGGCTTGCGTTACGCACGAACCGCTAGCTGTGTTAATGAACAGCTCGGTTCTGTGCCATCCTTAGTGGCAATAGGTCGTTTCGCGGTTAAATATAAGCATGGTATAAAATTCAAATTTATACTTTCTTATATTTTAAAATAGTTGCCCGGTACTACGGTCGTTTGCTTCGTCTTCATATCAACGGCAGTGAGCTTCGCAAGCGACACATAATCCTCAAGAAGCCGCTCCTCTAATTCTACTTCACCGGATTCTACGAATACACCGACGCCGGCTACCGTAGCTTTAAATTCGAACAGCAAATCCATCATCCCCTGGATCGTACCGCCAGCCTTCATAAAATCATCAAGAATAAGGACCCGTGATTGCTCCTTGAGCGCTCTGCGCGCAAGCGACATCGTCTGAATCCGCTTCGTTGAACCGGATACATAATTGATGCTGACCGCCGAGCCTTCCGTTACCTTGTTATCGCGTCGCACGATGACAACCGGAATATTAAGGCAGGCCGCCGTTGCATAAGCAAGCGGTATGCCTTTCGTTTCTACCGTCATAATGACATCGATCTTCCGGTCAGCAAATGCGGTAGCAAATATTCTGCCTACATCCGCCAGCATCTCAGGTTGGCCCAGCATATCCGTTATATACAAATAACCGCCGGGAAGAACCCTTTCAGGCTGCTCTAACTGGCGGCATATGCTCGTCATTATGGTAAGAGCAGTGTCCTCTTGCATCTTCGGCGTATACTTCACTCCGCCTGCAGCTCCGGCTAACGTATGAAGCTCACCAATGCCTTCTTCCTCGAACACTTCTTTAATAATTGCTAAATCTTCACTAATCGAAGACTTTGCAGACTGATAACGATCAGCAAATGCTGTCAGCGAAATTAACGTGTGGGGTCGACTTAACAAGTATTGAGTCATTTCTACCAACCGCGAGCTCCGTTTCAACTTCTTCAAACACATCTCCCCCCACTAAATCCGAATAATATAATGTCAATATAACATTTTTATACGGATTTAATCAAGAAGAACGTCAGTCTTATGTCAGCATTCTTACCACATATACCTCTTTACAAAAACCCCGAAGCCCATTGTGAATGCGTGGAAGCTTGGCCTCCTTCGAGACAAGACCAAAAACCGTCGGGCCGCTTCCCGACATCAGAACGCCGTCAGCCCCAAGCCGGATCATACTTTCCTTAAGCTGCATTACTTCCGGATAAACGTCCAGTGTAACGTTCTCCAGCACGTTGCCAAGCCCGTCGCAAATATCATTAAAGGAGCCTCTTTCGAGAGCATCAACCATATTGGAAATCGAAGGGTGCTCCTTCAGCTCATTAGCGCGGAATTTGCCGTATACGTCTGCCGTCGAGACATTGATTGGCGGCTTCGCCAGTACAACCCAGCATTGAGGAGGATTAGCAATGTGCTCCAGAACTTCGCCACGCCCGCGGGCAATAGCAGTACCCCCAGTTACGCAGAACGGAACATCCGAGCCAAGCTCCGCTCCCAGGCGGCACAGTTCGTCCTCTGGAATTTGGAGCTTCCACAGCCTGTTAAGACCGCGCAGCGCAGCAGCGGCATCGCTGCTGCCGCCTGCAAGGCCAGCGGCTACCGGAATCTTTTTATCCAAATGAATATATACGCCTTGCTTTACATCGTAACGTTCTTTAATAAGCCTGGCCGCTTGAAAAGCTAAATTCTTCTCATCGAGGGGTATGTAGCCCACCTGGCTTGATATAATAATCGTATCTCTAGGGAGTTCTTCCATTTCAAGACGGTCTGCAAGATCGACCATCGTCATAATCATTTCTACCTCATGGTAACCGTCCTCGCGTTTGCGGAGCACGTCGAGAAGTAAATTGATTTTTGCAGGAGCTTTTTCATAAATTTTCATCTGATAAGTTCACCCGTTCGTTCGTAAGCTTAAGCATCATTATATCAAACGAACGCAATAAAAGCTAAGAGATGGCAATCGGACCTATTCCGGATGCCATCTGCTCAGCTTTTAGGGTTATAAATTATCGCAGCCCGATTACGGCTGATTGGATTTTGCAGCTGCTTGCTCGGCAAGCTGGATCGCTCTTTTGACCATATTTCCGGCATCCTTGGCACGGATACCGCCCCAGCCTTCCTGCTGAACCGTGTCATAAAATCCAAGATCCTTAGCCAGCTCGGTTTTCAATTGCTCTGACATGACGCTCCGTCTTCTGCGGCTCATTCGCATTCCCTCCGAATCCCATAATAACGTTCACCATATAACAGCGAATTGCTTAAATAGTATGCTTCAAACCTTTACGGCTAATACGTACTCGATGATGCTTCATTAACCCGATATGTAATTTAGACAGCTTTTCTAAGCAAAAAAAAAGCGCAGATGCAATCTGCGCTAACATGCCTCACTCGGCGGTATATAATCTATTGTTGCAAATGGGCGATTCGGACTTGACCTTCGTCATTGCATACGGTCACTTCCACCGACTCTGTCAGTATATCCGCATAACTGTAAGAGACACGCTTAAACGCATGCTGCTCCTCATCCAGTTTGACAATGAAAACAGAAGGGTAGATTTCTTCTAACGTACCGGTTCGTTCGATGGTCTTTCGTCGGCCACCGTTAGCTCGAAGACGGATTTTGGAACCAACATGAGCTTCCAAACTGCGTTTAATATCCAATAGCGCATTTTTTGCCATTGTCCACTACCACCTCTTTCCTTGTCCATTATAACCAAAAAGAGGAGGTTTGTCAAACAAAGCAAAATATTATATCAGCCAGATTATTTACTTGTCAACGGTGTTTTCACCCATTTTTTAAAAAAGTATGCATAGAGCAGCAAAAAAAAGGCATATTAAGAAGTTAATTCAACAAAGAGCGTACGATAAATCCTATTACGCTTATGCTTTTTGTGCGATAGATGCTGAAGTTATTTTCGGCTTAGGCAATCCGACCCGGAATCGTCCTAACGTTTCAATACCCCCAACGCCTTCAATTCCGCTAATTGTGCCATGTATGACATCCGCCAAATTAATGGTGTCTTTTATCGAAGTATAACTCGCTTTAATGGCAATATAAACAGGATCAAGCGCATGGATCAAAATACGTCCTGGTGAGCTGGCAAAGTTGGAACCCGCCTGAAGCAGCGCTTCAAAATGGGATTGGCATGCGCCGGCAATCACGATTAACCCGTCCCGATTTCTCTCATATTCGCGGGCAACACGGACAGCATTAACGAAATGCTGCGAGTTTTTATAGCTGCTTAAACTGTACAGGTCCATTTGTGCGCGGTTTTTCAGCACGCCATCATGTCCTGTAATAACGACAATGTCCGGCTGAATTTGCGGCAGCAGACGGTAGAGCGCATCCGCCATTTGCGATTCATGCACATGAAGACCATGGGAAGGGACATGCATCGTATTGTATAGCTGCATGCTCTTCTTCAAATAGTTGCCATCACCGTCGAGATGGAGCACTTTGCCAGGCACTTCAAAGAAAGGTTGGCTCTCCTGCATCGCCTGGCGGATATGATCCTCGGTTTCAACCGCTTGTCGTTCTCGCTCTGAATGCATACGCCTTATGGAGTCATTTACTTTAATTCTGACTTGCTGCACCGCTCTCGTCGATTCTGGATCATTTACAACCGACAGATCGGGAATCGGAGCATCCGCAAGTAATCGATAGTCCGTGCCTTTCAGAACGGCCTTATGTGTACGAACAGCTTCAACTCGGAACAGCACGTCACCGCCATACGATTTGCGGACGACCAGGTCCCCTTGCTTCATAGGTAAATCACCTCTTCGTCTATCCTATGGGCAGACAGGGCGAATGGTGAGTATTTTAGGCGTAGATGGCTTAGCTGCCCCAGCCCGCTTCCAGCATACTTCGGCTAATTCGCGCAAACTCCTCTAATGACAACGTCTCGCCCCGGCGGACCGGGTCTATTTCGTTACGGAGAAGCAGTTCTGTTAACGCCTCGCGGCGCTCCTTGCCGACAAACGCAGTCAAATTGTTCACCAGCGTCTTACGGCGCTGAGCGAAGCTAGCCTGTACGACGCGGAAGAAATGCTCCTCATCAGGCACGTCAACAGCCGGCTTATCGCGAAGCGACAGCTTGATAACAGCGGAGTCGACATTCGGCTGCGGTATAAATACCGTATGCGGCACCGTACATACGACTTGCGGTACGCAGTAATATTGGACGGCTACACTAAGACTGCCGTATTCCTTACCGCCAGGCTTTGCGGCCATCCGTACCGCTACCTCCTTCTGGATCATGACGACGATATGCTCAAGCGGAAGCTTCTCCTCGAGCAGCTTCATTAATATGGGTGTTGTAACGTAATAAGGCAAATTCGCAACGACGCTTACCCCAGTAACATCTCCAAACTGCTCTGCAAACAACTGCTTCAAATCCAGCTTCAATACATCACCGTGAATAACCGTTGTATGCTGCTCATCCGCTAATACATCACGTAAAATCGGAATAAGCCGGTTATCGATTTCAATAGCTGTAACTTTACCAGCCGATGCCGCAAGCCGCTGGGTAAGCGCGCCTATGCCCGGACCGATTTCCAGCGCCCCTTTTGTCTCATCAAGCTCAGCAGCCTGAACAATATTATTTAAAATGTTTTGGTCGATCAGAAAATTTTGTCCTAAGCTCTTCTTAAAGGAAAAGCCATATTTTGCGATAATTTCTTTGGTCCGCTTCGGTGTCGCAACCTCTACAGAAGCCGTTCTTACCGCAGTGCCTTGCTTCCCTTGTTCTTGACTGCTCATAGCTCTATCCCTCCAGTTCCTCTTCCATCTGACGGAGTGCCGCCGTAAATTCTGCTTTAGATATACGGAAGCTTGTACAACGTTTATAGAACTGCTTCCCGTTCGCATATCCGATACCAAGCAGCTTGCCGATGCGCAAGCGCCTATTTGATGCATCCGGATGTACGATCAGCCCCGCTTCCATTAAGTCTTCCCAGCTTATTTCGCCAGATTCGTCAGCCGACTCCGTACGAAGCTCCGAGAGAGCTGCTCGAATCGCTTCGGGACTTGCATTTTCTATTCCGATATCCCCTTTATACAAGGCCTTTTCTTGGGGCAAAAAAGCGTGCTTGCAGCCTGGCGCATGACGCGCGACAATTTTACGGATCCGCTCCCCGGCGTGGTCGGGGTCGGTAAATATAATGACGCCCCGCCGTTCACTCGCCAGAGCAATTCGCCGCAGCACATCTTCGCCAATAGCTGAACCATTCGTCTCAATCGTATCCGCATCCACCGCCCTTTTTATCGCTGCGGTGTCATCCTTACCTTCTACGACAATGATCTCCTTGATCATCAAGATCATTCCCTTCCTTTGTAAAACTGTTTTGTTGACAAACATACAAAAAGAAGAGGCAGTGCCTCTCCTTATGATGGCATATTTAATTAATCCTTACGATAAAATGATGATAACCCCATAAATTAGCTTGCGGTAGGCTTATTCGGTCCTAGCACATATACGGTAAAGCCCTTCTTCCTGCCGAACTTATTCGCATATTTGGAGCTGTCGAAATAGACATCGATTTTGTTTCCTTTAATCGCGCTGCCCGTATCTTCAGCACGGCGGAAACCGATACCTTCAATATACACCCACCAACCGATCGGAATAACATCAGGATCAACCGCTATGGTCCTTCCCTCTTGGACGCGCGCCCCCGATGCGGTAATTCCGTATTGCGGATGGTTCTCATCCTTGCCAGTTGACGCCACTCCTGCGGAATAAGCAGTTAATGTGACGTTATTAAGTACCTTCTTCGCCTTAAACGTTACTCCGCTCTTTGTCAGCGTAGTTACGCTAGGGCTACGGCTCGAGAGCACTTGTACTTTAGGCTGTTCCTTCTTCGTTCCGACGGCAATGACCTGATCAACGGCTGCTGACTCCACAACCTTGCTGACCATCTTCTTCGAAACGAGAATTCCGTCCTCATACTGCTTCTCGATATGCTCAACAATGAGACCTTCCTTACCGGTTTGCACGAGCTTTTCTTTGCCCGCTTCCAGCGTTGGATCTTCTTTCTTTACGATAGAGAACGGCATAGCGCGCTCTGTTTCAGACACTTTCGTGTCGACGCGCACAACAGTTACTGTTAATTCCGCATTAACAACTGTATCAAGCGGAGGTATTACTTTATCTTGACCACGAACTGGAATATTTAATTCCTCGATCGCCGCCTGCACTGTTCTCTCTGTCGTGTACACCGTTGATGTCTTGCCATCAGCTTTCACAATTACCGGTATCGCATGAGTTACTTCAATGCGATCTCCGTCCTTTATTGCCGCATTTAGCGGTATGGACACCTCATCATGTGGTCCAATTGCGATAGCTTGTTCATCCAGTAGGCGTTGCAGGACCCATTGCTTTGTTTCCACAATGGTTTCTTGTCCATTAACCACTACGGAGACGCTTTTGACAGCCGTTCCGTACAACAACACCAAAAACATGAAAGTCATAGCGATTGAGATAGTAGCACTCAAAATAATCAAACGCAAGTTTTCACGCTTCCATCGCAATGCGAAAGACATGCTGGATGATCGTTTCCCATGGGTGTCCTTTACCTGGAGTAGTCCCACTTCATCGGTCCTCCTTCATAGCCCCGCCGCCAAGTGTTACGCATGATACAACTGACGCGACTATAGTATATTGGCGTGCAAGCACGCAATCCAGAACTGCTATCGAACCTCCCACCTCCATCTTTTTATCCCTATGTCGACAAATTCCCGATTATTCGAAAATAAAAAGAAGCCGTCGACAGAGGATCTGTTTCGTGGCTTCCCGGGTAGCTGCTGCTCTGGGATACAGGAAAAATGGATGCACGAGGTTGATCACTCTCTATAGACGCTTACGAGGTTAGCTGACGGATTCGGGCAAGAGAGTCGCCCTATTCTTAACACAATGCTCATGGCAAAGGTTTTGAAATTCACCCCTGAAGAATTCAATATGCGGTACAATTACCCGCATCTGGTTCCCCCGCTCTCCGAATGGAGATTAAGCGTAAACTGGAAATCCAATACAAAATATTAATGCTCTGAGTTGAATCATAACCTCATACGAGGTTAATTGTAAAGATACGATAAAAGACGATTTAAGCGAAAATGAAGGATAAAGTTAGAAAAAATAAGCGATTATCGCAATAAAAATTAGTTTTTACGCGATAAAGGTCCGTATTTCTCTCGATTTTACCCATTTTCAATCAATACCAAAACATTTTTTACCGTTTTCAGTCGTTATTGCACCTATTTCCTCGACCGATTTGCCCAATAATTCAGCAGCTGTCTCTGCGACTAGAGACACATAAGAGGACTCATTTCGCTTCCCTCGAAACGGGTGGGGAGCCAAATAAGGAGCGTCGGTTTCGATCAATAACCGGTCGAGCGGAACCCGCTTTAGTACCTCTTTCGGTACCCGTGCATTTTGGAAGGTGACAGGACCGCCAAACGAAATATAGAAATTCATCTCGAGGCATTGTTTAGCCGTTTCCCAGCTGCCTGAGAAGCAATGCATGACGCCGCCGATCTCGGCTGCATTCTCTTCCTGCAAAATACGGACAACATCCTCATGCGCGTCCCGGTTATGAATAACAATGGGCTTGCCAACCTTGCGCGCAAGGCGGATTTGTTCACGAAAAACGAGCTGCTGCACCTCTTTCGGTGACGTGTCCCAGTGGTAATCTAGGCCGATTTCCCCAATAGCAACGACCTTCTTATGCGAACAAAGCCGCTCAATCCATTCTAAATCACCGGGAAGCATATCGATGCTGTCCACCGGGTGCCAGCCTACAGCCGCATATATAAAATCATATTGCTCGGCAAGTGCCATCGTCGTAGGTATCGTTTCGCGGTTAAACCCAATATTGACAAGCATATGGACGCCGGCATCTTTAGCTCGCTGGATTATCTCGTCACGGTCCTCATCGAACTTAGGTGAATCAAGATGTGTATGTGTATCAAACAGTAATGTCATGTTAATGTCAGGCTCCTTCAGTCTAGTTTAAAAAGTTTCTTCAGCTGGCCATTTATTAATTGAGCAGACTGTCGAAGCGGCTCTTCAGGGTAATACAAATGGTATTGCCCTTGGTGCAAGCCGGTAATCGAACGAACAATGTCGGATTTAGCAGATATTTCACTTATTTCATCCGCGTGATCTAACAACAAAATCGGCGCTTTTTCTTTCTTTTCGCCTTCTTTTTTATCGGGTCGATATACGTCGTATGGCAGGTCGAACGGGAAATCAATCTCCATATGATAATCCGGATTCATTCCTATAGAAGAAAAACAATCACTAATCTCATTTAATAGCGTTTCATCAGGATTATCGATGGTTATGTATTTATATAAACGGCGATTCAAAAACCGATCACATAAATCGCTAAGCAGCGGGTCATGTTCCTCAATCCATTGCATAAAAGCAGTTTGAACAAGCGCCTCATCCAGCTTTAAATAATCTTGCACGTTCAACGTGCCTTGCAGCAGACCTTTCAATGAGTTAGGCATCCAATCAAAAGTATACCCACCCACATAAAGCTCCTGGGCTCTACGAAATATTTGACGTAATATAATCTCAGAACTTCTTGTAACTGGATGGAAGTAAATTTGCCAGTACATTTGATAACGAGACATCAAATAATGCTCTACCGCGTGCATGCCGCTTTCTTTTACTACAATTTTCCCTTTATAAGGCCGCAATACGCGTAATATACGCTCTAAATCGAATGTTCCATAATTTACTCCTGTAAAATAAGCGTCCCTGAGCAAATAATCCATTCGATCGGCGTCCATTTGACTAGAAATAAGGCTTACGACGATTGGTTTAGGATACGTCTTCTGAATGACTGCAGCCACCTTCTCGGGAAAATCGTCCGATACCTCACGCAGCACACGGTTGATTTCCGTATCCTCAAGCAATATTTTGCACGTCCAAACTTCATGATCCGTGTCGAATACTTCCTCTAAGGAGTGCGAGAACGGACCGTGACCGACATCATGCAGAAGTGCGGAACAGAGCGAGACAAGCCTCTCCTCGGCCGGCCAATCAGGATAGCCGTGACGTTCGAATTGTGAAATGATTTTACGGGTAATTTCATAAACGCCGAGCGAATGCGAAAACCGGCTGTGCTCTGCTCCATGGAAGGTTAAATAGGACGTACCTAATTGACGTATTCTGCGTAAACGCTGAAATTCTTTCGTATTAATTAAATCCCAAATCGTCTGATCCTGAACATAAATATAGTTATGCACCGGGTCCTTAAATACTTTTTCTTCAGTCAGCAATTCCTTCAAAGTCTCTCATCTCCTTTGTTCATATTTTCGACACAAAACTTGAAACTTTTGTCGAACAGTGTCGTTAATTAGTTTCCAAAATGTCGAAGCTGTTGTATTCTATTACAGAGTAATATGACCCTATTAACTAGTCAAATGCTTATACTAACGGCTTTACAAGCAATATTCTTGGTTGACTATTATGGTAATCGTTGGTATTATAGTAATAATAAAAGTAAAAACTATGTCGAACGATGGCGAAATACATTTTGAGAGGGGAACTGCTAGATTATGATGAAATCTACTGGTATTGTCCGTAAGGTTGATGAATTAGGACGTGTTGTTATTCCGATCGAATTGCGCCGTACGCTAGGTATTGGCGAGAAGGATGCACTTGAAATTTATGTAGATGGCGAGCGAATCATGTTGAAGAAATACGAGCCTGCCTGTATCTTCTGTGGTAATGCAGAGAACGTATCTTACTTCAAAGGTAAAATTGTTTGCCATATTTGTTTATCAGAAATGCCAACACCTGTGACAAAATAAGAAAAATAGGTTATAATGGTCTTATCTACTTGTTAATTCTAACCTTTTTTATACTCCTTGATGCCTTCCTGTGCTAAAACCCGGCCAGGAAGGTCTTTTTTTTGTCTACTTCAAGTTCCATGAAAGCTCGTTATCGATTTACTTCATTGTATACATCCCGTTTCGGCAGCCCGCGATCTAAAGCTGCTTTCTTAATCGCTTCCTTCCGGTCATATTGCTCCTCATAATGGGCAACGTGAGCCTCAATATCAAGCTCCGACCACCATGCCTCTTCTGACTGTTGTCCAATAACATTAGCTCCGCCGGCACCTTCTACAACGATACAAAATTCACCAAGCGGCGGATGCTCGGCAAACCATTCGATACATTCCGATACACGGCCGCGAACCGCTTCTTCATGACGCTTCGTCAACTCTCGAACACATGCAATTGATCGATCCCCCAGATTTTCCAAAAGAGCACCGAGCGTTTTACTTATACGATGGGGAGATTCATAAAAAAGCAGCGTTTCCTGCTGCGCCCGGAAACCTTGCAGCCACTTTGTTAACGATTTTCGCTCTCTTGGCGGGAATCCGGCAAATAGAAACCGTTCGGTCGGGAGTCCTGACATAATAAGCGCGGATAATGCTGCATTGGCACCTGGAATCGGAATAATGGCAATGTTATTTTCCACGGCTTCCTTCACGAGATCGGCCCCTGGATCAGAAATCGCAGGCAATCCGGCATCACTCACTAGGGCAATGGATTGACCATCCAGCAGCAAGCGGATTAGCTCAGGACCGCTAGCCCGTTTATTATGCTCATGATAGCTTACGATACGTGTATTGATTTCAAAATGCGTGAGCAGCTTGCGTGTTTGCCTTGTATCTTCCGCAGCAATAAGCTGTACTTCCTTTAAAGTGCGTATCGCGCGAAAAGTAATATCCTCTAAATTGCCTATAGGCGTTGCAACTAAATACAGGCTGCCAGATGATTCGTTGACTCCTTCTGAGAAGCTTTTTTGTACATTCAAACGATCTGGACCCCTTTCTCATACACCATGATTGGCGGAAGCAGCTTAATATCAGGTTTTCCATCCCGCATCGCTTCTATTAATACCATATTTGCTTCGGCATTAGCATTCGGATGAACGAATTGTATTCGTTTCGGCTCAAGGCGCCATTTGCGCATCGTCTCTACAATATCAAGCAAGCGCGAGGGACGATGCACCATCGATACTTTGCCGCCGGGACGCACAAGCCGGGAGCAAGCTGCTGCGACATCCTCCAGCGTGCAGTGAATCTCGTGCCTCGCTATTGCATAATGTTCATTTTCGTTTTGATCGCCTGCCGTTACCGGCATATAAGGAGGATTGACCGTTACCGCATCGTATACCCCATTCCCCGCCAGCTTCGGGTACAACCTCAAATCCTGTTCGATAATGGAAATTTGTTCGGTCAATTGATTGAGTGCTACACTTCTTCTCGCCATGTCAGCCAATCTGGGCTGTATTTCAACCGCATCGATATGCGCATTAGTTCTTGTCGTCAGAAGCATTGGAATAACACCGTTCCCTGTGCACAAATCAAGGATACGTCCGTGCTTCGGCACGCTAGCGAATCGTGAAAGCAGTACCGCATCAAGAGAGAAGCTGAAAACTTCACGGCTTTGTATTATTTTAAGGCCGGATTCCGTCATCAAATCATCAAGCCGTTCGTTTTCTTCTAAACTTATTTGTTCCGACACGTATAAGGCGCTCCTTTTATTTTTTTCGATTATCATTTGCTGGGCTTGTTTCTAAAAAAAATACCGCCCTTTGCGGCAAGGACGGCATGTCGATACGGTTCCACTATTTATTTAGAAAGGATAGACAGAATAAACAGTCACCCTCCGTCCGCAAATGCCCGTAATATACGTTGCATATGTGGAATCCTTCGTGATACAACCGCGTTAAATTGTCATGACCTTCGCCAACTGCAATTCCTGCTTCTGCAAGCGCATTTTCGCTAAGAGCCTGCAACTCATGCTGAGGTTCTGCTTGTTTACCTTTGGCTGGTGCGAGTACCGCTTTACGCTCCAGCTCCGTTTCCCGCTTGAACACTTGACGCAGCTGGTGATTCTCTTCGCTTAAACGCTTATTCTCTTCAAGCAGCTCTTTTACCTTCTGCTTCAAAGCGCTAAGCTCGGTATGAAATAGACCTATCCGGTTATCCAGCTCGTCCATTTGTACAAAAATATCTTTCTTCTCCAAGTTCCCACCCCAGAGCTTCATGCGTGAGTGTTACCTCACCCGTGAGAATCGAACTCTGCCGTTTACTTGATGACAACATCATCCATCGGCAGTTCTTTCGGTTTACCTGGTGTATCGAATAATTGCACATACACGCTTTTGGTGGATGTGTTAATACCGGTAACTTTACCTTCCCCATACGAGGTGACAACTAGCTTTCCGATAGCTGGAAGCTCCTCACGAATGCTTTCGTAATTGTCATGCTCATACTTCAGGCAGCACATAAGTCGCCCGCATAATCCTGATATCTTTGTAGGATTTAGCGACAGGTTCTGATCCTTGGCCATCTTAATCGACACGGGCTCAAAGTCACCCAGCCAAGAGGAACAGCACAGTACTCGTCCACACGGGCCAATTCCGCCAAGCATCTTCGCTTCATCCCGGACGCCAATTTGCCGAAGCTCGATCCGCGTACGGAACACGCTTGCTAAGTCCTTTACCAGCTCGCGAAAATCGACTCTGCCTTCTGCCGTAAAGTAAAAAATGATTTTGTTGCGGTCAAACGTAAACTCAACGTCCACGAGCTTCATTCGAAGCTCATGACCTTTAATCTTTTCAAGACATGTGGCAAACGCATTTTTGGCTGCTGCACGATTCTCTTCAACGACTTTAGCATCGACATCGCTTGCAATGCGGATCACTTTCTTGAGAGGAAGGACGACATCCGATTCACCGACTTGCTTCTGTCCCACCACCACTTTACCGTATTCGATTCCGCGTGCTGTTTCAACAATAACATGTTGCTCCTTATCCACGGGATGCTCGACCGGATCAAAGTAATAGATCTTGCCCGCTTTCTTGAAGCGAACACCGACGACATTATACAAGGATTAGCCCTCCTGTAGGTTTACCAATAGTTGCTCAAACGCGAGCTGAGGCGTTACATTCGCACGCATACGCTTGCTTGCTTCAAGTGTGTGCTCAATGCAGGACACCCAGCCTGCAAACGACCGATTAAAGGCATGCTTACTTATCCATTCCAACTGATCTATAAAAACGATGTTGTCCTGCCTTCCGGCCTGAAACTGTATCAAATCTTTAAACCATATAACTAATAACGACAACAGCAATTGTGTATGTTCCACTAAATCTGTCTTAAATAGCTGCTGCTGGGCAGTGATCATCGCCGCGGTGAATCGGGTCAAACTCTCCTTACCTAATTGTATCACTAGGTTTCTGATTTCTGCAAACTGATTCTGCTGGAGAAATTGCCTAGCACCATCCAATCCCGAAGTTAATTGAACAGCTGTACGGGCTAACGTTGCAGGCGCACCTTCAACTATAAGCGTCTGCAGCATACTCTCAGGCGACATCGGCAGGAATGGAACCCATTGTGTACGGGAACGAATAGTAGGAAGTACAGCTTGTCCGTTATCGGTTAGCAAAATAGCAACAACCGGCGACAGCGGTTCTTCCAAAAATTTAAGCAAGCTGTTAGCAGCTTGCATCGTCATTTTATCCGCCTGCTCAATCATATATACTTTGCGTTTCGTACCGCTGTTGCGATAAGAGAAATCCCGCTGAAGATCACGAATCTGGTCGATTTTGATCGACTGGCCGTCTGGCGCAATCATCGTTAAATCGGTCTGATTGCCATGTTCGAATTTTCGACATTCAAGACACTCCCCGCATGCATCAAAACCGCCTGCTGTACAGAACAGCGCTTTAGCGAATTCGCGTGCCATTGCCATTCTGCCTGTACCCGATGGCCCATTGAATAAATAAGCATGAGAGATTTTACCACTCTGTAAGGCATGCCTTAAAATGCGCTGCGCTTTCCATTGTCCGGCAACTTGTTCAAGGCTCATAACCGTTCCTAACCTTTCCCTGCTCACGCATACTTTAAAATAATAAATTGATAAGAAGACCTCTTATCTCACCGATCTTGTTCAGTAGGTCTATTCTACCCTGCTCGCTGTCCAGCAACTCCTCAGCCATAGCAACAAGTGTTTCGTCAATCTCATCAAGCAGCTTATATCGTTTTATGCGTCCTCTGCGATCAAAGCCTCTGACTTCCTTCAGAACGACTCCCCGTCTGACGGTATCCTCCAAAAACTGCTTGATCATTTGACGATAAAGTTTCAACTCACGAACCGTCATAATCTTGGCGAGACGATCGCCTTGTCGATGAATATCCTGCAGCTTCAGCTGTAACTGCTCCTGCGTTCGAATAGCATCCTGCTGTACCAAGACATCGGCAAAGCCCCGGGACTGAACCTGCTTCGACCCTGCATCGTTATTTGCACGATTTTGCCCTAACGGACGAAAGCCTTGATCAATTTTCATCTTATTTCACACCCATTCAGAAATGCTCAAATCGTTCGACAGGAACAACGAACACGGCTGCGCCGCCAACCTGCACTTCAACAGGAAATGGAATGTAGGAATCTGTCGATCCGCCCATCGGAGATACCGGCGTTACTAATTGGTCACGCACTTTGCAGTTCGCATTAATGACTTGAAGCACCTCGTGGACACGCTCGTCTTCTATACCAATCATAAAGGTCGTATTTCCAGCCCGTAGAAACCCACCCGTACTTGCGAGCTTAGTAGCTCTAAATCCTTCACGTACAAGCGCATTCGACAACCGGTTGCTATCCTTATCTTGAATAACCGCAATTACTAATTTCATCTTCATTCCCCCTTGACTACTATGAGAAAAACTCTTATCGAAGTACTTCGAGGATGTGCGACCGCGTTTATGCGGAAGTTTTTATCGCCAATCAGAATGATCTCCTTTACTCTTTATCACTGTAAAGCACTTAAACATTCTGATGTGGTTAGAATTGGTTACCTGAGACCTTTAGAACATCTTTGCAACATTTTTTGTCTGTCTATTACTGTTTGACATCGGTTGCAAAAAATCCTGCAAAACGACTATCTATTACGGCTAAAACGTCATGAAACACCATTTCTGGACTTTGTTCGGCATTTACAAGCACCATTCGATCCGGATGCCGCTTGAGCAGCTGCATATAACCTTCACGTACCTTTTCGTGGAAAGAATGCTGCTCAAGATCCAGACGGTTCACTTCCCGTTCTTTTGCTTGAGCAATACGCGTAAGTCCTACTTCCGGAGACACATCCATATAGATGGTCAGATCAGGCATTACATCCTGGATGGCAAACCGATTAATTGCCCATACTTCATCCATGCCGAGACCGCGCGCATAGCCTTGATAAGCTAAGCTGCTGTCGACAAATCTGTCGCAAATAACGAAATGACCTTGTTCAAGAGCAGGCACAACCTTTTCGACTAAATGCTGTCTGCGGGCAGCCGCGTAAAGCAGTGCCTCCGTTCTTGCATCCATTGTGACATGACTTCGGTCTAATATAACGGAACGAATCTGTTCAGCGATCGGAATGCCTCCAGGCTCTCTCGTCGTAATGACTAGTTTTCCCCTTTGAAGCATCATATTCGACAGCTGCTCAATCAGTGTCGATTTGCCGGCACCTTCGCCGCCTTCTATTGTAATGAAAATACCTTTTCTCAATCTAAGGCTTCTCCTAACATTTAAGTTAATTATTCTTTCTTCTATATTAACAAAGCCTCTCCCCTTGTACAATGAACAATTGCTTCAGTGCTTAATTCCCCTCCCATACCTGTCTAGCTGAATACAGCTATTGTTGACATCGTAGGATCAACGGCTCCCTGGAACTTTGCTCCCGATGCAGACAAGCGTTGAATTTGATTAATGATAGCAGCCGTTATTTTTTCACCCGGATACAAAATCGCGATGCCTGGCGGATACGGCGTTACCATTTCAGCAGCTATTAATTGTTCGGCATTGCCAAGCCCTACCCGTATACTATTTTTATTTTTAAACCGCTCTCGAGCAAACGAAACAGGCTCTGATATAGCCATCACTTCACTTTCAGGTAAAAAAGTCGGGATTAACGTATTCTGTTCATTTTGAGCAGCATCAGCTTGTTCTATAGCATATCCGTCAATTATTTTTATGGCATATTGAAGCTTTAGCGTATCCTCTAATGAAGTTTGAATACCAAATACAAGTACAACATAACGCGGGTCGGCCATCTCCGAAAAACACCCATACTGCTCCAGTAGGCGCTGCAGCTCAAAGCCTGACATCCTACCGCTTTTGTCGTATATAATGACCCTAAGGGGATCTTTAAAATGAAGACATCTTGTATCCTCAATGCTAGACCACTCCAATACTTGAATTGCGGTTGAATGCAGTTTCATCCATGTACGAAAGGAAGCTGCTGAGGCTAAGCTTTGTTTAAATAGCTTGGCACCTAATGTATCAATCATTGCTCGGGAAATATCCAAGGATGCTAGAATCGGAAATGATGGACTAGAGCTTTGGATCATCGCTAACGACTGCCGAAGCAATTCCCTTTGTATTCTTGATCCCTGCACATGAAGCATCGCCCCCATCGTTAGTGCAGGTAACGTCTTATGAGCTGATTGAACGACCGCATCCGCGCCTGCTGCTAATCCCGACCGGGGCAGCTCTTGATGAAATCCATAATGCGCACCATGAGCCTCATCTACGAGAAGCGGCTTGCCATGTTGGTGAATCAGTTCTACAAACGGAGTCAGATCAGCACTCATGCCATAATAATTAGGATTAGACAAAAATACAGCCTTAGCATCAGGATATAACCGGAGAGCTTTTTCAACCTGCTCAAGTGATGGAACAATTGCGAGTCCTGCTTTTTCTTCTATTTGTGGAGATAAAAATACCGCTTTAGCGCCTGCGAGCTTTAAGCCGTTTATAATCGACTTATGTACGTTCCGCTGTACGATAATGATATCGTTTGGTTCACATACCGTAAGCAATAACGCAATATTACCCGAAGTACTTCCACCAACAAGAAAAAAGGTTTCTTCCGCCCCAAACGTATCTGCCGCTAACCGCTGCGCTTCCAATATAGCAGCTTCGGGATGATGCAGATCATCCGTCGAAGAAAGCTCCGTCACATCAAGCTTCATAATTGCCGAATACCATTTATCCGGTTCGTAGCCTGAATCGGTATGTTTAATCTCTAGCTTCAAAGCATCTCCATAATGGTGACCAGGTACGTGGAAGCCGGCTGGAGCTGATCTAGAATGATTTATAAGAGCTTCAAATAATGGTGCATAAAATGGCTTCATTATAATAAGACATTCCCTTCAGATCAAACATTCACTTAAACCCATCTATTTCTTATTGTAACCGATATGTATCGCAAAAAAAGAGCAGTCTCTGTCGCCAGAAACCGCTCACGCGTTTTTTTCCAAAAATATTTGTTTCATCTGATGAATGAAGAAAGGGTATTTCGCATCCCTCACATCTGTTCGAACCATTTCTGCTTCACATGTCTCGCATATAAACTCGGAAACAATTCGAATCCCTTGGCCTTCCGCCTTCTGCTGACCACATATAATACAATGGTGGTCGCTATTATCGTTCATAACAATCCCCGCTTTCTCTTTCGTTCCTATATAGCTACTATTATGGCACATAGTCTATCTATTTATACTTGTTTCATAGCCCATTTCAAATATTTATATATCGTATGCGTAAAATGGGTTATTGGTTACTTGTATTAAAAAATGTTTCGTCAAAACTATGGACAGATCACACATAAAAACCGATATATTTAACGAGAGTTCATGCATGCTGAGAAGGAAGGACATTAAACCATGAGCCAACCATTATCCGATCAAACAAACGCAACCATTTATCAATACCAGCTTATTCAGCGGAAAATCATACGATCAGAGCTTATTCAGAGTCATTTGTTAATTTCTGCCATACTGCTCGCCTTTCAAATGCTAATGTACCAAATGGATGGATTATTCTCATGGCTATTCGGATTTGCTGTCGTACAGATTGTCCATATCGCAATCATATTGCTTACTTTTATTAGAGTGGATGAAGCAGCCGACAGGAAATGGATTTGGCGTATAACACCGCCTTGGATCGGTTTTAAGCCAGCCAATGATATTAAATTGTATCTGTTTCGCCGAGTGCACCGTCATTTATTCTGGATCGGTCTGTGCGCAATCGCTCTTTTATATCCATGGATCAAAGAATCTTTACTGATTAGCATCGTTACTTGGCACTTTTGGCTGTTAATCCCGCGTCTTTTACTATCCATTTCGTTTCGTAAGGAGCAGAAAGATAGCATACTAAGGTTGCAGTCCAGGGAAGCATCATTATACCGTCGTTAAAAAAGAAAGCCTAAGACAGTCATATAGAGACGTCTAAGGCTTTCTTGGTTATAAAAACAACAAAAAACCTATCGCAATCATGCGATAGGTCTCTCGTGCTTGGCGACGTCCTACTCTCCCAAGACCCTGCGGTCTAAGTACCATTGGCGCTGGAGGGCTTAACGGTCGTGTTCGGTATGGGAACGCGTGGTTCCCCTCCGCCATCGCCACCAAACGTAGCGTTTTGCACGCTGAAAACCGGATACGAAAGAAGTTGCTGCTGAACTTTAGCTGTTTGTCTGCCGGATGTATGGGTCCAGGCAAACGGTTTTAGGATAAGCCCTCGACCGATTAGTATTCGTCAGCTGC
>NZ_QPJD01000025.1 GCF_003337375.1 Paenibacillus prosopidis
GCGAGCCTATTGGCGAAATCAGTGGCAGCAATCGATTTAATCGGAATGGCGATACCTGGTGGCTTATTAGTTAAGTCGGGGGCCAAATTAGCGATCAAGGGCGCGATTAAAGCTTCCAAGTATTTGAAGGAACCAGCGAAAGCGATTGCCCGCGAAGCGAAGAAGAAGGCAACCGAGGCAGTAGACAAGGCATGGGGCTTCGCGAAGGGGCTATTCGGGGGCGGGAAGAAATCTAAAACAATATCGAGTAAAACTGGTTATTTAAAATTAGATTTACAGATGTTTGCAAGTAATAAGGGGAAGGGAAACATTAATGAGCCTTACAAGCGGCCTTCTGGGTCTGTAACTAAAGCTCAGAGGGAATCGGTTCAAGGCAAACCTTGTATTACTTGTGGAATAAACGATGGCAGCAAACGTGTTGCTGACCACAAAAAACCTCTTGTAGAAGAGTACTATGAAACAGGAACAATAGATAAAAAGAAAATGAGAGATATTAATTCAGTTCAGCCTCAATGCACAACCTGTTCAGCAAGACAGGGTGCTGAAATGTCGAAGTTCTCAAAACGTATGAAAAAATGGTTTGGATTTCATCTATAACTAATGTATAAGGAGAAAAGACAATGTCTAATCTACAAAGTATTATTCTCGAACAAAAGGAATTATGTCGTAAGTACCAAGCAGATTTCGTACATTCATCGAATGATGATAAACTTGGAATTTCCCTAAATGTAAAGGGAAATAAATTGCCGATAAATGGGTTACGATTATATCCGGATAAAGGTACAAGCGGTTGGTTTATATGGGCGGGGGAAGAACTTTCGCAAGATCCAGATTTTTTTGTGCCACTTCATATTGAACATGTTGAAGAATGGGTCCCAAATATAATAAAGTTTTTAGGGCTTGCTCCTGGTTGGAGATTTTTGGTGGCTGAAAATTATGAAGATGTATGGTATGACCAAGAAATTTTAAATGGTTAATAGAATTAAATAATTTAAATCTGATTTAGCCACATGATGGAGAATTGGAGGGTTTAAATGGCTTTATTTAAATAAAGCAACGCAAAATGAATTAGATGAAAATATGAAGAACTTAGTAAATGTACTAAATTCATTTGAAGCCATATAAACCATTGGAAGTTGTGGTGGACATTCTAACCCTATGCCTGGCCAATGGGAAGAAGGAACATGGTATGTAAAATTTGATATTGAACAAACTCTTGAGGGCTGGCACACGATTGAATTTTTAGCTTGGGCGATTAATCACGAATATGAAGAGGACTTGACGGTGTTTTTTGTGCCAAAGTCTAGCCCCCATGGCTTAACCATCCTTCAAAGGCCTTAGGTTGGGTTATCGAGGGATATAATGAGCAAGACCCTAACCAATTAGCAGACTTCCTAGATAAGGTAAAAAGCGATTTTTATAAGTCTGCTAGCAGTATGGAAACTGAGAGTAAATGAGTATCTTACCTTGATTGGCTTCGTGCCTTTCAAGGTTCTTTTTTTGTGGTGGGGGCTACCCCAGTTGACGATTGCACCCATCATTCAACCTTTTAAGCAAAACCGACAGTGCCAAATCCAAGACCGCATCACTAAGCAAATCCGGAACAACCGTCAAGCCTGCGTTCGGGTATACGGCCGTGAAGAAAACTCCGCCCCGTCCAATTGTAAAGCCGAACGGAGGCAAGAGCTTTACCGCCTACAGCGGAGCCAATAAACAAGCGGCGATGATACAAGATTTGATGAAGCCGACACTGAAGGTAAATACCTCACAGTCGAAGGCGAAGAAGCAAGCGGGAAAACCCCTATTCCAAGCAGCCAAAGGGGTGTACAATTTCTTTATCGGGGACAACATCAAAACGCTGCGAAATCCAAATGCGAGCCTATTGGCGAAATCAGTGGCAGCAATCGATTTAATCGGAATGGCGATCCCCGGAGGCTTATTAGTTAAGTCGGGGGCCACATTAGCGATTAAGGGTGCGATCGAAGCTGCCAAGTATTTGAAGGAACCAGCGAAAGCCATTGCCCGCGCAGCGAAGAAGAAGGCAACCGAGGCAGTAGACAAGGCATGGGGCTTCGCAAAGGGGCTATTTGGGAGCGGGAAGAAATCTAAAATAACATCGAGTAAAACGGGTTCATTAAAATTAGATTTACAGATGTTTGCAAGTAATAAGAGGACAGGTAAATTTGCCAATAAGAACTCAAATAATTATGTGGGTCATCAAGGTGTGTATGAAATCAAAATTGATGGTAACCTGCATAAGTACGGTAAAGCTGATATGACGAAGCTTGCTAATACCGGAAACCCTAAAACCCTAAAAGGCTTCAGACACAAATTAATAAACTACAAAGGCAAAATCCCAAATCACAGGTAACGGGTAGGGTGATTTATGAGAACAAGAATATCAGTACTGCTAATATTAAAAAAATAGAGACCCAAGGCTGTTCAAAGTTATTATGATAAAAATATGCAGTATCCTCCAGGTAATCAAAATCATCCTGGAATAAAGAAGTAATAGGAGGTTGTTAAATGGACATAATTACAAGTAATATATACAGTGAAGTTAATAGTTTTTTTTCTGTTAGCCATAAGGTTGATTTGAAAATAAGAGAAAAGTTAAATGAAAGTCTAAAGTCTGATTTGCAACAAGCACTTAATGATGAGGCGATGCCTTTTTTTAACTTAATAGTCTCTACGAGCAAGGCCACTATTAATGTTGAGGTAAAAGGCCCTGACTATAACCAAAAAGAAAAAATTATTAATTGGGGTTTATGGTTACCGTATGAAGCTATAGTAAACCATCCAAAACAGAATATCCCATATATCAGTTATTATTTTGACGCACTCGTGCTTGTTTTTAATACGTATGGTTTCCCCGAAGAAAGAATGCGAAAAATACAAAAAAGTGTGGAAAGTGAAGTTATTGGTAATAGCCAGTATGACTTTGAAGAGGAGACAATTGACCTTGACTTATCAGATTTAGAACTCGATTAGTATAGCTGACCTTGAAAGACTTCGTGTCTTTCGAGGTTTCTTTTTGGTGGGGCTACCCAGTACCGATTAAACCCATCATTCAACAAACATATAACCCATATGAATGGATGCAAGATTCAGGGGTATGAAGGAAACATTCAGAGACGCGGCAGACTGCTGTATTATATGACCGATTCGATTGGGAATTTCATGGATGGTAAATTAACATCACAAAAGGTTAAAGATTCTCATCACATCATTTAAGACGCCTCAGTTAGGGACTTACCAGGTTATAATAGAAATAGTGCCCCTGCTATACATCTGCAAGGTCCAAACAAAAAGGGGACGGAGCATTATATTGCCGGTCAAATACAAAGACAATCTGGCGGAGGAACTTATGCTGCAGAGAGCAGAATTGGATATAAAGCCATGCGTAGAGTAGGGGTATCCGAACAACAAGCTCGAAGTGAAATTGCTAGAGCTAACCAATATTTTTCAAGTATAGGAGTTAAACCGAATACTCCAATCCGTATTCCTGGAAATAGGAGGTAATTGTTAAATGAACAGAGATAATATTTTAGCTGTATTAAAACCACTTATTCATGATTTAGTAAGTGGAAACTTTGAACTAATCGAACAAAGCGGAAGAAATGGTCCATATTCATCATTGGAATTAAAAGAATTAATAGATGAATATGGAGGTCAGCTAACTTCACCACCGGAGGATGATTTTATAAATATTAACGTTATCGAAATAGAGAATGAACCTGAATATGCAGTTGAATATGAACTCTGGATTGATAATACAAAGTCTGACTTGACCTTAAGTTGTACTGTAAGAACTGAGACGGATAAAGAGACAATAAGTATTGAAAACATTCATGTTCTATAATGGAGTATTACAAAACCTTGATATGTAGCAACTGTTGTAGGCGTATTACTGAAAGTGACTAGTTCATGAAGACTTTACTTTTAATTGTAGAAGTTTTTCTTTAATTTTATAATGGAAAAATTGTAACACCCTAGAAACAGAATCGCAAAGCACCTAATAGTTAAAAACCTTGATTGGCTTCGTGCCATTCAAGGTTTCTTTTTTACGGGGCTACCTAGTGCCGCGGCAACAGGGTTGAACAAACCGGAGCCCAAGGTACGATCCAATACGCGTATACGGATGACAATCTCCTTTCGGGCGTCTATTATCCGGATGGAACCAATGTAGAATACAGATATGACGGTCTTCGTCAGAAGACGGCCCGGTCACAGAAATGCGATCACACGCGGCAACGGGAAGAAAACGGGATTGCATGACGGACTGTACGACAGCGCATTATCGTATGAGAAGACCTAGTATCTATATGGCGATGGACTAAATGTACTGAATGAATTCGGGGAAAACCTGCAGCCTCTCGCGCAATATTATGAGGGGACATCTGACGCCTTAGAAATATGTTTACGCAAATGGCGGCTCTCTACAACAATGTCTCTTTTACCGGAAAGACGTAGGATGCGAAAGTAAGTCTGGTGGATTTCGCAACATGGTGGTACAGACCGAGTATGGGACGGTTTACGACTGAGGTATGAGCCAGCCTATGATCTGCCGCAGAGCTGAGCTTAAACTAAGAAGGCCATAAGGTCATACTTGCTTATTTAAAATTGACAATGAGAATCATTATCGTATAATGAGGTTAAAGCGGAATATTGAAATGGAGGAACAACGATGATAGTTGTTACAAATACGATAAAAGTAAAAAAAGGTCACGGTGAGACGGTGGCAAAACGCTTCCAGAGCTCCAAAGGCATTGATTTGTCGCCGGGCTTTGTTCGGATGGAAGTCCTGTTTACCGAAGGTTTAGAAGAGTATGATGAACTGAAGGTTAGTACAACATGGGAAGACAAGGCATCCTTCGAGGGCTGGGTGAATAGCGATTCGTTCCGCCAAGCTCATGCCCATAGAGGCGGACAGCAAAATGGTGGAGATGGCCAGCAGTCTGAAAGCGTCATGCTGGGATCGCAGTTATCAACCCATCGCGTTTTGGTCACTCGTCAGTCTAGTAATAATACTTAGTGTATGTTGATAGCTGTATATGAACGTAATAATCGGCGTATAACCTACTCCCTTATCCACTTGTGGATAAAGGGAGTAGTTTTTATATGAAGCTACTATATATATGTTGAACTAATGTATCGCAGGTGTTATTTGATTGATATGCTCTGCAACTGCTTGGTAAAGGCACACTGTCCACAAAAGCGCAAAAAAGATTGTGGATATTGTATATAATCTGTTGATAAATCTGTGGACAAATCCGATATATAAGATAGTACAATTAATTCACTTGTGAATAACGTTCTTCACCGTATTACAATTTTTTTCGTATACAATGTAGCTTTATACAATGGGGATAAAATGGTAAACTTTAAAGAGCAACATTTTAAGCAAGCGCAAAGAAAAAATTGTGTTCGGCATAACGTCTAAGGAGTTCAGGATGGCCAAAATAAAAACGAAATTCGTGTGTACCGAGTGCGGAACAGAATCGGCAAAGTGGCTTGGGAAATGTCCGGGCTGCCATGCCTGGAACTCGATGGTGGAAGAGAAAGAGACCGTTGTGAAGACGAAGGGCGTAGGATTGTCGTCGCTTCATGCGAAAGAAAAGCCGCAATCCATCATACATATAGAAAGCGGGCAAGAGCCGCGTATTGAAACAAGGATGCTGGAGCTCAATCGAGTGCTCGGAGGCGGCGTCGTACCAGGCTCGCTCATTCTTGTCGGCGGTGATCCGGGTATCGGAAAATCGACGCTGCTGCTCCAAACCTCTCATGCATTGGCAGTAAAAGGCTTGAAGGTGCTTTATATTTCCGGAGAGGAGTCCGTGCGGCAAACGAGGCTGAGGGCTGATAGGCTGGGGGCTCTGACGGAATCGCTCTATGTATTATGCGAGACCAATATGGAGCAAATTAACGATGCAATCGAATCGGTGCAGCCTGATTTTCTCGTCATCGATTCCATCCAAACGGTGTATGACCCGAACGTCCAGTCTGCGCCAGGCAGCGTTTCTCAAGTCCGCGAGTGTACAGCACATTTTATGCGGGTTGCGAAGATTAAAGGAATTGCAACTGTACTTGTAGGTCATGTGACGAAGGAAGGCGCGATTGCCGGTCCAAGGCTGCTGGAGCATATGGTGGACTGCGTCCTTTATTTTGAAGGGGAACGTCATCATACGTATCGGCTGCTGCGGGCAGTGAAAAATCGCTTCGGCTCGACGAATGAGATCGGAATCTTTGAAATGGGTGAGGATGGCCTGCGCGAGGTGTCCAATCCTTCCGAGTTATTTCTGTCGGAGCGTCCGCTTGGCGTATCAGGATCTACGGTCGTTGCCAGCATGGAAGGAACCAGACCGGTGCTCGTAGAGCTGCAAGCGCTTGTTGCGACGACGAACTTTCCTTCTCCAAGAAGGATGTCAACGGGCATTGACCATCATCGGATGGCGCTTATTATTGCAGTGCTGGAGAAGCGCAACGGTATGTTTCTCCAAACACAGGATGCATACCTAAACGTTGCGGGCGGAGTGAAGCTGGATGAACCGGCTGTTGATCTCGCCGCGGCGGTGAGCTTGGCATCAAGCTTTCGGGATGCGCCGACAAAGCCCTATGACGTTATTTTCGGCGAGGTCGGATTGACAGGTGAGGTTCGTGCCGTATCGCGGGCGGAGCAGCGGGTGAAGGAAGCGGAGAAGCTTGGCTTCAAACGGGTAATTATGCCGGAGAAGAGTATGAAGGGCTGGAAACCGCCCTCAGGGATTGAAATCATTGGCGTCAACACGGTGGCGGAAGCACTAAAGGCAGCGCTTGGATAGGGGGCAGACGATGAAGGAACCGACTCAGCTTGAAATTATGAATCAATTATTGCAATTAGTCGCACCAGGCACCCCTTTTCGAGAAGGGCTCGAGAATGTGCTTCGCGCAAAGACGGGTGCGTTAATTGTTGTCGGCTATAGTCCGGAGGTTATGGAGGTTGTGGATGGCGGTTTCTCCATCAACTGCGATTTCTCCCCGAACTATTTGTATGAGCTGGCCAAAATGGACGGTGCGATTATTATGAGCGAGGATATGCGGCGGATTTTGTATGCGAATACGCAGCTCATTCCGAACAGCTCGATCCCGTCGATCGAAACGGGTATCCGGCACCGAACGGCGGAGCGTGTTGCTAAGCAAACCGGCAAGTTAGTCGTTTCGATCTCACAGCGTCGTAATATCATTACTCTTTATCAAGGAAGCTTGCGGTATTCGCTGAAGGATATGGGCGTTATTTTGACAAAGGCGAATCAGGCAATTCAGACTTTGGAAAAATATAAAGCGGTTCTCAGCCAGTCGTTTACGAATTTATCCGCGCTTGAATTTGAAGAGCTGGTAACGCTGCAGGAAGTGGCGCATGTTATTCAACGCGTAGAAATGGTGCTTCGAATCAAGATGGAGATTAAGCGCTACGTCAACGAGCTGGGCACAGAAGGCCGTCTAATCAGTATGCAGATGGATGAGCTGGTTGGCGGTGTAGAAGAGGATGCCTGGTATTTACTTAAGGATTACGCGAAAGATAATTCGGATGAGAAAATTAGAGAAATCCGGGCAGGACTGAAGAAGCTCAGCTCTGACGAGCTTTTGGATGCACCTCCGATCATCCGTCTGATGGGTTATCCGCACACGAATAATATGAATGATGAGTCGGTTTCGCCGCGCGGATATCGATTGTTGAACAAAATTCCGAGACTGCCTCTTATCATAATGAACAATCTGATTGAACGCTTCGGACGGCTGCCTCATATTTTGATGGCAACAATCGAAGAGCTGGATGAAGTTGATGGCATTGGCGAGGTACGGGCACGGGCGATTAAAGAAGGCCTCAAGCGTATACAGGAGCAGATGTTCATTGACAGGCAAATTTAAATCCCATACAATGGATGGAATGTAGACCTGTCGTAAATCGATACATTCGAAACGGGTTTTGGGGCATAGTAGAGAAGAGGTGGAAAAGATGATCACAAAATCGATACCGAGCCTTCTCACGGTGGGGAACTTATTCTTAGGAGTAATCGCCATCATTCTTGTTTTTAATGAAAAACCAGATACGGCGGCAATGATGGTATTGATCGCCATGCTGCTCGACGGCGTAGACGGACGCGTTGCTCGGGCGCTGAACGTCCAAAGTGAATTCGGTAAAGAGCTGGACTCGTTATCGGACGTCATCTCGTTCGGGGTAGCTCCGGCTTTTATTATGTATGTGGTAGCTTTTCAGGAGCTTAATCCGGCGTTCGCCTGGATTGTAACGGCGTTGTTTCCCATTTGCGGTGCTTTGCGGTTGGCGCGCTTTAATGTTATTTCGAGTGCACCGGGGTATTTTATCGGTCTTCCGATCCCCGCGGCTGGCGGCGTGCTGGCGACGCTTGCTTTGTTCAAAGATGATATTTACGTATCGGTATTGCTGGCAAGTACACTCGTGCTTTCCATACTGATGGTTAGTACCATTAAATATCCGAATTTCAAAAAAGTCGGTATTCCGAAAAGCGCGGTTTGGGTAGTGCCTATCGTCGTTGTTGTAGCAGTGGTGCTCGGCTTAGTATTTAAAAACGATTTATCTAAAATATTGTTCGTACCGCTGCTGCTTTATGCGCTGTACGGCCTAAAAAAAAACGTTGATGGCCGCCTTAAGAAGCGCAATCGCAAGCGCGGCAAATTGAAGGACCATCCGGATGATCCGGTGCAGTCCGAGCATACGGCTTGAGTAACAAAAACCGCTGATCCGTTCCTTATTAAGGAATTCGATCAGCGGTTTTTCTCATTTTTTTTGTGGAGCCTGCCGTACAAATGCCGCCGCATCAGGTTAAATTAAACAGACCTAAAGTAGAGCATTTGTCGTATTCATCTGAAATTACTTCATCTAGTTTAATATTTAGCTGATTACATAAAGCAGTCATGTAAAATAAGTTGCGGCCAAGTTCGGCCTTAAGCACGTCGCGGCAGTGCTCGCATACGGCTCCTGAGAGGTGACTTTGCAGCGTTTCTTTCGCATTTTCAAGATTAAGCTCATCAGAATATTGCTGCTTTCGGGCATTTAATTCAATACAGCCGCAATCCGTTACCGCTTTCGTCACTGCGCGGTTTACGGAAGCACTCGACTGTCCGAATTTGGACATGACATCCAGCAAGCTGCGGTGCCTGAGCAGCAATTCTGAAACTTGCTGCTGAAATTGATCCAGTGTAGGAGCGCTCATCGGTTCCACCTCTTTCACCAACCTCTTGTAAAGTACTCTCAATTTCCATTATAAGCTTCCTTATCTCTCTTTTCAAAATATGATTTATTAAAATTTATAAATGTTTGCAATTAATATATGCCCCCACGGTTAGCGAGCCAATTATTGGAACATAATTGTAGTGGAGGTGAACCATAATGGTTAGACGAATAATTCAATTGATAGGTATGTTGTTCGGCGGTATGGCCGGCGGTGAAGTATACGGGTGGATGAATGGAGCGGCCGTATGGTCTGGGACATCATTCGGGATGCTGCAGCGATCCGGCACTTATTACATGAATGTAGCAATTGGCGCGGTTTTTGGTGTTATTGCAGCAACGATGGTGGCAGGTCAAGTGATTCGTTATATGCAGAAAGGTGCGGAGCAAACCGCTGAGCTGCCGATGCAGCAGTTGTTAGCGGGTGCGGGAGGGCTGCTTGCGGGCTTGCTGCTTTCCGTAATGTTATATCCGGCCGTATCAGGTTTAGACGGTCTGGGGAGTCTTGTTCCAGCGGTTATGATGCTTTGCTTCGGATATTTAGGAATGAGAATCGGGCTCCATAAGCAGGAGGAGCTTGCTGCAGGTTTTGCAGCGATGCTTGAGAAGCGGCGGATAGCACCAGCTGCCGATGAAGCGGGCGGCTACGAGGAGCATAAAATACTCGACACGAGCGTAATTATCGACGGACGTATCGCGGATATTTGCAAAACCGGCTTTATTGAAGGCACGCTGGTCATTCCTGAGTTTGTACTGGAGGAGCTGCAGCATATTGCGGATTCTTCAGATTTGCTGAAGCGGAATAGAGGACGTCGCGGTCTCGATATTTTGAACAAAATTCAAAAAGAGCTTGATGTAAAGGTGCTTATCTATGAAGGCGATTTTGAAGAAATCGGCGAGGTTGACAGTAAGCTTGTAAAGCTGGCTAAGGCGCTTCACGGCAAAGTCGTCACTAACGATTTCAACTTAAACAAAGTATGCGAGCTGCAAGGCGTATCGGTACTGAACATTAATGATTTGGCTAATGCGGTAAAGCCTGTGGTCCTTCCGGGAGAAGAAATTATTGTTCAAGTGATAAAAGACGGCAAAGAGCATGGCCAAGGAGTCGCCTATTTGGACGACGGCACGATGATCGTTGTTGAAGGCGGACGCGAGTATATCGGTACTACAATGGAGGTGCTCGTCACGAGCGTACTTCAAACGTCTGCGGGCAGAATGATTTTCGCAAAGCCTAAGCTGTTGGAAAAAGCGCTGTAACAAGGTATGATAGTACTATTGTTTACTTGAATACAGTGCGAGGCAGGTCGAAGGCATGGGAGCAGATTGGGGAGTCGTCATCGTGGCGGCCGGACGCGGTACGCGGATGGGGACGAAGGAAAGCAAGCAATATTTGCAGCTCGGGGACAAGCCCATTCTCGTCCATACACTGGAATTGTTTCAGGCGATGGATTCGGTGAAGGAAGTAGCGCTTGTCGTCGGAAGCGACGATGTGGAGCGTTGCCGCGATTGGGTGCGGCAGTATGGATTGACGAAGGTGACGGCTATAGTAGCCGGAGGCAAGGAACGTCAGCATTCTGTGTTCTGCGGACTGCAGACGCTGACGTCGGAATGGGTGATGGTGCATGACGGCGTCCGTCCGCTCGTAACGGCGGATGCGGTGCGTGCATGCTGCTCAGCTGCGAAGCAGAGCGGCGCTTCCGTGCTTGCTGTACCGGTTAAAGATACGATTAAACAAGTGAATGAAGCGGGTGTGATCGTTTCTACTCCGGACCGTCGAAGCTTGTGGGCGATACAAACGCCGCAAGCTTTTCGTCGTGTCCTGCTGCAGGAAGCGCATGAGCGTGCGCAAGCGGAAGGGTTCATAGGGACGGACGACGCCATGGTCGTGGAGCGAATGGGTACACCGGTTACCGTTGCGGAAGGTGAATATACGAATATTAAAATAACGACGCCTGAGGATTTACCGTGGGCGGAATTTTTGCTTGCGAAGCGTCGCGCCGATTTGGCAGAGGGGAAGGGTGAACACGGATGATTCGTGTAGGACAAGGCTTTGATGTACATCAATTGGTAGAAGGGCGACCCTGTATTATTGGTGGAGTGAATATTCCATACGAGAAGGGCTTGCTGGGGCATTCCGATGCGGACGTGCTGCTTCACGCCATAACGGACGCGATACTAGGTGCGCTTGGTCTTGGCGATATCGGCAAGCATTTTCCGGATACGGATGCCGCATTTAAGGATGCTGACAGCTTGAAGCTGCTCGAGCACGTATGGAAGCTTGTCCGTGAGCGCGGCTATAAGCTCGGTAATATCGATTCGACGATTATTGCCCAGAGGCCGAAGATGCTGCCTTATATCCCGCAAATGGCGGAAATTATTGCGAAGGCCCTCGAAGCGGACGTATCGCAGGTAAACGTGAAGGCAACTACGACGGAACAGCTCGGCTTCACGGGACGCGGCGAAGGCATTGCGGCGCAATCTGTTGTTTGCCTAATTAAGGATATGCTATGATCGTGATTATCAAGCGTAAACGCTGTCGCGTCCTTGGCGGCAAAAGCTCGTTTGGCGGTGAAATATAAGCTTATTTATAGATGTGAAGCTTATAAATTCTTATATTCATAATTGCAGCGTATGTTTACGAGGCGGGATTTTGCTTCGCAAAACTTAATACCGTATGCTTTCGAAGTAAGATTTTGCTTCGCAAAAATTTAAGGAGGGAATTTAGAGATGACAGCAGAAGTTCGAGTTCGATATGCCCCTTCTCCAACGGGTCATTTACATATCGGTAATGCAAGAACGGCCTTATTCAATTATTTGTTTGCAAGAAACCGCGGCGGAAAATTTATTGTGCGGATTGAAGATACGGATGTAAAGCGTAACGTTGCGGGCGGCGAAGAAAATCAGCTGACCTATTTAAAGTGGCTCGGCATTGATTGGGATGAGAGCATTGATATTGGCGGAGGATACGGACCTTACCGCCAGACCGAGCGGCTGGATATTTACAGAAAATATTGGCAAGAGCTGCTTGACCGCGGTTTAGCTTACCGCTGCTATTGCTCGGAAGAAGAGCTTGAACAGGAGCGGGAAGCGCAAATCGAACGGGGCGAGACTCCGCGTTATTCCGGACAGCACCGCGATTTGACGGAGGAGCAGCGTCAAGGCTACGAAGCGGAAGGCCGCATACCGAGCATTCGGTTTCGTGTTCCGGAAGGCCGTACCTATACATTCGATGATATGGTGAAAGGCTCGATCACCTTTGAGACTGCGGAGATGGGCGATTTCGTTATTGTGAAGAAAGACGGTATTCCAACCTATAATTTCGCCGTTGTGCTTGACGACTATTTGATGAAAATCAGTCACGTTCTGCGCGGAGAGGATCACATTTCCAACACGCCTCGCCAGCTTATGATTTATGAAGCGTTTGGCTGGGAGCCGCCGAAGTTCGGCCATATGACCTTGATCGTTAACGAGCAGCGCAAAAAGCTAAGTAAACGCGATGAATCGATCATTCAATTCATTTCGCAATATGACGACCTCGGCTATTTACCGGAAGCCATGTTCAATTTCATAGCGTTGCTTGGCTGGTCACCTGAGGGGGAGCAGGAAATGTTCACCCGCGAGGAGCTCGTACAAGTGTTTAATCCAGATCGCCTAAGCAAGAGCCCTGCCGTATTCGATACGCAGAAGCTCAGCTGGATGAATAACGAATATTTGAAAAAAGCCGACCTGCCTCGTCTCGTGGATTTGTGTCTTCCGCATTTACAGAAAGCAGGACGCGTATCAAGCGGGCTGGATGCGGAAGGACGCGCTTGGGTAACGGATCTTGTAGCGCTCCATCAGGATAAGCTGCGCTTTGCCGCAGAAATCGTACCGATGACCGAACTGTTTTTCTGCGAAACGGTAGCGGATGAGGAGGAAGCGGCTGTCGTGCTTGCAGAGGAGCAGGTTCCTGCAGTACTTCAAGTTTTTCTGGCTTTGGTAGAAGCGGGCGATACGCCTTTTCAGGTTGACGGTATTAAGGATATGATCAAGACGGTGCAGAAGGAAACGGGCTTCAAAGGTAAACAGCTGTTTATGCCGATCCGGGCTGCGCTTACCGGACAGACGCATGGTCCTGATTTGAATCAGTCTATTGCACTGCTTGGCAAACAAAAGGTGATCGATCGTCTGCGCAGCCGCCTGAACGGCTTCGGCGTGTAAGTTATATACTTAAAACCCGACAGACGTGTTATAATGCCCTTGTCACCTATTTGGGTATTCGGTATACTATGACTATTAAATGAATGATTGAACGGCCGTGAACAGGAAAAGTACGTTTGCCCGTGGATTCGCAGAGAGGACAACCGTCATTCGAATCAGCGCCTACCATATGCGGTAGAGGTAATTAGAATGGGGCTGCAAGTTGTCTGGTCCATCGAACGGAAAAATGCACCTGGGAGCTTTGTTCCGAGCTGCTGAAGCAGGAAATGCACCAACCGTAGCGATACGCCTGAAGTAGGCAATCGTTTATGCGGTTGTACTTTTCGGCTGAGCGGGGTAGGCAGCAACGTAGCGTCTGCGTTAAAGACTCCAAGACGGACAGCCGCCGACAGCAGTCGGAGTTTGTTCAAGCAGAGTGGAACCGCGAGATTACACGCCTCTGCAGCATTTGATGCTGCGGAGGCTTTTTTTATTGAAATATAAGAATGTATAAGCGTCAGGCATTTACGCTTGAAAGGAGCAAATGATCATGTTTCGCCATTTTCGTTCGGACATTCAAGCGGTTTTTGAAAATGACCCGGCTGCCCGCAGCCGTTTTGAGGTCATCTTCACATATTCAGGTGTGCACGCTATATGGGCTCACCGCATTGCCCACCCCTTGTACCGCAGAGGCTGGTTTACGCTCGCGCGAATCATATCGCAGGTGAGCCGTTTTATGACGGGCATTGAGATTCATCCGGGTGCAAAGATAGGCGCCAGGCTGTTTATCGATCACGGCATGGGGGTCGTTATCGGGGAAACGTGTGAAATCGGCGATGACGTGGTCATCTATCAAGGGGTTACCCTTGGCGGCACCGGCAAAGAAAAAGGGAAGCGGCATCCCACAATTGGAAACAATGTAGTTATCGGGTCAGGCGCGAAGGTGCTCGGTTCATTTCAGGTAGGCGACTACTCGAATATAGGATCAAATGCGGTTGTGCTGCGCGAGGTGCCGATGAACAGCACAGTTGTCGGAAATCCAGGTCGGGTCGTTAAGCGGAACGGAGAGCGTGTAGGTGACCGGCTTGATCATACGCAGCTGCCCGATCCGGTTATTGAAATGTTTCGTACGATGCAGAAGGAAATTGATGAGTTGAAATCCGAGCTTAAGCAGCTTAGGGAACCTGTAGCTGGAGGGGAAACGCGAAAATGACAGTATCCATTTATAACACCATTTCACGGTTGAAAGAGCCGTTCGTACCGCTGGAGGCGGGCAAGGTGAAGATGTATGTTTGCGGACCGACCGTTTATGATTATATTCATATTGGCAATGCGCGTCCGTTCATTTTTTTCGATGTCGTTCGCCGTTATTTGGAGGATATCGGAAATGAGGTTCATTACGTCGTTAACTTTACGGATGTAGACGATAAGCTTATTCGTAAAGCAGAGCAGCTTGGAATGACGGTTCCGGAAGTGGCAGAAAAGTTTATTTCAGAATACTATGCGGATATTGAATCGCTTGGCATTCATAAAGCAACGCTTAATCCGCGAGTGACAGATCATATTCCGCAAATCATTGCGTTTATTCAGGGCCTAATAGACAAAGGCTATGCTTATACGAGCGCTGGTGATGTATACTTCCGTACTGCTGCGTTTGAGGAATACGGCAAGCTTTCTCACCAAAATATCGATGAGCTGCAGTTCGGTATCCGGGTGGAAATTGGCGACCGCAAACAAAATCAACAGGATTTTGTTTTGTGGAAGGGCGCTAAGCCGGGAGAAATTAAGTGGGAAAGTCCTTGGGGAGACGGCCGTCCTGGCTGGCATATCGAATGCTCGGCTATGGCTCGCGCCTATTTGGGCGACACGCTTGATATCCACGGCGGCGGACACGATTTGCAATTTCCGCACCATGAGTGCGAGGTTGCCCAGTCTGAGGCACTGACCGGCAAGCCGCTAGCAAACTACTGGATGCATAACGGCTACATTCATATTAATAATGAGAAAATGTCAAAATCGCTTGGCAACGGCATAACGGTAAATGAGCTGGTGAAGCGGATTAAGCCGCATGCAATCCGTTACTTTATTCTGGCGACTCACTACCGGAGTCCGCTTAATTTTAATGATGACACAATTACGCAAGCCGAGAACAGTGTGGAGCGGATCGCAAACTGCACAGCTAACCTGAAGCATAGACTGACGGCTGCCGGCAACGGGCAGCATTTGGCTGCAGGTGGTCAAAATGGCCTTGCTCCTTCTGGCGATACCGAATTGGATACGAAATTAAAGGCAATTTATGAGCAGTTTCATGCGAAAATGAGCGATGATTTTAATACCCCTGATGCGATTACTGCCGTTTTCGAGCTGGTAACGGAAGCTAACCAATACATGAATCGTGCAGATGCTGCTTCTGAAGGACTTCATTCTCTGCTTACTCTACTGGAGCGAATGGATTCGGTGCTCGGATTACTGCCTATGCAGCAGGCAGGCGCTGAATTGCTGGATGCAGATATCGAGCAGCTTATTGTAGAGAGAACGGAAGCCCGTCAAGCCAAAAATTGGGCGAGAGCAGACGAAATTCGCGACCTGCTGATTGAGAAAAACATTGTGCTTGAGGATACCCCACAAGGTATTCGTTGGCGGCGCAAATGAGCGGGCGCATCGATTCGAACGAATTGCTGTTTCACTTGCCAGCCAACAAACCGCAGCTCATGAACCCAGTCGTTCTCGCTTATATTGGCGATGCGGTTTTTGAACTGCTCGTTCGTCAATATTTGATTTCGCTGCCTATTCAGAAGTCACATCATCTGCACCGCGAAGCGACCAAGTTTGTATCTGCCAAAGGGCAGAGAACGATTTTGGAGCGCTGGCAGCCGCATTTGACGGAGGAGGAGGCGGACATCGTCCGACGGGGCCGCAATGCGAAGTCAGGAGCTCCGCCGAAAAATGCAGATCATGCCGACTATCGTCTCGCTACCGCTTTGGAGAGTTTAGTCGGGTACTTATATTATGAAGGACGTATAGACAGGCTGCGCGAGCTGATTACAATAGCAATTGGCGTTGAAGGACAAGCTTAATGTAAACAGCCATTTTTGCATCCGCAAAAATTTTAGGAGGGTCACCAATGACGGAAGAAACGAACCAGGAGGAAATGATCGCCGGAAAGCACCCCGTGCTTGAGGCGCTGCGTTCCGGGCGTGAAATCAATAAAATATGGATTGCCGACGGCGCTCAGAAAAGCTTGACGCAGCCTATTGTTGCAGAAGCGAAGAAGCTGGGCATCATCGTGCAGTTTGTCGATAAAAGAAAGCTGGACAATTTGGCTCCGGGCATTACGCATCAAGGTGTTGTCGCGCAAGCTGCCGCATTTGCTTATGTTGAAGTAGATGAGCTGCTTGAACTTGCGAGCAAGCGTGGCGAAACCCCGTTTCTTCTATTGCTTGATGAAATAGAGGATCCGCACAATTTAGGATCGATTCTGCGCACAGCAGAGTGCACGGGCGTCCATGGCGTTATTATTCCGAAGAGGCGTTCAGCAGGCTTGACGGCAACCGTCTTGAAAACATCGGCAGGAGCAGCGGAGCATGTGCCTGTAGCGCGAGTTACGAACTTGGCACAAACCATCGATAAGCTGAAGGAAGCGGGCGTTTGGGTGGCGGGTGCTGACGTTAGTGCTAAGCAAGATGTTTATAAAATGAAATTCGATATGCCGCTCGTTGTAGTTATCGGCAATGAGAGCAAAGGGATGGGCAGGCTGATCAAGGAGAAGTGCGATTTTCTCGTGAAGCTGCCAATGCTTGGCCAATTGAACTCACTTAATGCTTCGGTTGCTGCAGGCGTGCTGATGTATGAAGTCGTGCGGCAGCGCCGGAGCGTCTAGGGCATGAACCGGCGCGACGATATTTTGTTAGTCGACGGATATAACATGATCGGAGCTTGGCCGGTGCTGGAGAAGCTTAAGGAACATGATTTGGAGGAAGCTCGCGATAAGCTGTTAGACTTATTGGCTGACTATCAGGGCTTCACCGGGATGCAGGTTTATGTCATTTTTGACGCTCATCAGGTTCCCGGCCTAGGCGCAACTTACCGTCACCACAGGCTGACGATCGTATACACGAAAGAGAAGGAAACGGCTGACGAATGTATTGAGCGCCTTTGTGCCGAGCTGCATGTCAGACGCAGAAACATCTATGTGGCGACGTCTGATTTAGTTGAACAGCATGTGGCGTTCGGCAAGGGAGCGCTTCGTGTATCCGCACGCGAGCTGCTTATTGATATCGGTCAAAATCGCAAAAATATTGAACAATCGCTTCGTGAAGACAAACCAGGAAAGCGCAATACGGTTGATGGAATTGTCAGCCTCGAGATTCGTAGTCAGCTGGAGAGGCTGCGGCGCGGCGAAAAATAAAGAAGTTGCCGAGCCGAATTTTATGCCACAAAGTTACAATTTTACTAGAAAATCGATAGTTTTCGGGGACCCGGTTGGTTGACGTTGCAAGGTTACATAATGTATACTGACTCTATATTTCGTGAATGTGAATCTAGCGGTGTACGCCTTGCAGGCCGGAGGGATAGTTCGTGAGCATCGACCTCAAAGAATGGAGTACGCTCGAGTATGACAGCAGTACGGACGAGGAAATCGTCGAAGCGGTCCGCAATGGCGACAGCATAGCGCTGGAATATTTGATTAATAAGTATAAGAATTTCGTGAGAGCTAAAGCGCGCTCCTATTTTCTTATCGGTGCGGATCGTGAAGATATCGTACAGGAAGGTATGATTGGCCTATATAAGGCAATTCGTGATTTCAAAGGAGACAAGCTTGCCAGCTTCAAAGCCTTTGCAGAATTGTGTATAACACGGCAGATTATAACCGCCATCAAAACAGCCACGCGTCAGAAACATATCCCGCTTAATTCCTACGTTTCACTCGACAAGCCTATCTACGATGAAGATTCGGATCGCACGCTGCTTGACGTCATTTGCGGCACGCGAGTTTCTGATCCCGAAGAGCTTATTATTAATCAAGAAGAGTTTGTTGGCCTGGAAGACAAAATGTCCGAAATATTAAGCGATCTTGAGCGCAAGGTGCTTATGCTTTATTTGGATGGAAGATCTTATCAGGAAATAGCGGTTGATTTGGACAGACATGTAAAATCAATCGATAATGCTTTGCAACGCGTGAAGCGCAAGCTCGAAAGATATTTGGAAATCAGAGATATTAGCGGTTAAACGCATTCATTCGCAATCTTAAGATAACAAAGGGCTGTCTTCCATCTGGCGGTTTCCAGACGGAGTTAACAGTCCTTTTTGTTTTAAAAGGGAATAAATAGACTATACTGATAGATACGAGCCGAGCCCGATGTCTTTTTGTTGCCAATTATTCGCATGCCAAGCACCTATCTTTTACGTTGACATCAAATTTACCGTATGATAAAGTGTTTAGGTAGGCCTAAATTCGAGGTTTTTTTTCGTTTTGGCGTTGGAATCAATGATGTTTCATATAGAGCTTCATGATTCGTATTTAGTAGCAGTTCGGGAGGTGTAATTCAATGCGGGTAATTATCACGTTGGCATGCACAAACTGCAAACAGAGAAACTATGCGAGCAGCAAGAACAAACGCAATCACCCCGACCGCATCGAGTTGAAGAAGTTTTGCAAGTTCTGTAACGAGCAGACTCCTCATCGCGAGACGAGATAGTCAATTGGAGGTGTGACCGTGGCATTTTTGGCTAAACTAAAGCAAAGCTTTGGTACAACGTTTAGTTTTTTTGCCGACAGCTGGGCGGAACTTAAGAAGGTTCGCTGGCCAAGCCGTAAAGAGTTGACAAGCTATTCGATCGTAGTTCTTCTTACGATCACGTTTGTAACGATTTACTTCTGGCTTCTTGACATCGGGATCTCGTCTCTGGTTGAACTCATTGTTTAAGAAGGGTCCAAAGGTGGATTTGTGATGGAGAAAAGATGGTACGTCGTGCATACTTACTCTGGCTATGAGAACAAGGTGAAAGCCAATTTGGAGCGCCGTGTTGAATCGATGGGCATGGAAGACAAAATTTTCCGTGTGCTTGTTCCTATGGAAGATGAAGTGGTAGAGAAGGATGGTAAGAAGAAGACCGTCCAACGTAAAGTCTACCCCGGTTATGTCCTAGTGGAAATGGTTCAAACTGACGATTCATGGTACGTTGTTCGAAATACGCCTGGCGTAACGGGATTTGTAGGATCAACTGGATCAGGCTCGAAGCCGATTCCTCTATTGCCTGATGAAGTGGAGCAGATTCTGAAACACATGGGCATGGAAGAGCCGAAGCCGAAAATTGAGTTTGATCTGAAAGAAACCGTTCGCGTTAAAGTAGGTCCTTTCGCAGATTTTGTTGGTACAGTAGAAGAAATTTTGCTGGACAAAGCGAAGTTGAAGGTTCATGTCAACATGTTTGGCAGGGAGACCCCGCTTGAGCTGGATTACACTCAGGTGGAGAAGATATAATGTCCGGTTTCCGGATTCGCTTGGAGATCTCCGGCGAATGTTGTGTCGCGAGGTAGCAATACCCCCTTGGGTGGTATTCTGTCTACGCATGGATTACAGAGTAAGGAGGTTAGAATCATGGCAAAAAAGGTCATCAAGATGGTCAAATTGCAAGTTCCTGCAGGTAAAGCAAACCCGGCGCCGCCAATCGGTCCAGCACTAGGTCAAGCAGGCGTTAACATCATGGCGTTCTGTAAAGAATTTAACGCTCGTACCGCAGATCAAGCAGGCTTGATTATTCCAGTCGTTATTACAGTATTCGAAGACCGTTCCTTTACTTTCGAAACAAAAACGCCGCCGGCAGCAGTATTGCTTCGCGTCGCAGCTGGTATCGAAAAAGGTTCAGGCGAACCGAACAAGAAGAAGGTCGCTACTGTAAAACGTGACAAAGTTCGCGAAATCGCTGAGCAAAAAATGCCGGATCTAAACGCAGCTTCTGTTGAAGCGGCAATGCGTATGGTTGAAGGTACTGCTCGCAGCATGGGCGTAACTATTGTTGACTAATGTCGCTTCGTCCACTCGGGACGAACGTGCAGAGTATGCCGAAAGGCATCTCGCTTAGCAAAGTTTCGGCTTTGCAAGTGGGAGGATCATCCCTAGGAGGATTTTCCGCTACAACCACATAAGGAGGATAATACAATGGCTAAACACGGTAAAAAATATGTAGAAGCTGCTAAGCTGATTGACAGCGAAGCAACATACGAGCCTTTGGAAGCGATCGAGCTTGTTAAAAAGGCTGCGACGGCTAAGTTCGACGAGTCTGTTGAAGTAGCAGTTCGTTTGGGCGTTGACCCGCGTAAACAAGACCAAGCTGTTCGTGGCGTAGTTGTACTGCCACACGGTACTGGTAAAACTAAACGCGTTCTCGTTTTCGCAAAAGGCGAAAAAGTGAAAGAAGCGGAAGCTGCTGGTGCTGACTTTGTCGGCGATGCAGACATGATCAACAAAATCCAACAAGGCTGGTTCGAATTCGACGTTTGCGTAGCAACGCCGGACATGATGGCTGAGGTTGGTAAGCTTGGACGTATCCTCGGCGGTAAAGGCTTAATGCCTAACCCGAAAGCAGGAACAGTAACGTTTGACGTTGCTAAAGCCGTTCAAGAAATCAAAGCCGGTAAGATTGAATACCGTCTTGATAAAGCAGGTCAAATCCATGCTCCAATCGGAAAAGTATCGTTCGATGCTGAGAAGCTGAACGAGAACCTTAAAGCATTGGTAGACGCGCTGAACCGTGCAAAACCGGCTGCAGCAAAAGGGATTTACCTGAAAAACATCTCTGTTTCTTCGACAATGGGCCCTGGCGCTCGTGTAACGACTGCGGTTTACCGCTAAGAAACAGGACTAACATTCGAATACGCATACCGTAGACAGTAGGTGCCATTAGGCTTAATTTCCTACCGAGGTGTTATGATAAAACGTTTGTAAGCAATATTCGACCTTTTTGGTTGATGCGCGATAACGACATCATGGCCTTCGCATTGTCTGCGAAGGCCTTTCTCATGCATCGAGGCGTGGAAAGCCCGTCGTATTAACGGAATGTATACTATTACGGGAGGTGTACAGTTTGGCTAACGCAAATATCATCCAAGAGAAACAAGAAGCAGTAGCGGTAATCGCTGCTAAAATCGCAGAAAGCTCCAGTACAGTTGTTGCTGACTATCGTGGATTGAACGTTGCGCAAGTAACTGAACTTCGGAAACAACTCCGCGAAGCAGGAATTGATTTTCAAGTTTTGAAAAACTCGCTCGTTCGCCGTGCAACTGAAGGTACGGATTATGTTGAATTGAACAACATTTTGACAGGTCCTACAGCAGTTGCATTCAGCAAAAACGACGCTGTTGCTGCAGCTAAAATTTTGAACGATTTTGCTAAGAAAAACGATGCTTTGAAGCTTAAAGGCGGTATCGTTGAAGGTAAAGTCGTAAGCATGGAAGAAGTTAAAGCACTTGCGGAACTTCCGTCCCGCGAAGGTTTGCTTTCAATGCTCCTCAGCGTATTGCAAGCTCCAATGCGCAACTTCGCGCTTGCAGTTAAAGCAGTCGGTGAGAAACAAGAAGCTTAATAACCAACACTATTGTGTTGACCCGGTGAGGCTAAGGCCAGCCATATAATCAAACCAAAAAAATAAACCCAACTTTCGGAGGTATAACCATGTCTAAAGAGCAAATCTTAGAAGCCATTAAAGTTATGACCGTTCTTGAACTGAACGATCTTGTAAAAGCAATCGAAGAAGAATTCGGCGTAACAGCTGCAGCTCCAGTTGCAGCAGGCGGCGCAGCAGTAGCTGTAGAAGCTGAGCAAACTGAATTCGACGTAATCCTTAACAACGCTGGCGCTTCCAAAATCAACGTAATCAAAGTTGTTCGCGAAATCACAGGTCTTGGCCTGAAAGAAGCGAAAGACTTGGTTGACAGCGCTCCTAAAGCAATCAAAGAAAAAATTGCTAAAGAAGAAGCTGAAGCTATCCAAGCTAAACTTGCTGAAGCTGGCGCTTCCGTAGAAGTTAAGTAATATTTCTTCAATAAAATATAGCTGATCATGAGTGCATATTATGATTCGGCTGATGAGCCCCTTGAACCGTCAGGTTTCAAGGGGTTCGTTGTATGTTTAGTTAAAATAGCAGGAGGGAATGGATTGTGTCGAATCATTATTACTCCCAGAGCCCGGATGTAAAGCACAACCGTCACGTTCACGAAGTTACTCTGCGTGGCTTTTCATTCCGGCTAGTGACGGATGCTGGCGTTTTTTCGAAGTCGGGTGTCGATTATGGGAGTCGGGTTTTAATAGATGCTTTAGAACTAGAATCTAATGCAAAGGTTCTTGATGTTGGCTGCGGCTATGGCCCAATCGGCTTAACGGCTGCTAAGCTTGCGCCGCAAGGGCAAGTGACGATGATCGATATTAATGAACGCGCAGTAGAGCTTTCCAGGGAAAATGCACAGCTGAACGGGATCTCTAACGTGCTTGTTTTGCAGAGTGATCTCTATGAAGCAGTCAAGTCAATGAGCTTTAATGCGATAATTACAAATCCGCCAATTCGCGCAGGAAAATCGGTTGTCCATCAAATTTTTGAAGAGGGCTATCAATTGCTTGAGCAGGGCGGTAGTATGTGGGTAGTCATTCAGAAGAAGCAAGGAGCGCCTTCTGCCGAAGCGAAGCTTGAAGAACTGTTTGGAGAAGTAGAAGAAGTGACAAAGGATAAGGGCTACCGGATTTTTCGGGCTGTAAAAGGCTAGTGAATTAGCTCAAAAGATGTTTTGAAAATTTCTTTGAAAATGGAGTTAAATTTATTGACTTGACTTTTTAGATATGGTAATATTATAAAATGTCAGCATTAAATTGGGCTCAATCTCTTTAGTTAACTAAAATGTCAAGTGTGATTTTAGAGCGCGGAATGCATAAAATAAACATATTTGACGTATAATGTTTACGTTTTGGGCAAAATTACATGATATGAGACTGTCGCGTCCGCGCTGCGATTCGTTAACTGCCGGAACATGCTCTTTCATCGAACTATTCGATAAGGGCTTTTCTTTATTTGACTATATAGGCGGCTGGTTCCGTCTATGGTGACGCAGTAAGTATCGATGCTGTGATACAGACATGAGGGGTGAGGTTAAGTTGGCAGGACAACTTGTTCAGTATGGTCGGCGCGCGCGCAGAAGCTACGCCAGGATCAACGAGGTGCTGGAAGTCCCGAACCTGATTGAAATCCAACAAAAATCGTATGAGAAGTTTTTGGAAAGCGACTTAATTGAGTTGTTCCAAGACATTTCTCCGATTTCGGACTTTACGGGCAATCTATCGCTTGAGTTTATCGACTATAGCTTGGGCGAACCGAAATATTCGGTCGATGAATCAAAAGAGCGCGACGTGACGTATGCAGCTCCTTTACGCGTTAAGGTACGACTTTTTAATAAGGAGACCGGCGAAGTAAAGGAACAAGAAGTGTTCATGGGTGATTTCCCGCTTATGACAGAGACGGGCACGTTTATCATTAACGGGGCCGAGCGTGTCATAGTCAGCCAATTGGTTCGATCCCCGAGTGTGTACTTCAGCACGAAGGTCGATAAGAACGGGAAGAAGAACTACACGGCGACGGTTATTCCTAACCGTGGGGCTTGGCTGGAACTTGAAACAGATGCCAAAGACATTATTTACGTTCGTATTGACCGGACCCGGAAAATACCGGTAACGGTGCTTTTGCGTTCGCTTGGATTTGGTACAGACGCAGAAATCCTGGATCTACTTGGCCATGATGAGTACATTCGCAATACGTTAGACAAGGATAATACGGATTCGACCGAGAAAGCGCTGATTGAGATTTATGAGCGTCTTCGTCCGGGCGAGCCGCCAACTCTGGATAATGCGAAGAGCTTGCTGGTAGCTCGTTTCTTTGATCCAAAACGATATGATTTGGCCAATGTAGGCCGTTACAAAATAAACAAGAAGCTTCATATCAAGAACCGTTTGTTTAATCAACGACTTGCGGAAAATCTTGTTGATCCGGCTACTGGTGAGATTATTGCCGAATCCGGACAAATGATTGACCGCCGCTTGCTTGATGAAATTCTTGATAAGCTTGAGAAAGACGTAGGATTCAAAACGTATCATGTCGCTAATGGCGTTTTGGATGCTGATAGTATTCCACTACAAGCAATTAGCGTATTCTCGCCATACGATGAAAGCAAAGTTATTAAAGTCATTGCTAATGGGGTTATTGATAAATCCGTTAAGCATATTACGCCTGCGGACATCATTTCTTCCATTAACTACTTCATTAACTTGCTGCATGGTGTAGGCAGCACGGATGATATTGATCACTTGGGTAACCGTCGTCTACGTTCTGTAGGCGAGCTGCTTCAAAATCAATTCCGAATCGGTTTGTCTCGTATGGAGCGCGTTGTACGCGAAAGAATGTCCATACAAGACGCTAATGCCATTACGCCGCAAGCGTTAATTAACATTCGGCCGGTTATTGCTTCGATAAAAGAGTTCTTCGGCTCCTCACAGCTCTCCCAGTTCATGGACCAGACGAATCCGCTTGCTGAGCTGACGCATAAGCGTCGTTTATCTGCACTCGGACCCGGCGGTTTGACTCGGGAACGCGCGGGCTTTGAGGTTCGAGACGTCCATCACTCCCACTATGGGCGGATGTGTCCGATTGAGACGCCAGAGGGACCGAACATCGGTTTGATCAATTCCTTGTCCTCTTTCGCCCGTATTAACGAATATGGCTTCATTGAAGCGCCTTATCGTTGGGTTGATCCGAAGACAGGGGTCGTTACAGCTCAAATTGCATATTTGACGGCTGATGAAGAAGATAACTACGTTATCGCACAAGCGAATGCGAAGTTGAATCCGGACAATACCTTTACAGAGACTAATACCATTGTCCGTTACAATAAACAAGCCGATAACATTTTGACAATGCCTAGCGAGCGCGTTGACTACATGGACGTATCGCCTAAGCAGGTCGTATCGGTTGCGACTGCATTGATTCCGTTCCTGGAAAATGATGACTCCAACCGTGCCCTCATGGGATCGAACATGCAACGTCAAGCTGTTCCGCTTCTTATTCCAAAATCACCGCTTGTCGGTACGGGAATGGAGCATAAGGCAGCGAAAGATTCCGGCGTATGTATCGTTGCCAAATATGACGGTGTCATCGAACGTGCTTCCGCTAATGAAATTTGGCTTCGCCGCGTCGAGCAAATCGACGGCAAGCCGGTTACCGGTGACTTGGTAAAACATAAGCTGCACAAGTTTATGCGTTCCAACCAAGGAACATGCATTAACCAACGTCCGCTTGTCCGCAAGGGCGACGTAATTAAGAAAGGCGATATTCTAGCTGACGGACCTTCCACAGAAATGGGCGAATTGGCCCTTGGACGCAACGTTGTCGTTGCCTTCATGACGTGGGAAGGCTACAACTATGAGGATGCCATTCTGCTAAGCGAGAAGCTTGTGAAAGAGGATGTTTACACATCCATTCACATTGAAGAATATGAATCCGAAGCTCGTGATACGAAGCTGGGACCGGAAGAAATTACACGCGACATTCCGAACGTCGGCGAAGAGGCTCTTCGCAACCTTGATGAGCGCGGAATCATTCGTGTCGGTGCTGAAATTGGTGCTGGCGACATTCTCGTAGGTAAAGTGACGCCTAAAGGTGTTACTGAGCTTACAGCTGAAGAAAGATTGCTCCACGCAATCTTCGGTGAGAAGGCTCGTGAAGTTCGCGACACATCGCTTCGCGTACCGCACGGTACTGACGGTATCGTAGTTGACGTTAAAGTGTTTACGCGTGAGAACGGCGACGAATTGCCGCCTGGCGTTAACCAATTGGTACGTGCCTACATCGCTCAAAAACGGAAAATTTCCGAAGGCGACAAAATGGCCGGACGTCATGGTAACAAAGGGGTTATCGCCCGTATCATGCCTGAAGAAGATATGCCGTTCCTACCGGACGGCACACCTGTCGAAGTTGTTCTCAACCCGCTCGGCGTACCGTCGCGGATGAACATCGGTCAGGCGCTTGAGGTTCACTTAGGTATGGCTTGTAAGCATCTCGGCATTCACGCCGCTACACCTGTTTTTGACGGCGCGCGCGAGAATGACGTTTTCGATACGATGGAAGAAGCAGGCATGCAGCGTAACGGTAAAACCGTTCTGTATGACGGCCGGACAGGTGAGAATTTCGAGCGTGAAGTAACGGTTGGTGTCATGTACATGATCAAACTGGCACACATGGTCGACGATAAAATCCATGCCCGTTCCACTGGACCATACTCGCTCGTAACGCAGCAGCCACTGGGCGGTAAAGCGCAGTTCGGCGGTCAGCGTTTCGGGGAGATGGAGGTATGGGCGCTTGAAGCATATGGCGCCGCGTACACGCTGCAAGAAATTTTGACAGTCAAATCCGATGACGTTGTCGGTCGTGTGAAAACGTACGAGTCGATCGTCAAAGGCGAGAACGTTCCAGAACCGGGCGTTCCGGAATCGTTCAAGGTTTTGATCAAAGAGCTTCAAAGCTTAGGTATGGACGTTAAGATCCTATCCGAGAACGAAGAAGAGATCGAAATGAAAGAAATGGACGATGAGGATGAGGCTACTGGCGATAAGCTTAACCTTAACCTGGAAGGTGCCGAAGCAGGCGCAGAATAACTAAGATGATGGATTCCGTCTATGGTCACGCGCCCTGACGGAATCCAGCTATTAGAAGACACAGTCATACATGACGGAGGAGGGTTGCTCCTTGTTGGACGTGAACAACTTCGAGTATATGAAAATCGGTCTGGCTTCGCCGGATAAAATTCGCTCGTGGTCCCGCGGAGAAGTTAAGAAACCGGAGACGATCAACTATAGGACCTTAAAACCGGAGAAGGAAGGACTCTTCTGCGAGAAAATTTTTGGACCTACGAAAGACTGGGAATGTCATTGCGGTAAATACAAGCGTGTTCGTTACAAAGGCGTTGTTTGTGACCGCTGTGGCGTTGAAGTAACTCGCGCGAAGGTTCGCCGTGAGCGTATGGGTCACATTGAGCTTGCTGCTCCAGTTTCTCATATTTGGTACTTTAAAGGAATTCCAAGCCGTATGGGTCTTGCGCTGGATATGTCGCCTCGCTCGCTTGAGGAGATTATCTATTTTGCATCGTATGTTGTTACGGATCCAGGTGATACGCCGCTTGAGAAAAAACAGCTTCTGTCCGAGAAGGAATACCGCAGCTATCGCGAGAAATACGGCTATGGTTTCCAAGCCGGTATGGGCGCCGAAGCGGTTAAGAAGCTTTTGCAGGATATCGACGTAGAAAAAGAGCTGGAACAATTGAAGGAAGAGCTGCGCACTGCCCAAGGGCAACGGCGCAACCGTGCCATCAAGCGCTTGGAAGTTGTTGAAGCATTCCGTAATTCCGGCAATGAGCCTGAATGGATGATTCTAGACGTGCTTCCGGTAATACCTCCAGAGCTTCGTCCGATGGTACAGCTTGACGGCGGTCGTTTTGCAACGTCTGACCTCAACGATCTGTATCGTCGTGTAATAAACCGTAACAACCGTCTGAAGCGTTTGCTCGATCTTGGAGCGCCGGACATTATCGTACAGAACGAAAAACGGATGCTTCAGGAAGCTGTTGATGCCTTGATCGACAACGGTCGCCGCGGTCGTCCAGTTACGGGTCCGGGTAACCGTCCACTGAAATCTCTCAGCCACATGCTGAAAGGTAAACAAGGACGTTTCCGTCAAAACTTGCTCGGTAAACGGGTTGACTACTCTGGTCGTTCCGTTATCGTAGTAGGTCCGAACTTGAAAATGTTCCAGTGCGGTCTTCCGAAGGAAATGGCGCTTGAGCTATTCAAACCGTTCGTAATGAAAGAACTCGTCAACAAAGGTTTGGCTCATAACATTAAGAGCGCAAAGCGTAAAGTTGAACGGGTGAGCCCAGAGGTTTGGGACGTGCTTGAGGAAGTAATCAAGGAACATCCGGTTCTTCTTAACCGTGCCCCGACGCTTCACCGTCTTGGTATTCAAGCATTTGAACCTATTCTCGTAGAAGGTCGCGCTATTAAGCTTCATCCGCTCGTATGTACAGCGTACAACGCTGACTTCGACGGTGACCAAATGGCGGTTCACGTACCATTGTCTGCCGAAGCTCAAGCAGAAGCTCGTTTGCTTATGCTTGCATCGGGTAACATTTTGAACCCGAAGGACGGTAAACCGGTCGTTACTCCTTCACAGGATATGGTTCTCGGAAGCTTCTACTTAACGATGGATAACAAGGAATCAAAAGGCAGCGGTTCTGTATTCGGCACCGTTAACGAAGCGATTTCTGCTTATCAGCGTGGTATAGTTTCTTTGCATGCGAGAATATTAATTCCGGTTCGCGTTCTGAAGAAAAAGAATTTCACCGAGCAGCAGCAGAAGTCGTTGCTTGTTACTACTGTTGGTAAAGTAATCTTCAATGAAATTTTCCCTGAAGATTTCCCTTACATCAACGAAGCGACGAAGACGAACCTGCTGCATGGTACACCAGATAAATATTTTGTTTACGAAAAAGGCGCAGATCTTCCGAAGTTTTGGAATGCAATCGATACGCCGGGTGCGGTAGGTAAGGATTATCTCGCATTAATTATTGCCGAGTGCTTCCGTCAATACCACACGACGCTTACAGCGGTTATTCTTGACCGCATTAAGCAGCTTGGTTTCACTTATTCGACTAAGGCAGGTATTACGATCGGCGTATCCGACGTTATTATTCCGCCGGAGAAAGTGGAGATCATGCAGAGATCGGATGAGAAGGTCGCTACCGTTATGAATCAATACCGTCGCGGTTTGATTACGAACGAAGAGCGTTATGACCGGATCATCAGCATTTGGAGTAAGTGTAAAGACGAAATCACCGATGTTCTTATGAAGTCGATGGATCGTTACAACAACATCATGCTCATGGTGGACTCCAAAGCACGGGGTAACAAATCCCAAATTACGCAGCTCGGCGGTATGCGTGGTCTAATGGCCAACCCTTCTGGACGCATTATCGAGTTGCCAATCAAATCGAACTTCCGTGAAGGCCTTACGGTCCTCGAGTACTTTATCTCGACGCACGGTGCTCGTAAAGGTTTGGCGGATACAGCACTTCGTACAGCTGACTCGGGTTACTTGACTCGCCGTCTCGTTGACGTTGCACAGGACGTTATCGTCCGCGAGGACGATTGCGGCACCGACAAAGGCTTTGCGGTTAGCAAAATTCAAGACGGTAAAGAGGTTATCGAAGATCTTTATGACCGTATTGAAGGTCGCTATGCATTTGAAACGGTTCGTCATCCGAAAACCGGAGAGGTTATCGTTAATCGCAGCGAATTAATCGATTCGAACAAAGCTGACGCGATTATCGATGCGGGTGTCGAAAAGCTGCAAATTCGTTCCGTACTGAGCTGCCGCGCCCGTCATGGCGTATGTAAAATCTGTTACGGTCGTAACCTAGCGACTGGCAAGCATGTTGAGATTGGTGAAGCGGTTGGTATTATCGCAGCGCAATCGATCGGTGAGCCGGGAACACAGCTGACAATGCGTACGTTCCATACGGGCGGCGTTGCCGGCGATGACATCACACAAGGTTTGCCGCGTATTCAAGAGTTGTTTGAGGCGCGTAATCCGAAAGGTCAAGCGATCATTTCCGAGCTTGACGGTGTCATCAAAGAAATCCGTGAGGCGAAGGACCGTCGCGAAATCGAGGTTCAAGGCGAAGCGGAATCGAAAGTGTACGCCGTTACTTACGGATCGCGTATTCGCGTAACGCAAGGGCAACAAATCGAGGCCGGCGATGAGCTGACTGACGGTTCGATTGACCCTAAAGATATGCTGCGCATCAAAGGTATCCGCGGCGTTCAAAACTATATTTTGCAAGAAGTACAGCGCGTTTACCGGAACCAAGGGGTAGAAATCAATGACAAGCACGTTGAAGTCATGATCAAACAAATGCTCCGTAAAATCCGTATCGTAGACGCAGGCGGTACAACTCTTCTGCCAGGCGCTTTTGTTGACATTCATGAATATGAAGCGCAAAACCGTGAAGCGATTTTTGCAGGTGAAGAGCCAGCCGTTGCAAAACCAGTATTGCTCGGTATTACGAAAGCGTCGCTTGAGACGGATTCGTTCTTGTCGGCGGCTTCCTTCCAAGAAACAACACGTGTATTAACTGATGCAGCTATCAAAGGCAAAGTTGACCAGTTGCTTGGACTCAAGGAAAATGTTATTATCGGTAAGCTGATTCCAGCGGGTACCGGTATGGCGCGTTACCGTAATATTCGTTTTGCTGGAATGGAAGATGAAGTGACCGAATTGGCGAATTTTGAAGCAGTATCGGAAGCTGTAGTGGTCGAATAGACCTCACTGGTCCTTAACGATTACTTCAAACCAATACGAGTATACAGCGAAAGAGCGACACATCATTCGCCTCGATAAGAAGCGCTTGGTGACCGCTCTTTCGCATGTTATTGGAAAACTGCTCCTTAGCCAAACATTTGCAGATGAATATCTTTAAAGTTTCTTGACACGAGCACAGTGTAGGTGATAATATATCGAAGTGTGCCTAGTTGTGTGATCGCTGTAAGAAAGAATTGAAGGTGATTTCATGCAATTTAAAGTCGGCGCGAAGCAGACGATAAAGATGCTCGAGCAGAATAGAGCCATTGAAGTCTACGTTGCACGAGATGCAGATCCGAAGATGAAAGAGAAGATTGTTCATCTATGTGAGCGGACGGGAGTTCCATATAAATGGATCGATACGATGGAAGACCTCGGGGAAACCTGCGGCATCGATATCGGGGCCGCAATGGCAGCGCTCGTACCTGAAGAATAACGCAATGACCGTTTTTGTTAGTTGATTATTTATCGATGATTAACTGGCGAGAACTTTTGTTTGTTCTTTTATGAACCGCCTGGATCTGTGGGCTTAATTTTAGGTAAAATGTCTACCATATTAAAGACATGAACATAGGGGAAGGGGGTGGCAACATGCCAACAATTAACCAGCTGGTCCGTAAAGGACGTCAAGCGAAAGTAGTTAAATCGAAATCGCCAGCATTGCAAAAAGGTTTCAACGCTCTGAAACGTGAAGCTACAAACATCAGCGCTCCTCAAAAACGCGGTGTGTGCACTCGTGTAGGTACAATGACTCCGAAGAAACCGAACTCCGCACTTCGTAAATATGCGCGTGTACGTTTAACGAACCGCGTAGAGGTTACAGCGTACATTCCGGGTATCGGACACAACCTGCAAGAGCACAGCGTAGTATTGATTCGTGGTGGACGGGTAAAAGACCTTCCAGGGGTACGTTATCATATCGTTCGCGGCGCACTTGATACTGCAGGCGTTAACAACCGGAACCAATCCCGTTCCAAATACGGAACGAAGCGTCCGAAGGTTAAAAAATAATAAGTATAACCCTATCGGGTTATCGAAATGCTAGAACAAACGACTATTAGAAGAAAGGGGGACTTTCTCATGCCACGCAAAGGTCCTGTAACGAAACGCGATGTGCTTCCAGATCCGTTGTATAACAGCAAGCTGGTAACACGCCTAATCAACCGTATTATGCTTGACGGTAAAAGAGGCGTTGCACAAACTCTATTGTATGATGCATTCAAACTGATTCAAGAACGCACGGGTAAAGATCCGATGGAAGTGTTCGAAGCTGCTTTGAAAAATATTATGCCAGTTCTTGAGGTTAAAGCACGCCGTGTCGGCGGTGCAAACTATCAAGTGCCTATCGAAGTTAAACCAGAGCGCCGTACGGCACTTGGTCTCCGTTGGCTCGTGAACTACTCACGTAACCGCGGTGAGAAAACGATGGAAGAGCGTTTAGCTGCTGAAATTACAGATGCTTCCAATAATACTGGCGCAGCTGTTAAGAAGCGCGAAGATACTCACAAAATGGCTGAAGCAAACAAAGCGTTTGCTCACTACCGCTGGTAGAATCTTTACATTCGAGAGGAGACAATTTTATGGCAAGAGAGTTCTCCTTGAAAAATACGCGTAACATCGGGATTATGGCGCATATTGACGCTGGTAAAACCACAACTACTGAACGGATCTTGTTCTACACGGGCCGTACTCACAAAATCGGAGAGGTGCACGAAGGTGCAGCTACGATGGACTGGATGGAACAAGAACAAGAGCGCGGTATTACGATTACGTCTGCCGCGACTACCGCTCAATGGGATGGACACCGCATTAATATTATCGACACCCCGGGACACGTTGACTTCACAGTTGAAGTTGAACGTTCCCTGCGCGTATTGGACGGGGCCGTAGGCGTTTTCAGTGCGAAAGAGGGCGTTGAGCCACAGTCTGAAACTGTATGGCGTCAGGCTGACCGTTACGGCGTTCCGCGGATCGCATACATCAATAAGATGGACATCATTGGCGCAGACTTCATGAATGTTATCAAAGACATGCGTGAGCGTCTGCAAGCTAATGCTGTTGCGATCCAAATACCGATTGGCGCTGAAAGTGATTTCGTAGGCGTAATCGATATTGTTGAACGCGTAGCATATAAGTACAAAGATGATCTCGGTAAAGATCCTGAGAAAATCGAAATTCCTTCGGAGTACGGCGACCAAGTCGAAGAACTACGTACGGAATTGATTGAGAAAGTTGCCGAGCTGGACGAAGATTTAACGATGAAATATCTGGAAGGCGAAGAAATCACAATTCCAGAAATCAAAGCTGCGCTCCGTAAGGGCGTTTGCGAAGTTAAAATCTTCCCGGTTATCGTTGGCTCCTCATACCGCAACAAAGGTGTTCAAATGATGTTGGATGCTGTTGTTGACTACCTTCCATCCCCACTCGACGTTCCTGCTATCAAAGGTACGCTTGAAGACGGAGAAGAAGGCGTACGTCATTCATCAGATGAAGAGCCGTTCGCGGCACTTGCATTCAAAATCATGACTGACCCTTATGTTGGTAAATTGACGTTCTTCCGAGTGTATTCCGGCGTTCTAAAATCCGGTTCGTACGTTCTTAATGCAACTAAGAACAAACGTGAGCGGATTGGACGGATTCTCCAAATGCACGCGAACAGCCGTCAAGAGATTTCCGAAGTTTATTCCGGCGATATCGCTGCTGCAGTCGGTCTTAAAGATACGATTACGGGCGACACGCTTTGCGATGAGAAGAACGCTATCGTTCTCGAGTCGATGAACTTCCCGGAACCAGTAATCTCGGTTGCTATCGAACCAAAAACGAAAGCTGACCAAGATAAACTAGGTATCGCGATCTCCAAGCTAGCTGAAGAAGATCCTACTTTCCGCGCACATACGGATGAGGAAACAAACCAAACGATTATTTCCGGTATGGGTGAGCTTCACCTTGAGATTCTCGTTGACCGTATGTTCCGCGAATTCAAAGTTGAGACAAACGTTGGTAAACCGCAAGTTGCTTACCGTGAAACGTTCCGTCAAGCTGCGAAGGTTGAAGGTAAGTTCGTTCGTCAGTCCGGTGGTAAAGGTCAATTCGGTCATTGCTGGGTTGAGTTTTCACCACTTGAACCAGGTACAGGCTTTATATTCGAAAACAAAACGGTTGGTGGATCAATTCCTCGTGAATTTATCGCTCCTATCCAAGCTGGTATTGAAGAGTCGATGAAGAACGGTGTAGTAGCCGGCTTCCCGCTCGTTGATGTCAAAGCCGTTGTTGTTGACGGATCTTACCATGATGTTGACTCCTCAGAAATGGCGTTTAAAATTGCAGGATCTATGGCGCTTAAAGCTGCTAAAGAAAAATGTAAGCCAGTTTTGCTCGAGCCAATCATGAAAGTAGAAGTTACTGTTCCTGAAGAGTACATGGGCGACGTTATGGGTATGCTTAACTCCCGTCGTGGTCGTATTGAAGGTATGGATACTCGCGCAGGCGCGCAAATTATCCGTGCTAAGGTACCTCTCTCCGAGATGTTTGGTTATTCCACAACACTTCGTTCCGGTACACAAGGACGTGGCGTATTCTCCATGGAGCTTTCTCACTATGAAGAAGTTCCAAAATCGATCTCTGAAGAGATCATTGCTAAGCACAAAGGCGAGTAATCGTTTTTGGCGAGGCGCTAAAAATATGCTTTTGGCCGTCACCTAAGTTTGCTTGCAAACCAGATGCCGGCCCCACACATAAAAAAATTCATGTTATATTGAGGAGGCTCAAGTTCAATGGCTAAGGCTAAATTTGAACGTAACAAACCGCACGTTAATATCGGTACTATCGGTCACGTCGACCACGGTAAAACGACTTTGACAGCAGCTATCACAACTGTACTTTCCAAAAAATACGGCGGTGCTGCAGTAGCATTCGACCAAATCGATAAAGCTCCAGAAGAGCGCGAGCGCGGTATCACGATCTCGACAGCTCACGTTGAGTATGAGACGCCTGCTCGTCACTACGCGCACGTTGACTGCCCAGGTCACGCCGACTATGTTAAAAACATGATCACTGGTGCTGCTCAAATGGACGGAGCTATTCTTGTAGTATCCGCTTCTGACGGCCCTATGCCACAAACGCGTGAGCACATCCTGCTCTCCAAACAAGTAGGCGTTCCTTACATCGTCGTATTCTTGAATAAATGCGACATGGTTGATGACGAAGAGCTTCTTGAATTGGTAGAAATGGAAGTTCGTGACCTTCTGTCCGAGTATGAGTTCCCAGGCGATGACACTCCGATCATTCGTGGTGCAGCTCGTGAAGCTCTTGCAAACCCAGACGGTCCTTGGGCTGACAAAATCATCGAGCTCTTCGAGCAAGTTGATACTTACATCCCAACTCCTGAGCGCGACACAGCTAAGCCTTTCCTTATGCCTGTCGAGGATGTATTCACAATCACTGGCCGTGGTACAGTTGCTACAGGTCGCGTAGAGCGTGGTATTATCAAAGTAGGCGACGAGGTCGAAATTATCGGTCTTGCTGAAGAATCCCGTAAATCCGTAGTAACTGGCGTTGAAATGTTCCGTAAATTGCTTGACTCCGCTCAAGCAGGGGACAACGTAGGCGCATTGCTTCGTGGTGTAGACCGCAGCAACATTGAGCGTGGACAAGTTTTGGCTAAACCGGGTTCGGTTAAACCACACACTAACTTCACTGCACAAATCTACGTTCTTACTAAAGAAGAGGGTGGCCGTCACAAGCCTTTCTTCACTGGATACCGTCCACAGTTCTACTTCCGTACAACTGACGTAACTGGTATCATCAACCTGCCAGAAGGCACTGAGATGGTTATGCCTGGCGACAACATCACTGTAACGGTTGAGCTTATCGCTCCAATCGCTGTCGAAGAGGGAACTCGTTTCTCCATTCGTGAAGGCGGCCGTACAGTAGGCGCAGGCGCAGTAGCAACTATCCAAAAATAATTGATGGCGGCTTTAGCCGCTATGAATATCGAGAGCCCTCACTTCGGTGGGGGCTTTCGTTTTTAAGATTGATTGCCCATTATGAGCACTTACTAATTTTTTACAAGGAACTAATGATTGACTGTAGACGTTCGGCCCATTTAATATTAGTGAATAGTAAAAAAGGTCGTCCTAGCTCGAAAAGAGTCAGTCATCAGCAGATAGTCATAGCCTTATTCACGAGGAAAAGATGTTGATTTGCTGTGCCCGATTTGTCACATATGAGCTTCAAGAGAAGGCGATGAATATCAGGAGAGGGGAATAAATTGATGAATAGAAAATTTTTGCTTAGCATTGCACTGGCATCAGTAATGGTTGTAACTGCGGCTTGTGGTGCTAACACAGGTAAGACTGGTACCGCAAGCGAAGGTAGTTCGGCCAATGCTGGGTATGAGGCTGAAAAATCGTATACGATTTCAATCTCGCAAATTGTTGAGCATCCGTCACTGGATGCAACGCGTGAGGGCTTCATTGCCGCGCTTAAAGATGCAGGTATTGAAGAAGGAAAAAATTTAACGATTGATTTTAACAATGCGCAGGGTGATGCTGCAAATGTCAAAACGATCTCGCAAAAAATTGCATCAGACAAAAGCGACCTGGCACTAGGTATCGCTACTGATACAGCTCAAAGCCTAGCTGAAGATGTAACAGAGAAACCTGTATTGTTTGCTGCGGTAACGGATCCAATCGATGCTGGTATTGTAACTCAGTTGGAAGCGCCAGGAGGCAATATAACGGGAGCATCCGATACAAACCCGGATGCGATCGTACAAACAATGGATTTTATTGCATCACAAATCCCTAACGTGAAAAATGTCGGTCTTATCATCGATGAAGGCGAAACAAATGCTGTTATTATGGCTGACGTTGCTGAAGAAGCACTCGCTAAGCATAATATTAAACTGGTAAAAGCTTCTGTTGCGAATTCCTCCGAAGTAAAGCAAGCTGCAGATTCTTTGATTGGCCGTGTTGATGCTATTTATATTACTCTCGATAATACGGTTGTAAGCGGTGTTGATGCGATTATTGAAGTTGCAAACAATAACGATATTCCTTTTTTCTCGGCTGACCGTGATACGGTAGAGAAGGGTGCATTTGCGGCTGTTGGCTTCAAATACTACGATCATGGCTATGAAGTTGGCCAGATGGCTGTAGAAATTTTGAAAAACGGCAAAAAACCTGGCGAGATGAATGTAACGGTTCCACAGAAGTTGGACTTTATTTTTAATATGAAAGCAGCTGCCGAACAAGGTATTACGGTTACTGATGAAATGAAAAAGTTTGTTAAGGATCAAGAAAACAACATCATCGAGTAGCTGCATAAGTGATCAGATTAATAACGAATAACAGATACATGGGGTGATCGGGCTACTGGTTCACCCCCTTGTTATGGTAAAGGAGGTATGTTATTTTGCTCGCATCAATGCAAGGAGCAGTGGAAAGCGGATTACTGTATGCGCTTATGGCACTTGGAGTTTATATTACGTTTCGTATCCTCGATTTTCCGGATTTAACGGTGGATGGCAGCTTTACGACCGGTGCGGCCATCGGTACGGTAATGACGGTTAGCGGCATTACACCCTGGATTGCCGTATTATGTGCCTTTATAGGTGGTGCGATCGCAGGTACATGTACAGGATTGCTTCATACGAAAGGGAAAATAAACGGACTATTATCAGGTATTATTATGATGATTGCTTTGTATTCGATTAACCTTCGTATTATGGGTAAGCCGAACGTATCATTAATGAGACAAGACAATTTATTTGATAACGTATCGACAATTGTTATCATGATTATTTTTGTTGTAGCAGTGAAGATTGTACTGGACTTGTTTTTCCGTACGGATCTCGGGTTAAGTCTGCGCGCCACCGGCGACAATTCACGAATGATTCGCAGCTTTGGTGCGAATACCGATATTACGACGATTTTTGGAATAGCTTTATCGAATGCGCTCGTTGCAACATCCGGTGCTTTGGTGGCACAGTACCAAAAGTACGCCGATAATAGTATGGGCATAGGCATGATTGTAATTGGCCTTGCTTCGGTTATTATAGGTGAAGCTATTTTTGGAGCACGCAGCATTTTTAGAGCAACTTTGGCCGTTATACTTGGATCGATTATTTATCGCATTATTTATGCGTTCGCTTTACGCGTGGAATGGTTAGAAGCATCCGATATGAAGCTGATTACTGCTGTGATCATTATTTTCGCTTTGGTTGTGCCTTCTTCGCGTCGATTGTGGAAGCAAAAAAATCTCGCTCGTAAACGTACGGCAGAAATGCTGGCATCCATTGATAAGAGCACAGTTGGAGGTGGACGCTGATGTTGGAAATTGCAAAAGTGTCCAAGCTGTTTAATCCGGGTACGGTGGATGAAAAAACGGCGCTCGTTGGTGCCAACCTGATCATGAAGCCAGGGGATTTCATAACGGTTATCGGAAGTAACGGCGCAGGTAAGTCTACGCTAATGAATATCATATCCGGAGTAATGAAGCCGGATGCGGGAGAAGTACGGATTGACGGACGCAATATTAGCCAATTGACCGAATATCAGCGAAGCCGCTGGATCGGTCGGGTTTTTCAAGATCCGATGGCAGGTACCGCTCCGCGCATGTCAATTGAGGAAAATTTGGCAATTGCATATGCACGCGGTAAGTCCCGCGGTTTTTCCTTCGGCGTAACGCGAGCAAAGCGTGCGATATTCAAGCAGGAGCTGCAGCGTCTGGGGATCGGTCTCGAAAACCGGCTTGGCGCCAAAGTCGGACTATTGTCAGGCGGGGAGCGTCAAGCGCTTAGCCTTCTTATGGCTACGTTCACCAGACCGCAAATTCTTCTGCTTGATGAGCATACTGCCGCGCTTGACCCGGCAAGAGCCGAGCTAATCACTACACTCACTGAGAGCATCGTTCGCGATATGAACTTGACGACGCTAATGGTCACACACAATATGGAGCAAGCGATTCGTCTTGGAAACCGTCTTATCATGATGGACAAAGGACGTATCATCCTCGATGTGCCAGAAGACCGGAAAAAAGATCTTACAGTAGAGCAGCTTCTCGGTGAGTTCGAACGGATAAGTGGTAAGAAGCTTGCTGACGATCGGATAGTGTTGGGGTAGTTTGATTCAGGAGCTGCACTGCGAGAAAAAGCGGGGTGCTTACGCCTGCATTGAAGCCGTGTTCCTTTAGATTAGGATTATATGGTTGGAACACGGCTTCAAAAGCAGGACGTAAACTCTTCAGCAGCCCGCTTTTCTATCCGTTCCGTCCAAATCAAACTATTTATATGTAACAAAAGAAACGCAACGTCCATTGGTCGTTGCGTTTCTTCTATGTAAAAGGGATATATAATCAACGAGCAATAATATTAACTCCATTAATGGTCGCTATTAATATGAACTGATTGTCAATGAGCAGATTAGCGGACATTGTTGGCGTTATTTGGCGGTGTCTTTATGCTTTGAAGCTGATTATAATCATATAGGGTCTATTAGTACCTCTATTTTGAGAAAGTGATTCTAAAGTTATTGAATAACGGACATAATGGGCCTTATGTGGATGAATAAGTAAATGAATAGCATTCTAGGTGCGTTTCTTCTATCAGCTGCAATCGAGCCGGAGAGTTTACGTGCTGCTCTTGAAACCGTGTTTTTTCCTTCTAATGGATTCATAGAAATCCCGGTTTCAAAGCATGCCGGAGGCCGATTGCAGCGCCGCGCAGCGATAATCCACCCCAATAAATCTCTTTTGAAACTCGCATAAATTTTATGTTGCATTTGCCTATTCAATTCGGTATAATATTGACTGTTGGTCTGACGTTGCGATGATGTGAGAGGTTGCCGACACACCCGGCCCCTTTGCCATGGGGCATGTGCCAGGGTTTTCTCACGGAGTATGTCCGATAATAAATTGGGCGATAGAAGGAGGGACTTATATGGCAAAGCAAAAGATTCGTATTCGCTTGAAAGCATACGATCACAGAATTCTTGATCAATCCGCAGAGAAAATCGTTGAAACTGCAAAACGTTCGGGTGCAGGCGTATCCGGGCCGATTCCGTTGCCAACGGAAAAGCAAATCATCACCATTCTCCGTGCGGTGCACAAGTACAAGGATTCACGGGAGCAATTCGAACAGCGCACTCATAAGCGTTTGATCGATATTGTAAACCCAACGCCGCAAACGGTTGATGCGTTGATGCGCCTGGATTTACCATCCGGTGTAGATATCGAAATCAAACTGTAATACCAGCATATGCGATCATAGAAAGGGAATGAGGTGTCAACATGAAAGGTATCTTAGGGAAAAAACTTGGTATGACTCAAGTGTTTACCGCTGAGGGTAACGTCGTTCCAGTAACGGTTATCGAAGCTGGTCCTTGTGTAGTCCTACAGAAGAAAGACCAAGAGAACGATGGCTATGAAGCCGTTCAATTCGGTTTCTCCGATAAGAAGGAAAAGAGATCGAACAAGCCAGAGGTCGGCCATGCTAAAAAAGCTGGAGCGACTCCTAAGCGCTACGTTCGTGAAATTCGCGGAATTAACTTGGCTGATTATGAAGTTGGCCAAGAAGTGAAAGCTGATCTTTTCACAGCAGGCGAATTCGTTGACGTAACAGGTATTTCTAAAGGTAAAGGCTTTGCCGGCGTAATTAAACGTTGGGGACAAAGCACTGGACCAATGTCTCACGGTTCCCGTTACCACCGCGGACCAGGTTCGATGGGTTCCATCCAAGCGAACCGCGTACCGAAGGGTAAACGCCTGCCAGGACATATGGGTAATGAAACTATCACTATCCAAAAGCTTGAAGTTATCCGTGTAGATTCAGAACGTAACGTTCTTCTAGTTAAAGGATCGATCCCAGGTCCGAAAAACGGATTCGTTAAAGTTAAACAAACAGTTAAGAACTAATTGCTCTTAAAGAAAGGAGGAACAAGAAATGCCTAAAGTAACAGTATTCAACGTGAGCGGCGCACAAGTTGGCGAAGTGGAATTGGCTGAATCGGTTTTCGGTATTCAACCTAATACTCACGTTTTGCACAGCGCTGTTCTACTTCAGCAAGCTGCTGAACGTCAAGGTACACACAAAACTAAAGGACGCTCTGAAGTACGCGGCGGCGGTCGTAAGCCTTGGAAACAAAAAGGTACTGGCCGTGCACGTCAAGGTAGCATTCGCTCCCCGCAGTGGGTTGGCGGCGGTACAGTATTCGGACCGACACCACGCACATACGGATTCAAGCTTCCTAAAAAAGTTCGTCGTCTTGCGATCAAATCCGCATTGTCTTCGAAAGTTATCGCGAGCGAAATTATCGTTCTTGATCAACTGACATTCGCGGCTCCTAAGACGAAAGAGTTCGCAGCGATCCTTAACAACCTTAATGCTAACCGTAAAGCGCTTGTCGTAACGGCTAACTATGAAGAAAACGTAGCATTATCTGCTCGTAACATTCCTGGTGTTAAATTCGTTGCAGCTGACGGCATTAATGTTCTGGATGTATTGGTACATGACAAACTCATCATTACCAAAGAAGCGGTAGAGAAAGTACAGGAGGTGCTTGCGTAATGAAAAATCCACGCGATATTATCAAGCGCCCGGTTATTACGGAACGTACGAGCGATTACATGGCTAACAAACGTTATGTGTTTGAAGTAGATCTTCGTGCGAACAAAACCGAAATCAAAGATGCAATTGAACAAATCTTCAAAGTAAAAGTAACCGGCGTTAACACGATGCGTGTAGCGGGTAAACCGAAACGTTATGGTAAACATAGCGGCTACAGACCGGATTGGAAAAAAGCGATCGTTCAACTGAGCGCTGACAGCAAAGAACTTGAATTCTTTGAAACGTCTGTTTAGAAAAGGAGGGAATCGAAGTGCCAATTAAAAAGTACAAACCGACATCTCCAGCTCGTCGTAACATGTCCGTCTCGACTTTCGAAGAGATCACGACAAGTACACCGGAGAAATCGTTGCTTGCTCCGCTTTTCAAAAAAGCTGGACGTAACAACCAAGGTAAAATTACGGTTCGTCACCACGGCGGCGGACACAAACGTAAATACCGTATTATCGACTTCAAACGTAACAAAGACGGTATCGTTGGTAATGTAGCGACGATCGAATATGATCCTAACCGTTCATCCAACATCGCTTTGATCCATTACGTTGATGGTGAGAAAGCATATATCATCGCTCCAAAAGGTTTGAAAGTCGGAGATCAAGTAACTTCTGGAGAAGGCTCTGATATTAAACCAGGTAACGCGTTGCCGCTTGTGAACATCCCAGTCGGTACAGTTATCCACAACATCGAGTTGAAACCAGGAAAAGGCGGACAATTAGTTCGTGCAGCTGGAACAAGCGCACAACTTCTTGGTAAAGAAGAAAACTACGTATCCGTACGTTTGTCTTCGGGCGAAGTTCGCCGCATTCTGAATACATGCCGTGCAACAATCGGTTCTGTTGGTAACGAGGATCACGAACTTGTGAAAATCGGTAAAGCTGGCCGTTCCCGTTGGCTTGGCAAACGTCCAGAAGTCCGCGGTGTCGTCATGAACCCTAACGATCACCCACACGGTGGTGGTGAAGGCCGCGCTCCAATCGGACGCAAGTCGCCTATGTCCCCATGGGGCAAACCGACTCTTGGATACAAAACTCGCAAGAAGAAAAAAGCATCGAGCCAATATATTATTCGTCGTCGCACGAAATAATAACCGCTTGATCCAAACCGCGTGATTCGAATATCACGCTCTCGTGAAGGGAGGAACTCAAATGGGTCGCAGTTTAAAGAAAGGGCCGTTTATTGACGGTTACCTGCTTAAAAAAGTCGAGGATTTGAACGAAGGCAATAAAAAGGTCGTTATCAAAACCTGGTCACGCCGCTCGACCATTTTCCCACAATTCATTGGTCACACGTTTGCAGTATATGACGGTCGCAAGCACGTACCGGTATATGTGACGGAAGATATGGTTGGACACAAACTCGGTGAATTCGCACCGACTCGTACGTACAAAGGCCATGCAGGCGAAGATAAAAAAACGGGCAGACGTTAATTTGCCCTTAAACATCTCTAAATGATCGAGAGGAGGTTCCTACATGCAAGAAGCTAAAGCGCACGCTAAATTCGTTCGTATTGCTCCTCGTAAAGCACAACTCGTTGCCGATTTGATTCGCGGCAAACAAGTTGGTGATGCAATCGCGATTTTGCGTCATACGCCGAAGTCCGCATCCCCAATTTTGGAGAAGCTGCTTAACTCTGCTATTGCTAACGCTGAGCATAACTACCAGCTGGACGTAAACAAATTAGTTATATCGCAAGCTTTCGTAAACCAAGGGCCGACGATGAAACGTTTCCGTCCTCGTGCAATGGGTCGCGCAAGCCGGATTAATAAAAGAACCAGCCACATCACCTTGGTGGTATCTGAAAAATAAGGAGGGATAACGTGTGGGTCAAAAGGTAAATCCAATCGGTTTTCGTATTGGCGTAATCCGTGACTGGGAATCCAAATGGTACGCTGGTAAAGACTTTGGCGATCTTCTTTTGGAAGACGTTAAAATTCGTGAATACCTGAAAAACAAGCTAAAAGACGCAGCAGTTTCCCATATCGAGATCGAACGTGCAGCTAATCGTGTGAACGTAACGATCCAAACCGCGAAACCGGGTATGGTTATCGGTAAAGGCGGTTCCGAAGTAGAAAACCTTCGTACTGAGCTTGGTAAAATCACTAAAGGTAAAAAAGTACACATCAACATTTCTGAAATCAAACATGCAGATCTTGACGCTATTCTTGTAGCTGAAAGCATCGCACAACAACTTGAGCGTCGTGTATCTTTCCGTCGCGCATTGAAGCAAGCAATTCAACGCTCCATGCGTTCGGGTGCTAAAGGGATTAAAACCGCAGTTAGCGGACGTCTCGGCGGCGCGGAAATCGCACGTTCGGAAGGCTACAGCGAAGGTACAGTTCCACTTCATACGCTGCGCGCAGATATTGACTACGGCACAGCAGAAGCACATACAACTTACGGCCGTATCGGCGTAAAAGTATGGATCTATCGCGGTGAAGTCCTTCCGACTAAGAAGAAAGCAGCTCCAGTGGAAGGAGGCAACTAATCATGTTGGTACCTAAACGTGTCAAACACCGCAAACAACAACGCGGTCATATGAAGGGTCGCGCTAAAGGCGGCACAACAGTAGCATTCGGTGAATTCGGTCTTCAAGCACTTGAACCATCATGGATTACGAACCGTCAGATTGAAGCGGCTCGTATCGCGATGACTCGTTACATCAAACGTGGCGGTAAAGTTTGGATCAAAATCTTCCCGGCTAAGCCAATTACTCAAAAGCCTCTTGAGGTTCGTATGGGTAGCGGTAAAGGTAACGTTGAGAAATGGGTAGCAGTTGTTAAACCAGGTAAAATCCTGTTTGAACTTGCTGGTGTTTCGGAAGAGACAGCTCGTGAAGCAATGCGCCTTGCAGCCCACAAACTGCCGATTAAAACGAAGTTTGTGAAACGCGAAGAAGTGGGTGGTGAAGCAAATGAAAGCTAGTGATATTCGCAACCTAACCTCTGCTGAGATTGAGCAACAAATCTCTGGTTTTAAAGAAGAGCTTTTCAACCTTCGTTTCCAATTGGCTACTGGCCAACTGGATAACCCGACTCGGATTCGTGACGTGCGTAAGGAAATAGCTCGTGCTAAAACCGTTTTGCGTGAAAGAGAACTCGGTATCAGCAGCTAGTAAATAACCTTACAATTTAGTATGATCACGGCTGAAGGAAGGAGGAAGAACATGAGCGAACGCAATGCCCGCAAAGTTCAAATCGGCAAAGTCGTAAGCGACAAAATGGACAAAACAATCGTAGTTGCTGTTGAAACATACAAAAAACACGATTTGTACCATAAACGCATTAAATACACGAAAAAATTTAAAGCGCACGATGAAAATAACCAAGCGAAAATTGGCGACATCGTGAAAATCATGGAGACTCGTCCGCTTTCCAAAGACAAGCGCTTTAGACTCGTAGAAGTTGTAGAAGTGGCTGTTGTTCTTTAATGAGCGTATGCAGTACCTGAGCATTTTTCCGAAAGGAGGACGTTGAAATGATTCAACCATTTTCGCGCTTAGCTGTCGCTGACAACTCCGGCGCTAAAGAATTGATGTGTATCCGTGTACTTGGTGGAACGGGACGTCGCGTTGGTCACATCGGCGATTTGATCGTTTGCTCCGTCAAACAAGCAACACCAGGCGGCGTTGTCAAAAAAGGTGACGTTGTTAAAGCGGTTATCGTTCGCACGAAGCGTACGGTTCGCCGTAAAGACGGTTCTTACATCGCATTCGATGAGAATGCAGCTGTAATCGTTAAGGAAGATAAAAGCCCGCGCGGTACTCGTATTTTTGGACCTGTTGCCCGTGAGCTTCGCGATAAAGATTTCATGAAAATCGTATCGCTAGCACCAGAAGTTATCTAACAATCCCTATATAAGCTTGAAAGCACAAGCGTGCAGGAGGTGTAACTCATGCCAAGGCTGAAAAAAGTACTTGAATCCCATAACAATAAATTGCACGTGAAAAAGGACGACACGATCATCGTTATTACCGGTAAAGACAAAGGTAAAAAAGGTCGCGTTATCGCTGCATATCCTCGTGAAAACCGCGTTCTTGTTGAGGGTGTTAACATGGTGAAGAAGCATTCGCGTCCTTCCCAATCCAATCCACAAGGCGGTATCATCGAGCAAGAAGCGCCAATTCACGCGTCGAACGTTATGCATATCGATCCGAAGAGCGGTAAAGTAACACGTATCGGATACAAAGTGCTGGACAACGGCAAAAAAGTTCGGATCGCGAAACGTTCCGGAGAAGTAATCGACTAATCGTTACGGTAGGAAAGGAGGTCCATGAACAATGGCAGCAAGATTGAAAGGTCGTTTTCTAAACGAAATTACTCCTGCTCTAATGCAGAAGTTCAACTATACGTCTGTTATGCAAGTGCCGAAAATTGAGAAAGTTGTTATCAACATGGGGGTAGGCGAAGCGGTTTCCAATTCGAAAATCCTTGATGTAGCTGTTGAAGAACTTCGCATCATTTCCGGTCAAAAGCCAGTCGTTACTCGTGCGAAGAAGTCTATCGCAGGCTTCAAGCTTCGTGAGAACATGCCAATCGGAGTTAAAGTTACATTGCGCGGCGAGCGCATGTACCACTTCCTTGACAAGCTGTTCAACATTTCTCTTCCGCGCGTACGTGACTTCCGCGGTGTATCGACTAAAGCTTTCGACGGTCGCGGTAACTACACGCTCGGTTTGAAAGAGCAGTTGATTTTCCCGGAGATTGAGTACGATAAGGTCGATAAAGTGCGCGGTATGGACATCGTCATCGTCACGACGGCAAAAACGGACGAAGAATCTCGTGAACTGCTGACCCAAATGGGCATGCCGTTCACGAAGTAATCCACTTTTAGGAGGTGTAATACCCAGTGGCAAAAACTTCGATGAAAGTGAAGCAACAACGCACACCGAAATTCAAAGTGCGTGCATACACGCGCTGTGAGCGTTGCGGCCGTCCGCATTCTGTTTTGCAAAAGTTTAAAATTTGCCGGATTTGTTTCCGCGAGTTAGCATACAAGGGCCAGATTCCTGGCGTTAAAAAAGCAAGCTGGTAATCAGCCTAGTTCGGGAAGGAGGTTAACACAAATGGTTATGTCTGATCCGATTGCAGATATGCTGACGCGCATTCGCAATGCGAATGTCGTTCGTCACGAAACCGTGGAAATGCCCGCTTCGAAAATCAAGAAGCAAATCGCTGAAATTTTGAAACGCGAGGGTTTTATCCGCGATGCTGAATATATCGAAGACAACAAACAAGGGATTATCCGTATTTTCTTGAAGTACGGCCCTAACCAAGAGCGCGTTATTACAGGTTTGAAGCGTATCTCCAAACCAGGATTGCGCGTTTACACGCAATCAACTGAAGTACCTCGTGTATTGGGCGGCCTTGGAATTGCAATCATTTCCACGTCCAAAGGGGTTATGACTGATAAAGAAGCTCGTCAGGTTAAATCCGGCGGCGAAGTAGTTTGCTACGTTTGGTAAGTAACAAGTCACAACGATTGGAGGTGTAACAATGTCCCGTATTGGTCGCAAAGCGATCCAAGTGCCTAACGGCGTAAGCATTAACTTGGACAACACAGTCATTACTGTAAAAGGACCGAAAGGTACGCTTTCCCGTGAAATTCACAAAGATATGAAAGTGAACGTAACGGAAAACGAAATCGTAGTAGAACGTCCTTCCGATAATAAATTGCATCGTTCTTTGCACGGAACAACTCGCAGCGTCATCGCTAACATGGTGAGCGGCGTTACTGAAGGCTTCTCGAAAAACCTCGAGCTGGTAGGCGTAGGTTACCGTGCAAACAAAGCGGGTGACAAAATCGTACTTAACGTCGGTTACTCTCACCCAGTGGAGATTGTTCCCGAGACTGGAATTGAGTTCGATGTACCTGCTAACACGAAAATCACTGTTCGCGGTATCGACAAGGAGCGCGTAGGCGCTGTTGCTGCTCAAATCCGTTCCGTACGTGAGCCTGAGCCTTATAAAGGTAAAGGTATCAAGTACGAAGGCGAGCGCATCATCCGTAAAGAAGGTAAAGCTGGTAAGAAGAAATAAGCAAACAGCAAGTTTGCTTAAGATAGCGTCTTAAGGCAATGAGAAAGGAGTGAACCTTGAATGATTACGAAAGGCGATAAAAACAAGGCTCGTCTGAAAAGACACCTGCGTGTTCGTAAAAAAATTAACGGTACAGCTGCACGTCCGCGTCTATCTGTATTCCGTTCCTCCAAGCATATGTACGCACAATTGATCGATGATGTAGCAGGCGTAACATTAGTATCCGCGTCCACACAGGACAAAGAATTAGTGGAAGCGATCGGCAACGGCGGTAACGTCGAAGCAGCTACAAAAGTCGGCGAATTGATTGCGAAACGCGCTCAAGCGAAGGGTCTGACCCAAGTAGTATTTGACCGCGGCGGTTACCTGTATCACGGCAGAATTCAGGCGCTTGCTAACGCAGCTCGCGAAGCTGGCCTAGAATTCTAATCGACTTTATATATAAGGAGGTTAAATGACTTGCGTGTAGATCCTAATACGTTAGAACTGACTGAAAAAGTTGTTAATATCAATCGCGTAGCGAAAGTTGTTAAAGGCGGACGCCGCTTCAGCTTTAGCGCGCTTGTAGTAGTCGGCGACGGCAAAGGCTACGTTGGCGCAGGGATCGGTAAAGCAGGCGAAGTACCTGATGCGATTCGCAAAGGTATCGAAGATGCTAAGAAAAACCTGATCCACGTCCCACTCGTAGGAACAACAATTCCTCACCTTGTCCTCGGACATTTCGGCGCGGGAGAAGTTCTCCTTAAGCCAGCTTCCGAAGGTACTGGTGTTATCGCCGGCGGCCCGGTTCGTGCAGTACTCGAACTTGCTGGCGTTGGCGACATTTTGACGAAATCCCTCGGTTCTTCGAACTCCATGAACATGGTTAACGCGACGCTCGAAGGTCTTTCCCGTTTGAAACGTGCGGAAGATGTTGCGAAGCTTCGTGGAAAAACAGTCGAAGAGCTGTTACGCTAAGGAGGGAAATAAGATGGCAAAATTGCAAATCACCCTCGTTCGCAGTTTAATCGGCCGCAACGAGAAACAACGCGCAACTGTCGAATCTTTCGGTCTTCGCAAGATTCGTCAATCGGTTGTTTTGAACGATAGCCCAGCTATCCGCGGTATGGTTAACTCGGTTAGCCACTTGGTAAAAGTTGAAGAAGTTTAAGAATAGAACGTTGTTTTAAGAAATAAATAAGGAGGTGCACGAACGATGAAATTGCATGAGCTAGCACCAGCACCGGGCTCGACCCAAGCGCCTAAGCGTAAAGGTCGCGGTATCGGCTCCGGCAACGGTAAAACAGCCGGTAAAGGTCACAAAGGGCAAAACGCCCGTTCCGGCGGTGGCGTTCGTCCTGGTTTCGAGGGCGGACAAAACCCGTTGTATCGTCGAGTGCCGAAGCGTGGTTTTAACAACCGTTTCCGTACAGAGTATGCCATTGTCAACATTGAAGAGCTAAATAGCTTTACAGCAGGTACTGAAGTCACTCCAGAAGTTCTTCTTGAGACAGGGATCGTCAAAAATCCACTCGCAGGAATCAAGATTTTGGGTAACGGTGAAATTAGCGTTTCACTTACTGTAAAAGCAAGCAAGTTCTCTCAATCTGCGGTAGAGAAAATCCAGGCTGCCGGCGGTAAAACCGAGGTGATCTAATTGTTCAAAACCGTGTCCAACATTTGGAAAGTGGCGGATCTTCGTACAAGGATCCTCTTCACCCTTTTCATCCTACTAGTGTACCGTATCGGTTCTTTCATACCGGTACCAGGCGTTAACAAAGATGTGTTTAAGCAGGTTGATGCAGCCGGTGCGGATCTGTTCGGCTTGCTTAACACGTTTTCCGGCGGTGCTTTGTTTCAATTCTCTATCTTCGCAATCGGTATTACGCCATACATTACAGCTTCGATTATCGTACAGCTGTTATCGATGGATGTTATTCCTAAATTTGCGGAGTGGGCAAAGGAAGGCGAGAACGGTAAACGTAAGCTCGCGCAAATTACCCGTTATGGTACGATCGTACTTGGTTTGATCCAAGGTTTCGCAACAGCAATCGGATTTAACCGTCAATACGGTTACGAGATGGTTGTTGGCGCGACTTTCGTTGATTATTTACTAATTGCAATCATCTTGACTGCAGGTACAGCATTCTTGATGTGGCTAGGTGAACAAATCACGGAAAAAGGAATCGGAAACGGTATTTCGATTCTGATCTTTGCAGCAATTGCAGCAGGTATTCCTGGACACATTCGTACGATCGCTGAAGATCAGTTCGTAGGCGTCCAAGACCAGCTGTTCTTGAACATCATTAAGATGGTTTTGATCGTGATTGCGATTATCGCAATCATAGTCGGCGTCATTTTCGTGCAGCAAGGTATTCGTAAAATTCCGGTTCAATACGCAAAACGCGTTGTAGGCCGGAAAATGTACGGCGGACAATCGACGCATATTCCGATGAAAGTGAACGGCGCTGGCGTTATCCCGGTCATTTTCGCGGTATCGCTCATTATGTTCCCGATTACGATAGCTCAGTTCTGGTCCACCCAGCCTTGGGCAACCTGGATCATTAACAATATGAACTATGACCGTCCGTTAGGTATGGTATTGTATGTATTGCTAATTATCGGGTTTACCTTCTTCTATACATTCGTGCAAATTAATCCGGTTCAAATGGCTGATCAGATGAAGAAAAACGGTGGATACATCCCTGGCATTCGTCCAGGCAAGCCGACCTCGTCCTACTTAACACGCGTTATGTCGCGTATTACGTTGACGGGTGCGATCTTCCTGGCACTCATCTCTGTTCTTCCAGTGTTCTTCGGAGCACTAGCTGGATTACCGCGCTCAGTGCAGCTAGGCGGCACCTCCTTGCTCATCGTAATCGGGGTTGCCCTTGACACGATGAAGCAAATCGAGAGCCAGTTGATCAAACGCCATTACAAAGGGTTTATCAATAAATAACAATAGGTTCTGACCGGGCTTTTCGCTTTCGTCAACGGTGCGAAAGCCCGCCCGAGCCTATTGTGCTTAAAGCGAGGAAGTCGGCAATGAACATTTTATTCATGGGCCCTCCGGGAGCCGGTAAAGGTACACAAGCTGAACGTATCGTAGAAGAGTTCGGTATTCCGCATATTTCAACTGGTGATGCATTCCGCCTCGCTATGAAACAAGGAACCGCACTCGGGATCAAAGCGAAGGAGTATGTCGATCAAGGGCTGCTCGTTCCCGATGAGATTACGAACGGAATCGTAAAAGAGCGTCTAGAATTAGACGATTGCAAAAAAGGATTTTTGCTTGATGGTTTCCCTCGCACGCTGCAGCAAGCCGAAGCGCTTGACGGCATGCTGACGGAGCTTGGCCGCAGCATTAATCATGTAGTAAATTTAAAGGTTGACCGCGGACTGCTGCTCGCTCGCTTGACGGGTAGACGCATCTGTAGAACTTGTGGAACGACCTATCATGTAATCTTTAATCCACCTAAGGTTGAAGGCATTTGCGACAAAGACGGTGGAGAATTGTATCAGCGTTCTGATGATACAGAAGAAAAGGTCGGAACTCGTTTGGATGAGTATACATCCAAAACCGCACCTCTTCTTGATTACTACAGTGCTAAAAGTCTTCTGCGCGAAGTCGACGGCGAGAAGGACATTGATGTTGTAACATCAGACATCGTTTCCTGCTTGAAAGGTTCATTGTAATGATTATTTGCAAATCCGAATCGGAACTGCGATATATGAGAGAAGCTGGACGCATCGTTGCGGAAACGCACCGGTTAATGACGCAAGCTGTGAAACCAGGCATCACGACTCGTGAGCTTGACCAAATCGCTGAAACGTACATTAGAAGCCAAGGTGCTGCTCCATCCTTCAAAGGTTACAATGGTTTTCCTTCCAGCATTTGCGCTTCTGTGAATGACGAGCTGGTGCACGGCTTCCCTGGGTCACGCAAGTTGAACGAAGGCGATATTATCAGTATCGATATTGGCGCAGAGTATGAAGGCTATCATGGTGATTCTGCTTGGACCTATGCGGTTGGAGCTGTATCGGATGAAGTTCAGAAACTGCTTGATGTAACGGAGGCTTCGCTATATGCGGGGCTGCAGCTTATCAAGCCGGATGTCAGATTGTATACAATATCGCATGCTATTCAGAAGGTTATAGAAGATGCAGGCTTTTCCGTAGTACGGGAATACGTAGGGCACGGAATCGGCGCGGACCTCCATGAGGAACCACAAATACCGAACTACGGCATACCGGATCGCGGACCTCGTCTAAAGGCCGGAATGGTACTTGCAATCGAACCTATGGTCAATATCGGTGAACGATATGTCCGTACGCTTGAAGATAATTGGACGGTCGTAACGGAAGACGGTTCATGGTGCGCTCATTTTGAGCACACGGTGGCCGTAACAGAGGACGGCTTTGAAATATTGACCATTTTGCCGCAGCAGCCATAAGTATGACGATGGATGCTCGTCCCCAGATTGGTCAGTTCGTCAAAGTACTTCGCGGTAAGGATGAAGAGAGCTTCGCCGTTATTGTTGCTATCGTAGATGATCGTTTCGTCATGATTGCAGACGGCAATAAGCGTCGATTCGATCAGCCGAAGAAAAAGAACGTTCTGCATCTCGAGTTACAGCCTGCCATCAGTCAAGAGGTTTCAAGCAGCTTGCTTGAAACAGGCAGAGTGACCAATGCCAAGTTACGTTATGTGATTCAGAAGTTTGCGTATGCGAAAGGAGAATGACGGTGGCTAAGGAAGACGTCATTGAGGTCGAAGGTACGGTCATCGAACCGTTGCCGAATGCCATGTTCAAGGTGGAGCTGGAGAACGGTCATCAAATTCTCGCACACGTTTCCGGAAAGCTCAGAATGCACTTTATCCGCATCCTGACAGGAGACAAAGTGGTTATACAGTTATCGCCTTATGATTTATCAAGAGGGCGCATCACCTATCGGAAGTAGTCCTTTGGGGCTTACTTACGAAAGATTCGGGAGGTAATCACAATGAAGGTCAGACCTTCGGTTAAGCCGATCTGCGAAAAATGCAAAGTCATTCGTCGCAAAGGCAACGTTATGGTGATTTGTGAAAATCCGAAACACAAACAAAAACAAGGATAGAAGGAGGGAAATATAGCCTATGGCACGTATAGCTGGTGTAGACTTGCCGCGTGATAAACGCGTCGAAATCGCCCTGACGTACATTTTCGGTATTGGCAAAACAACGTCGCAAAAACTTTTGAAAACAGCTGATGTTAACTTCGACACTCGCGTTCGCGATTTGACAGAAGACGAATTGGGTCGCTTGCGCGAAGCAATCGATAAATCTGTTAAAGTAGAAGGCGACTTGCGTCGTGAAATTTCGCTTAACATCAAGCGTCTGACTGAAATCGGATGCTACCGCGGTCTTCGTCACCGTCGTGGATTGCCTGTTCGCGGTCAACGTACAAAAACAAATGCCCGTACACGTAAAGGTCCTCGTCGGACTGTAGCTAACAAGAAGAAATAAGAAGGGAGGATAATGGACAATGGCTAAACCAAAAAAAGTCGTTCGTACGAAACGTCGCGACCGGAAAAATATTGACACTGGCGTTGCGCACATTCGCTCGACGTTCAACAATACGATCGTTACGATCACGGATCCGCACGGTAATGCAATCTCTTGGGCAAGCTCTGGTAACCTTGGTTTCAAAGGTTCCCGTAAAAGCACGCCGTTCGCAGCTCAAATGGCTGCTGAATCCGCAGCGAAAGCAGCGATGGAGCATGGCATGAGAACTGTCGAAGTGATGGTAAAAGGACCAGGCGCCGGCCGTGAAGCAGCGATTCGCTCGCTTCAAGCTGCTGGATTGGAAGTTAACCTCATTAAAGACGTAACACCAGTTCCTCATAACGGATGCCGTCCGCCGAAACGTCGTCGCGTATAGTTGGATTCTTGGTGGTATCAAATAACAACAACTTGTGAATAATGGTTGTGAAGGTTTGGCATACTACAAGATTTGACTTAAAATAAGTAAGGTAACGGAGCGACGTTTGAAGGAGGGTACTATTAGTGATTGAGATCGAAAAGCCGAAAATCGAAACCGTAGAACTGAATGACGAGGGAACTTACGGACGTTTCGTCGTCGAACCGCTGGAACGCGGATACGGCACGACGCTTGGAAATTCGCTTCGCCGAATTTTATTGTCATCTTTGCCGGGTGCAGCAGTAACCTCGGTTCAAATCGACGGAGTGCTTCACGAGTTCTCTACGGTTCCCGGAGTGATTGAGGATGTGACCGAAATCATTCTGAACCTGAAGGGCCTCTCGTTGAAAATCCACTCCGATGAAGAAAAGGTGTTGGAAATCGACGCGGAAGGCGAAGGGAATATTACAGCGGGCGACATTCGAGCTGACAGCGATGTCGAGATTTTAAGCCCTGATCTTCACATCGCAACCTTGGCCTCCGGCGCGCGGCTCCATATGCGGGTTTTTGCTAATCGGGGACGCGGTTACGTGCAAGCGGACCGCAACAAGAAGGACGAACAACCGATTGGGGTAATACCCGTTGATTCGATATACACGCCAATTACTCGTGTCAACTACAGCGTTGAAAATACGCGCGTGGGTCAAGTTACGAACTACGACAAGCTGACGCTTGAAGTATGGACTGACGGCAGTATTAGACCGGAAGAGGCTGTAAGCCTCGGCGCTAAAATTTTGACCGAGCATTTGGACCTGTTCGTTGGATTAACCGATGAAGCCAAAGACGCGGAAATTATGGTTGAGAAGGAAGAAGATAAGAAAGAGAAAGTTCTTGAGATGACGATCGAGGAGCTTGATCTTTCCGTCCGTTCTTATAACTGCTTGAAACGCGCAGGCATTAACACCGTTCAAGAGCTGATCACGAAATCCGAAGAGGACATGATGAAGGTTCGTAACCTGGGCCGTAAATCACTCGAGGAAGTTCAAGAGAAGCTTGAAGAGCTCGGTTTGGGCCTTCGTATGGAAGAGTAGTAAACCAACAAGAATAGACAAAAGAGCAAGGGAGGGGAAAACAAGATGGCATATCAAAAATTGGGACGTGACGCTAGTGCACGGAAAGCATTGTTCCGTGACCTCGTTACTGATTTGTTCCTTTATGAGCGTATTCAAACGACTGAAGCTAAAGCGAAAGAAGTTCGTTCTATCGCTGAGAAGCTGATCACTAAAGCTAAGCAAGGTGATCTGAGTGCTCGTCGTCAAGTAGCTGCTTATGTTCGTCGTGAATCCGTTGACGGACAACAAGACGCTATTCAAAAGCTGTTCTCCGAACTGGCTACCCGTTACTCGGAACGTGCGGGCGGATACACGCGCATTCTGAAGCTAGGTCCTCGTCGCGGCGATGCTGCGCCTATGGTTTACCTGGAATTGGTTGACCGCGCGTAAGTATAACCCAATAGTCGAGAAGCGTATGAGCTAGTCCACAGCGAAAAACCTTGTCCCAGCTTATACGTAGAGAAAAGGGTGGACCCTTGCGGCCACCTTTTTTTATTTGCTGTTCACGGTTATTGTCTATATTGGTTTGTTCTTATAATGCTTGCGGGATACGCCATGGTATTGTCTTTGTATTGTTTGCAGGTGCGCAAAACGCCAAGCGTGTCCATAAGGCCGTGTAAGCGGCTGAAGTGGACGAAAGCGACTGCTACAGATAAAAGTCACCAGGGAGCGTCGGATGAGCTTGTAAGACACCTCCCAGGTGTCCAGAGGGCGGAGCGCCTCGGGGTCCCCCTTATGAAGGGGGATTTAGAGGGATGGGTCCCTTGGTTAAGGTGTAGGTTATCTTAATTAGGGGGATGGAAATCCCTTTTAAAAGGGGGCAGGTTGGATGCGCAACATATGCGTCAAAGTGAGCTACGACGGTTCAGGCTTTAACGGCTTTCAATCGCAGCCATACGGCAGAACGGTGCAGGGTGAAATTGAAAAGGCCATTAAGAAGCTGACAGGCGAGACCATTATTATTATTGGATCAGGACGTACCGATGCGGGAGTGCATGCGCAGGGACAGATGTTCAACTTCTACACGGAATCAACGATTCCGACGCAGAGGTGGGCGATTGCTCTGAATACGCGGTTACCGAAGGATATCGTCATCATCGAAGCATTCGATGTGCCGGAGCATTTTCATGCCAGAAGATCCGCTAAGCGCAAAACGTATCGTTATACGATAGATCTCGGGAAGTTTCCGGACGTATTTGGCCGTCAGTTCCGCTTTCATCATCCGACTCCGCTTGATATAGATGCGATGCGAGAGGGTTTGACCTATTTAGTCGGAGAGCATGATTTCACTTCGTTCACATCAATACATTCTACTAAGCCTCATCATATTCGCACAATCTATGAAGCAGACTTCATACAGGAAGGCCCAATCGTTCATATGTACGTGACAGGCAATGGTTTTCTGTACAATATGGTTCGCGTTATTATGGGAACTTTATTATGGGTAGGCGAAGGGAAACTAGTTCCGTCTGATATAAAACGCATCCTCGAAGGGCGCAATCGATCACTCGCTGGACCAACCGCAATGCCGCACGGATTGATGCTGATGGATGTTGAATATTTCATCGAAAAACAAGGATAAATCACTATAAATTACTTGCACTTACCTATTCTTTATAGTAGAATATAACTTGTGCTTTCGAAGTGGCTAACCCACAGCCCCGACTGAGATCGTCACAAACTTGGCAATCAACAATGAATATCAAACCAACGTTTACGTTGTTATAAAAAACGATTAATGTATAAGAATTAAGGAGGATCATCCATGCGTACCACCTATATGGCTAAGCCAAATGAAGTTGAGCGTAAATGGTTCGTCATTGATGCGGAAGGCAAAACGCTTGGCCGTTTGGCTAGTGAAGCAGCAGCTCTGATCCGCGGCAAGCACAAACCGCAATTTACACCACATATTGATACAGGCGATTTCGTCGTAGTTATCAATGCTGAGAAAATCGTTCTGACAGGCAAAAAAATGTCGGACAAAATGTACTACCGTCACTCGATGTACCCAGGTGGTTTGAAAGTAACACCGGCACAAGAGATGATCAAAAACAAGCCGGAGCGCGTTATCGAATTCGCGGTACACGGCATGTTGCCTAAGAATCGTCTTGGCGACAAAATGAAGCTTAAACTTAAAGTATACGCAGGTGCGGAACATCCACATCAAGCACAAAACCCTGAAGTTTACGAACTTCGCGGGTAATAAAGAGGAGGACATGTTTCATGGCTCAAGTGCAATACTATGGAACCGGTCGTCGTAAACACTCTGTTGCACGTGTACGTCTTGTGCCGGGTGAAGGACGAATCATTGTTAATAAACGCGATTTGAATGAATATTTCGGTTTGGAAACACTCAAGCTGATCGTAAAACAACCGCTTAACCTTACTGACACATTGTCGAAATACGATGTGCTTGTAATCGCTAACGGCGGTGGAATGTCCGGTCAAGCTGGCGCTATCCGTCACGGTATTTCCCGCGCTCTGCTCAAAGCAGACCCTGAATTCCGTCCGGCTCTAAAACGTGCAGGCTTCCTGACACGTGATCCGCGTATGAAAGAACGTAAAAAATACGGTCTTAAAGCGGCTCGTCGCGCTCCACAATTCTCGAAACGTTAATATGTACAAGACAAATGCCTTCTCTGCATGCCGGAGAAGGCGTTTTTTTGTGACTTAACAAAAAAGGTAAAAACTTTATTTCATTTTGGTGTAAACTTAATATTGAACAATGACCGCTTAGGACGTATAATTTTTATACAGACTATTTTACTAGGAATTAAAAACGGAGGGCATAAAAATGAACCTTTTTGAAAAAGAAGCGCTTATCGCGCAAAAAGCGGTAGAGCTTGAGAACGCAACACCGGAAGAAATTATCGCTTATGCGGTAGAAACCTTCCCTAACATTACATTTGCCTGCAGCTTCGGCGCAGAAGACGTTGTTTTGGTCGACATGCTCCAAAAAATTAGTCCGAAAACGGATATTTTCTATTTGGATACCGACTTTCACTTCAAGGAAACCTATGAGACACGCGACCGTATGGCCGAACGTTATCCAGGAATTCCTTTCGTTGAAGTTAAGCCGGAAATGACGCCTGAGGAACAAGCTGCACAATTCGGCGAAGAGCTATGGAAGACTGATGCCAATGCATGCTGCAACATCCGTAAAGTTAAACCTCTAACAAACATTTTGTCGAAGTATGAGGCTTGGATTACAGGTATCCGCCGTGATCAGGCGCCGACTCGGGCAAACTCGAAAAAAATTGAATACGATACAAAATTCGGCTTGGTTAAGTTCAATCCTATTGCTGGATGGACGTCGGAAGACGTATGGAACTACATTCGCGAGAATGATGTCATCTATAACCCGCTGCATGACCAAAATTACCCAAGTATCGGCTGTGAGCAATGCACGCGTAAAGTTATGCCGGGTGAAGACCCGCGCGCTGGACGCTGGGCTGGTCAAGAGAAAACAGAATGCGGCTTGCATAAGTAAGATATATAATTATAAGCGGATGCTTCGATTTTTGCTTAGCATTTGCAAACCTTTGGGAGGCTACAAGCATTATGAGTCAAATTTTACCGCATGGCGGTGTACTGGTTAACCGAATCGCCGTGGGCGAACAACGTGAAGCGTTACTAGCAGAAGCTAAAGCTTTGAAATCCATTACGATCAACACGTGGACGATTTCCGACCTTGATTTGATCGGTGTAGGCGCTTTTTCCCCGTTGACAGGCTTCATGAATGAAGCAGACTACCGTTCGGTAGTAGAGAGCATGCGTCTTGCTAACGGTACCGTATGGAGCATTCCGATTACACTTGCTGTAGAAGAGAAGAAAGCGGCAGAGTTCGCGGCTGGTGAGCGCGCTGCGCTTGTTGGCGAAGACGGTGTTATCTACGGCGTTATCGATATCGAAAGCATTTATAGCGTTGATCAGAAGCTTGAAGCGGTTAACGTATTCAAGACCGATGATCTTGAGCATCCGGGCGTACAGAAGCTGTTAGAACGTTCTTCTACCTATGTAGGCGGTGCTATCACTGTATTGAACCGTCCACAGCCCGAGAAGTTTAAAGAGTTTTATTTCGACCCTTCGGAAACTCGCCGTATTTTTGCGGAAAAAGGCTGGAAAACGATTGTTGGCTTCCAAACGCGTAACCCTGTTCACCGCGCTCATGAATATATTCAGAAGACGGCAATGGAAATTGTCGATGCTTTGTTCCTGAACCCACTCGTAGGCGAAACAAAATCGGATGATGTTCCCGCAAATGTTCGAATGAAGAGCTATCTGGCCCTTCTCGAAAATTATTATCCGAAGGATCGCGTTTTTCTTGGCGTATTCCCGGCAGCCATGCGTTACGCTGGACCTCGCGAAGCGATTTTCCATGCGATCGTTCGTAAAAACTATGGCTGCTCGCATTTTATCGTTGGCCGCGACCATGCAGGCGTTGGCGATTACTACGGTACTTACGAAGCACAGGATCTGTTGAAATCCATTTCTGCTGAAGATCTTGGCATTACGCCGCTTTACTTCGAGCACAGCTTCTACTGCAAGCAATGCGGTAACATGGCTACTTCGAAAACATGTCCGCATGATAAAGAGCATCATTTGACTCTTTCGGGTACAAAGGTTCGCGCATTGCTGCGCGATGGCGTTTGCCCGCCGCCTGAGTTCTCGCGTCCGGAAGTGGCTAAGATCCTTATTGAAGGTATGTCTGAACAGCCTGTAGGATAATCGCTTCATTTTCGTTATTGGTTTGTCTCATAAACGACCATCTCGTCCCATATAAATGAATGAGTGCATATGGCTTATTAAAAGCATATGATGCCGCTTATTCATTAGATGGAGGACGAGGTGGTTTTTTTATGCGCCGAATCGGTCGGCATGTTGTCGTGTGGATGACGTATAAAGGGGCAATTCGAATCGGTATAGGCCTGCTAGTTATTATTTTGACAGGAATATTGCTTAGTCAAACGATGCCCGTATCAAGGACATGGTCCTATTGGACGTTGCCGCTCTCAGGTAAGACAATTGCCATCGATGCCGGTCATGGGGGAGTTGACGGGGGCGCTGTCAGCAAGCAGGGCGTTATAGAGAAGGACTTGAATTTGGCGATCGCGCTGTATTTGCGGGATTACTTACAGCAGGCGGGAGCGATAGTTATCATGACCCGGGAAGGCGATTACGATCTTGCGACGGGTGACGCGCGTGCTTATAGCAAACGAAAGACAGAAGATTTGAAGAAACGCGTGTCGGTCATTAGGGAAAGTCAACCGGCTGCAGTCATCAGTATACATATGAACAGCATTCCCTCGAATAAATGGTCAGGGGCGCAAACCTTTTATCATCCTGCAAACCATCCGGAGAACCGGATTCTTGCCACGTTCATACAGGATGAGATTAGACGAAATCTCGAAAACACAACTCGTACCGCAGCTACTGTAAAGGATGTATATGTATTGAAGGCCATTGAGGATATTCCGACGGCATTGGTGGAGGTAGGATTTCTTTCTAATCCGGGGGAGGCCGAGCGGCTTGCGGATGCCGAATATCAGCGGAAGGTTGCCGCATCCATATATGAGGGTATACTAAGGTACAGTTCAGGGGAAAAGCTAAGCGGAAGTGTGCTGAAAGAAGAAATAACTGAACGCTGACGGGTTTAAATAACTCCTACAAAATGGAAACTTCATACTTAACTCATTAGTTGGTTGATATGGTTACTGTGTTATACTAAGTATTAAATAGTCGTCATTACATAAAGGTGGGAAAAAATTTATGCTTACACGCGAGCAAGCAATAGAAGCCGTCGAATCCGTGACGGCACAATATACCGCGGAACCGATATCGTTCCGCGATGTCATGGTGCGGGACCGTCAAGTATCGTTGACGGTCCTTGGGGTTAGCGCGGCTGCGCAGCCCGCGCTGGAAGCCTCGCTTCGCGAGGCGCTGGCGCGCCTGGGCGCCGAAACCGTGCACTGCCGGTTTCGGGCCGAGGCTGCGCCTGCCGCGGGCGCAGGCGCAGCTACGCCGCCGCCTGCGGCAGCTGCAGCGCCGGCTGCGGCTAGCGCCGGTGCCGGCAAAGCTGGCGGCCCGGCACCCGTACAGGGCCACGGGGCCGGGCTTGCAAGCCCGCTGCTGGATCCTCGCAGCGGGGTGCAGTTCATCGCCGTCGCCAGCGGCAAGGGCGGCGTCGGCAAATCAACGGTGACCGTCAATCTTGCGGTCGCCTTAGCCCGTAAGGGCAAGCGCGTCGGGATCATCGACGCTGATATTTACGGCTTCAGCGTGCCCGATATGATGGGCATCGAGGAGCGTCCGAACGTTGTGAACGAACGGGTAATCCCGATCGAGAAGTTCGGCGTTAAGGTAATGTCGATGGGCTTCTTTGTTGAAGATAACAGCCCGATCGTGTGGCGCGGCCCGATGCTCGGCAAAATGCTGCGCAACTTTTTTCAAGAGATCGAATGGGGCGAGCTCGACTATGTGCTGCTGGACCTGCCTCCGGGTACTGGCGACGTAGCGCTTGACGTTCACCAAATCATACCGCAAAGCAAAGAAATTATCGTCACAACGCCGCATGCGACAGCTGCTTTCGTAGCTGCGCGGGCAGGGGCGATGGCCATCAAAACGGAGCACGAAATTATTGGCATTGTCGAAAATATGTCCTATTACGTATCTCCCTCGACCGGAGAGAAGGAATATGTATTCGGACGCGGCGGCGGCGCTCGTCTTGCTGAGACGCTTCATGCTGATCTGCTTGCGCAAATTCCGCTTGGCGCACCAGACAATCATCCGTCCGAACACGACTTTTCACCTTCCGTGTACAAAGCGGAATCCGATACAGGCAAGCTTTACCTGGAGCTGGCTGAGAGCGTATTAAGCAAATGCACCGTTTAACAAGCAATTTTCAAGTAAATGTTTACATGATCATTTAAAAATAATAAGCCCGAACGATAATCCTTTGCAGCAAGTTTGCTTTGCACATTGGACTAGCCGTTCGGGCTTTTTTTCATTTACATTCCTGGCATTCCTGACTCATCCACCTTCATCTTCCCCACTTGCTTCTTCACTTTGCCCTTCTTCCTCTGCGAATGCTTCTTCTTCTTTCTTTTTCTTCTCAACCTTTTCATCAGGCTTCGGTTTTAGCTCTTCCTGTACCGCTTTTTTCATCAGGTCAAGCACTTCGACACGGAATAATGGGTTTTGCATCGATTCCTGCATGAGCGACATCACTTCTTTTCGATACTGTGTGCTTTGCAGAACATCAAGAATCATTTTATCCATTTCCGGATTCTTCATCACTTTAAGTAAGTCAGCCTGATAGGACGGATCCTTGATCAGTTCCTTGTGAATGTCTTTATTTTGCTTGTTAACAGCCTTAGCAAACTCGGCTGCAAAACGGGTATCCACCATAAGCTTCTTAATGACTTTGTCGTATTCGGGAGAGACGAGTACATCCTTCACTGCTAATCTTACTGTCTCCTGGTCTTGACTGCTCAGCAGCTTAGTACTGTAACCCGACATCTGCTGCGATGATTCCTGCAGAGCCTTTTGAGCATCTTGTGTTTTTAAAATATCGATGACCATAGACTTTACATCTTTGTAGCTTACTTGTTCAGTTGGTGGCGGTGGTGCGGCGCAGCTTGTCAATACAATGGCCATTGCAGGGATAACCGACAATAAAGCCCGCTTTATGCGCATGTTTTGCTTGCTCCCTTCTATGTCAGTACACATGTATTCGATGGAAATGGACAAATCGTCTCAAAAGTGTTGTTTCGTGCTCTTATTATGCGCATTGTTCACCGTATTATCATGGACAACCGTTAGCTTTTTGTTGTGAACGTGGTAAAATAAAGGGTAATGCGGAAGCCAATTTTGGCCGAGAGTGGAGAGCGTAATTATTCAAAGTTAGTTTTCAGGAGGATACGGAACGTGAATTTAAAAAAATGGTTCTTTTTGTTTTGGAGCAGCATGGCTGTCGGTGCGGTGGTTTGCGTAGTGACCGGAGCAGTGATGCAATGGACCGATCCGGAATTCGGTTTTTTAGGCTTTAGGGCGGTTGGATTTAATGCACTAATGATGGCGATGGTTGGATTGATGATCGGAGCGTTTAGTCAAATGGGCTTTTTCGCTTATTTAACCTTGAATTATATTGCCCTAAGCGTTTTCGGCAAAAAATATTTGTGGAACGCGCTGCAGGGCTATACGACGATATTCGCAGCGATCGGTCTAGGCTATTTATTGTATGAGCAGCGCATGAACAATTGGTTTTTCTGGCTGCTGCCGCTCGTGTTGCTCATCTGCTCCGCACTCGTGTCTTGGTTAAAGGTTAAGCAAACGAACAAAACGGCATTCGTACCGACGATGTTTCTTATGTTTGTTATTACCTTTATTGAAGCTTGGCCTGCGCTGCAGGGCGAGACTAACGTATCTGCTATCGTATTTATGATGGTTCCTTTGTTCGTTTGCAATGCGTACCAAATTATGATGATGCACCGGCTCCTCAAAAAAGAAACAACCGGCCAAGCGGCAGTAGCCGCAAAGCCGGTAGTATAAAATGATTATTCTAAAGCTGCGGCATCAAGCTGCGGGAAAGTAGAAGTCGTCTTGTCCTGCACAGCTTTGCCGTCTATTTCGGTTTGAGCGATAAGCTCGGATACGCTTACGAATTCGTAACCCTTCGCCCGCAGCTGGTCAATGACGACCGGCAGTGCCTCATGCGTTTGCTTGACGGAGTCGCTCGCGTGGAACAGTATAATGTCTCCTGGATGAGCCCGCGATACGACGCGATTAATAATTTTGTCCGTTCCGATGTTCATCCAATCAAGTGAATCAGTATCCCATTGGATCACCTTATATTGTAGTTCCTCTGCGATGCGCAGCACACGCTTATCGAAATCTCCGTTAGGCAACCGGATCAAATTCGGCTGTTTACCGACCATTTCAGATAAGATGTTGTGCGCTGTTGTAATTTGCTTGCGGATTTCTTCGTCGCTCAGCTTGCTGTAGTTGTCGTGCTTGTGCCCGTGGCTCCCGATTTCGTAGCCGGCTTGTTGAATTTTTTTTACGATTTCCGGATGGGACTGGCTCCACGGTGAGGATAAGAAGAAGGTAGCCTGCGTTACGTTCTTTTCCTTTAAAACATTAAGAATGGGCTCCGTACGTTTATCGCCCCAGCTAATGTCAAAGGTAAGAGCAACGAGTTTCTTTTCTGTCGGAACACTGTAAATGGCAGCCGGCTGCTGCGGGGAGAAGACGGTGATGTTGTCGCGTTCGGCGTAAATAATACCGATTGAGAATACAACCGCGATTGCAATTAAAAAATACCTTTTTAACTTACGGCCGTTTAACACATAAAAAACGTTCATGGGGAAGGGCTCTCCTTTCCTAATGGAAGCTTGTTCTAGTACAATCTATGCTCGTACACAAAAGTTATTCATGCCTATTGGAAACTTAAGCGTTAGGAGAGAAATATGATGTTCAAATGGCGTACAATAGCGGATCATTTCAAACAAATGAATCCATATATAGCGTTTGGCTTTATCCTTTTTTTCGCGGGAATGATTATCGGAGGGACGAATCCAGCATTCCAATCGTTTCTTAATAATCAGATGGAGGGGTTAGAACAGCTCTCAAATTTTATTGAACAGTCGGAAAATCCGGTTTTAATGAGTATCATCGTTATTTTTCTAAATAATGCGGTCAAATCGATTTTCGTTATGTATTTAGGCGCATTGTTCGGGATATTACCTTTTTTCTTTCTAGTTGTGAATGGAATGGTAGTCGGTTATTTGCTGCAGCGGGTAGCTGAGGTGCATGGAGGGGGATATGTGTTTGAGCTTGTAGTCAAAGGTCTTCTCCCGCACGGTATTCTTGAAATACCGGCTATCATTATCGCTTGCGCCTATGGTATGCGTTTCGGCGTTCTTGCGTTTAAAGGATTAGGATCCCTTATATTCGCCAGATCCAAAACGGCCGGTGTAGGCCGCGAGCTCGAAACTTTCGTCATTCGAACAGTTCCAGTGATGGTTATATTGACGATCTCGCTGCTTATTGCATCATTAATTGAAAGTACAATTACAACATGGTTGTTAAAGATGTAATAATTTTTCCAATATTTGAGCATAACAGTAAAGCAGTGTCGAAGCGCATTTGCGTAAGGCGTTGCTTTTTTGTTCGTTTTAGGACGGTCTAGTTGCGCTTTACATCAAAAGGAGGTCGCTCACGGCTATGCTCGGAATACTGTTCAACGATAAAGAATGCAAAGAACTCGACTACGTCCTTCGCAAAGAACTGGATGAAATGCTGCTTGATCTTAACGACTCAAGATTAGATGGAGATATCAAGCAAGCAATTACGAGAAGATACAAGATTATCTTCCGAATGTATGCCCGTATCGCCTCCCCGAAAGAGCTGTCCCGTTATGCGCTTAACGCTAGATCACACAGATAATAAATGTTTTTAAAAAAATATTTAAAAAAGGGGTTGCATTCAAATGGGCCCCTGTGATATATTATTTCTTGTCGCCGCTGACCTAAACGCGGTTGACACGAAAGAAAAGATTGTTCTTTGAAAACTGAACAACGAGTGAAACTGCCCCGCAAATCCTAACGGATGAGCGGAAAAGCGATAAAAAGTATTGAGCAATCAAACACCAATTTGGAGAGTTTGATCCTGGCTCAGGACGAACGCTGGCGGCGTGCCTAATACATGCAAGTCGAGCGGATCTTATCCTTCGGGATAAGATTAGCGGCGGACGGGTGAGTAACACGTAGGTAACCTGCCCGTAAGACTGGGATAACATTCGGAAACGAATGCTAATACCGGATACACAGCTTGGT
>NZ_QPJD01000026.1 GCF_003337375.1 Paenibacillus prosopidis
GCAGCTGACGAATACTAATCGGTCGAGGGCTTATCCTAAAACCGTTTGCCTGGACCCATACATCCGGCAGACAAACAGCTAAAGTTCAGCAGCAACTTCTTTCGTATCCAGTTTTCAGCGTGCAAAACGCTACGTTTGGTGGCGATGGCGGAGGGGAACCACGCGTTCCCATACCGAACACGACCGTTAAGCCCTCCAGCGCCAATGGTACTTAGACCGCAGGGTCTTGGGAGAGTAGGACGTCGCCAAGCACGAGAGACCTATCGCATGATTGCGATAGGTTTTTTTGTTGTTTCTATAGTATTATTCAATTATATGGAAAAAGGAGGCGTGAATAGATGAGCAAAGGAATCGAAATCAAGCAAATGGGTATGGAGCATTTTGATGAAAGCATGACTTTATCGCAGTTTGCCTTTCAATTCCAGAAGTCAGCGGAGGAGCTTGAACAATTGAAGGAGCAGTTCGGAGCGGAGCCGGCCGTACGTTATGCGGTGTATGTAAATAATCAATTTGCAGCGCAGGCAACGGTATTGGAGCTGGAAACGTATATCGGCGGCAGGCGCTTTGCAATGGGGGGGCTTGCAGGTGTAGCTACTTGGCCGGAGCATAGACGGAAAGGGCTGGTCGCGAAGCTGCTCGTTCACTCACTGAAGGAGATGAAGGATAAAGGACAAACCATTTCCTTCCTTTATCCATTCGCATTCGGCTTTTACCGTAAATTTGGATGGGACACATATATCGAACACAAAGCCTACATAATTAAAGCAGAGCAGCTGCCGCCACGTATTGCGTATACCGGTCGTATTGAGCGGTATAGCGGCAGCTATAGCTTGCTAAATAGTATCTATGATGCATTTGCATCCCGTTATAATGGAGCTTTGGTGCGGCCTGAATTATGGTGGAAGTATCGCATAAGCGAAAGAAAGCAGGGTCAGACTGCCGTCTATTATGCTAATAACGGGGAGCCATTAGGATATATTATTTATGAAGTGAAAAACAAACTGCTGAGCGTGCATGAGCTTGTTTATCTAAATGAAGAGACAAGAGGGGCTTTATGGTCGTTTATTTCGCAGCATGATTCGATGATCGCTGAGGTTAAGATTACGGTACCGGCCGATGACTTGCTGCCTTATTTACTGCCGGATCCGCGAATTAAGCAGGAAGTTATTCCTTATTTTATGGCACGTATTGTGGATGCTGAAGCGTTTGTTGCCCAGTATGCATTCGTTGCTGCCTCTGAAGAAGATCATATCCAAATCATGTTAAGTGATGAACACGCCCCTTGGAATAACGGGTTTTATACTCTGCAAATTGATGCTGACGGGATGGGAAAACTACGACGTTTGGACGCCACTGAAAGAGTAGATACGTGTATAAAGCTAGATATCGGAGCTTTTACAACCTTGCTGTTAGGGTACCTTCGTCCACTTCAATTATCACAATTGGCACGCATTCAGGGAGATGTTGCAGCAATTAAACGCTTACAAATGCGTATTCCCGAACGAACGACGTATTTAGCCGACTTTTTCTAAGTAAACAGCTTATTTCGGTCTCCTAATTAGGGTATAAAGTGGATGCGCCGCAGCTGTTCTTCAGCCTTGACAGCCCCTACCCCCTCTGCTAATATTGCAATAATATACGTGAGAGGTACTGAAAATAAGGGAGGAACAAACTCGTGTGGGAAACGAAATTCGCCAAAGAAGGGCTAACGTTTGACGACGTCCTGCTTATTCCGCGCAAATCAGAAGTGCTGCCTAGAGAAGTTGACATCTCGATCCGATTAAGCGAGAACATAAAGCTGAACATTCCGCTCATTAGCGCAGGCATGGACACCGTTACAGAATCCGCTTTGGCGATTGCAATAGCGCGTGAGGGTGGTATCGGCATCATCCATAAGAACATGTCGATTGCACAGCAAGCGGAGGAAGTAGACCGCGTGAAACGTTCGGAGAGCGGTGTAATTACAAACCCGTTTTCGCTTACACCTGAACACCATGTTTATGACGCAGAAGAGCTAATGGGGAAATACCGCATCTCGGGTGTACCGATAGTTGACCAAGACAAGAAGCTGGTTGGTATTTTGACAAACCGTGACTTGCGTTTCGTACACGATTACTCGATCAAAATAAATGAGGTAATGACTCGCGACAACCTTGTAACGGCACCTGTAGGCACGACGTTGCAGGAAGCGGAAGGTTTGCTTCAGAAGCACAAAATTGAAAAGCTTCCACTTATTGATGAAACGAATACGCTCAAAGGTCTTATTACCATTAAAGATATTGAGAAGGCGATCCAATTCCCGAATGCGGCGAAGGATCAGCATGGACGGTTGCTTTGCGGAGCGGCAGTAGGCATATCGAAAGATACGATGGATCGTGCTGAAGCGCTCGTACAATCCGGTATCGATGTGCTTGTAGTTGATTCGGCACACGGTCACCACATTAACATTATCGAAGCGGTACGCAAGCTTCGTGCAGCATATCCTGAATTGACAATTATTGCAGGAAACGTTGCTACTGGCGATGCTACGCGCGATTTGATCGAGGCTGGAGCATCTGTTGTTAAAGTGGGTATTGGGCCTGGATCGATTTGTACGACACGCGTTATTGCGGGTATCGGCGTTCCGCAAATTACAGCTATCTACGATTGTGCAACGGTTGCTCGTGAATATAATATTCCGGTTATTGCAGACGGCGGTATTAAATATTCCGGCGATATTACGAAGGCAATTGCATCTGGAGCAAGCGCGATTATGATCGGAAGCTTGTTTGCGGGAACGGCTGAAAGCCCAGGCGAAACAGAGATTTTCCAAGGCCGCAGTTTTAAAGTATACCGCGGTATGGGCTCGCTTGGCGCAATGAAAGAAGGCAGTAAGGATCGTTATTTCCAAGAGAACGAGAACAAGCTCGTTCCGGAAGGCATCGAAGGACGTGTGCCTTATAAAGGACCGCTTGCCGATACGGTTCATCAGCTGCTAGGGGGCTTACGTTCCGGTATGGGTTATTGCGGTACTTCTTCCCTCGACGAACTGAAGAACGATACGCAATTTGTTCGCATTACAGGATCCGGCCTTCGTGAAAGCCATCCGCATGATGTGCAAATTACGAAGGAAGCTCCAAACTACTCTTTATAATATAGCTCCGTACTTCGGGATATAGACCAGGCAGGAATAAGCGATGTATCCGCTCATTCCTGTCTGGTTTTTTAATGAAGGAATACTCATACCTGGTAACTATTCAAAGTAGTTTAATTGATACGGTTTGATATGTTACAATAAACAACGGACAAACAAGTGGGAAAAGGGGAGAAGACGTTGAAGGTAATGGTAAGACCGGTTCGGTTTAAGTCGGTCATCGCTGCAAGTTTGGCGGTATGGATGGTAATGCTGTCGCTTGGTTCTGCGGTAGCTCTGGCGGATGGATATAATGGTAGGCCAAGTACAGAAAATTCACTAGGATTACAGGTGAAAGCAGCTATTTTAATTGATGCGGATTCCGGTCAAGTTTTATATGAGGTTAATTCAAATGAACCGCTACCTGCGGCGAGCATGACAAAGCTGATGACGGAATATATCGTTCTGGAAGAAATATCTAACGAGCGTTTGTCGTGGGATGAAGTCATAACTACTAGTGCAGAAGCAGCAGCTACGCCACCGGATGGCTCATCCGTATTTCTAGCCCAGGGCGATCAACATACGGTTTTAGAATTATATAAAGCGATGGCAGTAGGCTCTGCGAATGACGCAACGATCGCACTTGCTTCACAAATAGCGGGTAGCGAACAGGGCTTTGTAACTAAAATGAATGAAATGGCAGACAAGCTTGGTTTGAAAACAGCTATCTTCACAAGTGCAACAGGTCTCTCGGAGACAACTGTCATTTCAGCAGCTGAGATGGCGAAGCTTGCTCAAATTATTTTGAAGGAGCATCCTGAGTTTTTGGAATATTCGAAGCTTCAGGAGTATAAATTCCGTGAACGGGACGCGGACCCAATCATCAACATTAACTGGATGCTTGGTACAAATACGAACCAAACAGGTTTGAAGCATCTGGCGTACGAAGGCGTTGACGGTATGAAGACCGGATTTATCAACTCAGCCGGCTATAATTTTACAGGAACGGTCAAACGAGGCGATCAGCGCTTTATTAGTGTCGTAATGGATACGGCGACGAAATCTGCCCGTTTTAACGAAACGGCTAAATTGTATAACTATGGCTTCAGCACTTTTGAGAAAAAGACGGTGCTTGCGCCAAAATCTGTGGTAGAAACGGTTCAATCGGTTAAGATTAAGAAGGGCAAAAAGAAATCGATACCGGTCGTTACGGATAAAGATATTACGTTCATGGTAAAGAAAGGCGTAGAGCCGAAGATCGAGGTTGTCGCTACCCAGGTCAAAACAGAAGCCGAGCTTGTAGCACCAATTGCTGTCGGTACGGCTGTTGGAACCGTCACGTACAAATATACGGATGAAGAGACCAAACAAACGCTTGAGCGTACCGTAAACCTGATCACAACGGAGGAAGCTGAGAAAGCGGGCTGGTTCCGTCTTATGTTCCGTGCGATTGGAGACTTTTTTGCCAACTTGTTTAACGGGATCGTCAATTTGTTCTAAACCGAGTCGAATACAAGGAAATAAACCAAATCAAGGGTTGTCGATTAATCGGGCTTCCTGTAAAATCAATGGTTAGAACAACTGCGGTAATATACATTTTAATGGATGATAATAGGAGGATTTGGAGCATGGAAACAGGTACATCGCGCGTAAAACGCGGCATGGCAGAAATGCAAAAAGGCGGCGTCATTATGGACGTTATGAACGCTGAGCAAGCGAAGGTAGCAGAAGCAGCAGGGGCAACGGCAGTTATGGCTCTTGAGCGCGTCCCTTCCGATATTCGTGCAGCAGGCGGAGTAGCCCGTATGGCTGACCCGACTATCGTCGAAGAGGTCATGAAGGTCGTTTCCATTCCGGTTATGGCTAAAGCCCGTATCGGACATTATGTAGAAGCTAAGGTTTTGGAATCGATGGGCGTTGACTATATTGATGAGAGCGAAGTACTGACGCCGGCCGATGAAGTGTTCCATATTAGCAAAAATGAATTTACAATTCCATTCGTATGTGGAGCAAAAGATCTTGGCGAAGCGCTTCGCCGCATTCAAGAAGGCGCTGCGATGCTGCGTACGAAGGGTGAGCCAGGAACAGGCAACATCGTAGAAGCGGTTCGTCACCTTCGTTTAATCAACGGCCAAATCCGTAAAATCCAAGGCCTCTCGAAGGACGAGCTCTATCATGAAGCAAAAGTTTTAGGCGTAGCTTATGATTTGCTGCTTGATGTACATGAAACGGGTAAGCTTCCTGTCGTTAACTTCGCAGCAGGCGGAGTTGCAACACCATCGGATGCGGCTCTTATGATGCATCTTGGTGCAGACGGCGTATTCGTTGGTTCCGGTATTTTCAAATCGGACAGCCCTGAGAAATTCGCCCGTGCAATCGTAGAAGCGACGACTCACTACCAAGACTATAAATTGATTGCTGAAGTATCCAAAAACTTGGGAACGCCGATGAAGGGTATCGAAATTTCTAAGCTGGATGCAACACAACGTATGCAGGACCGCGGTATTTAAATAGCAGTAATATGCAGGTGCCGGCTTAGCGCGTATAGCGCCGCCGGCTCTTGCCCGTAAAGGAAGGCGAGTAGAGCGATGAAAATAGGCGTACTTGCGCTTCAAGGCGCAGTGGCGGAGCATATACGAAGCTTAGAGGCGGCGGGCTCGGAGGCCATCGCCGTTAAGCGGGTAGAGCAGCTTGAAGAGCTGCAAGGGCTTGTTATACCGGGCGGCGAAAGTACGACGATCGGCAAGCTGATGCGGAAATACGGGTTTATGGAAGCTATTGCAGACTTCTCTGCACAAGGTAAACCGCTTTTCGGTACATGTGCGGGTCTTATTGTGCTTGCAAATGAGATTGAAGGACAAGAGGAAGCACATTTGCGTCTTATGGACATGACGGTGGCAAGGAATGCTTTTGGCCGCCAACGGGAAAGTTTCGAAACGGATTTGCAAGTGAAGGGCATTGATGAACCGGTTCGCGCCGTGTTTATCCGAGCGCCGTTGATTAAGAAAGTTGGTTCCAGTGTAGACGTATTGTCTACTTACAAGGATGAGATTGTGACAGCAAGACAAGGTCATTTGCTTGCCGTTTCTTATCATCCGGAGTTGACGGACGATTACAGCTTGCATGCTTATTTCGTCGATATGGTGAAGGATGCAGCTGCAAGCAAGGCTTAGCTGGATATCGCAATACCTGAATACCTATACTACTCCCTTCAGAGAGGGGCTCACAGAACGTGCTGGATGTAAAGTTGTTAAGAAACGAATTTGAGAAGGTCGAACAGGCGCTCCGCAATCGCGGAGCTTCCCTTGATCTCATTGCTGATTTTCCTGTGCTGGACACCAAGCGACGTGACCTGATTCAAGAGACGGAGCAGCTCAAGAACCGTCGGAATACCGTGTCGCAGGAAGTGGCTAAGCTCAAGAAAACAGGAGGCGACGCAGAAGCTCTCATTGTTGAAATGAGAGAGGTCGGCGACCGGATTAAAGAGCTGGACGAAGAGCTTCGCGAATTAGAGGTTCAGGTTGACGAGTTGACGCAGTCGATTCCGAACATTCCTAGCGATAGCGTGCCGATTGGTAAGTCTGAGGAAGATAACGTAGAGCTTCGTAAAAATGGTGAAGTGACGAGCTTTGACTTTGAGCCGAAGCCCCACTGGGAAATCGCCCAAGCACTCGGTATTTTGGACTTTGAACGCGCGGCGAAGGTGACGGGTTCACGCTTCACGTTCTATCGAGGTCTTGGTGCACGTCTGGAGCGGGCGCTTATCAGCTTCATGATGGATTTACATAGCGATCAGCATGGCTATGAGGAAGTCCTGCCGCCTTACATTGTCAACCGTGACAGCCTGTTTGGAACAGGACAGCTTCCGAAGTTCGAAGAGGATTTGTTCAAGCTTGCGGAGTCTGAGTATTACTTGATTCCAACGGCGGAGGTTCCGGTAACGAATCTTCATCGCGAGGAAATTTTGCCTGCGGAAGAGCTGCCAAAATATTTTGTGGCATATAGCTCATGCTTCCGTTCAGAGGCAGGCTCCGCCGGCCGTGATACGCGCGGGTTGATTCGGCAGCATCAGTTCAACAAGGTTGAGCTGATTAAGCTGACGAAGCCTGAGGAGTCGTATGACGAGCTGGAGAAAATGACACAAAATGCGGAGAAAGTACTTCAGCTGCTCGGTCTTCCGTACCGCGTTTTAGCGCTTTGCACAGGTGATATGGGCTTTACTGCAGCCAAGACTTACGATTTGGAAGTGTGGCTGCCAAGTGCCGGAACCTATCGTGAAATATCGTCATGCTCGAACGTTGAGGATTTCCAAGCACGCCGTGCAGGGATTCGATTCCGTAGAGACGCAAAGAGCAAGCCGGAATTCGTACACACGCTGAACGGATCTGGACTCGCTGTAGGACGGACGTTTGCGGCAATCATTGAGAATTACCAGCAAGCGGACGGATCGGTTACGATTCCAGAAGTATTGCGTCCATATATGGGCGGTATTACCTCAATCGAAGCACGTTAATCTTAAAATTTTTTCCATAGGCCAAAATGCAGTTGCTTCTGTGTTTTGGTCTGTGGTACAATATGTTTTGTGACCATTACATGATGGAGAGGTACCGAAGCGGTCATAACGGGGCGGTCTTGAAAACCGTTAGAGCGCAAGCTCACGTGGGTTCGAATCCCACCCTCTCCGCCACTTTCATTTAAGCTACATAAGAGTTCGCCCAGACGACAGTGTCTGGGCGTTTTTTGTATGTTCTTTTATCGTATAAAAAGAGGCCCGTCTTCGCATGTTAAACGTTGTGGAGGTGCTTTATATATGGGTAAATCGGATGAGCTGCAGATGAATCAAGAAAATTTAGCTGATGCATGGCGGCAGACGCTGCCGGAAATAATGAATAAAGCTGATCGCTGTAAGGTAATGCCGGATGAGGCAGATGCGAAGTCGCTCCGTGTGACGATTAATACTGCCGGGCATCAAGAGTATTCGTTCGATTTTAAAGTGACGTATGTAGATAGCCGTGAAGTAAAGGTCGAGCTCGTGGATGTTGAGAAAGAAAACATATCCGTCGATGAGCGAGGGGACATCATTCAGCAGTTGATTCAAGATTATACAAGACATTTGCATGAATGCGCACAAACGCTTCAACAATTGACGCATGCGTAGAGGAGACGATCGCAAATGACAAAAGCAAAAGGCACAGCCGATAAAAATTTATCGAATGTCGTTGAAGCTCTTGATGTGGATCCGGTCAATAGTCATCATGCGCAGCAGCTGCAGCAGGACAAAAATGATCGACGCCATCAAGATTCTTTGAATTTCGATCAGCCATCTGATTTGGAGCATCAAAGAAGCTAGTGAATAAATATTAGCGTGCTGATATCGCAAAGGAGGAATTCGGTATGGCTAGGCAGGACAGTTTTCCCGTACCAGAAAGTAATCCGCAGAGAAAAAAGCAGAATCGCGATAACGACGGTTCGATGAAGGCGCCGTTATCCGGCTCTAAGAAGACAAAGCAGCGTAATCATGTGAGCCATAACAATCCTGAAGGCTAATACTCCGAATCGTGCATATAGATCCAACGTCCCGTTTCAGCATGCTGAAACGGGAATTTTTGTAAACAACTTCTAAATGGATTTCATTTAGTATAGAATGGAGGTGCTCGTAAAAAGATAGGGGAGGAACATATTTAATGAAAAAGATGCAAAACTTAGCGGTTATTTTACTAACCGTTTTGTTGGTCGTCATTGCAGGGTGCAGCTCGGGTAAACCGCCGAAGGAAGCCTTGCAAGCGGCTATGACGAAGATGGCAGAAGCGGACTCATATACGGTTAAAATGTCATTTGGACTTGATGAATTGGAGCTTACTCCGGATGCTGCGATGCAAGAGGATGCAGCTGCAGCAGCAGCTATGATCGGTATGCTGAAGGATGCGACCATTACGGTTGACGCTATTTATCAGAAGGATCCGTTACGGACGGATATGAATGTGGAAATCGTTATTCCCGGCGACATGGAAATGAAGCTTACCGTGCCGATGATTATGACGGAAGAAACATTATATGTGAAAGTACCGCAGATTCCGATGCTGCCTCTGCCTGAGACCGTTACAGGCAAGTTTATAAAAATTGATCTTAAGGAGCTTGCCGAGCAGCAAGGCGGCGCTACGCTAGATATTGCGGCGCAGCAGAAGCTTGGCAAGGAGCTCGGAGCGGTGCTGCTTAAGCATTTTGACGAGAAAACATACTTCAGCGAGCCGAAGGCTGCGGATGCAGGATTGCCGGAAGAGCTGAAAGCAGATCAAATCATTGCCTTTGAAATTAACGAAAGCAACTACGCTAAGACGGTGGAAACCGTTATTAATCAAGTGCTGCCTGAGTTGATTGACGTACTGCTTGCGAATGAAGAGTCGATGAAGTCGCTTCAGCTGGAGAAGGCGGATATCGAGAAGATGAAGTCGGAACTGGAAACGAACAAAGCTGATATTGTTGATGTGCTCAAAAACAATGTCAAAGTAAATACGATGAAGGTTACCTGCGCAATTCAGGATGGCTACCTTGTATATGAAGAGGGTCAAGTGAATGTTGAAGCGACGGATAAGGAAAGCGGTCAAAAGATGAAGCTAGGTCTTCACTTCGATGTCAGCTACGCTGAGATCGGTAAAGCACCTAAGTTTGAGAATGAGATCCCAACCGATGCGATTACACTTGATCAGCTAACGCAGCTGTTCCAGGCGCCGGTGGGCATGTAATTAAATATTAGAACGTAATAAACAAAAAAGCAGCCTTCTTTGAGGGCTGTTTTTTTGGTGAAACTATAATTTTTTCTCTTATTTGAAAAACCGAATCGTGAGTGGATAACGGTAGCCGTTTCCTTCCGATGCGCGGATCGAGGCGATAATCGTCATGGCCAGCCAGAAGATAAATACAATAATAGAGGTTACAATTCCAATTAGCACAAAAATGAGTAAGGCGGATACGATGCTGTAAATGGTTATACTGATTTGAAAATTAAGTGATTCTTTACCGTGCATATCGACGAAATAAGATTGGTCCTTTTTAATGAGCCACATGACCAAGGGTCCAATAATGTTACCTAACGGAATGATTAATCCGCTCAGAGCAAGAAGATGGCATAACATGCCGAAGGTTTTTTCTTCCTTATGCAACCCAAAAGGTTGATTCATATTTAGTTCCTCCTAGTGATGGTTATGTTACCTTCAGTTCGACACTATTTTGTAAAACCCTCCAAAAACCATAAAATAAAACAAAAAAAGGAGCCCATAACAGGCTCCCTTTTCGACGGTGTTTGATCGTACGAGTCTCTTCTAATAGGACACTTCACATTTTTTAGAATAACTTGGGCACTGCTTTATCAATTCCGGTTTAGTGGAATGTGACTAGGCATGTGTGTTTCAGATGTACTCTGCGACACAACCCCTCGCTTCCATTTTGCTTAGTGATTTAGATAAGTTCCTCCTGTAGCCCTAGCACCAAATGGTCCAACGGAACCACACCTCTCTTCACACCGTCTACAATATATTGCGTAAAATCTGCTCATTTTATTCAAAAAATTTTTTTATTGTCGATAAATATTTTATACTTTCACACGTTGTTGTAAAATATGGTTGTTGCAAAATATGGTTTGTGTAATATGGCGCGCCCGAGAGGTCTCGAACCTCCCACCTACAGTTTAGGAAACTGTCGCTCTATCCTGATGAGCTACGGACGCGCAGCAAAACTAATTATACCATGTACGCTTTTGAGGGTGCAACACTATCCCTTGCAAAAGCTTGAATGGCTGGAGGAGTGAACATGCGTGCATATTGACCCCAATGAAGAGATTTCGATAAGAACAGATTTATCCTCTGAGCAAATGCTCAAAGTGATTTTTGAATATACGGCAAAAATTGCAAATGAGAAAAATTTAGAATCTGTGCTTATCTTGATGGCTAATATGGGAAGAGAAATGATTGTTGCCGACCGCTGTACGGTATGGCTCATTGATTCCGCGCGTAATGAGCTTTTTACGGCAGTAGCGCATGGAGTCGGTGAAATACGGATTCCGTACGGAAGCGGGTTAGTCGGCAGCGCCATAAGTTCCGGAAAGCCTATTTTTATTGACGATGCTTATAAGGACCCGCGGCACAATCCGGATAACGATAAGAAAACGGGCTACCGTACCAAGGCGATCATGACGATCCCATTCCGCAATAATGAGGGAGAGGTTATCGGAGCTTATCAAGCCATTAATAAAATGACGAAAGTACAAACGTTCTCCGCGAAGGATATGGAGTATTTATCGTTAGCTGCTTCCTATTCCGGCAAATCACTGGAGTCCATTATGCTCCATCAGGAAATCATAGAGACACAGAAAGAAATAATCGTTGCGATGGGCGAGATTGGTGAGAGTCGTTCGAAGGAAACAGGCAATCATGTGAAGCGGGTCGCGCAATATTCATACATTTTAGCTCTAGGACTAGGAATGAGCAATACGGAAGCGGAACTGCTTCGCAGTGCCTCTCCCATGCACGACATTGGCAAGGTAGCGATACCGGATGCCATATTGCAGAAACCAGGGAAGCTGACGGATGAAGAATACGCCATAATGAAAACCCATAGCGATATTGGCCACCATTTATTGCGTAACTCCAAAAGACAGCTTATGCAGGCTGCTTCTATTGTTGCTCTGCATCATCATGAGAAGTGGGACGGTACAGGATATCCGAGAGGTCTTAAAGGAGAAGACATACATATTTATGGACGTATAACGGCAGTTGCGGACGTATTTGATGCTTTAGGCAGTGAAAGGGTATATAAAGCGGCATGGAAGCTGGATCGGATTTTGGCTTTATTGGAGGGAGAGCGCGGTCGTCATTTCGATCCAAAGGTAGTTGATGTGTTTTTTGAACAGCTACCTAAAATCCTTGAGGTAAGGGATCGGGAAGCGGATATCCTGCATGAAATCAAATAGCAAAAAAGGAGAAGCCAATGTATATAGGCTTCTCCTTTTTGTTGTCTGCCTGATTTCGTTTAAGAACCCTTATCGCTCAGTTAAATGCTTGCCGGACAGCTCTATCGATTTCTTGACGAGCACGGCCATGGCATCGACGCAATATTGCGAGATGTCGTCCCGCAAGGGAATAAGGGATAATTCCGTACATGCGATGATGACACAATTGCAATTATCATTTACCAAAAGACCGTTTATGATGCCTTCAAACTCCGTAGGTTCTACAGGCAAATTACGTTTAACTTTATTATATATAATGTCCATGACATGCTCTTGAACGACCTCGTTAGGCACATGAAGCTCCATGTTATATTTAGAGCATCCTTTTTTATAGACACCGCTGCTGACCGTCCCGTTTGTAGCTAAAATACCGACTTTACAGTGTTCGCCGAAGGTGGAGTAGATCTCTCCCAACGTCTCGTCCACCATATTAATAATATTGATGTGTGTCATTTGCTGCATTTCGTTATAGAAATAGTGCGATGTATTGCAAGGTATAGCAATATTTGCGACACCCGCCATTTCAAGCAGCTTCAGGTCTTTGGCGACGGCTTCGAGAAAAACCTCCCCGCGATTGCCCAAAATAACGGATGTTCTGTCCGGTAGAGTGGCATGGTTAAGAATAACCATATCGATATGCTCTTGGTCGCGGTCTGCCGCAGTGTTTTCAATAATTTGATCTACGAATACGGATGTTGCCTTCGGTCCCATACCGCCAATGACGCCTAAACTTTTAAGTTCCATTGTTCAACCTATTTTTACCTTTCATTTCCTTTAATTTCTCGAACGATTTCCGCTTCATTAAACGGAATTTCCGTTTTACCGACGATTTGCGACGTTTCATGGCCTTTGCCGGCAATTAGAATGACGTCATCTTTCCTGCTAATTTCAATAGCAAAAGCAATCGCATCTCTGCGGTCTACAATCGCTTCATAATTGCCATTATGCGCTTCAATGCCTTCTACGATTTCTCTAATAATAAGATTGTTATCCTGCTCTTTTGGATTGTCAGAAGTGACAACGGAAAAATCGGCGAACTTCGCAGCAACCTCTGCCATCGCTTTGCGCTTCTCTCTGCCAGACTCGCCATCTGCAGCATAAACGCCAAATACGAGTATAATTCTGCCTTTGGCAAAAGGTCTGATCGTAGTCAGCGCCTTCTCCAGACTATCCTCCGTATGGGCAAAATCAACGATGATCTTGGTATCCTCGTCCTGATAAACGACTTCAAGACGTCCTTTAATTCCTTCTACAGCCGCAATGCCATGCGCAATTTGCTGTAAGCTGAATTGATTGCAATAAGCTGTTGCAATAGCTGCTAGGCTATTATATACATAGATGGCTCCCGGCAGATTTACTTTGATTTCTATGCTGCCTTTTGGCGTATGGACGGTGTAGACGGTATGATCGGCAAAATAGTGAATATCCGACGCATTAATGTCCGCTTCGTGTTCAATTCCGTAAGTAAGCAGCCTTGACTCGCGGCCCTGCAATCTATTGATTAGGATGCGGCCGTACTCATCATCTGCATTAATGATGTTGTAGTCCGTTGTCATGTCGAATAGCTTGGCCTTTGCTTCAAAATATTCGGCCATTGTATTGTGCAGCTCCAAGTGATCGGGCGTTAGGTTCGTAAATATTCCGGTATTGAAGCGGGCGTGCGCAACGCGGTTAAGGTTAAGCGCATGAGAGGATACCTCCATCACGCAATGCTTCATATCCGAATCGACCATATCTGCGAAAGTTTGCTGAAGATTGAGCGACTCCGGCGTTGTATTTTTATTTTTAATCACTTTATCGCCAATAACGGTTCCGATCGTGCCGATAATACCAATAGAATTCCCTGTTTCCTCGAAGATCGATTTAAGAAAATAAGTAGTCGACGTTTTACCGTTTGTTCCCGTTATACCAATTAAATTCATTTGTTCCGTAGGATTATGATAGAAATTAGCCGCTACCTGTGCAAGTGCTTCTCTCGTATCGGGAACTTTAAGGACGGTAACCTCACCGTCGATGTGGATATCCTTCTCCACAATGATGGCGGCAGCACCCTGCTCAATTGCGCGGTCAATGTAACGATGACCGTCAACCGAAAATCCGGTAATAGCGACAAATACGCCATTCTCCACTACTTCTCTTGAATCATATGCAATGGAGTTTACTTCTATATGTAAATCACCTTTGACGAGCGTGTAATGAAGATCTTTAATTACGGCGGTTAATAACATAAGAACAGCTCCATTCTATTGCCCTTTCCTATCTGTAAGACTACCTTCTCAAAAGCTTATTCATGAATTTGCCGCCAATAATGGAAGCATAGGAGAATGCAGGCTTAGGGTCTTTCCAATCCCAAATGGCATAAGCCTTCGGTTTAAACAAGGATCCTAGCACTTGCTTCCACGTAAGTTGACCGGCTTTGATATAGTCGCGGATAGCGAGCATATCCTCGTACCCGTACCAGAACACGCGGTTTGTGTTTTCCTTGACGGCCTTCGGCGGCACAATGTTGCCGGTCAGCTCCTGATAAGTAATCCAAGGAAAATTCACCCCAACCTTGTACAGCAGGTTGTTTAGGTTCGTGATCCGGCAATTAACCTCGATTAAGTAAAATTTCCCGGTTTCGGCATCCTTCTTGAACTCGATTTCCGCGAAGCCTTTCCATTTCATTTTTTCTAGAAATGGGGCGCCGATTTCGAATAGCTCGGGTACGTACTTTTGCCCCGTATAAACCGATGCACCGAAATTGATCGGATATTGACGGAACTTTTGGCAGGTAACCCAATGCGTTACCTTGGAATCTTGGTTCAAATAGGCATCGAACGTATACATGTGATCATCGAAGCCGGGAATAATACGCTGCACGATGACCTCTAGATTTGCCTCTTGCGCATCTGCCAGTGCTTGTTCGAGCTCTGCCCGGTTATGTACCTTGAATAGCTTCCTTCTGAACTTCGCTACGAAGGAAGGGGAGTCGGTCGGCTTCACGATACAAGGGAACTTAATGATCTGATCGATCTTCTCGTAGAAGTTGTTTTCATCAACACGGACCGTTTCCGGAACAGCTACTCCGTTTTCGAGTGCCAAACGCTGCAAAACTTCTTTATTCATCATATTCGTATAGATGCCGGGTTCATCTTGCGGAATCAGATAATGCTCTCTCAGCTCGGACAAATGCTCATCTATAACCTCTAAATAGGAATCATGACAAGGTATAAGAACAGGAGGAGCGCTTTGCTTGCGGGCATAATCCTTCAAGAATTGGATGAAGGCTGCCGTGTCTTCTTTATAATGAGGAGCGATAAGCCGCTCAGACGTATATTTTGAATCTGCGCCATAGGTATGCTTATTCGAATAATCAACGGCTACCGTATGCACGCCGTTAATCCCTAAGCAACGGATCGTACTTAAACCTATATAATAATTACAACCTAAAATAACTGCCTTATTATTCACTAAAGCACATCCCACTATCCAAATTTATGTTTTAAATTCTTAGAATTCTCCGCGAAGCCGTTTACGCTTGTCATCAATAATTATAGTAATGTTGTAAATAATTTTACTTCATACTATCTTATAATACAAATGGATTTATCCTCATAATTGCGTATAACAAGCGGGTTTTGCGCAATTGAGCAGTCTGTTAATTACCTGTTAAGAGCTCGTTGTTAATAAAGCTCTTTCATTTGTTGCCATATGCTTTTAGTTGGATGAATTTCCATATGTTAATCAATTAATATAGTAAAAAAGACCTATGAATTGGAAGAATTAGCTTGCTTTTGTCGAATAATGCCTGAAAATTGTAGACGATCGTCGACATGTTTTTACAAACTCCTTATAACTCTCGGAGTATAATAGAACTATTACCAGACGAGTGCTAGATAAGGAGCGTGCCCCGAAGCGAGCTATGGACAAAAAACACTTGCTTAAACAATTGCAGTCGCTGCGGCTAAAGCTTCATGAAATAGCCGAAGCACGCGGCAGTTTGACAGATCCGGATGTTCTGGCGATTAGCGAAGAGGCCGATCAACTTATTGTTGCGTTACAGCATATACAACGAAATGAGCTTATTGATATCTCTATACGCCGCGACAATATGTAGAGTTCGTTACCGTTCTCGCAGTCGACGGAAAAACTGGGTTAGCAGCAACGCGCATTCAGTTCCAAGAATACCACTGGTGAGCTCCGTTTCGTGGTTGAAACGGGGCTCTTGCAGTAAGTTCATAAGCGTCCCGGCGCAGCCCGCCTTCGGATCGGACGTTCCATAAACGACACGTTTAATACGCGATTGGACGATCGCACCGGCGCACATCGGACAAGGCTCTAATGTGACATAAAGCGTACAATCTAATAATCTCCAAGCGCCGATGCGATCGCAGGCGTCACGAATGGCAACCATTTCAGCGTGAGCGGTCGGATCAAACCGCGTCTCTCTTAAATTGTGCCCTCTCCCGATAATCTCATTATTTCGTACAATAACAGCTCCGATGGGAACCTCCCCGATTTGCTCGGCATTTCTCGCTTCAGCGATTGCTTCTAACATCCATTTTTGATCTTCTTGCTCTCTAATCATGAACGATAACCCCTTTACAAATTATTGATTATACAGCGAACAAATATTCCGTTGTTAACATGTCGTGGATAACATTGTGGATAACTTTATTGATATACACATATATACTCACAAATTATTCACTCCTGTGCACAATACTTGTTGACAATGTGTATAAGCTGTTAATAAAATGTGTTTGTATACAAGATATCTTTGCATAAAATCAGGTGCTTAGGTAATGTGAACTAATCCTATAAGATCATCTGGTAAAAGGATGTGTCGTTCATTGTCGATAAAGATGAAGTTATCCGTCTTAATTTCGCTTATTGTATTGACGTTTTTCATTCTCCACCACATGTTGAGCGAATATTCGATGATCCAAGGGATGCGTGAGCAAATGCGGCATACGATGAAGGAAACTTCCATGCATGTGGCGCAGTCCTTTGCGTTCTATAAGAACCAGTCGGAAACTGATTCCGTTCCATTAGTGGAAGGAGCATCCGGCCCTGAGCATATCTTTGATATTGTGAAAAGGTTAAATCCAAATATAAAGGAAATAACCGTATTTGATCAAGAGACTTATACGGTTCCATTTGGCACCTATACATACATGGATTCAACCAGTGATTACACCTTTTTGAAAGAGGTAAAGTCAGCTGATTTTGAACTCCGCCACATGACCATTAACGATAAGCCTTATTTTAGAAGCTATTATACGAGTGAGCAGTTAAATGACTATACAATTAGCATTGTATATGATGACGAAAGGATTAAACAGTTTGTCGTTCGAAAGTGGAACGATACCCTTATTTACTCGGTCGTTGTTATGGTGCTGGTACTCTTCATTAGCTATTGGCTGGTGGGAGCAATGATTAGACCGTTAAAGGATATATTATGGAAAGTAAATGAGGTATCCTCCGCCAGATTCCACCAGCCGATCAAAATTAAACGCAAGGATGAGTTTGGTTTGCTTGCGCTGAAGGTAAATGCGATGTCGCAAAATTTAAGCATCTATATGAATAAGCTGCGCAGAGCGTTCGAGGAAAACCGCCGGATGAAGGAGCATTTAGAGTCGTTTATCAATCATACAAGCGATGCGATTCATCTTTTTGATCTGGATGGTAAGTTAATACAAGTAAACCGTGCATTTGAGCTGCTTTTCGGTTATGAGGAAGAAGAAGCGATCGGTCTTATTTATCCGATTCTTCCAGATTCGCATCAAGCAGAGATGAAACATATGCTGAGCCAATTGTTAGCCGGCAAGGTGCTTCCCGCACAGGAAACGATGCGCGTTACCAAGTCTGGCGAGATGATTCCCGTCAGCGTGACGATTTCACCTATTCGCGACTCAGACGGGACCATAAGAGCATTTGCAAGCATATCGCGGGATATGCGAAGCCGCAACAAAATGGAGGAACTGCTGCGCAGATCAGAGAAGCTGACGACTGTCGGACAGCTGGCGGCAGGCGTAGCCCATGAGATTCGTAATCCGCTCACCACGCTACGCGGCTTCCTGCAACTTCAGCAGGAGACGAACAAGCTGACTTTAGCACATGTAAGCCTAATGCTGTCTGAGTTGGATCGTATCAACCTAATCGTTGGCGAGTTTCTTATATTAGCGAAGCCTCAGGCAACGAAGTTTATAACGAAGGATGTTCGCGACGTGCTTCAGGATGTTATTGCCTTTATGAATAGTGAAGCGCTCCTTCACGATATTGAGTTCCGTATAGCTTTTACTGAAGAGAATTGCCGTATTTCTTGCGAGGAGAACCAGTTAAAACAAGTATTTATTAATTTGTTGAAAAATGCGATTGAAGCGATGCCAAGCGGCGGGCTGATTCATATCAACGTTTCCCATAGACGGGAACATATCTCGATAACGATTGCGGATGAGGGGGAAGGCATTCCGGATGAGATGATTGCGAAGATTGGCGATCCGTTTTTTACGGGAAAAGAAACGGGTACAGGCCTTGGAATCATGGTCAGCCAGCGCATCATTAACAGCCATCGCGGGACCATGGATATTCGAAGCCAAGTAAAAGTGGGTACAACCGTACACGTAATGCTTCCTATTTTGAAAGAAGGAAGCGAGAGCGTTATACTGGAAGGATAGTCGGCCGTACATACAACGAGGTGAACAGTTTTTGAGAATTAATAAGTTTATTAGCGAAACGGGATTTTGCTCCAGACGCGAGGCGGATAAGCTGGTGGAAAGCGGCCGGGTAACGATTAACGGGGTTACCGCGCAGCTGGGAAGTCAGGCAGAGCTTGGCGATGATGTCCGTGTCGATGGACGGAAAATTGGCGAGCAGAAGCGGCATGTTTATATTGCACTGAATAAACCTGTCGGAATTACGAGTACAACAGAGCTTCATATTAAAGGGAATATTGTCGATTTCGTAGGCCATCCGGAACGGATTTTTCCTATTGGCAGGCTCGATAAAGATTCAGAAGGCTTGATCCTGCTTACGAATGACGGGGATGTCGTTAATCCCATTCTGCGTTCGGAAGGAAAGCATGAGAAGGAATACATCGTAACCGTTGATAAGCCGGTGACGGCTGCATTTTTGCAAGGGATGGCGAGCGGCGTACATATACTCGGAAGCATGACGCTGCCCTGCGAGGTGACGAGAGTAACGGATCGTGTGTTCCGCATTATTCTGACGGAAGGCCGCAACCGGCAAATACGCAGAATGTGCGAAGCGTTTGGATATCACGTAAGAAGACTGCAGCGACTGAGAATTATGAATATCCAGCTTGGTGGATTGCAGGTCGGTAAGTGGCGTGATTTAACGGAAGCAGAGAAGACGACGTTGTTTCAAACGTTAGGCTACGAGCCGGTGTAATGGGCTATGAACCAAATAATCCCTTGATTTGGCGCCGAGTGCGGGCCAAATCAGGGGATTTTGTTTGAAATGCTATTTCGTAACGTTCAGCTGCTGAGTGCTGGCAGAGTCGGCATAGGTGTGAATAATCGATACTTCGACACGGCGGTTTTTGGCGCGGCCTGCAACCGTTTTGTTATCGGCAACCGGACGATATTCGCCGTAGCCAATGGCGCTGAAGCGTTCCGGCTTCAGTTGTTTATTTTCGAGCAATATATCCATGAAACGTATGGCCCGCATAGAGCTTAAATCCCAGTTCGACTTGAAGAAGACGGTCGATATCGGTGTGTCGTCTGTATGTCCGGAAACGATAACCTCGTAATCTGGATATTGCTGCAGCATTTTACCGATTGCCGTCGCCAGCTCTTCCGCTTCCGGCTTCACATTTGCTTGCGCTGGAGCGAATAAGGCGTTGTCGCTAATCGTTATCATGAGTTGTGAGAGATTAAGCTTTGTTTCCAGATCGGTCGTTAATCCATTTTTCTTAATGTATGCGTCTATCTGTTTCTTCAGCTTCTCCAGGTCCTCTTGCTCTTTCTTCATGAGCGCTTCGCGAGCTTCTTCTTCCTTCTTATCTTCTTTCTTGTCTTCCTGACTGCCTTCCTCGTCCTGCTTCTTGCCGTTATCGTCGCCAGTCTTCACGATGGCCGTATTTTCTAAAATACCTGTGCCATTGCTTAGAGCGACATTAAACGCTTGGGACATTTCTTCAAACTTTTTGATATCGACGGAGTTCATCGAATACAACACGATAAAGAGTGCCAGCAGCAGGGTGAGCAGGTCGGCATACGGAATGAGCCAAGATTCGTCTACATGCTCCTCGTGTTCTTCGTGTCTGTGCTTTCTGCTCAAGCGGCTCCTTCCTCCTTCTCCTTCATCTGCAATCTTTCTGTCGGCGTCAGGAATACGGACAGCTTCTGGTTGATGGCGATTGTAGATACGCCGGATTGAATGGAAAGAAGACCTTCAACCATCATAAGACGAATTTGAATTTCTTTCTTGGACATACGCTTTAGCTTATTCGCAATCGGATGCCAAAGCACATAACCTGTAAATATACCAAGCAGGGTAGCGATGAATGCGCCGGCGATCGCGTGAGCCAGCTTGTTCATATCGCTCATGTCCGCCAGCGCTGCGACCAAGCCGACAACGGCTCCGAGTACCCCGAGCGTAGGCGCATATGTACCTGCTTGCGTGAAAATAAGAGCACCGGCTTTGTGACGGTCTTCCGTTGCAGCTATATCTTCCAGCAGGACGTCGCGAACGAAATCCTGATCATTTCCGTCAATAATCATACGCATGCCGTTACGAAGAAACACATCTTCAATTTCATCTACTTTCGCTTCAAGGGCAAGCAAGCCTTCACGGCGTGTAATGGAAGCCCATTCCATGAAACGCTGAATCAGCTCATCGCGCGGTGGCAGCTTTTGTTCAGAAAATACCATTTTTAACAGCTTGCCTACTTTGGAAAGCTCGGACATTGGAAAGGCGATCATGACAGCAGCAACCGTACCTAATATAATAATCATATAAGCGGCAGGATTCAAAAGAGACGACAGGTGTGCTCCCTTTAATACCATCCCTCCCAATACAGCGACAAGACCCAGCACAAGACCAATAATTGTTGAATTTTTCATCATACACCCCGTCCAATACATTTTCGACATTTCTCTACTTCTTATATTATCGTCAAATGGGTATTCTGAAGTTAGAGTAAAAGGAATGATTTAGCGCACTAGACGTTAAAAATGATGAAATGAGGTAAAATAGTAGGGAGAAGATTACAAAATATGACTATGGCAAAGGTGGTTATACACAAATGGGCGTAAGACACGCGAGAGAGTATGCAGATATATTGAAAGATTTGACGGCGGCGGTCGGTGAAATCGATAGCAGCTACACCTTTTTTGAAATGGAGCCGGAGGAATGGGAGGCCCTGACGGTTGATGATCGGAACGAGGTCATGGAAGCGCTGGCGGATGATGTGTTTTTCGGGCTCGGGGAGGATCCGGTTATTGCAGTCGGCAACGGTGTAATTACGTATAATAACAAGCATCACATTATTGAGGTTTCCCAAGGAGAAAAGGTCACGCAAATCATAAGGCTCATATAATTTTCGACAGCGGTATTAGTCATCAACAGGCTCGTACACCATACAATGGCATTCCGCAAAGCCTTGCGGCGTTGGACGTGAATACGTATCCGCAATCCGGAAGCCTGCCCGTTCATATGCGCGTACGGCGCGCGAGTTCCATGCAAGAACCTCCAAATCAATTTCATCGCGAGGCGCACGCTTGCGTGCTTCTAAAGCGATAAGGCGAGCAAAGGCGGAACCAAGTCCTTGGCTGCATAGGTCGGGCCGTAACCCTAGACCGAGTCTAGTGACACCTGCAATCGGAAAAAATTGAGCAAAACCAATCAGCTCAAGCTGATTGCCGAGAACTGCTGCATATTGCGCTTCACGAAGGACGGAATCGCCAAATTCGATGCCGTCCTTTTTCATTTGCTCCCAGGAGGGCCAATTATAAATATCGAAGGGCGGTTCGTAAGCCCATTCGCATATTTGCCTGGCATGCTTGATTTCGAGCGGGTGTATGGTCATTGCTATCGGATGTCGTTTATAATAAGTGGAGCTTGGATCACTCGTCATGAATCGGTTACCTCCGTTAGGGTAGTGAAATAGGTTTATTATATCATCATAGGCACAATAGGACGTACATACATAAGGAGATCATTTTGCATGAGAAAGTTAATTTGGCTTGGCTGCTTATCCTATTTAATTATTGGGGTCGCGCATGTTGTGGGCGGCGCTATTTTGGAACAATTGATGGAGCATTACGGCTTGACCTATAAAGACGGCGGGCAATGGATTATGAATCAGTTTCTCGGATTTCTGGTCGGTGTTCTATTGGCTCCGTCTATTACTGCCAGAGTCGGCAAGAGAGGCGCAGTGCTTATCGCGCTCGGCGTGCTGACGGTTAGCGAGGCTGCATACAGCTTGCTGCTCCCATGGGGCTGGATGCTTGCTTTTGCCCCGCTGGCGGGTCTCGGCTTCGGTTTGACAGAAGCCGTTGTAGGCGCGATGATCATAGATATGGTGAAGAATGGTAAAGCTTCGGCGATGAGCCGCCTGGAAACCTTTTTTGGCGTGGGTGCGCTGTTGATACCTATTGCGGCTGCTTACTTAATTCAGCATAACGTATGGCAGGTGTCCTTTCCTATATTAGCGGCGATGTCAGGCATTACATTCGTCCTTTGGCTGACGATGTCGTTCGGAGAGCTGGATAATCAGCTTAGCTTCATTCCGCGCGGAGCGGATGGTGAAGGCGATAAAGAGACTGCGGCTGCGTTAGAAGCTCATTCCGAAGGTTTATCGGGATTTTTCGGTTATCCGCGCCAAGCGTTACCGTTCCTTTTATTGTCGGCTTTATTTTTCATGATCTATGTTGGAATGGAGATGAGCTTCTCCAACTATTTGCCGTCAATTCTTATCGTTCGCTCCGGTGTGGATGAGGCGAGTGCGGCAGCTGTGCTCAGCCTCTTCTGGGGTACTATGGTGCTAGGCCGTCTATTCGCAGGCGTTCTTGCTGATCGGATGGGCTACTCGCGTTATTTGATCATCGCAACAATAGGTGCTGCAGTTGTATTTATTTTGATGGCGTTAATGGGGCAGCTGAGCTGGATGCTTGTATTTGTCGGATTAAGCGGATTGTTTTTCTCCGGTATTTTCGGAATTGCGCTTGTGTACGCGAACGCGCTTATTCCGGGTATGACTGAACGGACAACGAGCCTGCTCGTCGCATTCGGCGGCTTGGGCGGCGCTATTTTCCCGCGGGTAACCGGCTGGATTATGGATCAATTCAATGTGCAATCGACGTTATGGTATAATAGTGCGCTTGTTCTATTTATGCTGCTGCTGCTGGCAGCTATGCTCGTGCTTGGCAGAAGACAGGGACAGCGGAGTCGAATGGCAGGCGAGCGTAAAGCGAGTCGCTGACCCCGACCATCCTGACATCGAAACGAATGAATAGCAAAAACCTCCGAAGCCGCTAATACTCTTAGCCGCTTTGGAGGTTTTTTTAAAATATAAGAATTTATAAATTTCACAGTTATAAATAAGCTTATATTTCACCGCGAAACGAGCTTTTGCCGCCAAGGACGGCGACAGCCGTTTACGCTTGGTCGCCGTCAAGCTTGAACAATTGGCTGTTTCGCAATTGATCTGTATACGTCAATCGCTCGCGCCCGCGATGCTTTCAGATCAACGATGGCGCCGCTAAGCGGCTGATGAATCTCTTTGTCTGACAAATGAGCGAGATGGGGCAGCCAGCGCCTAATGTAGCTGCCGACCGGATCATGCGTCTGCGACTGCGTCGCAGGATTCATTATGCGAAAATAAGGCGCTGCGTCATAGCCAAGCGAAGAGCACCACAGCCAGCCGCCGCGATTGAGCGTATTGTCATAGTCGCTGAGGTTAAGGCGGAAGTGCTGTTCGCCAAGCGTAAACGGGCAGAGCAGGTTTTTTGTTAAAAACATAGCAGTTACCATCCGCAGCCGGTTAGGCAGCTCGCCCGTCCGATTAAGCTGCGTCATAGCTGCATCGATAATCGGGATGCCGGTCGCGCCGGACGCCCACGCCCCGAAGTGCTTATCAGTTAGCGCAGACAAATCGGAAAGATGCTCGTAACGGAAATAATCTTCGTGATACATCGCTTGATACAAATAGAAATCGCGCCATGCCAGCTGCCGCAACCACGTCTCTGCTCCAGGCAATCCTTCCGTCGCTTCGTAAGCTTGACGGGCGGATATGGCGCCGGTATTCAAGAAGCGTGACAGCCCGCTCGTGTGACCCTCGGCAAATGCATCACGGCTGGCCGCATACGCAGCCAAATGTTCACGTACGAAGCGGTCCAGCAGAAGTGCCGATTTGACGGAACCTTCGACAGCCGCAGTACCGCCAAGTGCAGAAGCGATTTGCTCGGGCAATGCAAAGGGAACGGCCACCCTTCCGCTTATCTCCCGAACGGTATTCAGGTCATGTATCGTTGTGATGCCCATCGGATTGTAGCTCTGCATTATAAAGCTGCTCCACATCCGGTAAAACGGCGTGAACACCTTATATGGTTCGCTTCGCCCCGTGTAAGCCGGAAAAGCTTCTAAATCGGCAAGCGGAGCATCTGCGATTGATATCCAGCGGCGTCCCAGCCTGTGGACGGTCTGCTGCAGGCGCTCATCTCGGCTGCGCGCATAGGGGGTATAGTCGGCATGAACGACAACTTCATCAATCGGGTGTGATTGCAGGAGAGCTTCCGTAACGTGTACCGGATCACCGTAAAGCACATGCAGTTCTTTACCAGCCTTTGCGTAGCTGTGCAGCAGCGAGGCCGCCTGTCCAACAAAATTACGTCCGCTGTGGCTGGTAAGTCGTCCTTGAGCCGTTAAAGCGGGATCTATAATAAGCAGATGGATACCCTCGGCATCCTTCGATCGTAAGTAATCAAATGCACGCAGATCCGCAACACGCAAATCCTTGCGATGAATAAATAAATACATCGTTGTACAGCTCCTTTCCTATACCGCATCGTAAGCTTGAATTCAGGTCGAGGACGGAATGGAAACAGTAAAGCCGCATGCGGCTTGTCGCTAATGGACAAACAACTGCGGCTTTACTGGGTGAGCACGCCATTGCAGCCCTTCATTAGAGGGCTGCTCAGGTGACTCTATTCTTCGTCAGCATATTTTACGAAAGAATCCGGATCCATGACACGACGTGCAGTCACATACCGGTTCTCATAATAGGAGGAATTAAGTTTGTCTGTTACAACGCCTCTGCTAGAGGATGCGTGTGCAAACTTGCCGTCTCCGATATAAATGCCGACGTGGGAGACGGAGCTGTTATTGCCTCCTGCCGTGTCAAAGAACACGAGATCTCCCGGGATAAGGTCAGTTTTAGCGACCTTCTTGCCTGTTTTTGCTTGAGAAGCGGATGTGCGCGGAAGATCAATGCCCATTTTATCGAACACATAGGTCGTAAAACCGGAGCAATCAAAACCTTTCGACGTATTTCCGCCGCTTTTGTACGGACTACCAATAACATTATTGATATATCCGTCCAGTTTGGAGTCTGCGAAAACGCTTCCCGCTTGAAAAGCGAGTACGAGTACGAGACCCAATAGTAGTGCGGTAACCTTTTTCAATTGTGAAACTCCTTCCGATGCCGACGAGGTTAGCTGTGGGGTTCGGTTGAAGGTCCCCTATGATTCCTCAGGCGCTGAAAAAAGTCAACGTCGGAATCAATTCACCCAAAATGGTTCCCCCGTTTCCCGATAGGGAATTAGGCAGTTTAGTAATGCTCTTGGAAATTATTCGATTATTTTCATTGATCTCCTGCCTTTACTGGCAAATTCTAATAATTCTCATGTAACCTTTTGACTAAATGGTTCGTTTAAACAATTTTCATGTAAAATAAACACATGTTATTAGTGCTAAATAACTAATTATCATGACTCATTTTCATTAATTATGTGAAGCCGCTGTAAAATATGCTGAATTGTCCTTATACGGCAATGCCGCTTGGACTAGCCAGAACTCCGTGAATAGCGATAATCCCCGGTTTTTCCGATGAAAGATTAAAATTTTTTCATACAAAAAACCTCCGAATAGTCGGAGGTTTTGTTATGTGAAACCTTATATGCAGACTAACTGTCTATATCTGCTTCGACTGCAGATGATCATATTGCGATGCGATGGTCCACACTTTCATAAGGGTCCGGACGAGGTGATAGCCCTGATGTACGATGAGTGCGAATAAGCCGGCCCAGAGCATCGACAGGCTCGTTACGACGAGGCCTAGAGCGGCACCAATAGCCCACATGATCAATGATATTGCCGCATAGGAAACGAAATTTCTTAAAGCGCGCCATAAGGAGCGGAAAATCCCTTCACCTGAGGCAGCGCCAAATTGCATGGCCAGAAAGACCAGATGAAGCACCGTGCCCCAAAGCAGCCATAAGAACGCTCCAGGCAGTATGGATTGCAGCAGCTCCGGAATCGATCCACTCTCCAGAAGGGAATCCAAGGAGCGGGGGAGCAGCCACCAGGCAGGCGCTAACGCGAGTATAGATTCTAACCAGTAAAGTAAAACGACCGGCTTCCAGGCTTTGCGAATACCTTCGAGAAAACGGGTGCCTGCCCCATCTCTCATTTGGTGGTGCAGCGAATAAAACAATCCCGCGTTAAACAAAGGAGTCAGCAGCATCCGGGCGGCGAACAGGCCCCCAAGCAGCCACAAATAGGGCGAGACGAGATCGGTTTTGAACAGCTGGAACTGGGCCTCCGTGATGAAGTGCTGTGCAGCCGTATCAGACGGATAGGAGCTGGGAAACCGCCGCAGCAGCGGAGAAACGACCGAATCAATAAAGCGGTATAAGAAAAATCCCCACAGCAGCTGGTACAAAAACATTAAAATAACGAGGTGAAAATGTTTGCCCGCCAGCCGCCAGCCTTGCTTCATGTGTATCTTCATCGTTTATCGCTCCTTGAACGCAATTACTTACCAGCTCAGAGATCCGAGCAGCCCTTCAATCAGCTTCACAACGCCAAGGCTCCACCTTGTACGCGTTTCTTCCGGCAGCTGCGCTTGCATAAAGTTGTTGATGAGCTTGTTATCGAGTACATTGCTGTGCTTCGGATCAACGAAGGCCCATTTGAGTGGAGCAGAGTGCAGCTGCTTGTATTGGATATGGGATTCTTCCGCATTCCACTGCTTTGTCATCTTCGTGCCGTCGGTGAACTGCAGAACGATTGGAATCTCACCATTCGTGCCGCCATGCTTTTTGACAAGGACGATCGACTCGTACATTTGTGCGCCGTCCTGTTTGACCGGCCTCACATGAATAGACTCCACTGAAAAGTCGGCCATTTGGTTATCGTAAACGTATTGTCTGAAATAATCATGCCACTTTGTCCTTGTAACCTGTTCAACCACGCGCTGGAAGTCGGCTGTAGAAGGATGCTTAAACTTATATTTTTGAAAATAAGTACGTAAAATCTTTTGCATCGTTCTTGTGCCCACCTGATTCTCTATGCCGATGAGGACGAGCTTCGCTCTCATGTATACATTTTCTGCATATTGGTCATGGCTTCCATATGCCCACGACAGCTGCTTGAGCGGCGCCGGATCCGTCATGTAGCTCGCTTCGACCCGCAGGTTGGCTTCCAGCCCGTATGCGGTCTCCATCACTTTGTCCTCCGCATAGGACGTAAAGCCTTCATCCAGCCACGCCTCTTCGAATTCATTGGAGGCTACCATCCCGTACCAATACTGGTGGCCGATCTCATGTACAACTGTCCGCTCCAGATCGAAGCCGGGGTTATCCTTCTCAGCTGCAAATGCGGTAATGAGCGTCGGGTATTCCATACCGCCCGCGCCGTTCGCTCCTTTCGGCGGAACGATGATCGACAGCGTGGTGTAAGGGTATTCACCGTACCACTGCGCGTATTTGGAGAGAGCGGATTTGGCTGCATGCAAGTAACGCTCCTTGAGCGCCGCGTGCGACGGATCAAGATAAAGCTTAATGCGTACGCCGGGAATACCCGTATCGGAGAAAGCTGCTTCCTCGTATACGAAGTCTGGCGATGCTGACCAGGCGAAGTCATGGACGTCATCGGCGTAAAATTGGTACACCTTAGTCTGATCCTTCACTTCGATAGGTTTTGTTTGGAAGCCGGTTGCGGCAACGGTGTACGCCTCAGGCACTTTAATCCGGACGCTGTATATACCGAAGTCGCTGTAAAACTCCGAATTGCCGTGGTACTGGTGCACGTTCCAACCCTCGGCAGTCCGGCCCCTTGTACCTATGGTTTCATATACAGCCAGCTTAGGGAACCATTGACCAGCCATGACGAATTTGCCGGAGTACCCCATTCGTGCAAATACTTCCGGCAGCTTCACTTCGTAGCTCATACGCAGCGTGACCGATTTTCCCGGGGCAACCGGTTCAGGCAGCCGTATTTTGGCCAGCGTGAAGTCATTCTCGTTGCCGTCATCCGGCTGAACGTACTGCAGCCTTGGCATCAGACTCTCGCCCTCAAGGGTTTGCAGTGTCAGCAGCTTCATGTAGCCGATACTGTTCGTCGTCGCTTTGTCCTGACGCAGCTTGCCGCCGGATTCACGCATAAACGTCGTGTTTTCTGATTGGAAGGCATTCGGATACAGGTGGAAATAGAGCTCGGACACCATTTTTTTACCGGGGTTGGTCCAGGTTATAGCCTGTTCGCCGTCTAAATGCTGTGCATCGCCACGTAATTGAACGTTGATATGGTACTCAACGACTCGCTTACTAAGCGATTGCGGCTTTGGCGTCATAACCGTATTTGGCTCCTGCACGACAGGCGGCTTGGCCGAATTCTGGGCAGGAGCGGGCGTTTGCTTGGCTTTGGCGGCGGGGGCGAAAGCATATGTATACTGGGATTGCCAAGCATTCCCGAAGCCGTATTGCACAGACAGACCGAGCATGACGGCTGCGAGTATAACTAGTAAAATTCGTTTGACATAGCGTGGAGTCATTGAACGTTTCCCTCCCGTTGACAAGCATCTACAGCATGTATATGTTTGCTTTTCAAGGATTATTAGCTAAAATGGAATTATTGTATGGGGAAGGTGTGAATACGCGTGACGGAAGAACAAGGACAACCGGAAAAGAAGGAAAAGAAATCACTGTCGCTCAACGTTGTGAGCAGCAAAAAACATAAAGGGTTCGGTGCGGGATCGATTGATTTGAGCGACGTAGCTTGCGTAATTATTGACGAGGGCGTTGCTTATATCGATGTTGGGGCGATGCACGCGAAGAGCAAGGTGGAGCGGGGCATCAAGTTTACGCCGAACAAAGAGGATACGCCTAATGGCCGTCAATGCTGGATCGTATGGGTGGCCGTCGACCGCAATGAGGAAGGCTCCTTTTATGCCGGCGCAACGGCTTGCGAGATGCTTATCGATACGGAAGCGCGGCGCGGGTGGAAGATTTTGGCTGATCACGTAAACAAGCTGGACTATTCCATTAAACGGCGTTACATTCTTGGCGAGCTTGGCGACGTAGAGAAAACAGCGCTCCGCAAGCTTTTGGTTGAACACAACCAGGAGTGGTGGGACCGTTCGCCGGAAGAGCTAAAGCAAGCTTTGGATGTATAATCTAAGACGCGCAGGATGCGCAGCATAGGCGGAAGCCGATAAAAAATGAGAACCTCACCGTTCGTGAAGCTTGACCTCGCGAAGGTGAGGTTTTCTGCGTTGTTGCAGGCCGTGGAGAAGATAGAAAATTTTTTTGGGGAAAGTGCAGGGGAAGAGGGACTGGTTGACGTCTATTACATTGGGAAGGAGGGGAGCGACATTCAAGACGAAGATTGGATCAAAGCGATACAGAACGGCGGGCCCGAGCAATATCGACCGTTCGTACAGGCATATGGTCCGTACATATATAGAACCGTCTTCGCAGTGCTTCATTCACCGCATGACGCGGAGGATGTAACGCAGGAAGTGCTGCTGCAGATTTACCGCTCCCTCCCGGAATGCCGGTTGGATGGACTGAAGACGTGGATTACCCGGATTGCTGTCAATCGGGCGATCGATTTCAAGCGCAGCAGGGCGCGCAGACCGGAGGAGTTGTCCGGCGGCGAAGTCATACCGGACAGCTCTCAGGAGCAGCCGGCGGGTATGCCTGCTGCCGAGACGATAGCCATGGAGCGGGAGGATAAACGCCAGATTCGCGTACTGGTCGATAGGCTGCCGGATAACTACCGCGAAGTCGTGACCGCTTATTATATGGAAGATAAGTCGTATGAGCAAATCGCGGTTGAAACGGGACTGGAGCGCAAAAGCGTGGAGTCGCGTCTATACCGGGCGCGGAGCTGGATAAAACGCCACTGGCGGAAGGAGGATTTCGAATGAACGATGAGAACGGATGGATTGCGGGTCATGATTATTTAAATGGTGCTGATGAACACATTGCTTCAGATCAAATGGATCACTATGTACGCAACTTGCTTACGGAGCAGGAGCGTGATTGGGCAGAGCGGCATTTGGCAGTATGCGATACTTGCTTAGAGCTATTCGCGGCCGCTGTAGAGTCGCTGGAAGCTGGAACGGTTGTTGGAGGATCTGCGTACGAACCATCGATTACAATGCCTGATATGGAGCTGCTTGAGCAGCGTGTCGTGACACAGCTCATTAGCGAGTTGACACCTGATGATCATCACCTTGAGCAAGCGCAAGCAACTACTACCGTCGTACAAGAGAGACCCTACCGCCGAAGCTCTTGGCTGCAGCATCCCGTCACACATTATACGATTGCTGCCTCCATCACGCTGCTGCTGCTTGGCAGCGGTACCTTTGCCTCCTTTTCGCAGAAGCTGGCACAGCATGAGCTGGACTTGAACGCGCAGGAGCCGCAGCCTGCAATTACAATACCGTTAGACAAACAGACGGAATCGTGGTCGGACAAAATGGTCAGTCAAACCGGCTCGTGGCTCGATGGGCTGCAGGCGATTCGCTTTAAATAAAGCATGACGAAGATAATGAGAGGAATGAATAATCAATGAACAAAAGCCCGTTAACCGCGTTTTTGCTTTCTTTTATACCAGGCGCAGGGCATGCGTATTTGGGCCGTCCGATCCGAACCGTTTTGTATGGAGGAGCTTTCTTCGGGCCGCTTGTACTATTGTTATTACTGTCATTTGCAAATAACGGCGGTGATGAAGTTCTCGTCCTCTTGTTTATATCCGTGATGAGCTGGGGCATCAACATGATGGACATGATCATTACACTCGTTTCGGGCAAGGTGCCTGGAAGGGCGGCCGCGGCTCCTCCATATGGATCTTTTGCAGAAGCGTCTGACGGCGCTGTGCCGTTGTCGTTTGACCAGCAGCGGGAGAAGAGCCGCACGATTATGCTGTCCCTGCTTCCAGGGCTTGGACATATGAGCATAGGACTCATGCAGCGCGGCATAACGTTTCTAATCTCATTCATCGGGTTGTTTGCGATTATCGTGTTTCTCAGCGTGATTATGGGCACGGGAGCGCTGCTGATATTTTTGTTGGGGCTGCCGGTCATATGGATTTACAGCATGTTTGACGCCATTCAGCAGCTGCATGCGAAGCAGCGCGGCGAGCAGCTAACCGACCGTGCCATATTTGAGGACTTGGAGGCGCACATCGCTTCCGGCCGCAAAAATAAAGTGCTGGCTATTGCGCTGTCGATTTTCCCGGGTGCGGGTCATCTGTATTTGGGGCTTCAGAAGCGGGGGCTTCAGTTAATGGGCGGCTTCCTGCTAACCATATATATTATGGACAATTTGCGGTTGTCGCTGTTTTTCTTCTTGCTTCCGCTCTACTGGTGCTTTGCGTTCTTCGATGCGCTGCAGCAGTCGTCGCGCTATGAACGTCAGACACTTACCGATGATCCGGTGCTGACTCAGCTTGTGCCTTATCAACGATGGTTCGGCATCGCGCTGCTCGGGTTCGGCGTTTATTATTTGCTTGACCGTGTAGCCGCCGAGGTTGCATCCAGATACTCTAGTGAAATTTACTCGCAATATGTACAAATCAAATATATGATTCCTACCGCTGTCGTTGCTTTTATTATGATAATTGTTGGCTTGCGGCTGGCATTCGGAAGCAAGACGAATGCAGAATCCCAAATAACCGCACCGCCTGCGGCAGCTCCAGCCGGTCATTCCAAACAAGAGGAGGGATTGCAATGAGCGCAGTAAATATGGTCCATCCGGCCAATCGGGCGGAAGGCATCCGTACATGGCGGGTCGGCTCGCTGTCGATGGGCGTAACGCTCATGCTGATGGGTACTGCTTTGGCCGTTTCGTTATGGCAGGACATAGAAGCCTATGAAATGCTCCTGTGGGTAGCGCCGGTCGTTTTTATTATGCTCGGTGCAGAGCTGCTGCTCTACTTGAAGTTTTCAAATAGCGAGCACGCCATTGTACGGTACGACTGGATCAGCGTCTTTTTTGTAGGGGCTGCCGGAATGGCAAGCTTAGGACTTGCGCTGCTCATGTCTACTGGCTTGTTCGATGAGCTGCAAAGGGGGCTGCAAATGACGCAGCGCTCGGCGTTTGTGGAAACAAAGACAGTGCAAGTACCCGCGGACATTAATAAAATAGTCGTACATTCATTGGACGGAGTAGAATTCAGTGAGACGGACACAAGAGAGGTGAAGCTGTTCGGTCAGGTCCGTTACTGGTCAGCGGAGAAGCTTGACCGGTTGGACGACAGCCTGTTGCGGACGAATATCGTCGGCTCAACCATGTACGTCATGATCGGAACGGTGGATCGCCGGGATGGCGGGCTTGTCTCGGATACAATCGATCCGCAGCTTACGCTGACCGTGCCGAAGGGTGTGGAGCTTGTGAAGCGGGGGCATTAGCTTGTCACCTTTGTTAGTTTAGAAAAAAAGAGCATGACTAAAAGCGGCTAAAGCTGCCTTCGGTCATGCTTTTATTTTGCAGAAAATAATGCTTTTAGCTGTCTGTTGCAGGTAGACGGTCCAGCACCCGACTAAGCTGAGCGACGATCCGGTATGACCCCCGTAGAGGCAAATAGCCGAGCTTGCGGTTAATTTTTAAAATAGGCTCGTTCGTCGAATCGTTATCGGTACGAAGATAGGACGCTTTTCTGTTCATAGCCATCTGCACAGCCTTTATCTTTAAGGCATACGCAATTCCTCTGCCGCGGTAATCCCGGCTCACGCCGGTATATTCGTGGTACATGCCGTTGGTCTGCAGATTGTGCAGCACATTCGTCACCCCGATAAACCGGTCTCCGTCAGCGGCAATCAGAACGCGCTCGGGCGCATAACCGTCCACCTGCAAATACCATTTGCGCCATTCGTTAAATTCAGGCACATCGCCTAAATAACCGGGGATGTCTACCAGTGATTCTTTGTAAAGCTGATACAGCTTCTGCTCACTTACCTCGCCCGGTTCATCCGCCAGCGTTAGAAAGCGGACTTCCTTCGATTCTGTAAAGCCCGATAGAGCCGCATCCAGCTGCGCCTGATTGCCGTCAAGATTTAAAAGGGACTGGAACGCATGTCGCTCAATAACAAATCCTCTCCTGCTAGCAAAATCAATTGCAGCTTGATTGTCATCCCAGACCTCAGCCATGAGCGCGACAGCGCCCAGCCTGGAGGCCCAGTCTGCAATATGCTGCAGCAAGAGCTTCCCTACACCACGATTACGATAGGCTTCCGCAACGACCAGCGTGTTGCACATATAGCCTGGCTCCGTCCAAGGCGCCCGCCAAGACCAGACATAGCCGACAATCTCGCCATCTGCATTAAAAGCCACCCGCCGTTCCCGGTCATAACCAGCCAGCAGTCCGTTCTCATCCATCCAAGTGTGTCCAACCTCATATAATTTTTCGTCCGCTTCACGCAAGCTTTTGGCTGTAGAAGGCTCAGACCAGACCGTATTCAGCAGCCGCGCAATCCCTTCGTAATCTTCCGGCAGCTGCAGTGCTCGCAGCTTTATGGGCATAAAAGGCCCCTCCTTTTCCCTTATCCTGCTTATATTCATGAGTATGTCATGAATGGGGGAAGCAGAGATAGGGAAAGTTTGGTTATAGTTATTTTTTTCATATACCTGTATAGCAAAAGGCTGCACCGGAGTCCTAAGACTCGATTGCAGCCTTTTATAAATCCAAAGGTTGACTAAGAAGCAACCGTATTATACGTCATGATCCAGATGGAGCCTGCAACGATCGTCAGCAAAATGACGAGGCCGAATATAAGCGCCATGAGGTTGAAACGCGGCTTTTTCTCATCTTTGATATGCATGAAGAAAATGAGCTGAACCGCGAACTGCAGGACGGCCATCACAAGGATGAGCACGGTTGTTGCCGTTTTGTTCAACAGATCATTCAGCACGACTACGAGCGGTATGATCGTTAGTACAATTGAGAAGAGAAAGCCGATGACGTAAGACTTCATCGATCCGCCATGGGATTCATGAGCATCATGCCCGTGTGTATTATGCTTCTCCATCCTACATCACCCCCATCAAGTAAACGATCGTGAATACGAAGATCCATACGACGTCCAAGAAGTGCCAGTACAAGCTGATAATGTTCACTTTGCGCTTCGTTACCGGCGTAATCCCGCGGCGGCTCAGCTGGAGCATTAGCGCGATCATCCAGACGAGACCGAGCGAGACGTGCAATCCGTGCGTACCGACTAAGGTGAAGAAGGCCGACCAGTATGCGCTTGTGCCGATCGCAGCGCCCTCATGCACCAAATGCATAAACTCAGTCACTTCCAAATAAACGAACGATGCGCCGAGCAAGGCGGTAATTGCGAGCCATAATATAAGGCCCCGTTTGTTGCCTTTGTTCATTTCAAGCACGGCAATGCCGCTCGTGAAGCTGCTCGTTAGCAGGATGAACGTTGAGATGATAATGCCTTGAAGTTCAATAAGTTCTGCAGGCGTTGGTCCGGCCGCCGTATTAAAGCGAAGCACGACGAACGTTGCGAACAAGGTACCGAATAAAATAACGTCGGTTATAAGAAACAGCCAGAAGCCAAACATTTTCAAAGATTCTTGATCGTGATGATCGCCATGATGACCGCCGCCTTGACCGGCATCGTGTCCGCCATGTGCTCCTGCTGAAGTGGAAACTGCATGTGCCATTATTTTGTCCCCCTTAATGCCGCTTCCGTACGCTCAATCTCATCAACCGGAATATAATAATCGGTATCGTAAGAGAACGAACGGGCAAGCATACATACGGCTACGCCGATCAGACCCGGTATCGCCATCCAGAGCCAATCCCATACGAAGCCGAAGCCGGCCGTAAACCAGCATACGGACATAATGAACGGGATACCTGAATTTTTAGGCATGTGAATCGGCTCAAGCGGTGCCAATGGTTTGGCTGGCTCGCCGGCCGCAATGCGCTGCTTCTCTTCCCACCAATCGTCTTGGCTCGTCACCTGCGGCAAGCGTGCAAAGTTATAGAGCGGAGCAGGCGATGGAATCGACCATTCCAGCGTGCGGCCGTCCCACGCGTCGCCGTCTTTTTCCTTCTTGTAAAACTTGATGCTGTGAGCGATTTGCCATACTTGGAAAATAAACGCCGCGCCCATCAGGAATGCCCCGACAGTGGAAATTACATTAAGCGGCTGCCAGCCCATATCGAAGTCGTATGTGTTGACACGACGTGTCATACCCATTAAGCCAAGCGCATATTGCGGCATGAAACATACATAGAAGCCGATGTTCCAGAACCAGAATGCCCATTTGCCAAGACCTTCATGCAAGCGGAAGCCGAACATTTTCGGCCACCAGTAATAGAGACCTGCAAAATAACCGAATACGACGCCGCCGATAAGCACCTGATGGAAATGCGCGATCAGGAAATAGCTGTTATGGAACTGGAAGTCGGCCGGAGCAACGGATAAGAGTACCCCGGTCATCCCCCCGACGACAAAGCAGGGTATGAAGGCAACCGTCCACATCATCGGTGTCGTAAACTTTATGCGGCCGCGGTACATCGTAAACAGCCAGTTAAATACTTTTACCCCGGTCGGTATAGCGATCAGCATCGTCGTTAAGGCAAAGAATGCGTTGACGTTAGCGCCGGAGCCCATTGTGAAGAAGTGATGCGCCCAGGTAAAGAACGAGAAGAAGCTGATAGACATAAGGGCGAATACCATGGATTTGTAGCCGAACAGCTTTTTCTTGGAGAAAGTCGATACGATTTCAGAGAATATTCCGAATGCGGGTAAAATAACGATATATACTTCCGGGTGCCCCCACATCCAGATGAGGTTAATATACATCATCGGATTGCCCCCGCCGTCGAGCGTGAAGAAGTGCGCGCCCAGATAGCGGTCAAGGAACAGCAGGAACAGGGTAACCGTCAAAATCGGAAATGCGAACATGATTGTTACACAAGACGATAGCACCGACCAGACGAACATTGGCATTTGCATGAGCTTCATGCCGGGCGCACGCATTTTCAGTATCGTTACGACAAAGTTAATGCCAGTCGCCAAGGAGCCGATCCCTGAAATTTGGATACCCCATATATAGAAGTCCTGTCCGAGACCCGGACTGCCGGACAGCTCGGAAAGCGGCGGATAAGCCAGCCAGCCTGCATCCGGGGAGCCGCCGATGATGAACGATACGTTAAACAGCATCGCGCCGAAGAAGAACATCCAGAAGCTCAGCGAGTTCAGGAATGGAAAGGCAACGTCGCGCGCGCCGATTTGCAGCGGAACGACAATATTGAACAATCCGAACATGAGCGGCATCGCCATGAACAAAATCATAATAACGCCGTGCGTCGTGAAAATTTGGTTATAGTGCTCCGCGTGCAAAAACTCCAGCTCCGGAGCAGCAAGCTGCACCCGCATAAGCAGCGCATCGACGCCGCCGCGGAACAGCATGAGAATCGAGGCAATGATGTACATAATACCGATTTTCTTATGATCGACGCTGGTCAGCCATTCCGTCCACAGCCAGCGCCATTTTTTGAAAAAGGTGAGTACGAATATAATCGCCACCAGCGATAATCCTATGGATACTTGAGCCCCTAAAATAAGCGGGTCGCCAGTAACAAAAAATTCGGATGCGAATTCTTTTATTTTATCTAACATGAGGGGACCTCCTAAAAGTTTGTGAAACAAACTCGCTTCGAACGCATTCGCTTGTTAATGGGTTAATGACCCGTATGATTTTGGGCGTCATGCTCGGTGCTGATTGTTGATTCGGATTCATCCGCAGGCGCAGAGGCAGGCTCCGTGGATGCTCCGCCTTGATGGTGGCCGCCGCCCTCGCCTTCCACGTATTGCGTTACGATTTTTTCGAACAACCCTTCAGGGAAGCTGGAGAACAACTGTACCCCGGACGAGCCAGGCTCCGTTAATTTCTCAAAGCCTTCCGTCGTAAGCGCAGGAGACGTTGCTTTCACTTCATCTATCCACGCGTTGTAATCCTCTTCCGTGGTGGCATCAACCTTGAACGTCATTTGGGCAAAATCTTTTCCGTTAAAGTTAGCGCCGGAGCCGAAGTAGCTGCCTTGCTCATCGGCTTGCAGGAACAGGGTCATGGCCATGCCTGACATGGAGTAAATTTGCCCGCCGAGCTGCGGAACCCAGAAGGAGTTCATCGCTGTGTCGGATGTAAGCTGGAACTTAACCGGCACATCTTCGGGAATTTTAATGTAATTGACGGTTGCAATTCCTTCGTCCGGATAGTTAAACAACCATTTCCAATCGAGTGACGTGACTTGAATCGTAATGGCTTCCTTCTCGGATTCAATCGGCTTGGAAGGCTCAAGCGCATACGTGTATTTAACCGTTATGACTGCTAGGATAAGGATGATCACAATCGGAATGCTCCACCAAGTGATTTCCAGCTTGGTGCTATGCTCCCAATTGGGTTTATAGGAAGCTTTGCTGCCCGGCTTATCGCGGTACCGCCAGACAATGACAGCTGTCAGGATAAGAACGGGAACGATGACAACGGCACATAGAATGGTTGAAATATAAATCAAATCTTTCTGAGACTCGCCGATCGGTCCTTTCGGATTGAGCACAATGAATTGCTCGCCGCAGCCGGAAAGCATTACGGCCATTAGCAAAAAGAGTACGGGTGTCAGCATACGAATATACGGTCTCATATCGGTTCAACTCCTCAAAATTACTGCTTACGACTACAATAGCAGATCCTTCATGCAATAGATGCGGGATTAACAATTACGTCAATAATTCGTCTTTTTTCTGTAATAGAAAGTTCACCGCTTCGACAACTGTTACAATATTCTTCTATTCGAAAGCGTTTTTAGCACCTTCCGCATAAAAAAGAGACAGCCCCATCAGATCATTGACCTGATGGGGCTGTCTCCTTGCTCCTAATACTATTTACGATTCGTCTTCGTTTTGATCTATCGTCGGCTGCTCTTGATAAAGCCGCGCATGAACGAGTCCAATTGCGGTGCCGATGACATAAATATGAACGCTGCCGATTAGAAATCCGATGCCGACCATTAAACCGACATTTTGATCGCTGAAATGGCTTAAGTTAACTAAGCATAGCAGGACACCGATGCTGAGCACGGCCCAAGCAATGGCTGTCATTGCTTTCACAAGACGCTTGACATCCGATTTGGAAGGCTGAACATGGCTGATTGTTGCTGTTTTCGTCGTCATAATGAACACTCCCGATAAATTGTAAGTGTTTTCTTATGTTTACTATATCACAACATTGTGCTTTTGTTCAAAGAATATTCACTTTTTGATCATAAATCGGACAAAAATGTGCGAAGGTCACAGCAGCTCGCTGGCCGGAAGCAGCTTTATCCTCCCCGATAGAGGAGGATGAAGCTCCGTTAGTCGGTCCACCAACGCTTCAAATCAGCCCACCAAGAATGATGTCCAGCATCTTTGGCGCCGCCGTTTTTCCCCGATTTTCCGCCGGCTTCGCCCGCAGCCGCCGGTTCGCCGCATACCTCGGTCGGCTCTGTGCCGCTGATGAAGGTTTCCAGCCGCTTATTCGGGCAGGTGTCGGCGGCCAGCTTGCCGCTGGTCGGATCGATATACACATTGACGACGCCTTCGGGAATAGGAAAAATCTTTGGCGGTACGGCGGATAGCGCCTGCTCCGTAAACTTGGCGAAAATAGGCGCAGCCCGATACGCTTCGGCTACCGTGAGCTTGCGGTCCTTGTCGTAGCCGACCCATACGGCGGTTGCCAGCTCAGGCGTGTAGCCGACGAGCCAAGCATCGGTGGGGGTCGTGCCTGTCTTGCCGGCTACCGGCCGTTTAATAATAGAGGATACCCGGAAGCCTGTGCCGCCTTCATCGAATACGCTCTCCATTAAGCTGGTCATCACATAAGCCTCTGCCGGCGCGACTACTTGCTCCGCCTCACGCTCTGCTTCATATAATACTTCACCCTTGCGGTCCTCGATCCGGATAATGGCGACCGGCTCGACATGGATGCCGCCATTTGCGAACGTACCGAATGCGGAAGCCATTTCGAACGGACTGACCGGAAACGTGCCGAGGGCTAGTGATGGAACGGGCTGCATCGGACTTTCGATGCCAAGCTTTCTGGCCGTGTCGATAACTTTATCAGCGCCTACTGTCATAATCGTGTTAACTGCATATATATTGTCCGAGCCTGCGAGTGCCTGACGCATATCGATAAAGTCATTTAAGTATTTGTCGCCGTAGTTATGCGGTTCATAGGTTTTGCGTCCTTCGTCATAAGTGAACACGGTTGGTTCACTTTTGAAGCGGGTGACGGGCGACATGAAGCCGCTTTGCAGAGCGGTCAAATACAAGAATGGCTTGAACGAGGAGCCGGGCTGACGCGTTTTGGCGAACACGCGATTATATTGATTCGTCTTATAGTCCCTTCCTCCGACCATTGCTTTAATGTAGCCGCTGCGCGGATCAATAGCGATAAGCGCCGCCTGCTGCTCGGAGCTCTCAGGCAATCCTTTCGCAATGACCTCTTCGGCGGCCGCCTGCGCAACGGGATCAAGTGTCGTATGAATCGTAATGCCGCCCTCATTGAGCAAGCGCTCGTTTATGCCGAGCTTGTCGACCGCAATGTATCGGATATAGTCGCGAAAATAAGGAGCGAAGCCTTCCTGCTGGCCTGAGCCCAGCGTCTGAAAGTTCAGAACCTCCGCATAAGCGGCGTCTGCTTGCTCCGACGTGATGGAGCCGCCTTCGAGCATGGCCTGCAAAATCGTCAGCTGCCGGTCCTTTGCATTTTTCATATTCAAGTAGGGGGAATAATATTTCGGGCCCTTCGGAATGCCCGCCAGCATGGCGCTCTCGGCGAGCGTAAGCTCTGACGCGTGTTTATTGAAATACATCATCGCCGCTGCTTCAATACCGTACGAGCCGTGGCCATAATAAATCTGATTCAAATACATGCCGAGAATTTCATCCTTGGAGTAGCTCATCTCGAGCTGTACGGTATACATCGCTTCCTTCACTTTGCGCTGCCACGTCCGCTCATGCGTCAAATACAAATTACGCGCGAGCTGCTGCGTAAGCGTGCTTGCGCCTTGTCTGGCTGAGAAGCTTTGGACGTTGACCATCACGGCGCGCGCCATACCCTTCATATCAAAGCCTCTATGGTCGTAGAAGCGCCGATCCTCAATCGCAAGGGTCGCATCAATGACGTAATGGGATATATCTGCAAGCTGTACGGAGCGGCGGTTCTCGCCGGCATGGAACGTGTCGATAACGTTGCCATGCAGATCGATCATTTGCGAAGTTTGGCTGACGGTGGCGACAGGCAGCGATTGCATGCGCAAATAAATAAGCGTGCCAATGAATATGAGCAAGAATAAGGTAAATGCTGCGGCAGTCCACCGCATCCATTTTTTCATTTTTAGAACATGGGGAAGAAACCTCTCGGTTATAATAGGAAAAGCAGATCGGCGGCGGGGCTTGCCCTGCCGGTTGGAAGGCTTATTCATGGAGCAGGCTCCCTTCAGCGCAAAGCATTACTTTTCCTTAGTATGGAAAAACGGGGAACTCGCTATTCACGCGTAGCGGGCGTATCATGAATTTTTTGTATAATGGCTTGGAAAAGGTTGCTTTTTTGGCCTGATTTACTATAATACAGGTTGAACCATTGACGGAAAGAAGGGATTTACGAGATGGAATTGTGGTATACGGAAAAACAAACAGAGAGCTTCGGCATTACGGCGAAGATAACTAAAACTTATGTAAATGAACAAACTGACTTTCAACAGCTGGATATGATCGAGACCGAAGAGTTCGGAACGATGCTCGTGCTTGACGGCATGGTAATGACAACGGTGAAGGACGAGTTCGTCTATCATGAAATGGTTGCGCATCCCGTGCTTTTCACGCACCCGAATCCGGAGCACGTACTAGTAGTGGGCGGCGGAGACGGCGGCGTTATCCGCGAAGTGATGAAGCATCCGAAAGTGAAGAAAGCCGTTCTTGTTGATATCGACGGCAAAGTTATCGAATACTCCAAAAAATATTTGCCAACGATCGCGGGCGAGCTCGACAATCCGCGCGTTGAAGTGCTTGTGAACGACGGCTTCATGCATATTCACGATCATAAAAACACATACGACGTTATTATGGTTGACTCCACAGAGCCCGTTGGCCCTGCTGCGAACCTGTTTACACGCGGTTTCTACCAAGGCATTTATGAGGCGTTGAAGGAAGACGGCATTTTCGTTGCGCAAACGGACAATCCTTGGTTTAAATCGGATCTGATCCAAAGCGTCAACAAAGACGTGAAGGAAGTGTTCCCGATCGTACGTGTGTACGGTGCGAACATCCCAACTTACCCAAGCGGCTTATGGACCTTTACAATGGGCAGCAAAAAGTACGATCCGACTGCGGTTGACGAGTCGTCCATTCCGGAAATCGATACAAAATATTACACGCCGCGCCTTCACAAAGCAGCATTCGTACTGCCTAAATTTGTTGAAGACCTCGTGAAATAAACGAGCAGCTACGCATAAGAAAGAGAGGACCAGCCTCATGAAATTGGATCAAAAATATTCCGGCAACGTCTTCATCCTGAGCTCCGACGATTACGAAGCTTCCAAAGCGGTTATCTACGGCATGCCGATGGATTTTACCGTCAGCTTCCGCCCGGGATCGCGTTTCGGCCCTCCCCGCATCCGCGAGGTATCGATCGGATTGGAGGAATACAGCCCTTATCTAGACCGCAGCCTTGAAGATATCGAATATTTCGATGCGGGGGATTTGCTGCTTCCATTCGGCAACGCTGCACGCAGTCTCGAGATTATCGGTGAATTTGTGCGCGGCGTTCTGGCTGACGGCAAAATGCCTCTGGGTCTCGGCGGCGAGCATCTTGTATCCTGGCCGGTCTTCCAGGAGGTGTATGCGAAGTATCCGGACCTGGCTATCATTCACTTCGACGCTCACGCCGACCTGCGTGAACAGTATGAAGGAGAGCCGTTATCCCACTCTACGCCGCTGCGCAAAGCGGCAGGGCTAATGGGCGGAAAAAACATTTACCAGTTCGGTATTCGTTCGGGCTCCCGCGAGGAGTGGCAGTATGCGCGCGAGAACATCAACTTCCATCCGTTTGAAGTATTGGAGCCGCTGAAGAAGGTGCTTCCGGAGCTCGCTGGCCGTCCCGTTTACTTGACGATCGACATCGATGTGCTTGATCCTTCCGCAGCGCCTGGCACAGGAACCGCGGAAGCGGGAGGCATTACGTCGAAGGAGCTTATTGAAGCGGTTCATGCGATCGCCCGCTCCGGCGTTAACGTAGTCGGCTGCGACCTTGTAGAGGTCGCGCCTGCGTACGATCCGACGGAGCAAACGCAAATCGTCGCGGCGAAGGTTATCCGCGAAATGCTGCTCGGCTTTATGAAATAACGGTTTAGCAAAGCTATATCTAAACGCATAACATGCTCCTTAACTCATAACCGCCGGCAGCCGCCGTGCGGTTTCTTTGTGTGTTCTCTTTTGCCTAGTCCATATGTGTTTAATAAGATTACAAAAAAGTGAATGACAATTCTGAATATTTAAACTATTATATTTATGGCAAAGATTGGATCACCATGTGCTGACATCCGGGCATTTTATATATAAAAGAAAATGAAGGAGGAGTAATTGTTGGAGAAACCGTACAAAGCAATGTGGAAGGGCGCACTTGCAGCGGCGCTTTCCGTCACCCTCGCGGCTATGCCGCTCGCCGTGTCTGCGGAAACGGGCGATGGCAATACCGTGCATTTGCGTATCATGGAAACGTCGGACCTGCATGTCAACGTGATGAATTATGATTATTTTGCGGACAAGCCTACCGACGAATACGGACTGGCGAAGACGGCATCGCTCATCAAGAAGGCGCGGGAGGAAGTGCCTAACAGCCTTCTGTTCGACAATGGCGATTTGATTCAAGGCAATCCGCTGGGCGATTATGTCGCGACGGTGGACAAGCTTCAGCAGGGTGAGACTCATCCGGTGTATAAAGCGATGAATCTGCTCGATTATGATGCGGGCAACTTAGGCAATCATGAATTCAATTATGGCCTTTCCTTCTTGGAAACATCGCTTGCGGGGGCGGAATTCCCTTATGTGAATGCGAACATTTATAAGTTTGACGGAGATGCGGACGAGACGAATGATAAAAACCTGTTCACGCCGTATCTTATTCTGGATAAGGAAGTGACGGATGGCGCAGGTGCGAAGCACCAGCTAAAGGTAGGCGTAATCGGCTTCGTGCCGCCTCAAATCACGCAATGGGATAAAGCGCATTTGGAAGGAAAGGTTACGGTCAAAGATATCGTGAAGACGGCCGAGAAGTTTGTGCCGGAAATAAAGGCAAAGGGAGCGGATCTTATTGTCGCTATTCCGCATTCGGGCTTTGAGGATATTCCGCAGACGCCATTAATGGAGAACTCAGTGCTCTATTTGAGTAAAGTAGCCGGTATTGACGCTATTCTGTTCGGCCATGCGCACAAAGTGTTCCCTGACAAATCATTTGAAGGCAAGACAGGCGTCGACCTCGTCAAAGGAACGATCAACGGCGTCCCTTCCGTTGAGCCGGGTTACTGGGGCAATAACCTTGGCATCATTGATTTGACGCTGCAGAAGAAGGACGGGAAGTGGGCGGTCGTCGATTCCAAGACTGCAGTTAAGCCCATCTTTGACACGGTTAACAAGGTGCCGCTCGTTGAAGCGGATCAGTCGGTCGTTGATGCGGTCAAGGAAGATCATGAGCATACGCTTGAATATGTGCGTGGACCCGTCGGTAAGACCACCGCGCCAATTAACAGCTGGTTTGCGCTCATTCAAGACGACCCTTCCATTCAGATCGTGACGAATGCGCAAAAATGGTATGTCGAAAAGCATTTGCAAGGAACGGAATACGAGGGTATCCCGGTGTTGTCAGCTGGAGCGCCGTTCAAGGCGGGAGGCCGCCAAGGTCCAAACTATTATACAAATATTAAAGCAGGAGATATTGCGATTAAGAACGTTGCCGACTTGTATTTATATTCCAATACGGTTAATGCGTTACTCGTTACTGGAGCCGAGCTAAAGGAGTGGTTGGAGTGGTCTGCCGGCCAGTTCAAGCAGATCGATCCGGCAAGCACGGAGAAGCAAGAGCTTATAAATTATGATTTTCCAACGTACAACTTTGATGTGATCGACGGAGTGACTTATCAGATCGACGTCACCAAGCCGCCGAAGTATGAACCGAACGGTACGCTAAGGAACGAAGGCGCCAAAAGGATCGTCAACCTGCAATTCGGCGGAAATCCGATTAAAGCAGATCAAAAATTCATTGTCGCATCAAACAACTATCGCGCGTCCTCCAGCAAATTTGCTAATCCTGACGGCAAACGAATTATTCTGGCTGCGCCAGACGAGAACCGTCAAGTCGTTATTGATTACATCCGCTCCTTCAAGACGATCAATCCGGCTGCAGACGGCAACTGGTCGCTTGCGTCCATTAACGACAAGGTAAATGTCACATTCAAGACATCGCCGGATGCGAAGGCTGCAGACGAAGCGAACAAGGCGATTGCGTTCACTGCCGATACGGAGGACGGCTATGCTGAGTTTAAGCTGGATCTGAGACCGCAGGCTGTAGTGAAGCCGGCAGAGCCGACAAAACCAGAGGTGAAGCCAACAGAGCCTGTGAAGCCCGGAAAGCCGGCAACGACGTCGCCGCAGACCCCTCACGAGACTGTATATACGGTCAAAACAGGGGATACCTTGTATGGGATTGCTTTGAAGCATGGCACGTCTTGGCAGAAGCTGGCCAGCTATAATAAGCTGAAAAACCCACATCTCATCTATCCTGGGCAAAAGATTAAGATACCGGCCAAATAAAGAACCCGCATTGATAATAAGACGTTTTCCGCGTAATCTTAGCGGAAAGCGTCTTTTGCTGTTTGCGAAGGATTTGTTTTTCCTATCCGGGCCAGACTTATCTTATAGGAAATACAGGAGGAATAAACAATGCGTATACATTCATTCCCGCCGGTAATTGATGAGCGGGCCCGCGTCCTTATCCTTGGTACAGCGCCTAGCGTCAAATCGCTGGAGTTCGGACAGTTTTACGGACATCCCCAAAATTATTTATGGCGTATCGTTTACGGTTTATTCGGTGCAGGGACACCGGATGACAATTATTCGAACCGGCTGGCATTTCTGAAGGAGCATAGGCTGGCGCTGTGGGATGTGATCGAATCGTGCGAACGCGAAGGCAGCCTAGACATGAACATCCGGGCAGAGGTCCCCCAAAAGCTGCCGGAGCTAATAGCGAGGTATCCGCAGCTGAGCTGCTTCGCATTTAACGGGGCCAAAGCTTATGATACTTTTCATAAATTTTACCGCAATCATGAAAGCTTTCAAGATATTGCGCTATTGAAGCTTCCTTCGACGAGTCCGATTCCGACGCCGCGGATGCGAACGCTCGAGGATCGTCTGGAGGCGTGGCGGGAAATTGTCCCTTATACCGAAACTTAAGCCCTCTCTAGCGTTGAAATTAAGATGCTTCCTGTATATAGTAGTTACATACGATTAGAATGATAACAGGAGCAAGATTATGGGAGATAGCAAGAAAGTGCGGATTACACTGAAAAGCATGCAGGACGGAAGCTTGAGCACCCACTCGTATGAAGGCGAATGGTTTCGCAAGGAGCGGTCGATATTCATCCGTTACAGCGAGCAGGCGGTAGAAGGCGACCCGAATGCCGGCGAAGTGCGTACGCTTGTGCGTTACCGGCCGGACGAGCTGTCTATCGTGCGGCGCGGCGTCATAGAATCGGAGCAGCTGTTCGCGCCCGGGCGGAGGCGTTCGGGTCATTACCGTTCGCGGGCGGCGTCATTCCCGCTCGAAACGGAAACGCTGCAGTTGTCGCTGCAAGCGTCGGACCGTAACGCGGATGCGGAACAATTGCCGTCGAAGCTGCCATTCACGCTGGAATGGAAGTACGAACTGCATGTTAGCGATCAAATGTCGGGCCGTTTCCATATACGGCTCCATATACAGGAGGAACTCAATTAATGAACGCAAATGTACTCGACAAAATGTATGAACAGGTCAAGTCGGCTATTGCCGATGCAGCGGTAGCTGCGGGCCTCGCGGCTCGGGAGGAGCTTCCCGCTTTCGTGCTGGAGGTGCCAAAGGACAAATCGCACGGCGACTTGGCGACGAATGCCGCGATGCAGCTGACGAAGCTGGCGAAGCGTAACCCGCGTCAAATCGCGGAAGCGATTATCGCGAATTTGGATACCAAGCAGGCTTCGATTCAAGCGGCGGAGATTGCGGGGCCGGGTTTTATTAATTTCCGTATGGATAAGAGTTATCTTTATCCGGTTGTAGGCGAAGCGCTGCAAGCGGGCGAGGATTATGGACGTATCGTAGAAGGCAACAATAAACGGGTGCAAGTGGAGTTTGTTAGCGCGAATCCAACGGGCAGCCTGCATCTCGGACATGCCCGCGGTGCAGCGGTTGGCGACGCGTTGTGCAACGTTCTCGATTTTGCGGGATATGACGTGACGCGCGAATACTATATCAACGATGCAGGTAAGCAAGTAGAGAACCTGGCCGTTTCTATCGAAGCGCGGTATCGTCAAGCGCTTGGGCAATCAGCCGACATGCCGGAGGACGGTTATTACGGTGAAGATATTATCGGATTCGCCAAGCTGCTAGTAGAGCAAGAGGGAGACCGCTTGCTTGAGCTGCCTGATCAAGAGCGGTTTACGTTTTTCCGCCAGTTCGGCTTGGAGCGGGAGCTGGATAAAATTAAACGCGATCTGGGACGCTTCCGCGTAGGCTTCGATGTTTGGTACAGTGAAACCGCGCTCTATGAAAGCGGCCAAGTGGAGCAAGGGCTTGAAGCGCTCAAAGCGACAGGACATGTGTACGAGGAAGAAGGAGCGACGTGGCTGTCCACGATGCCGTTCGGCGACGACAAAAACCGCGTCCTTGTGAAAAATGACGGCTCGTACACCTATTTGACGCCGGATATCGCTTATCACCGGGATAAGTTCAGCCGCGGCTTCGATCAAATGATTAACATCTGGGGCGCCGATCACCACGGCTATATTCCGCGTGTGAAGGCGGCTATGGCAGCGCTCGGCAACGATCCGAATAAACTGACGGTGCTTATAGCCCAGATGGTAAGCTTGTTTCAAAACGGCGAGAAAATGAAAATGTCGAAGCGGACCGGAAAAGCGGTTACGATGGAAGATTTGATGGACGAGGTAGGCGTTGACGCTATTCGTTATTTCTTCTCGATGCGCAGTATGGATTCGCATCTCGATTTCGATATGGACCTTGCTATTTCTACATCCAATGAAAATCCGGTATTTTACGTTCAGTATGCGCATGCGCGGATTTGCAGCATTTTCAGACAAGCGGAGGAGCAGGGGATCGTACTGAAGTCGCCCGATACTATCGATTACAGCAAGCTTGCTGCAGAGGCTGAATTCGATTTATTGCGTAAGATCGGCGAGCTGCCGCAGGAAGTTTCCGAGGCTGCGGCACAATATGCGCCGCATCGTCTCATTCGTTATGTATATGAACTGGCCTCGCAGTTCCATAGCTATTATAGAGCCGAGCGTGTCATTACAGAGGATGCTGAACAGACACAGGCTCGCCTCGCTTTGCTCGGAGCAGTCCGTATTTCCATTGCGAATGTGCTGCGCTTAGTCGGCGTATCCGCGCCTGAACGGATGTAGTCTGTAATAAAATAAAACAAACCGTGGATTTAAGCTTTTTCCACGGCTTGCAGCATACGCATTACGTCAAGCTCGCCGATCGTTCGGCGGGCTTTGTTGCCTCTAAGCGGCTGTATGGAGCGCTTAATGATATTCTTTATTTCAGTCGGTGTCAGCTCCGGCTTCATTGCGAGCAGAAGGGCAATCGCTCCGCTGACGTGGGAGGTGGCCATGGAGGTTCCGCTCATTTCATGGTATTTGCCTTGCAGCCAGGCAGAAACAATTTTATCACCTGGTGCATATACATCAATATAGGTGCCGCGGTTGCTGAATGGAGCGACACGGCGAAGCTTTGTTGTAGCGCCAACCGATATGGTTTGAGGGTAGCGTGCAGGATAATCTACGGAGCGGCGTTTTCCGTCATTGCCTGAGGAGGCTACGATTATAATGCCGGCATTATGTGCATTAATGACTGCGCCGAGCAGCGCTTTGCTTCTTGTTTTCATACCGAAGCTCATGTTGATGACGTTCATGCGATTTCGGACACACCATTCAATACCGAGAATAATGTCGGATACGAAGGCGCTCCCATTGTGATCGAAAGCTTTAACAGGGGAAATAAGTGAACGAGGAGCTACGCCGATCATGCCCTTCAGCTGGTTTGCTGCTGCAATCGTTCCGGCGATATGCGTTCCATGACCGTTGTCATCATGCGGAAGCATGCTTCTGTTAAGCAAATTGATGCCTCTCGACAGCGATTGACGTAAGTCGGGGTGATTAAAATCGACACCGGTATCAATGACGCCGACCTTGATGTGATGGCCGGTCGTCGTACTCCATGCTAGAGGGGCTTTGATTTGTGACACGCCCCATGGAATACCTTTCTCTACAGCAATCGACTTTTGCGTAGAGGCATGAACGCTGATTTTGCAGTCCTTTTCAATCCATACTCGTCCCGAGAAACACTCAAGCGTCTCCTCGGCCGGCAGCCGGCAAGATATACCGCGAATAGTCGGCATTTGTCTAATGCTCTTTTGAGGGGATGACGACGATGGGACTTCCGGCAATTGCTGTATGAAACGCCGGTAGTCGCTCACATGCTGAAAGCGAATGATGCGCTTTTCTGTCGCTGTGTCCGTACAAGCCATCGTATCCTGCAGCAAGCGGATAAAAGCGGCGGTATCCAAATTTGGTTTCCCTCCCGACGGACGATGCTGAACTATTGTATGAACGAGCGCTGCAAACTGCATGAGCAACTTGCCTTTTTTCATATAATTAGGCTTGAATCCGTGTCAAAAATCGATACTGGACATAGTATGAACAAAGAGTTCTCAGGGGCTCTTACGTCCCCGATGCGCGAGGCTCGTGTCGAGGCCGGCAGGATACAGTCAAAACGGAGGGATATTCCCTTCGTTTTTTGCTTTTGCGTCCAAGCTGTAAAGGCAGTCCTTGTGGCCGCTTGCTTTTTTGCAGGAAATAGGTTTTACTATACTTTGACTAGCGTAATCGGCAATGAACAAGTACATAAATTAATTGGCAAGAGAGGATGTGTCCATATGAGCAGCAGCAATTTTACGTTAAAGCTGGATCCTGAACGTATGAAGGAAATGCCTATGGTCGATTTGGCGTTCGAAGTGCTGAAAGCGGCTAATACGCCTTACTATTATCGCGATCTGATGATGGAGATCGCTAAAATACGCGGTCTTTCCGCAGATGGCATCAACCAGTTCATCGCACAAGTGTACACAGAAATCAATATCGATGGCCGTTTCGCATGCGTAGGCAGCAATATGTGGGGATTGAAGCGCTGGTACCCGGTTGAGCGCTCCGAGGATCCTGTAGGCAATGCTAAGCGTACGCGCATCATTAATGATGACGATGATTTAGAGGACGACGATGTATTCGCGGACGAGGAAGAGGATGCGTACGCGGAGCAGGAAGAAGATTATGATGTATTCGACGAGGATCGTGAAGACTTCGAAGAGGCGGAAGAGGAATCGGAAGTCGATGAGGAAGTCGTCATTGATGACGAGGAGATCGACGAGGAAGAGGTCGAAGGCGATTTAGATACTGAAGACGTGGAGTCGGATGACGAAGACGAGTTTGAAGACGATGATGAGGACGATGACAAGTAATTTGCTTGAAATGAAGCAATGCTTCCAAAGGACGGCGACAGCTATTTACGCTTGCGCAAAATCTGTGATGGCAGTTTAGCTTGACAGGCCCTATAAGGGCAGAGTAAACTATTGCATGGGCTTCAGATTCGGTTAACAAATAACGCATACAAGCGTAAGCGGCTGGCACCGTCATTTGGCGGCAAAGCTCGTTTCGCGATGAAATATAAGCAGAGTATAAAATGCAAAATTTATATTTTCTTATATTTTTATATATGCCAAAAGGAAAAGTGCCCCGTTGCTACGGGTGTCACTTTTTTTGTTTGTAGGGAATGGATCTGCAGGATTGATTTCCACAAACTGGATGGATTGGCGGAGTGTATCTGCATCCATGTTTATCGAGTAAATGGGCAAACCTAAACATTAACCATAGGAGCTTGGAGGGTATCATAACAGTGACCAAATATATATTTGTAACCGGCGGCGTAGTATCGTCCTTGGGCAAAGGGATTACAGCGGCCTCGCTTGGTCGATTGCTTAAGAACAGAGGTCTCAAAGTAACGATTCAAAAATTCGATCCTTACATTAACGTGGACCCGGGAACGATGAGTCCATACCAGCATGGCGAAGTGTTCGTCACAGACGACGGCGCTGAAACGGATTTGGATCTAGGTCACTATGAACGCTTCATCGATATTAACCTGTCGAAGAACAGCAATGTGACATCGGGCAAAATTTATTCCAATGTTATTACCAAAGAACGCCGCGGCGACTATTTGGGTGGAACGGTGCAGGTTATCCCGCATATTACGAATGAAATCAAAGACCGCGTGTTCCGAGCTGGCAAAGAAGCTGGTTCCGATGTGGTTATTACAGAAATCGGCGGCACGGTCGGAGACATCGAGAGCTTGCCGTTCTTAGAGGCTATCCGTCAAATAAAAAGCGATATCGGACGCGACAATGTCATGTATATCCATGTTACGCTTATTCCTTATATTAAAGCGGCTGGCGAAGTGAAAACGAAGCCGACGCAGCATAGTGTTAAGGAATTACGCAGCATCGGCATCCAGCCGAATGTTATCGTTTGCCGTACCGAGCATCCGCTTGCTGAAGATTTGAAACGGAAGATCGGACTATTTTGCGATATCGATGCGAATGCGGTTGTGGAGTGCCGCGACGCTTCGACATTATACGAGGTGCCGTTAATGCTTCGCGAGGAAGGGCTTGATGAAATCGTCGTTAACCATTTGAAGCTGACGACAAATCAACCGGATATGCGCGAGTGGGAAAGCCTTGTAGAGCGTGTGAAGTCGCTTCATAAGACGACTGAAATCGCCATTGTAGGTAAATATGTAGCTTTGCATGATGCGTACCTCAGCATTGTAGAATCGCTTGGACATGCTGGTATTGCTGCCGACTCGGAAGTGAAGCTTCGTTGGGTAAACGCAGAGGAGCTTAATGAACAGAACATTGCGGAGGAGCTGCAGGGCGTTCACGGCATTCTTGTTCCTGGAGGCTTTGGCGACCGCGGTATCGAGGGCAAAATTACGGCAATCCGTTACGCCCGCGAACAAAAAATTCCATTCTTTGGCATTTGCCTAGGCATGCAAGTAGCCGTTATTGAATATGCACGCAATGTAGCCGGACTGGATAATGCGAACAGCTCGGAAATTAATCCATCTACGCCGTATCCGGTTATCGACCTTCTGCCGGATCAGAAAGACGTCGAAGATATGGGCGGCACGATGCGCCTTGGCCTTTATCCTTGTAAGCTTGCAACCGGTACGCTTGCGGCGAAGGAATACGGCGAAGAGCTCGTGTATGAGCGTCATCGCCACCGGTATGAGTTCAATAATGAATACCGTGAAGCTATCGAATCGGCAGGCTTGCGTATTTCCGGGACATCACCGGACGGACGTCTCGTAGAAATGGTGGAAATGGATGGTCATCCTTGGTTCTTGGCGGTACAATTCCACCCGGAATTTACATCGAGACCTAATCGTCCGCAGCCGTTGTTCAGAGGTTTTGTAAGTGCAGCACTAAGTTATTCCGGTCAATAATCGACATTTAAGGATAATTGCACATTTTTTAACAGCATCCGATAACTTTTTCTCTCTTCGAGAAGGATTATATACCCACCAAAGCGAATATGTTAATGAATATGGAAGAGTTGGCCATTTTTTGGGTGAAGCTCAGTCGCGGGAGGTATATGGAGTTGGAGAAGAAGAAAGTGTTGATAGTGGATGATCAGAACGGAATTCGTGTGCTTCTAATGGAAGTATTTAGCAGCGAAGGCTATAATACGTTTCAAGCGTCCAATGGAAAGCTGGCTTTGGAAATCGTGAAGAACGACGCTCCCGACCTCGTACTGCTGGACATGAAAATTCCCGGTATGGACGGTTTGGAAATTTTAAAGCACGTAAAGGCTATTGATCGTAATATCAAAGTCATCATGATGACAGCTTATGGTGAGCTAGATATGATTAAAGAAGCGACCGATCTCGGAGCATTAATGCATTTTACGAAGCCTTTCGATATCGATGAGATGCGGATTGCGGTAAACATGCAGCTGCGGGGCGGTAATTCTCCAAGTCGCTTAGCAATAGGCTCTTAAATTTAATTATAAACGGCATCGTTGCTCGCATAGAGACGATGTCGTTTTTTTTTTTTGAGGGCAGGAGTAAAACAAGCTTTACTATTTCAAGGCGCGTTATGTTATAATGACTCAGAATGACAAGTTGGAACGGCTTGTGAATGATAGATAACATTCATGAGGAAGACAACTATGCCACTCGTGTCTATGAAGAATGAATTTTACCGAAGGAAAAAGGAAACAGATTTGTGCGCAAATATTTGACGCCTGCCCCCAATGCGATGAAGACTGTAATCAAGAAAAAATCCGCTTGTTCGGAAGCAACACCAAGCGTAACAATAGGAGCAAGGGATAACAAACCGCCTCATAACGGCAAGTGAGCCATGAGCACGCTTGTCTTGGCGGTTTTTCCTTTATTCTCTTCCAATCTACGGGAGGAACAATAATTAGATGGAGAAATTGATGATACGCGGAGGACGGCCGCTATGTGGTACCGTTCAAATCAGTGGAGCAAAAAATAGTGCAGTCGCACTTGTGCCGGCTGCCTTATTAGCAGAATCAGAAGTAGTTCTAGACAATTTGCCAATAATCAGTGATGTAGCTGTATATAGTGAAATCTTGCAAGAGCTTGGCGCTGTCGTAAAGCGTGATGGCGATATGATGCGTATAGATCCTTCAAAGCTTAGCTCAAAGCCAATGCCTAATGGTAAAGTGAAGTTACTGCGCGCATCGTATTACTTGATGGGTGCAATGCTCGGTAGATTCGGAGAAGCGATGATAGGGCTGCCTGGCGGCTGCAATTTCGAGCCTCGTCCAATCGATCAGCATATTAAAGGGTTCGAAGCATTAGGTGCTACAGTTACAAACGAGCATGGATCAATCCGAATTTCCGCCAAGCAGCTGCGCGGTGCGAAAATTTATCTCGACGTGGCAAGCGTCGGAGCAACCATTAATATTATGCTGGCGGCCTCCCGGGCCCAAGGATTAACGATTATTGAAAATGCGGCAAAAGAGCCTGAAATTATAGATGTAGCTACTCTCCTAAATGCCATGGGCGCCAAAATCAAAGGTGCCGGAACTGAGACGATTCGAATTGAAGGAGTCGCTCGGCTGCACGGTTGCCGCCATTCCATTATTCCCGATCGAATTCAAGCCGGTACGTATATGATTGCAGCTGCCGCGACGCGCGGCGATGTCCTTATTGATAATGTTATTCCAAAGCATCTAGAAGCCATGACCGCAAAGCTTGAAGAAATGGGCGTTCAAGTCATTGAGATGGACGAATCGATTCGAATTGTCGGAGGTCCGGGTTACTCATCGATTGATGTAAAAGCATTGGTGTATCCCGGCTTTCCCACTGATTTGCAATCCCCGATGACGACTTTGCTTACGCAAGCCAAAGGAGTCAGTATTTTGACCGATTATGTGTACGGCACAAGGTTTAAGCATGTGCCTGAGCTTGCCCGCATGGGTGCTAATATTCGTGTTGAAGGACGCTCAGCCGTCATAGAAGGCGGCAAGCTGAATGCTGCTAAGGTACGGGCTGCCGATTTGCGTGCGGGAGCAGCGCTCGTCGTTGCTGCTTTAACCGTAGAGGAAGGCATAACTGAAATATCAGGCGTCGAGTATATTGACCGGGGCTATGATAACTTAGTAGAAAATCTGCGGCGATTAGGTGCGGATGTATGGCGCGAGACAGATTTAGATTCATCATCATAAGGAATAGACGGTGACGGCGCCGTGGAATAGACGGCGCCTAATTCGGCAATGATGGATAATCAGGCCTTTGAATTTACTAGATATACAAGCTAATAATGAAAACTGAATAAAGTGGTGAGAACATGACGGACCTGCAGATCGCAGATCTAGAAGAGATGAAACTAACGGATTTATACAAATTAGCGAAGCAATATCAAATCGCTTATTACGGTACGCTTAAGAAGAAAGAGTTAATATTTGCAATACTTCGCGCTCAAGCGGAGAAGAGCGGCCTGATGTTTATGGAAGGCGTGCTCGATATTTTATCGGAAGGCTTCGGGTTTTTGCGGCCTATTAACTATTTACCGAGTAAGGAAGATATTTATATTTCGGCCTCGCAAATCCGCAGATTTGATTTAAGGAGCGGCGACCTCGTTTCAGGAAAATGTCGACCTCCGAAAGAAAATGAACGTTATTTCGGGTTGCTCCAAGTAAACGCTGTTAATGGAGAAAATCCCGAGACGGCGTCCGAACGCTTACATTTCCCTGCCCTTACTCCTCTTTATCCAGAGAAGAAGCTTGTTCTTGAGACCTCTCAGTCAAAGCTTTCCACTCGAATGATGGATTTGCTCTCACCTGTCGGGCTAGGGCAACGCGGCTTGATCGTTGCGCCACCGAAGACAGGTAAGACACTTCTTCTCAAAGAAATAGCCCACAGCATTTCAGAGAACCGTCCTGATATCGAATTGTTCGTCCTGCTAATTGATGAACGCCCGGAGGAAGTTACAGATATGCAGCGTTCAGTCAAAGGCGAGGTTATCGCGTCTACGTTTGACGAACTGCCGGAAAATCATATTAAAGTAGCGGAGCTCGTTCTCGAAAGAGCGCTGCGCCTTGTTGAACATAAGAAGGACGTTGTCATTTTGATGGACAGCATAACTCGTCTTGCCAGGGCGTATAATTTGGTTATCCCTCCGTCAGGCCGTACGCTTAGCGGCGGTATCGACCCTGCTGCGTTCCACCGTCCAAAACGGTTTTTTGGATCGGCCCGCAACGTTGAGGAAGGCGGCAGCTTGACCATACTCGCGACTGCATTAATTGAGACTGGCTCGCGTATGGATGACATTATTTATGAAGAGTTTAAAGGTACGGGCAATATGGAGCTTCATCTGGATCGTAAGCTTTCCGAGCGCCGTATTTTCCCAGCTCTTGATTTGCGCAGATCAGGTACACGGCGTGAAGAGATGCTTCTTACGAAGGAAGAGCTGGATAAAGTATGGGCGATTCGCAGAGGAATGAACGATTCACTTGAATTTGTCGATAACTTCTTGAAGAAGCTGAAGGAGAGCGAGAACAACGAACAGTTCTTAATGTCTCTTGATACATCAACGGAAGTAAAACCGGAGCGGTCCGGTATCAAAAGCAGTACACCAACGACCAGCAGGCGGCCAACGCCTAGAACAACGCACGGATCGTAAGACCGCAGGAAGGAGGACATCATGAATCTCGTATATGCGGATGTAAACGGAAATGTATTTGATCATCCCGATTTTGTTGCTTTAGGAAGAAGCGGCGATATGATCGTTGAAATTATGGAGGAGGAGCTCATCCCTCTGCCGAATGGAGCGACACTCGTCAGTCTGCCTTTCACGAGGCCGATCGGACTTAATCCGGATACAGGTGAAATGCAGGTTCTGCCCGGCGGTGCTCAGGCTGTCGGAGCATTGCTTCCGCAAGGATTCACCAGGCTTTGCTTGCCAGGATATGTCAAAGCGGATAAGAATGAGAAGCTCCCTTTGTTCGGCTATACGGCTGTCGTATGGAAGGACGGCAATTTCTATGTAACTGCAGAGCAATGCGATGACCCTGAGAGATGGGACCCGTTAAATTGCGATCGGGGAGAACTGGGAATACAGGTGGAGCGTTTGCTCGCCAAATATCCTGAAAACCGGTTGTACAAGCATTTATCGAACTGCGCATTAGGCTATGAATGCCTTACATCCTCCAATACGTTTCTAGGACGCTGGGAGGGCGCTGTTCCCGTATCGTATTCTTGTAATGCAGGCTGCTTCGGTTGTATTTCTGAGCAGCCGGACGACAGCGGTTTTGTCGCTCCGCAGACGCGGATGAACTTCAAGCCGACCGTGGATGAAGTCGTAGAAATTATGCTGGAGCATTTGCGTGAGCCTGATTCCATCATTAGCTTCGGCCAAGGCTGCGAGGGTGAACCGTCGACACAGGCAAAAATTATCGTTGAGGCTATGCAGCGGGTGCGCAGTCAAACGTCGCTCGGCTATATTAATATTAATACGAACGCCGGATTAACTGACTATATGCGGGCGATTGTCGATGCTGGGCTTAATCTTATGCGGGTCAGTACGATCAGTGCGATCGATGAGCATTACAACGCATACTATAAGCCTCGCGGTTACACACTGAAAAATGTCGAGAAGTCGCTTAAGTATGCGTCCGATAAAGGTGTTTACACATCAATCAATTATTTGATATTCCCTGGAGTTACGGATCGTGAAGAAGAGATTGAGGCGATGATCGGGTTCGTCAAGCGTACCGGTCTGAAGCTTATCCAAATGCGCAATCTGAATATTGACCCTGAAAGCTACTTGGAAATTATTCCGAAGGCGCAGGGTGAAATATATGGAATGAAGCAAATGCTCGAAATTTTCCGCGATGAGCTTCCGGACGTTGTTATAGGCTCTTATACACATGTTCCGCCTGCAGCGCTGCTCCGTTAAGGTATAGTAAATCTGGGAAAATTAGTTAGTACCAACATATGAGTGATTATTCATTGCAACTGCAAAACAGTTCATGCTATAATCCGTTATGTGTGATTTTAACTCTGTGTCCGCATGTGACTCAGGGCAGAAAGAGGTGAACGAGATGAAACAAGCTATTCATCCGACATACCACGTCATTACAGCTACTTGCGCTTGCGGCAATTCCTTCGAGACTGGTTCGATTAAACCGAGCCTTCGCGTTGAGGTTTGCTCCGCATGTCACCCATTCTACACGGGTAAGCAAAAGTTCCTGGATGCCGGCGGCCGCGTCGACCGTTTCAAGAAGAAATACGGTATTTAATATCACGGATCGTTCCGCCTTTATTTGGCAGAATACAAGAACCTCCCTCAGCCATCCTATTGGATAGAAGGGAGGTTTTTTGATGTATAAAGAACGTTTTGAACAAAGTAACGATCATCGCTGGAAGCTGGTATCTGTGGCGTTCCTTTGCTTCTTCGCATTGATTGCCGGAGGCTGCGGCCAAACTAACTACGAACATACAAAGACGTATAGCCACGATGGCTACATGGGTTACTCCAACAGTAACCCTAATATGCCCGGGCGGTACATGTCCTTGAATTATGAGGCGGATGGCAACATGGTTGAACAGGTGCTTAAGCCAATTAACGGTATTGAACGCACGCAGGTATATTTTAACGGCACCGATATGCATGTAAATTTACAGGTGAATAAAAATCTGTCAGATGCGGAAGTTGAGCAGCTGTGGGAAAAAGCTCAATCTGTGGTTCAAAGTAATATGCCACGTTACCATGTTCATGTAGAAACAAAAAGATGAGCCGCCGCTTGAAGCTTCCACTTTTCTCCGTGTGTTGCGCTTTAGGACAGAATGGGCTATACTTATTTTTGCCGTGCTAGACGGGGAGGTAGCGGTGCCCTGTAACTCGCAATCCGCTGTAGCGAGGTTGAATTCCTGCTTGAGGTTATGCTGATGTAGGGTCTGGCACTTGCGAGCAGTGTTGACAGTCGGGTCCTCCGCAATGGACGTTTGTGAACCCGGTCAGGTCCGGAAGGAAGCAGCCGTAAGCAAATTAGTTCATGTGCCGGGGGAGTGCCTGGCTCGAGCTGTAGTGCAAGGAAGCCGCCTGGGTCGTATTTATCAGGAGCAGGTGCACGGTTCAATGATTCATTTAATGGAATAACCATAACAAAAGCTACACCTGTGAACGCTGTTCGATTTTTAAGTCGAAGCGGATACAGGTGTTTTTGTTTGCGAATCTTTCAATTTGATATGACGCAGGCGGGCAAAAGAAAGTTTTGCTTGCCACGCAGTTGTTGTATAATAGAGGTATCATTAAAAGTTTTACACCAGGCAAATTGAAAGGAACGGTCCGCGTGTCACATATCGCTTTATATCGAGCCTGGCGTCCGCAGACGTTTCAGGATATGGTCGGACAACAGCATATTATCCAAACCTTACAGAACGCGATTCGTGAACAGCGTGTATCACATGCCTACTTATTTAACGGCCCGCGGGGAACAGGTAAAACGAGCGCTGCAAAAATTTTGGCGAAAGCCGTTAACTGCGAACGCGGTCCGGCTGCTGAGCCATGCAACGAATGCGATGCTTGCCGAGGCATTACGGCTGGGCATATTATGGATGTTATCGAGATTGATGCTGCGTCTAACCGTGGTATTGATGAAATACGTGATATTCGTGATAAAGTCAGATACGCACCTTCTGAAGTGCGGTTCAAAGTTTATATAATAGATGAAGTACATATGCTTACGGCTGAGGCTTTTAACGCCTTGCTCAAGACATTGGAGGAGCCGCCGGGGCATGTTATATTTATCTTGGCGACGACTGAACCGCATAAGCTGCCTGCTACCATTATCTCGCGCTGTCAGCGATTTGATTTCAGGCAGGTTTCGCTTGAAGAGCAAACTGAACGATTGCTCAAGATTTGTCATGAAGAAGGCATACGTGCTGATGAGGATGCAATAGCCTATATTGCTCGGTTATCTGAAGGCGGAATGCGCGATGCAATCAGCTTGCTTGAGCAGGTATCTGCGTTCGGAGGCGACAGCATTACACTCGATGCTGCGGTCGATGTGACCGGCGGAATGGCCGCCGATCACTTTTATGAACTGGCGGAAGCGGTCAAGGACCGTAATGTCGCAGCAGTTATGCCGCTGGTCGAGAGCTTGATGCAAGCCGGCAAAAGCGCAGATAAATGTATGGAAAACTTAATTTATTATTTCCGCGACCTGCTCGTCATGAAGCTTGCGCCTCAAGGTGGAGCGGTAACGGAGCGCGTCGTTGATCCTGAACGGTTCCGTGTAATGGCGGATGCTTTTACTCCCGGGCGTTTGTTCGCTATGATTGATACGCTTAATCGTTATCAAGTAGAGCTAAAGCATGCTTCGCAGCCTCAAACGTTATTTGAAGTGGCGCTGATGAAGCTCTGTACGCTTAATGAGGACCCTGCTTCAGGCGGAACCTCCTCCGGAAGTTCCACACCCTCCGGTGCAACAGCAGCGCCTTCAGCAGAAGTAAGCAGGCTGCGGCAGCAGGTCGAGGCGCTCGAGCGTAAGCTGGAGCAGGCGCTGCAGAATGGGATAGCTGCTGGAGGCGGCCAGCCGGCGGATGGTGGCGCCGCTGCTCGTCAGCCTGCAGCTGCCCGTTCCGCCGCAGTCCGCGGATCATTCGGAGGCGGCTCTGGCGGTGTTTCGCGTGCGACCGTTAAGCTCGATGCGTATTCGGCAGCAGCGGGAAGCGCTGAATCTAATCAAGCCCGCATGAAATGGAGCGAAGTGCTACAGCGTGTGAAAGAGGCGAAGATCACGGTTCATGCCTGGCTGGTGGATGGAGAACCTGTTTCAACGGTCAACGGATCTGTGCTTGTTGCTTTTAAAAATACGATGCATCGGGAAACGACCGAGAAGCAAGCAAATCGCGAAATTATTGAGAAAGTCTTACAGGATGTGCTTGGTGAGCCGCTTCGGCTTGTTACCGTCATGCTGAAGGATTGGCAAGCTGCTGCTTCAGGTGTCAGTGCACAGAAGAGCGAGCCGATGCAGCTTGAACCGGAGTCTGATGGCGCGCCGCAAGCGGCAAGCCGGCCGATTTGGGTAGAAGAGGCTGTAAAGCTTTTTGGCGAAGATTTGGTTGTTGTGAAGGAAAACGAATAAATTCTAATGATGAGGTGACTACAAATGAACAATATGAACCAAATGATGAAGCAAGTAAAGAAGATGCAGGATCAAATGATGAAAGCGCAGGAAGAACTGGAAACCAAGACGGTTGAAGGAACAGCTGGCGGCGGAGTAGTTACTGTAACGTCTAACGGCCACAAAAAGCTCCTTAATATTATAATCAAGCCTGAAGCGGTAGATCCTGAAGATGTCGAAATGCTGCAGGACCTCGTTCTTACAGCGGTTAACGATGCTCTTGCAAAGGTAGATGAGCTGGCGAACAAAGATATGGGCAAGTTTACCGGAGGCATGAAAATTCCGGGATTGTTCTAAGAGGCGTCACGCTTCCGTTTGAAAGGAGCTGTACCTAGTTTTGTATTATCCCGAACCGATAGCGAAATTAATTGATGCTTTTACGCGATTGCCGAGTATTGGGCCCAAAACGGCCGCCCGTCTGGCCTTTCATGTGCTTCGGATGAAGGAAGACGACGTAATTGATTTTGCCAAGGCGCTAGTAAGCGTTAAGCGCAATTTGTTTTATTGTTCGGTTTGCTGCAACATAACGGATACAGATCCGTGCAGAATATGCCAAGATAAGTCGCGTGACAACTCTGTTATATGCGTCGTTCAAGAATCCAAGGATCTCGTTGCTATTGAACGAATGAAGGATTTCCAAGGACATTACCACGTTCTTCAGGGTGCGATTTCCCCAATGGAAGGAATCGGTCCCGACGAAATCCGAATTGCTGAGCTATTAAGACGTTTAAGTGATGAACGGGTACAGGAGCTTATTTTGGCGACGAACCCAAACATTGAAGGGGAAGCCACTGCCATGTATTTATCGAGGCTCGTCAAGCCCTTTGGCATTCGTGTAACCCGTATTGCACACGGCTTGCCTGTCGGCGGTGACCTCGAATACGCAGATGAGGTAACACTCTCTAAAGCATTAGAGGGTCGTCGAGAGTTGAATTAATTTTAGAAGTGCATGCTTACCATACGGCAGGTCAAGGTAACCCTTGACCTGCCGTATTTTTTTGGACCAATATTCTCGCCTGCCATTGTGACATCTGCCCATGTTCGCGTTCTATTCTGCAGTCCAAGCTTATACATATAGAAGAAAGCTGTTAGCAGGCAGGACAAGCGGGAGGGGAAGCATTTGACTAAGCAGAAGCAGAAGACAGATATGATTAATGAGGAACGAATGGAGCGGTTAAGAACGGAAATTGTGGAGGCGCATCAAGAATGGGAAAACGCAAATCGTTTTTTTAACTATGCATCCGGTAAGGATCAGGTTGATTACGCCATCTATGCCATTATTTCTGCTGAAAAAAGGTATGAAATGCTGCTTCGCATCGCAAAACAAACGGACGGAATCTGGCCGGTATGGAAGGGAGCATTCAAATGAAGGCGTTATGGATGTCCATTTTTATAGCTTCATCTATTATGTTGGTGGCCGTTGTCTTACGCAACAGGTTGTCTTGGGGTTGGCTTCGCGGCTTTACGCTGCATCTCGTTCTGGCAGCGGCTTTGTTGTATCTATTAAACTATTCTGAGCTTGTTCCAGGCATGTATATTCCTCTTAATCCTGTAACGATTGGAACAGTGGTTACATTGGGTGTTCCTGGGATAGCTTTAATCATGGGGCTCCAATGGGTAGTTGTTTAAAGAACTTGTAAAAAAGGATTTGCGTAAAAGGTTGACGGGAACAGCGATTATATGCTACATTAGTTCTCGCGCCAAGAGTAAGTGAATGAGCTTTAAAAAAAGATTTAAAAAAAGTACTTGCATTAACTTGGGCATCTGTGATATATTATAAAAGTCGCCGCTGAGAAATACGCGGTTGACACGAAAGAAAAGATTGTTCTTTGAAAACTGAACAACGAGTAATAACTGCCCCGCAAATCCTAACGGATGAGCGGAAAAAGCGATAAAAAAGTAATGAGCAAGTCAAACACCAATTTGGAGAGTTTGATCCTGGCTCAGGACGAACGCTGGCGGCGTGCCTAATACATGCAAGTCGAGCGGATCTTATCCTTCGGGATAAGATTAGCGGCGGACGGGTGAGTAACACGTAGGTAACCTGCCCGTAAGACTGGGATAACATTCGGAAACGAATGCTAATACCGGATACACAGCTTGGT
>NZ_QPJD01000027.1:0-28327 GCF_003337375.1 Paenibacillus prosopidis
GATCTCAAAAATAAAAAATCCATACTGACCTTCTTCAGGAATGAGCTTATTTTCGTTTACAGGTTCAGCGGCAAATACACTATTCATTAGTAAACCAAAAGCAAGCATAAACTGTAAAACAACACAGATACGTTTTCTCATTTCAGCGCCAGCCCCTCTATTTATCCTAAATATACCATCCAATTATTAATTCGTTGGAAATATGAATTATAAGGGGATGGTAACGCTTAGGTAGATGAAACAGTTACATGCATCACGCATCGTCAGTCTAATGCTTTATTTTCTCTAAACACGAATTACTCATGAATATTACGGCAGCACGATTATTTTAGAATGGTGCATCATTTCCCCGTCGGGAATGGGATCAAGTTCTTGTCATCGACCAATGACAAGAACTTGATCCCATAAATAAAAAAAGCCGCTATTTGCGCAGCTTTAATGGGACAATATTCTTGACTTCCGACATCACCCTTCTGTAACTGTCGGAGGACAAGAACATATATCCTTTAAGACAAGAACTTATATCCTTTCCTGTAAACAGCAATGGCTGTAACTTATAATCATAATCTTAACGTACTATCTTTCCAGAAAAAAAACCCACCAATGCTTGGCGGGTTTTCACCGCAGCTCCCAGTAATGGCTGCATAGGTTTCTTAGCCGTTCATACCTTTTAGTACGAATGAAAACTATTCACTTCTGGAGCGTAGCTGCAAAGATAGGTTTGATTCATTCCTAATCGTTGATATACATCAATAATGGACATAGATGCTTCCCAGTATTCAACAAAGAATATATCGATTCTTGTTTTTAGGCTATCTATGCTTTCCTGATAGTTCTTGCTTTTTTGTCTATGCTACATTTCATTTAAATACGAATTTCTAAGCCGCCTCTGGCTCTCATGCCGCTGAAACTGCCAGTGTCCCAACATTCCGGTATCGCAGGCAACAAATGAATTTCGTGCGATGGCTCTGAATGATCATTTCCGCGATTGCGGAAGTACCTCCAAAGTTTCCATCAATTTGGTTACCCCTTAACGGCTCCCATCGTAAGGCCTTGTACTAATTGCTTCTGGGTAAACCATCCTAGAACGACCGACGGCAGTACGGCCGTAGTCGCCACTGCGGACATTTTCCCCCAAAACAACCCTTCCTGGGTCATAAAAGAAGCCATGAACACCGGCATTGTCGAGGAATCGGTGTAGGTCAGACTTACGCCAAACAGAAACTCATTCCAAGCAAAAACGAAACATAGCAGTCCAGTGGAAATGACTCCCGGCTTTACCAGGGGAAGCGTCACTTTTAAGAAACCTTGCAGTCCTGTTGCTCCGTCGACTTGGGTGGACTCAATCAATTCGTATGGAATATCTTTAAAGAACGAACGCATCATCCAGACGGCGAGCGGTATATTCATCGCGGTATAAAGCAAGATAAGGGCCAAGTGGGAATCCAATAAGCCCAGTTTTTTGAAAATAATGTAGACAGGAATAATGACTCCAACGGCGGGAAGCATTTTTGTTGAAATGAACCAGAACAAAATGTCATCCGCTTTCTTCATACGGAACATGGATAAGGCATAGGCGGCGGATACGCCCAAAATTAAAGCAAGCAGTGTGGATATAACGACAATGATAGCTGAATTGCCTAAAAATGTACCGATTCCCGAGCCCCATACGATTTTATAATTTTCCAGCGTCGGGTTGAAGAAAATGGAGGGCGGCATGATAACGGCTTCGCCTTCGTTTTTAAAGCCGGTAATAAACATCCACAGCAAAGGAAAAAAATAGATAAAAGCTGCCAGATACGTAAAAATCGTCAATAGAACCGCAAGCAGCTTCTTCATGTTAACTCACCTCGGAACGTTCTCCTCAAGAACTTGAAGAGGTACTTTAATAATATCAATGTAATAATCACGATAACGACGCCGATCGCCGAAGCGCCGCCGATATCCCATCCTTTAAAGCCTACACGATAAACATAGAACGGGAGATTTGTGGATGCATAGCCGGGTCCGCCCGAAGTTGTTACATAAATCTCTCCAAAGGTTTGCATAATGAACAAAAGCCCGAGCAGCACCGCAACCTCGATGTAACGCAGCAAGTGCGGAATTACGACATATATAAATCTCTGAAAGGTAGATGCGCCATCGATCATACAGGCTTCCATCGCATCCTTGGGCACAGATTGAAGTCCTGCAAGAATGATTAGCATAAAAAACGGGATCCACTGCCAGGAGACCAGAGCGATTATCGTTTGCAGCGGATAAGAACCTAACCAATCTACTGCATCCTGTCCCAACACTCCTGCAAAATAAGCGGTTATACCGAAATTGGGATTCAATATCGCCGTTTTCCAAACGATGCCCGCAACGGCAGGCATGACGAAAAAGGGAGCAACGAATATAGTCCGCAGCAATCCTTTACCGAGAAAATCCCGATTCATCAATAACGCTAATCCGAGGCCGAATACCAGGCATAACAAAAGCGTACAAGCGGTTAGAATGAACGTATTCCCCAGAACTGTATAAAATTCAGACCCCATAAAAATAGCTTTGAAATTGGCAAACCAGACAAATTTCGCTCCCTTATCCGGCCGCATAAGATTCCAATCCAAAAAGCTGTAATAAATAGTCAAAATAAACGGGATTTGCGTAACGAGTGCAACAAGAATAATACTCGGCCAGAGCAGCCTTTTGATCGGCGGCGCTGATTTTAATCCAATCGATTTCATTTAGTTCTCCCTTCAACCGGTGAATTGGGGAGGGGGAAGCCCCCTCCTCCAACAGCCCGATTACTTTTTATAGCCTCCGGAGACTGCAATTTCTTCAGCTAATTTTTGAGCATTTTCCAGAGCTTCATCCACTGACTTTTTGCCTGCGATGGCCGCAGCAATTTCTTGACTTACAGAAGTGCCGAGCTGTTGAAATTCCGGAATAGCGACATATTGGATACCTTGATAAGGAACCGGATTTTTCGTCGGCTTCATATAGTCGGCTTGTGTCATTGATTCCAATACAATATCTGCAAAAGGTGCCGCTTCTTTGTATTTCGGATTATCGTAAGTCGATTTGCGGGTTCCAGGAGGCGCTACGACCCATCCCTTCGATTCCCCTACTTGTTCGATATAGCGTTTGCTTGTTGCCCACGTTAGGAACTTGAATGCTTCTTCTTTGTGCTTGCTGGCGCTTTCAATACCTAGCGACCAAGCCCACAGCCAACCGTTATTGTCCTTCGCCTCAGATGGCGCAAACGCATATCCGATTTTACCTGCTACTTGGGAATTTTCCGGATTATTCAAGAATCCGGCAGCTACCGTTGCGTCGTACCACATGGCTGCTTTTCCTGTCGAAAGAAGGGTGAGCGCCTCTGTGAATCCAGTGCTGGTTGCGCCCGGTTGACCGGATTCTTTTAACACATCCACATAGAACTGAACGGCTTTCTTTGTCTCCGGGCTTGTCAACTGAGCATTCCAATCCATGTCATACCAAGATCCGCCGAAGGAGTTGATTACCGTATTGAGCGGCGCCAAAACTTCTCCCCAGCCAGGAAGACCTCGAAGAACAAGACCCGGTACGTTATTTGCTTCTTTTACTTTTTTGGAAATATCGCGCACTTGGTCCCATGTCGGGTGCAGCGGCATCTCTACGCCGGCTTTTTGAAGCATTTCTTTGTTGTAATAGAGCATGCTGCTTTCACCATAGAAAGGAAGCGCATACAAATTATTTTCATAAGAGAGAGCGTCACGGATGGAAGGGAAAATGTCTTCAACATCGTAGTCACTTTTCTCTTGATCGGACATCTTATCCATCATCGGCGTCAGGGGTTCAATCCATTCATTTTTCGCCCAAATCGACGCATCGTATGTGCCGATCGTAACGATGTCAAACATTCCCGCTTGCATGGCTACATCCGTCGTTACTTTTTCCCGAAGGTCATTTTCAGGAAGAACGACGAATTCCAAATTAATGCCGGTTTCTTTCGTAAATTCGCTGGACATTTCCTTCATAACAATCATATCCGGATTGTTTACAGTTGCAATTCTTAATGTCACATTTTCTTTTTTCTTATCACCGTCTGTACTATTGCCGGCATTTTGAGCTCCATTATTACCGCTCTCTTGCTCTTTATTTGCACCTTCTGAACCACACCCGCTTAAAACCAATACAAAGACTAATGATAGCAATGCGAACAGCGTAACAATCTTTTTCATTGAAATAAACCCTCCTCATTTTTCTTATATGTCAAAATTGTCCGGAATTTCATATAACTTGCCGGACAATGAGCCATTAAAGCCGGTTATTTTCATATCCTTGTAAAGCCCTGTCAGCCAAGGCTAAAGCGCCGGAAAGCCCGGCATTATCACCAAGCGCCGGTTGGACGATATAATTGCTATTTCCTTCAGCTAAAGCCGGATGATTAATATATCCCTTTAATAATTTGTTCAGTTGTTGCTGGATAAGCGGATATAACTGTATCTGCTTCATCACGCCTCCCCCTAAAATAATCTTCTCCGGAGAAAGAATGAGAATGAAATTGACCAATGCTTGGGCCAGATAGTAAGCTTCCAATCCCCAAGCGAAATGAGCTGCTTCCAGATCAAAGGCTTTCATTTTCCACCGGTCTTCGATCGCCGGACCTGAGGCGAGCCCTTCCAGACAGTCCTTATGAAAAGGACAGTTGCCCTCATACGTATCGTTTGGATGCCGGCGCACGATAGTGTGTCCCATTTCTGGATGGGTTAACCCATGTATAAGCCGTCCTTCTATGAATGCACCGGCGCCGATTCCGGTTCCGACAGTCATGTATAAGCAGCTGCCCAGGCCTTTTGCCGCTCCCCATGACGCTTCGCCTAAAGCCGCGGCATTGACGTCCGTGTCAAACCCGACCGGCACATCTAAATGACTTTTCGTAAAATCAACCACATTGAAACCGCTCCAATAGGGTTTAGGCGTGTTTGTTATACAACCATAGCTTTCGCTTTTCAGATTTCCATCAATTGGACCAAAGGTGCCGATCCCAATAGCATGAATTCCTTTATTAGCGAAAAATTCAAACGCTCTCCCCATTGTCTCTTCCGGCGTCGTTGTCGGAAAGGACGAACGCTCAAGGATTTGGCCTTCCCGCGTTCCGATTCCACATACAAACTTGGTGCCTCCGCCTTCAATGGCTCCTAATAAAGTCATTATGTTTTCCTCATCCCTTCCTGCGATAACCGAACAAATTAGAGCAAGCCATTAGGATAAACGATGATTTTCAAGCATTCGCTTTTCTGGTTAAGCGCACGTTCCATGGCTTCCTGCGTTTGTTCAAGCGTAAATTTATCGGTGATCAGCTTATTTGCGTCGACTATGCCGGAAGACAAGAAGTTTATGCCTTTCGGATACGTATTGGCATAACGGAAGATGCCGTAGATATCGACTTCGTTATCCGCAATAAAAGGCACATTCAACGGAATTTCGTCTTGGGCCGGTAAACCTACGATTGCGAGCTTACCGCCGCGGCGAAGTGATCCAAGTGCAGATTGAAGCGCGTTCGGATTTCCAGCCGTTTCCCATGCGACATCGACGCCTTTACCATTCGTAATCGTTTTAATTTCCTCAAGCGGGTCCTGTTCACGGATGTTAATAACGTGACTGGCACCCATTTGCTTAGCCGCCTCAAGCCGCAGCGGCTCGAGATCTGTCACGATAATGGTCGCTGCCCCATAAGCTTTAGCCGCTGCTACTGCCATCAAACCGACAGGCCCCATCCCCATGATGGCGATCGTGGATCCAGGCTGCAGCCCGGTGCGTGCGGCCGCATGTATACCGACCGAAAAAGGCTCAACTAATGCGGCTTCTTCGTAGGTAAGATGATCGGGTATGGAGAAAACGAAATCTTCACGAATTTTAATGTATTGCACAAAAGCGCCGTCAAATGGGGGCGTCGCCAGAAACTCAACATCCGGACAGAGATTATACCGGCCTTCCTTACAAGCGTCGCAGCGTCCGCAAGTTACGCCTGGCTCGACTGCTACACGGTCGCCTACTTGGAAACGCTGCACATTCGAACCGATCGCCGCAATGTCTCCGGAGCATTCATGTCCAAGAATAAATGGTTTATCGACCACGTATTTACCAATTCGGCCATGGGAATAATAATGCAAATCCGATCCGCAAATCCCGACTGCCATCACTTTAATCAAAACCTCATCCGGACCGATTTGCGGAACCGGGTATTCTTCGATTTGAATTTCCCTGGTATTGTGCATGACTGCAGCTTTCATGGTTTGTGGCAGTTGGTTAATCGACAACTTGATCAAGTCCCTTCTTTACTAATTGAATGTTTTTATTTATCTTGCTTTTTTGCAGATGTTTTTGCCCGTTTAATTCCATCACAATGGACGAAAATGTTTTTGAATCAAGATTGTAATAGAAGGAAGCTATGACACTCAGCTTTTCGTTAGCAATCTCCTCGCTTTTGCGAAGCGAAAATCCCACCTTTTCGGCTAAATTACTGTTCATGACATTGTTCATTCCTTTTCTCAAGAATTTACTAGGTCTCTAGTGTCGTATAAATTTACCTCCTAAATGGATATTATAAGGCGATTCATTTGCGTTTTTTGTTTTCCTTACTCGAATTATAGGCAGTGCCCTCTTCTGCTATCTATCTATTTGAACTGTATAATCATACAGCGACACTGTACAACTAAGCTTTCCATATACAAAGAGACGATTTTTACACTAAAATAGAGTGATATGCCAAATGCAGGAGGTGCGGAAGTAGTGGCAGAACTTGAGGATAAAGAAAAATTCGCGGAACTATTGGCGTTAGGTATTACCGCATTGAAGCAGCATCCCGACTATAAAACAAAAAGAAAGAAACGAGAAACGCTCCCCTCTGGACAATTCTCTTCTGAGTCCTATATAGATAAAATCGCCTATCAGCTTGGCATCTCCTCTAACACCATTAAGAGCTGGATGGGTCAGATGGGCGTGAAATATATACCGAGCCGGATCGAGGACGGCAAGCTGTTCGGCATCGTTTGGCTGATTATTGAAAAAAGCGGGATGGATGCCGTTTGGTTCACCGAGCTTCTACGGACTACCTCCATTCCTGTTATTAATCCCCCTCTGCCGGTTTGGGTCGCGTCTTGCCTATCGAAAGCGAAACTATTGAGGAACGATGAATTCGGAGCACCATCGGATCAGGAAATTGAAGCGGTTAAAACGAGACTGTTTGATGGAATATCTCAAGAGCAGAAACCTTCTGTTCCTGCTGTACTTTCTGTACCTGCAGTACTGCACAACTTACCGACGCGCTGGTCGGAATCATTCGTTGGCCGCAAACATGAGTTGAAAGCAATTGGACATTGGTTGACTTCGCCGTCACCCGTATGTTTAATCTCAGGCTGGGGAGGAATGGGGAAAACCACGATTGCGCTTGAATCAGCTTACGCATGCGTAGGAGCACCGCATGGCGAAGCTGCTTCGGAAGAATTGGAGTGGCCGCCCATTGCTTGCGTTATTTGGATAAGCGCAGATTTAAAGAGTTTAAATTTCGGTGATTTCCTCGATATAATCGCTTACCAACTCGGACGGGTAGAACTTCTTAGCAAATCCCTCAACGAGAAATGGTTTGTGGTTCGAAATGCTCTGTCCTCATATTCTGATAAGATGCCTGTACTTCTGATCATCGACAGCATAGACACGGCAGACAATGGAATAAGCGAATTCATCGTCAATCTCCCGCAAGGCGTCAAAGTATTATTAACGGCCCGGGAGAATCAGCAGCAAATCGAGGCACTCGCAGGGAAAGAGATTTACACGATCCAATTGGATGGCCTGCTGCATTCTGAGGCATTGGAGTACCTGGCTTCAGAGGTACAACATCATATCCAATTAAGCAACGTGCCTCGAAGGAAGGCAAAGCTGGAACAGCTGTTAGCCGAATCGGTTGAAGTTCATTTGCAGTTGATTGACGCAACAGCAGGGAACCCGAAAGCAATCGCGCTTAGCGTCGCTCATATGACGGAAGACGATATTCCAATCAGACAGCTTATCGCGGACATAGGGAAAGCCGGTTATTCGTTATCGGCGTTATTCGAGTATCTGTTCGGACGTACTTGGGAACGCTGCGGCGAGGATGCCAGACGTTTGTGGCAAGTGCTCTGCTTCTTCGGCAGACCGGCCTCGGAGGATAGCTGGGGGGCCGCGGCAGGTTTGGATGGGCGACGCTTTTTTTTGGCTGTGGAACAATTACGGGGCTGTGCCCTGATCGAGACGGAAAGAGTAGACGGACATTTGCATTATCGGGCTCATCAGACCGTATTGGCGTATGGAGAGCAATATTTGTCCGAGAACAAATCATTTGAATCGGAAGCAAGACAGCGTTGGAGTCAATATTACATTGATTATTTGGATACCTATCTAAAACGGGATAAGCCGGAGGCGCCTTATTGGAATTGCCTTCTGGGGCGCGATCTTGAAAGAGTTAAACGGGAATGGCCGAATATAGCCAAGCTGATGGAGTGGGCAAGCGCCGGAGAGCATTCGGAACTGCTGATCCAATTGATGCTGCGGCTAAGTCATTTGCTAAGCCGGGTTAATCTTCCGATGCGGATTGAGTACGGGCTTAAAGCCGCGCGCGCCGCGTTATTATTTAATAAAGAAACGCTCAGCTCATTGTTTTTAATCGATACGGTTGGCTGGGCATTGATCGAAATCGGATTGCTGGATGAAGGGCTGCGTCGTATTGAAGCCGGCCTCCGGATATTGGAGGACCTTGATCCATCCGATCCGGAGGTTCAGGATTTAAAGGTGCTGGGACTCGCTTTCAAAGCGAAATATTACTTGAAAACGGACCAGCGGGAGAAGGTCGCGGAGATTCTCGATGAATCGCGCGATGTATATTGTACACCCTTGATTAAACACCGCATATTGCTGATCCGAGGTGATCTTTGTTTGCAAAATGGTGAGTTTTGCGATGCCATACATTGTTATGAACAGGCAAACGAGGTCAGTAAGTCATACGGCGGTGAAAAGACGATAGAAGCCTACTTCAATTTGGGAATAGCTTATGTCAAATGCGGCGAATATGAGAAGGCGGAATCTGCGTTTGATCGATTGCTTTATAATAAATCGAAAGCCAATCAGATCGAGCTTATCTATTATCAATATGGCATGGCGCAATTGTTGCATCGCAAAGGTAATCATGCCGAAGCATTACAGCTAACACAAAAAACGCTTGCCATTATCGACTCCTGGGAGAGAACGATTTGGCTCCGTGAGGAAGTGGAACGGTTTCATGCGATGTTAACAGATGCTTATTGATATAAAAACCCAGACCCATCCTAGTTCGTTAATCAAAAAATACTTCAAAGAAAACAGACGTGACTGGATGGATTGTTCACAGCGATCAAGGATTCCAGTATAGGTTATAGCTCTGACGCTGTTTCTGAAATATCCAAAAAGCTCCTCTTTCAGTAGCAGGTTTTATTATTTCACCTGTCTACCGTAAGGGGAGCATATCAGCGGCAAACTGCTCCCTAGATTATTAATCTATATTCTTCCGTTAGCTTCATAATCGCGATTCTAAACGATTCATTTTATTTACAAGTTACTCTCCCGAACCAATTTAAAAGCCATGTTGGTTTTCTAACACACATGTGCGTAATAGTTATAAATGATTTAATTTGAGACTTTTCGTAAGAATTATTATTACAAAAGAGATTTTCCGTAATTAGGGTATGTGTTGGTACTAAGACTCATAACGAAATGGAATTTCATCTTGCATAATCTCGTCACCACCATAATCTTGGTGCTAAAGCCTATGAACTTTTCGATGTTGGCTACTGTAATGAACCGCTTTTTATTCGCCCATGAAAAAACCGCTAAACGCCTGGGATTCCAGAGGTTTAGCGGTTTTCTCATGAACTAAAAACGGTACGCAACCGATGGTCAAAGCCCTTTAAATGAATGGCCAACTGCCTTCTGTACTCCGAGAAATCTTAAACGCTTCTCGTATTGTCCGATGTGCGACGGAATATCATATTATCGAGGGAATACATGGTTTTACCAGTTAGCGCCAAGTAAATGGAAATGAACAAGAGCGCCACGTCGAGCTCATACCCTGCCATTTGCCCATTCCCTATAAAGCCGAGGGCAAACTTCACCTTTACTATCGCTCCTAGCATGATGAGCGAGAATAAGACGGAGACGATACGTGTTCCGAGTCCTAGAATGATGGCAAGTCCGCCTGCCAATTCGATAATAGCAACTACATATGCCGCAAATCCCGGCAATCCCATACTTTGAAACCACCAGGCAATATTGGAGATGCCTCCTTGAAACTTCTCAAACCCATGGATAAAAAACGTTAACCCTAAAACTAATCTGAGCAACAGCAAACCAACATCGACCTGTTTATTCATCGTATAGCAAGCTCTCCCTTTAAGATATTAAAGATCCTAATTACTAATTAACTTCCTCTGAGTGAGGCCTTCTACTCACGTTTCATTGCTGTCCTCCTCCATTCCCGACCCACATATCCCGGTCTCGATATTGGAATCCGATCAGTGTTGGAAGAAAAGCCGAATCCGATAATCCCGGTATAATCCACACGTTCCTAGCAGCGCTTACCTTCACGCTGTCATTGACAAAATGGAATGTCCAAGTATCGCAGTATGCCGTTTCTATAAATCGCAAAGAAAGCTCAAGAACGTTTTTTTTGCGCCACGTACCTGCTGCTTTTACCTTCATCTGGTCGCCTGCGATCTTGAGTTGGTTTTCAAGCCATACTTCGTTACCGATCTCGAGAGTCTGAGTTTCTGTTTGGTCTTGGAACGAAAAGATGAATTCATTGTCCGTAAAATGGAAACGAATGTGGGTGATGCCGGCCTCATTCGATCCAACTTCATAGCATTTTTCATGCCATCTGTAAGTCTCAGACGAAGTGCGCATGGTTACGGGCGAAGGATAAGCTAATGCGCTCAGTTTCTTTTCAAGGTTTTCCTGTACTTCAGGATCTTCGTTTAACGGGGTATCGCTCATTCCGGGCAATAAATGTTCCCATACATAATCCAGAACAGTCTGCATCTCCATCGCGCCGCTAGTGATAGCAATGACTGCATTTTGGTCAGGAAGCACGACACAGAACTGCCCAAACCCGCGAGCATATTCCATAATTATATTTTTGCAGGAGCAGATACACGACAATAATCGGCAGCATCGTCAGTACCAAAGAGGATAGAATGGCCGACCAGTCGTTGTTATACTCGCCAAATAGCATGTTCGTAGAAATCAAAAGTGTATAATATTTGGAATCTATGATTAAATGGATCGGTACCCGGAAACTTGATATTTAATGCTCTCTTACTTCTTGCTTTATTCTGTGATAATTCATGAAGATTTTCATTTCAAAAACCGCCAGTTTACCTAACCGGCTGTTTTTGAAATACGATGCCATCGCCACAATTAATTATGACCTACTATTGGGTGTTTACATATGGCTCTTCAAGAAATGCAACTTCTTCAGGTTAATTTAACCGATAGGGCTCCTACGGCAACTTCTAGGTGAGATATTTTAGTAGCACCAATAATAGGAGCTGTTACTGGTTTCATCAGCAGCAACAAGCAAGTGCGATATGAGTACGGGGAACGCCATGATTTTCTGCGATAGATGCAACTCGCTCTAGCTCTGCGGAGTTGCCCTCACCAGTCCCTTCATTTGCTTCAGGTACAGTCTCACCAGGTTCTGTTCCTACTGGTTCATTATAATTGTCTCATTCAATAGTCATTGGGAATCAGGAATGAGTCGTCTCCGGATAAACGGCTCTTTCAGAACGTTTAACGAGCACGAAGTAAGCAAAGATGGATGCCAAGCTTGTCGCAAATAGAAGGGTTCCAAACGGTATAGCTGAATATTCACCCGCGATGCCCACAATCGGTGAAGCGAATGCGCCTAATAAAAACGGCATAATCCCTAATACCGCAGAAGCACTGCCTGCAATGTGCCCTTGCGATTCCATGGCCAATGAAAAAGTAACCGGCCCGATTATTCCGATGGCTACCGCAAATAAGAAGAGCGAAGAAACCAATGCAATCAATGATCCTTGAGAAAAGACGACCGTCATAACGGTACCGGTCGAAAGAAAGCCTAAAGACAACCCCACCTTAAAAATACGCTGAGCGGTCATCCGACCTGCAAGAAGTTTTACGATCTGGGACCCCAGCATGATTGCACCCCCATTGAGGGCAAACAAGATTGAAAACATCATTGGGGAAACACCATATATATTTTGGTAAATAAAGGGCGTTCCAGCTACATAGGCAAATACTCCCGCGAACATTATTCCATTAACAAGAGCAAAACCCATAAAATTTCGGTCTTTAAGTAACGCCTTGTAGTTTCTAAGTATTTCCAGGAAATTGCTCGAAACGCGTTGCTCTACTGGCAAGGTTTCCTGCACCCCCCATTTTGTCACCACTAATAAAAATATCCCTAGAATTCCTAGAAAGATAAACACGCCAATCCATGAGGTGTAAGCGGTGACGGTGCTTCCTGCAACAGGAGAAATTAAAGGAGCAATATTACTAATCATCGTTAGTAGTGATACAAACTTCGTCATTTCAACTCCGCTATACGTATCACGTACGATCGCACGGGAAATAACGAGCCCGGCAGATGCGACAAAACCTTGTATGAATCGCAGAGCAATAAAAACTTCAATATTAGGTGCAAAAGCGCAGCCTACAGAGGCAAGGACATACAGGATCATGGTGATCAGCAAAGGGTTTCGCCTGCCATGAACATCGCTTAGAGGCCCCATTACGATCGGACCCAAGCCCAAACCCAACAAGCTTGCGGTTAAGCTTGCCTGGACCATAGACGCGTTTGTTCCAAAAAAGTCTGTGATTTTAGGCAGTGACGAAAGATACATGTCGACGGTAAATGGACCAAGCGCAGAGAACGTTGCTAAAATAAGTGCGAATTTAAAAGTTGGTTTTGTTACAACATGATTCATTTCATACTACCCCCTTATTTTCGAATATGCTTCGCCTGCCTCCCGATGCAGGAACTAATCTTTACGCGTCATATGCCATAGATGTTCGAAGGTGGGACGAGAAGATAGCCAGCCTGGTTTTCTGTCTGGCCATCTTTCGATCGTTACCAATCACTTCTTTTTCCATCCCTAAAAAAACCGCCATTAGGACCATTAGGACCGATTGTCACCAACCATAGGATTGATTCCGCGGCTTGCTTTGGTGTTCGCGGAGCAGTCGGTCCTCCCATGTCCGTGCTTACCCATCCCGGATCGACAGCATTTATTTTGATATCTCCATGAACGTGCAGCTCCCAATCGCGTCAATCCATTAAGGGCAAGTTTCGATAACTTATAGACGCCGGCTCCTTGCCTCGACAATTGGCTCATCACCCCATAGTCCGAAGAAACATGATAATTCTCCCGTAACCATGCTTTTCCATAAGCGGAATAAAAAAATGAATGACTAATAAGCGCCGAAGAAGTTCGTTGACATCGTTTTCTCCAGCATGGAGGGGTCCGTTGTCAAAAACTTTCCATTCTCATCCCACTTTGACCAACTCATATCCAATTCCGCATATTCGCACCTGTAACAAGTTTTAGTATCGTGTAATGTCATCTTCTCCATTCAACCTTTCTTTTTAAATAATCAAGATATTGGGATAGCCCTTTGGCCTATATGAGCTCCCGAATACGCTGCACCTTTTGCTTCATTTCCGACAGCTCCTCGAGGCTGATTGGCGAATCGCTGTAATTCGCTTTTTCAAAGAGCAGCAATAAAGACTCTAATTCCTCTTTTTCTACTCGTTTATCCTTCTCGAACCACCGCCGTGTCGCTTCCCTCGCCGTTTCGTGTTCCAAGCGACGATAACCTTTTCGACTTGCGAAACGAAGGAATTGCTCGAATTCGATCACAACATGCTTATTGGTGTTCAACTGTCGGTTCACAGGATAGAGGTGCCGCAAAACGGGAACACGCCGGCGGAGGATCCATATCAAACCGAGCATAATCGCGCCAGCGACGATCATCGCTTCCCATCTGAATGAGCGCGTGGTTCCCTCACCTTCCCGCTGAGACGGTACATTTCCTTCCGGTTCCGAGGTCGGTTCCGGCTCAGCGGGCGTTTCCGTTTCCAAGGAAGTTTCCGGCTGCGAATCGGTCGCGCTGCCATCCTCCATCGCGTAAGACGGAAGCGAAAAACCTGCAGTCGGTTCGAATGGAATCCACCCGTAGCCAGGGAAGAACACTTCGACCCAAGAGTGAGCGTCTGAATTACGGATCGTGTATTCATTTTCTCCCGCAGCCGCGCCTGGAGCAAAACCTTTTACCCAGCGAGTCGGTATGCCGATCGAACGCGCCATGACCGCCATTGCCGTCGAATAATAATTGCAGTAGCCTTCCTGGACTTCAAATAAAAATTGATCGACGAAATCTGCACTCATGTCTTTACCCGGAGCTGGTGTCGTCGTGTAAGGGTATGTGCTGGACAAGTACTGCTCAAGCAGCTTCACCTTGTCGTACATATTCATGCCCGACTGCGTCACCTGCAAGGCCAATTCCGTCACGCGATCCGGAAGCGTATCCGGAAGGAGCAAATACTCTTCAAGTCCCTCCCGATCCGGAATTTGAGCAGGAACTTTGCGAAGTTCGGCTTCATTGATAACCGGCACTTTAGAGACGATCGTATACGATTCCGGATATGAAGTCCGCCCATCTCCGATCCACCTGAGCTCTGACGACCCAGATGACCATCGAATCGAAGAGAAGCCCGCTCCGTCCTCTTCGTTAGCAATGCTTTGCACGCTATCAATTGCATATGCTCCGAACAGCACAGGGAACTCCTCCCGTGAATCGCCCACTATCGTTACTGTTTGCGTCACTTCGATTGTTCCGAGCTGCGCTTTCTCAACTCTCGGATCTTGCGGGAGAGATGCTTCCGGCGAGATGGGCGATAAGGGCGTCCGTCGTTCAGCCTCGCTCGCGATCCATCCCCTGCCGGTATAAATCGAACGGGTTTCGCCGCGCCAATAACTGCGGTACGGCGTAACAGCAGTCATAACCGTCGTATGGTCGAAAGCAAGTTGGCCGCCGAGGGTAGAGTCATCGCGACTATAACCGGACGTTGACTGCGAGCCGAGTGACGTGCTTGTACTATCGCTGATTGCAGGCGAAACGCCTTGCGCGTTTCTCCACATCGTATAGGGATCTGTAAGTACGGCCCGGACATCCGGAGCCAGTGTTCCAACGTAAACGATGAGCGAAAACAGGAGAATGATCGGCAAGGCGATGAAGGGCAATCGACCGGACGAATGAGACCATGTGACAGGATTTTTTTCCTTTAGTTCAGCGAAATGCCAGATGGTCAATAAGAACAATCCGGAAATGATAACCGCCGCGCCCTGCTCCCAAAGCTCAATGGAGCTGAAGGAATCGCGAATGGCGAAAGTCGTCACCGTAACGACTAGTATAATCATGATGCTTAATTTATTCTGCATAATCTTCACAGCAATCAAAGTGATAATCCATGAAGTTAGGGCGAACCAGATGAATGGCGCAAGTTGACTCGTATTGTCCTGAATCAGGATTCCCAGATCACGGAAACCAAGGACTTCACGACCGAGGGGATCATAGTCCAAAACGTAGCCGGTCATGAACGTAATCGCCATCAACTGCATGAGTCGACGAAGAGACCAATGCAACGCGGGAAACCATTCAACAACAATCGTCAAGAGCAGCGCCATCTTTATTATCGTGATTGTTTCGGGCAGCCAGACTCCGCTTTCTTTTTGAATCCATAATACGTACTGCAGAAGAAATACCCCTGTAAGCGAAGCCGATATAGGTTTATGCCAATCCCGTAGAAGCGGGATTGAACGCGACCGTAGTTTGAGCATTATATACGTCCTCCCAAATCCAGTACCAACTCCTCGAGTGAAGTTACGGTGTAGCCCAAAACACCCGTCGTTTGCAAATGCCGCAACCATTGCTCATGATCCGTTTCGGGCACTCCCGAGGCGACCCACATATGACACGGCTTCAACCGGAGCCGCTTTGCCCAAGCCAGCAACGGCAACGTCGCATCCCCGTACTCCGGAGAGATGAAGAGTAACAATGAACCGGAAGCAATCTGCCGCGACCGATCTTTCAGTACATGAAGAAGCGGATTCGTACCGTCCGGCTCCGCATCGATCAAATGGTTTGTAATCGCCTTCTGAAGGCTTGCTCCGGTCTTTGGCTCCAAATACGTCGTATGTTTCCCTGCCGACAACAACCCGACCGGCAAATGTCTGGCGGCCAAATAGTCAAAAAGGGAAGCAACGATCGAGACAGCCAACTCGAACTGTTCCATGCTCCGGTAGGCGTACATGTACCTATCCAGTACGATCATTATTTTCGGGAAGGATTCCTTCTCAAACTCCTTTGATTTCCATGTGCCAGTCTTAGCCGTAGCATTCCAATGAATGCGGGATAGACGATCCCCATGGATGAACTCGCGAATGCCATTCATCTGCGCGGACTCCTGGAAGGACTGCGATTTTATATGATAATGGCGGTAGCCCTGAAATAGTTGGTGAAGCTGCTTCCATTCACGGATATGCGCCTTTTGCGGCTGTACCAGAAGTTTGTCCGGTAAATCAAGCCGTCCTTTATGCTGGAATAAGCCAAAGATATCTTCTGTCACGCAATTCGCGACTCCGAATCGGTATACTCCTCTGCGCAGCGCAGGCGTTCGGTATGACACTTCCACTTGCCTTTTCCGATCCGGAATGCCGAGCGTCTCTAATACATGCTCCTCGCCGCCTTCACGTGATAAACATTCCTTGACGGTTACGTAAGGGATGGGCCAAACGCCGGGGATTTTCGCCTGGAAATGAACCTCAAGCGACGTGCCTGCCATGATAACGGCGTCATGACCGACACCTGTCACTCTCCGAATGCCATGCACTCTAGAGATGCCGCTTAAGCGGCCGCAAATCAAGTAGATGCATAACCCTGCGACGATTATGAACACCATTAGAGCGAACTTGCCGCCTTGAAACAACAAAAAAAACAAGCTAAAGGCAAATAGAACAACGGGCAACCAAAAGCGTGATGATTGTTTGGCGAAAAGACCCATCTTATTTTCCCATGCCAACGGGCACATGGACTTGTTGAAAAACGGTTTCAAACACTTGGTCCAAGATATTCCCATCGTTTCTTATTACGGGTTCCAGAATGATCCGATGTCCGAGCACAAACGGCGTCAAATATTTCACATCATCGGGTATTATATATTCTCGATTCCGCAAGTAAGCGAGCGCCTTCGCTGCTTGCAGTAAGGCGATCGACGCCCGCGGACTGGGGCCGAGGAGAACGGCAGAATGGTCGCGCAATTTTCTTACTATTGAAATGATATAGTCGGCAATGGCATCGTCAACGTAGATTTGCTTCACCCGTTCCTGCATTTGTCTCAAACGCTCGATGGTCGTGACTGGCTCGATTCGGTCAACCGGATGGTCGCTTCCCTGCAAGAGAAGGATTTTCTTTTCCGTGTCGTGATCAGGATATCCAAGGCTGAACTTAAACATAAACCGATCCAGTTGCGCTTCCGGCAATACGTAGGTGCCATCGAAATCAATCGGGTTTTGTGTAGCGAGAAGCAAAAACGTCTCCGCAAGCGGGTAGATCTCACCGTCCACAGTCACGCTGCGCTCCTCCATAGCCTCAAGGAATGCAGACTGTGTTTTCGTCGAAGCACGATTAATCTCATCAACAAGTAATATATTGCTGAAAACCGGTCCGGGTCGAAAAATAAACATTTCCTCTTTTGGATGATAAATCGTGACCCCGGTAATGTCCGATGGCAGCAAGTCGGGGTTGCATTGGATCCGGCGGAACAGACCTTGAACGGACCCAGCCAACGCTTTGATAAGAACCGTTTTGCCGGTACCAGGCACGTCTTCGAGCAGGACATGTCCACCTGCAAGGGCAGCAGTCAAAAGCAGTTCTACTTCCATTTCTTTGCCTAGAACACATGATTCGACGTTTAACTTAAGCTGCTTTAAAATATTCCTGTCTTCATTGAACATAGGTTCCATCTTTCTTGTTCCTCCTGCCGGTCTTAGCTGTTTGGATCTTCACAATACGGTCCAGACTATATAGATACACCCAACAAGTTAGACATTATACCAGCAAAAAACCTTGATGTATTATTGTACATCTGTTTATAATTATAGACGGATAGAGAGTACATACAATGGTTAAGTTGGTGAGTTTCGTCAACTAATAGACGAATATGTGATTAATGTTAAATAATTTTATAGAAAGCACGGTGACCAATTTATGCCGAAGGTAGATAGAAGAATACTCAAATCTCAACAAGCATTAAAGAAAGCCGTCATTGAATTGATGGATGAAAAAAGTTTTGACGACATTACGATTCAGGACCTTTCCGACCGGGCGAATGTGAGCCGCGGTACGATTTATCTTCATTACATGGATAAGTATGATTTGCTCGATAAACTTATCGTGGCACACATCGATGAACTTCGTGCGATTTGCCTGTCGGCAGCCGAAATGGATTTTATTGATTCGACGCTTCTCTGTACGGAATACTTGGATCGCAATTATTCATTCTTTTCAACAATGTTAGCGAGTAAAGGAGCCCCTTACTTTCAGAACCGATATCTTAATTTCCTGATCGAAGAGTTTCGAAATGAGATAGATATCACGCAAGGCAAAAATGAGGGTATCAACGAAGAAGTTATCGTCAGATTTATTGCGTCTGCTTACGAAGGTATCGTTGAATGGTGGCTGAAAAATGAAAGGCCTATTCCTCATGAAGTTTTAGCGAAACAGTTGGGAGAATTGTTGGAAAGAAATATATGAGTGCCTCATATTCGAATCAGAAGTGATGGAGCAGCTTGCCAAGGGCAACTGCTCCATTTTCATGGAATAAGCCAAATACCTCCCCCCGCAATGAACTTCCCATGATAGTTAAGAGGCACACCAGTATAGGCGTGCCCCTAAGGTTTTGCTAGGATTACTCGTTATTCATTCGCCATCGTGCTGATGTCGATCACAAATCGATACCGGACATCAGAAGCTAGTACGCGCTCCCAGGCTTCATCAATCTGGTTGGCGGAAATAACCTCGATTTCGGGAACAATGTGGTGTTCAGCGCAGAAGTCAAGCATTTCCTGTGTTTCGCGGATTCCTCCAATTGCTGATCCGGCAAACGACCGACGATGAGGGATCAGCGAGAATACGTGAACGGGCAACGGCTCCGATGGTGCACCGACGTTGACCAAAGTGCCATCCACAGCCAGCAATGAAAGGTAGGCATTAAGATCGATCTCCGCGCTCACTGTATTCACGATGAGATCGAACGAACCGGCCAGTATCTTAAACGTCTCTGAATCGCTTGTGGAATAATAATGGTCCGCGCCAAGCCGCAAACCGTCTTCTTTCTTCTTTAAGGTTTGCGATAAGACCGTAACCTCTGCTCCCATAGCGTGAGCAAACTTCACAGCCATGTGTCCAAGCCCGCCAAGTCCGACAACAGCTACTTTCTTGCCTGGAGCAGCCCCCCAATGACGCAGCGGCGAGTATGTTGTGATGCCAGCACACAACAAAGGAGCGGCAGCGTCAAGCTCAATGCCGTCAGGGATTCTTACCACAAAATCTTCCGTTACGACGATGTGCGTAGAATAACCGCCTTGTGTATATTGCCCGTACCTGTCGATGGCTGCATAGGTTCCCGTCATTCCATTGAGGCAATACTGCTCCACTCCCTTACGGCAGTTATTGCACTCTCGGCAGGAGTCCACCATACAGCCTACCCCTACCCGGTCGCCAACGACAAACTTTGTGACTTCCGAACCGACTTGAGTGACAAATCCGGCGATCTCGTGCCCTGGAACGAGAGGATAGTTTACCGGTCCCCAATCGCCGCGAGCGGTATGGATGTCAGAGTGACAAATACCAGCGTATTTAATCTCAATGAGTACATCATGCGGCTCAAGATCCCTGCGTTCTATCGTGGTTAGTTTGAACGGACCTTCTGGACTGAATGTAGCGCGTGCATTAGCAGTAATCATAGTGTAACCTCCTGTAATTCATGTATTGGTTAAAATATAATATATTTTTCAAAGCAGCAAACCAAAGTAAACACCAAGTGCATAAACAAAAGAGAATGTTTATTCAACCCATGTCTATTATTATAGGATTAAGAAATGTAAATACAATGGTTAAAAAAACGCAATTTGTTTATATTTCAACACAGCACTCAAAAATGTTAATTATCTAAGAAAGCTTGGTGAATTTACGATGGCTAAAGTGGATCGGAGATAAAAAATTTTGATTACTCTGTTGAGTAATCGACGAATTGGGTTCATCTAACCATTGATAGCGTCATGGTTAGATTAATAATGTGCTGTTGCCGATGCAGCAGCTTATGCGATTAGCACAGCTGAAACGGTTGCGGTAAACGAAATCATTAAACCTGCTCCCAGACGCTCAGGCTCACGCTAAACCTGTCACTAAGAAAGCTTGAAACTTCTATTTACCAACAAAAGATTTTTGCTTTTTTTAGTTTTAGTCTTGTTTTTATCCGTCTCTCATCGAATGTATGATTCGATGCTCCCCTTATTTCGAACTGGGGGCACCAGACTCCATGGTTGGGAAAGCATGGCTGATTGCCACCACGTGCTCAGTTATTGCTCTATTTTTTGGAGGCAAGTTAATAACCAAATACATGAGTTATGCAGTTCTTAATAGCACCTGGTAATTCTCTGGTTTTGGTGCAGCCCAAAGAAAGAGCCTACAATGCTCTGGCCAAAACAATTCAATAAGCCTGCAAATTGCTGCACTTGTATGTCGCAATCAATAGAGATTCGCTTAACACCTTTACGGGTGATCAGACGGACCTGAGAACGAGTGTGGAAGAGGCCACGAACCATTTAGCGCCACCGACAAAAGCGTCTCTGCTACAAATAACAATTCGAAAAGAGCATGGTGATGCGCTTCAGATTCGGAGTGGCATTTTTCGAAAGCAAGCTTTTGCTATTTTTACCAGTCCCGTTAAGTTGCTTTTTCTGATTCCCCCTTCAGACCATCTCTAATTCCGAGAGACGATAAAATTGAGCGTAAAAACACCGCAAATGCGAACGCCGAATCTTGACCCGCGAAGAGAAAGAAGCGGACAAGGAACGCCGCCGAGAGCTTGCCCGACAGAAAGCCAAAGCGAAGCACCGCGACCGATAACCTGCCGCACTCCCATTGCCCTTCCCTCTTCATGACATGATGTAGGGAAGGCATTTTCTTTTCCATGCTGCCGCTATGGTTAATTGTGTCCGACTATGCGGTGGGGCACATACGGCTCTTCCAAAAACGCAACTTCCTCGGGCGTCAGCTGAACGGATACAGACGCCACTGCATCTTCGACATGGCTGATCTTCGTTGCGCCGATAACAGGGGCTACAACAGGTGATTTCTGAAGCAGCCAGGCCAGAGCGATTTGCGTACGGAGAAGCCCTCGCTTTTCTGCCAACTCCTCCACCCGCTCGATCACCGGCCTGTCTATGTCGGCAGCGTAATCGTATTTGAACTTTGCCATGGGGTCGGTTTCATAGCGTTTGGTTGTTACCGATAAGTCCCGGCACAGCCTTCCCGAAGCTAGCGGGCTGTACGGGGTTGAAGCGATCCTCTCTTCCCTGCACAGGGGCAGCATTTCCCGTTCCTCTTCCCGGTAGATGAGGTTATAGTGGTTCTGCATGGATACAAATCTCGTCCATCCATTTTTCTCTGCCACATGCAATGCCTTCTGAAATTGCCAGGCGTACATCGCGGAAGCGCCGATATACCTTACCTTCCCGGCCTTCACAACATCATGCATTGCCGCCATGGTTTCCTCAATCGGTGTGCCATAATCCCAGCGGTGGATGATATAGAGATCCACATAGTCCGTTTCCAGACGCTTCAGACTTTTATCGATCTCGCTCATAATAGCTTTTCGGGAAAGGCCCGCACCGTTCGGTCCGTCGTGCATTTTCCCGTTTACCTTCGTTGCAAGGACAATTTCGTCACGGTTTGCATACTTCTTCAGAGCGCGGCCGATGATTTCCTCGCTCGAACCGACGGAATACACATTTGCAGTATCGAAAAAGTTAATTCCCAGATCAAGGGCTTTTTTGACGATGGCAAGGCTTTGTTCCTCATTCAGCAGCCATTCGCTATGCCGCCGTGTTTCATCACCAAAGCTCATGCAGCCAAGGCAAATCCGCGATACATCCATCCCCGAGTTTCCCAACTTGACGTAATCCATTTGACAATTCCTCTCTTTCTGATTTTTGTGATGGGACCAGTTCCTTTACACCGACCCCTAGATATTGAAAAACTCATTAAGCCAGTTCGTACACATCTGCACCCACAAGCCCACATTTTTTTCTTCCCCTTGGCTCTGCTGGATTATTGCAGCTGGACAGATTGTTATAAACGCTCATGCAGTGCGGCCCGAACTGGAACACATGCAGCTCGTATTCCAAGCCCAGCTCCTGTAATCTGCGGCCATAATCAATGGCTGATCCGCCGGCACAAGTGCATCGGTGGGCGTTGATTTGTTAATCTTTGATCCCTCCAGACATAGTGATGATATTGTACCGGCAGTTTTTTGTTAAAGAGGCAAGATTCACTATCTTCCGATCTTGTTTTGCTGAGAAGCGGGGTAGCGGTCACCAACTATTTTCATTTTGCTTAAAGCATTATTTATTTGTTTGAGCTCACTTTCGGTGAAAATGATTTCCGCTGAAGCATTGTTTTCCTGAATCCTCTCGATCCTTGTCGTTCCTGGGATTGGCACAATCCAGGGTTTCTGTGCTAATACCCATGCTAATGCAATCTGAGCCGGAGTTGCCTGCTTTTCCATTGCTAATTTTTCTATGTAATCAATGACCACTTGATTTGCTTCCATAGCTTCCTTCGTAAATCTTGGCAGCTCTGCTCGGTTATCGTTTATGCTGAAAGACATATTCTTGTCGAGTTTACCGGTTAGATATCCACGCCCAAGGGGACTATAAGCAACCATTCCGATTCCCAGTTCTTCCAGCGTTGGAAAAAGGGTGGTTTCTACAGTTCGCCACCACATAGAATATTCGTTTTGGACCGCAGTCAATGGTTCAACCGCATGAGCACTGCGGATAGTTTCTGATCCGGCTTCTGAAAGTCCCCAGTGTCTTATTTTTCCTTCTTTCTTGAATTGTTGCATCGCTAGCGCTACGTCTTCAATCGGGACCTTTGGGTCAACACGGTGGATGTAATATAGGTCAATATAGTCGGTTTTAAGCCGGCGTAAAGACCCCTCTAAGGCTTTGCGAATAGATTCAGGTCTGCTGTCAAGCCCGTCTTGAGGATCACCGAATTTGTGTCCGCCTTTTGTCGCAAGCAGAACCTTATCTCTTCGACCGACCAAAGCATCGCCCACCAATTCCTCATTTGTATACGGCCCATAAACCTCCGCAGTGTCAAGCATAGTGACCCCCAAATCAACGGCAGCATGAATTACCGAGATCATTTCGTTTCTATCCTTTGCTGGTCCGCGATGATGGTTTAATCCCATACAACCAATGCCAATTTCAGATGTTTTCAATCCATTTCCCAAAAATCTTGTCTTCATATCAATCTCTCCTTATATTTCAATCATTTTTCCAGTTCTTGTGACCTTTGTGATTATCTTTTTCTGCCAGCTAGGGTATTTCATCACCTCCTATTTGTTTCAAGCCGTTCTTATTTCCTTCCCTTTTCTCATCTTGACAAAATCGGGAAGTGTTGATATTGTCAGCATACAACTTAGAGTTAACTGTAAGTCAATAGTTTTTATAAAAAAACTTATAGGAGTGGGATTATGCTCTATACGATTAGTGAAGCGGCGGTGAAAATGCGATTAACCCCGTATACTTTACGGTACTACGACAGAGAAGGGTTGATTCCCTTTGTGGAACGCAGTGCGGGTGGTGTACGAATGTTTAAGGAAAAGGATTTTGGGTGGATTCGGCTGATTGAATGTATGAAAGCCACAGGTATGCCAATTAAAGAGATCAAGCAGTTTGTCGACTGGTATATGGAGGGGAATTCCACTCTCCAACTGCGCCGCGATATGTTCTATGAAAGAAAAGAGCTTGTCGAGGAACAGATTGAATCGCTGCAGAAAACATTGGATACGATCAAATATAAGTGTTGGTTTTATGATACCGCAGTTGCTGCTGGAACAACTTCTGTTCCTAAAAACATGAAACCGGAAGACATGCCGGATGAAATACGCCAGCTGAAAGGAAAAATTGATCTATGATATATGATAAGTATTCCTTTTTCACAGCATCACAGTGATCAATTTATTCAATACAACTGATTTTTTCGCAAGATGAGAAGCTTATTTCTTTGGATTATCTAAAATAGTGACCAATCAGGCCAACCGAAACGGGTATACAGCATACTTAGGATCGATAGCGACTGTTTGCCCGTTTTCCTTGGATGCAGTAGACTATTCATTTAATTTGCCTTTTTATTTGCTTCATAAGCCTGCTACATTTAAAATCCGAATTATGTAGCTGTTCGCAATAAAGCGGGTTTTACATTTTCAAACACCTACAAAGACCAGTAGGCATCATTTAAGTTCTATTTAACTATTCACTGCGTTAAGAATCTGCTGACATTGTTCAAAATCCAATGTCCCTCCGAAAGATACAATGTTTCTAAGCGGCATATTTGCCACCATCAATTCAAACATCTTCTTACTTCATTCTCCCAGCACTTCATTCTCTGCTCCATTACCTGCAAGGACTTTAGTAAACTCTTCCACAATTGTCTTAGGATTTCAAGACCTTATGGATGTTTCATGATATCGCTGAATGTACTGTCTATAGTAAAGGCTTCTTTTAATATTTTTTTCCGATGACTTCTGCTTTTTCTGTTAGAACGATATATCTTGAAGACCTTCCAATTTGTATTTCGTAGGTTCCTGTTTCGACAATGAAGTCCTTCGTGGTTATATTGAAGTACGCATAAGCTCTGCTAGATAATCTAAAAATAACCTGGTTTGTCTCTCCAACTTTTAGATGAAACTTTGCAAAATCCTTCAATTCCCTGATAGGTCGAATGATGCTGCTATTTTGTGGTGCAACATAAAGTTGTACAACCTCTTTACCTGGTCGCTGTCCAACACCCGAATCTACGATCGCTAACCAGCGCAATTGGGCCATTCTCAGAATCTAACGGAAATATTAAAGGCGGGATGCTTCATCAGCCAAGCGAGCACGATCGCTTCAGGTGTCGTCTCATTCTCATCGGCGGTCTGCTGAACGAGCGCTGCTGTTTTCATTTTCGCTTCGGTCGCGTTCTCCGATGCTCTTACTGAAAGTCTGCCTTGAGCCAACGGCCCCCATGCTTGAATCTGAATGTTTTCCATTGCATAAATTCCATAAGCCCTTCAGGAAAGTTATCCTTTAAGCTGGCTTTCTGGTTAATGTGAATGCCTGGATCGACCCAGTGATGACGCAGTAGGCTCATCTCCAGCTGGTTTTCGACGAATGGATCAGACAATGCGCTTTGCAGGAAGCGAATTTGGCCCGGGCTCATATTCGCTACGCCAAAGTTGCGTACCTTGCCCGACAGCTTCGGCTTCGTGAAGGCTTCGGCGATTTCATCCGGCTCCATCAACGGATCCGGGCGATGCAGCAGCAGCATGTCCGAATATGGTGTGCCAAGCCGCTCTAATATTCCATCCACCGAATGCAGGATATGCCTTTTCGAGAAGTTGAAGTGCTGCGGCAAAACCTAGCGCTAAACGGCTGTCCGATATTCCTCGACGCTCTAACGGCATCATTTTCATTTTCCATTAAACGTGATATGTTGATATCTCAACACATCACTCGAAAATGTTAATTATCTAAGAAAGCTTGGTGAATTTACGATGACAAAAGTGGATCGGAGAATTGTTAAAACACAAGAATCGATGAAAAAGGCTGTCATTGAGCTAATGACTGAAAAAAACTTCGATGAAATAACCATTCAGGATATTGCCGACCGGGCAAACATAAACCGTGGAACAATTTATCTTCATTATCAGGACAAATTTGATTTATTGGATAAACTCATAGAAGCACACATTCATGAATTAGGGGAGATGGGTGAATGGGCATGCAAGCTGGATTGGAGCAATGCTCTTGTGCCTTTTTTTGAATACTTTGAGAAAAACTATTTATTCTTTTCGACTATGTTAGCGAGTAAAGGGGCCCCATCTTTTAGAACACGGTTACTTGATTTTATTATGGAAGGATTCAAAGGTGAGATTGACAAAGCAAGCGGAAGAAATATCGATTTAAGTGAAGATGTTATGTTGCAATATGCTGGGACCGCTTATGTAGGCGTAATTGAATGGTGGATCAGGGATGGTATGCCATATCCGCCTCAAGTAATGGCCAAACAAGTTGGGGCCTTGTTAGAGAGAAGTTTGTAAATCCATGTATAACAAGAGCGTCCTCTAAATTTTTAGGGCGCTCTCGTTGTTTAATGATAATTATCCTTTCCGTAACAAAACGTATAGTAATCCTACTAATACGACGTATAATGTACCCAAATGTAAGCTGCTTCATTAGTCAATAATGGAAAATGTGACCTGAACGCTCCCAGTCCCAAGTGCCGATGTAAGACCGGAGATGTCCTCTATATATCCGAGTTTATCGTAACCACCGTATGAATTGGAAAACGTATTACCCTTGTTGTTTCATTATCATACAGCTTTGCAGTGAAAGTCGTATTACCTACTATGATATTCATGGTAAACATTTTCTCCCCCTCTGGTAGTGCTAGAACAGTTGGAGCTGGCCGTTCGGGTTCTGTGGGAACATTATTATGGTTTTATTAATTCCATGTAATTTGCTATATCCCTTTCAGTCATAGTACCGGTTATAACCTCTAGAACTTTTCCATTGTTATCAATTAAGAATGTAGTTGGGATCGGGGTAATATCATAAGCATCGGTAACTGCTCGATCTTTATCTTTTAGAACAGGAAATGTGAGTCCATGTTTTTTAACAAAAGATTCAATGGCAACGTCACTTTCCGCAACATTAACAGCTAATATTTCTACACCAAGATTTTTATATTGATTATATTGTCTCTCCATATAAGGCATTTCCTGCTCGCATGGTTCACACCATGTCCCCCAGAAATTCAAAAAAACGCCTCGTCCCTTTAAGTCTGATAGCTGAACTTTATTTCCTTCCATATCTTCAAGTACAAAATCAGGTGCTTGATCGCCAACCTGAACCCGATTTCTTTCAGTAAAGAAATGTTGATAGAGCGTGTAAGTTATGGCTGAAATCATAATAAGCAACAGACTCAAGCGAAGAATAAATCTAGTCTTTTTGTTCTTCATCTGTCACTGACGGAAAATGTAACCTGAACGCTACCTGTCCCAAGTGCCGATGCAAGACCGGAGATGTCCTCTATATATCCGACTTTAACGTATTCGTTTGAATTGGAAAACGTATTATAAAAAAGCACCAAGGTGTTGGAGGACCAAATCATAATTTCGCCTGCGCGGATCGATGCCGGTCTTTCTGTTGATTCAGCAGGCAGATCACTTGGTAAATCATAGAATTTCTCTAATCCGTTCAGTTCAGACATATTGACTGTCATCGGCAACTGTGCAATCAATGCCTCTGTTGTTTCATTATCATACATCTTTGCAGTGAAAGTTGTATTACCGACTGTGATATCCATGGTAATCATTCCCTCCGTGGGTAACGCAGGAACAGTTGGTTCAGCAGGTTCTTCCTTCGCAATGTTTTCCATAGAATTTTGACTGTTCTCCTCTTGTACTTCATCGGGGCTAGCTGTGTCAGGAGTAGAGCCCCCACTGTTATTTCCACCACAAGCTGCAGAAGTGAAAATCAACGCCAAAGCAAGAGCCACTGATAATATTTTTCTCATATCGTTTGTTCCTCCGCCCAATTAATCGATTTTTTCGAATTTTCATTATATAAATATCACTGACTGACGGAAAATGTAGCCTGAACGCTACCTGTCCCAAGTGCCGATGCAAGACCGGAGATGTCCTCTATATATCCGACTTTAACGTATTCGTTTGAATTGGAAAACGTATTATAAAAAAGCACCAAGGTGTTGGAGGACCAAATCATAATTTCGCCTGCGCGGATCGATGCCGGTCTTTCTGTTGATTCAGCAGGCAGATCACTCGGTAAATCATAGAATTTCTCTAATCCGTTCAGTTCAGACATATTGACTGTCATCGGCAACTGTGCAATCAATGCTT
>NZ_QPJD01000027.1:28423-49825 GCF_003337375.1 Paenibacillus prosopidis
TTGATTCAGCAGGCAGATCACTCGGTAAATCATAGAATTTCTCTAATCCGTTCAGTTCAGACATATTGACTGTCATCGGCAACTGTGCAATCAATGCTTTTGTTGTTTCATTATCATACATCTTTGCAGTGAAAGTTGTATTACCGACTGTGATATCCATGGTAATCATTCCCTCCTCGGGTAACGCAGGAATAGTTGGTTCAGTAGGTTCTTCCTTCGCAATGTTTTCCATAAAGCGCATAAACAAGGCCGCAGCCTGGGCACGGGTTGCGGAGCCAGAGGGCGTCAGACTGTTGCTGCTGCCCCGAAGGATCTGACTGCCTACCGCCCAGTGCATGGCAGTTTCTGCATAGGAGTGGATCTGCGATGCGTCGGAATACCCGTCAAATGTGGCATAAGCAGAAGTGTCATATCCCTTTGCATTGGCATAACGGTACAGGATGGAGGCGAATTCCTGACGGGTGATACGGCTGTGCGGCGCAAATCTGCCGTCGCCCACACCGTTAACAAACCGATTTGCTTCCGCCCATGCTACGGCGGTGGTGTAGTAGTTGCCATCGCGGACATCGGAAAAACCACCGTTGCCTGATACTACCGGAGATCCTTCGATGCGGTGCAATATCGTAACAAGCATCGCGCGGGTCATAGATGTTTCCGGTTCGAAGTTTCCTCCGCCGGTACCGGCCATCAGGTTTTTCTTGGCCACATAGTCTACGGCGGTATGATACCATGCGTTGTCTGCTACATCGTTATAGTCTGCCGCGAAAGCAGTGGGAGTCATACAGAGAATCAGAACGATTCCCAGAAGCAGGCTAATGAAACGCGATGTTTGCTTACTTTTCATAAAATCATCTCCTTTTTTGTTCCTCATCTGAACCTCCCACTCCTTTACTTATTAGGCGTAAGAATGCAATCCGGCGATAATCAGGTTAACAAAAACCAGGTTGAAAATAATAATTCCAAAACCAATGACTCCAAGCCAAGCCGATCTTTCACCACTCCAACCTTTAGACAGCCGTAAATGTAAATATGCTGCATAAAATAACCATGTAATGAGTGCCCATACTTCTTTAGGGTCCCATCCCCAATAACGCGTCCAAGCAATTTGAGCCCAAATCATCGCGAAAACGAGTGCGCCTAATGAAAATATTGGAAATCCAATTGCAACCGCTCTATATCCAATTTCATCAACCATATCAAGCTTTATGTTCCTCGTTAACGGTTGAAGAGCTGCAGAAATTCTTTTTCTTAAAATGAGTCTTAGTCCTCCATATAAAAGCAGACCCGTAATAGCAGACCAGATGACTGTATTCAGTTTTCCAGCATCGATAATAGCCGGCACCTTTACAAAAGCTTCCATTTTACCTTTGGTTAGCAATTCGCCTTGATTAGGTCCTACAAGTGAAGGGAGATGATAAGTCATTTCAGCCTCTTGATCATTTTTATCGATCCAATTATAGACGACTTCATAATCCAATCCTCTAAAAATACTTGTGATCACGACATAAGCAAGTGTTGTCACAATCATGTACATGATAACCTCAAGCCAAAAGGTTTTCTTTGATGGTTTCGCCTGGTCAACAGAACGAAGTAAATAAATGACACCTGCGATAAAACTGCTTGCTAAAATAGCGGAACCTAATGCCGTTGTTGTTACATGGATAGCAAGCCAATCCGATTGCAACGCCGGGATTAATGGAGAAGCATCTGTGGGGAACAAGCTTCCATAGGAAATCATTAATAATGTAATCGGCAAAGTGAATAAGCCCAAGATTGACACTTTATACAAAAAATAAAGGATAATGAATGCCAACACAAACATCATAGAAAAAGCTGTTACAAACTCGAACATATTGCTCACCGGTGCGTGTCCGGAAGCCATCCATCTTGTGATAAAATAACCCAGATGTGTAACAAAGCCCAGAATGGTGACACTTATTGCCATTGCAGCCCATTTGCTTGGTTTTTCGTATTGTTTTCTCCGATCACGAATAGCTCCGCCAAACAGAAGGGTAGATATTAAATATAGAAAGAATGCTGCATAAAGCAAGTTACTGCTTAAAGCGATCATTTTTCTCCTCCCTCTGCCCTAGTTTCGCTGATCCTGGTTTGTTTGATCCGTTATTTCTTGTAAGCCGGATTCTTTTAAAATATTGTTTATTTCATTTTGGATACCGTACCAATTTTTATTTGTATGGCCAGCAATCAATAAGGCTTCACTGCTTCTGCTGATCCAAATTCTACGATGGTTCCAGTACATCCCTTGTATAACTCCTATCATGAAAATGGCTCCTCCCAATCCAAGAAACCATAACGTATTGTCTTTACGAACGGTAAGGGCTGATACATTTTTCGTTTCAGCTGTTTCAAATTTCATATTCAACTGATTATCTTCGCTTAGTTCCATTGTTCTTTGAATAGCAACAAAGCTTCTTTCCCCTTCTGGGTTTTCAGGTGATATCATGTTAAACACAAAAGCTGGATTATCAGGAACTTGTGATTGTGTTGCCGGCTGGCCTTGACGATTAAAATAGAAATCAGGGAAATATTCTAATATCTCAACTTTATATTCATAGCCCAGATCATACTCCTTCTCCGGGTTTAACAAATCTATCTTAATTTGACCAAAGCTTTCTTCAGTCTCTTTATCAACTAAACGAAAGGTCATCTTATTTAGTTCATTCAATTTATAGGAAACCTGGTAAATCGCATATGAATCATGAAATAAAGGCTGGTTCACTTTGATTTGCTTATCTTTCACCTTTACGAGCTCGGGTGTGTCTCCATGGATGATTTCACCTTCTCGTTCAAATAAGGTTACATTCGTTTGATAATTTTTAACAATATTTCCATCCCCGACTCGCGAAAGCGTATTTGCAAATACTTCATCCTCTTGATCCATTTGATAAGTTTCTATCATAAACCTGTCGCTTCTTAAATAATACTTTCCGTTGGTTCCTGGAATAACACTTGTTTCACCGTCACGAATCCAAAGCATTTCGTCCACATACATCCCAGGCATAAACCGGAGCATTCCTCCAATAAGGAAAATAATAAGGCCAACATGATTTACATAAGGTCCCCATCTTGAAAATCGATTTTTCTCAGCCAGGAAGTTTCCATTTTCTTCATGAACACGGTAACGTCTTTTCTTTAATTTGGATATGACCAAAACGAGCTGCTCATCAAGACCCTCTTTCACTCTTGATTCACCGAAAAGACGTTGTCTGCGCATGAAGCTTTCCCTGCGTGTAATGCCTTGATTTTTCAAAGCGCGGTATAATGGAACAACCCGGTCCAAACTTGCGATAACAAGTGATATTCCCAGAGCGGCTAACAGTAGAAAATACCACCATGACCCATATAGATTGTTAAAACCTAATTGATAAAATATTTGACCGAAAAAGCCATATTGATCCCGATAAAATTGTTCCGGTGCTACATTTGAAGGAATATACATCTGCTGAGGAAATATGGTTCCAATCGCAGAGGCTATTAAAATGAGAACAATAATCCAGATCCCTACTTTTACGGATGAGAAAAAGCTCCAAACCTTGTCCAGTAGTGTTTTTTTATACGTTTGTGAACGTCTTGCACTTCCTTCATAACGCATATCAACCGACTTTTCCGAAAAATTCCCACCAACTTGTTTTCCGCATGATTCACAAAGAATTGTTCCGTGTGGGTTAACATGACCGCAATCGCAATTTACACGCTCCATTATTAAAAACTCCTATTTTTGAGTTGCTGTTTGTCCCTCTCTTTGAATAAATTTCAAAGCATAGTGTGTACCGCAAATATAAATTCCCATGATGGATAGGTGGTCAATAATAAATTTAATGGCGGTATCATCATTCACCCAGGTACCAAATGGATTATAAACGGTTAGTTTAAAACCGATCTCTCTTTCGAAGGAAGCATATACCCCATAAAATACGATCAACGCCGCAAGAACACGTAAGCCAATGGTGCGAATAAGGCTAGTGCTGACGATTCCCGTCATTCTCCGTACCGAATTGATTATTATACCCCAAGAAAATCCTACGTGTACTGCCATGATGATAAATCCCCAATAGGCTGTCTGAACATGTATTTGCCGGAAGATCATGTCGTCATTCACCTGAATAAAGGAGAATAAATCGCTGGATATTAATATCCCGCAGATTATCATAACAGCCATTGCTGCAAGAAAAAGCAGATTGAGTACGATTTGCAGAATACGCCGCATATTATGCTTTCCCTTCAGTATCGTACCAAACCAACGGCGGTTCAAAAAAATATGGACGATAAATAATACGAATACTATAACGCCAAGAAATTCATGGACTGTATTGCCGGTAATATAGTAAGCCATTTCAATTAACATGAGAATTGTCATGGCCAGGTCAACTGCCAGCTTGAATAACATCTTTCGATTCAAGGCACTCTCCTCTTTCTAGTTTTTATATTGATGCATATACATTGTCAGAAGAACATCCTGAAGTATTCCCGCTTTTTCTTCTTCCCCTATTGACCTGCTTTCTGCAATGGCTACATCCTTAGATTGATTCAGATGAGCAGGTATTTCCGTTACCTCCCAGTCCTCAGTAGGGACAGCTGCAATTGGGGTTTCTGTACTGCTGCTATTTGCTTGTGGAAGCGTTCCTAAATCAAACTCTTTCATTTGATCCAACGAATTCATATACTCGTCCCTTTCCTGATTTGCGTGACAGGAATAGCATCGTCCAAGAGCTTCTCCACCAATACCATCATCCATCACTTCTCTGTCAGGAGTAAATGCCTGGAATTCCCATTCCCCGGTACGCTCCTCAGGCGAGTATTGGGAGCCCCAGCCGGTACGCTTTTCCATCACTAAATAGTGCTCAAGCTCTCCATCTTTAAATCCTTCAAGAGTAACAACGGTGCCGCTCGGAAGCTCCTCTCCTCTTTGCACCGCTTCAATCGCTTCCCTGCTATTTACATAGATGTTTTCATGAATATCTCCTCGATCGTAAGTCGTAAATATGATCTGATCTTCAAGGTTCACAGGGAATTGAACAAGGTGAGACCCTGAGCCAATTTCAGCATATTCTCCAGACTCAGCTGCTGGAGGATTTTCCTCTTGCTGAGGATCGCCCATTGGATTGTCCATTGGATTGTCCATTGGATTATTCGTATCATTATTATTATTGCTGCAAGCAGTGAGGGCGAAGGATAACAGCAATACGAGCGTCAAAATGAATTGTTTTTTCATATTATTTTTTCCTCTCAAGTTTTGTTTTGTTATTGTCTCCAAAGGCAATCTAATTATTTAGTGAGATTCTGTATAGCTTGTCGTCATTCTCTTGCGGAGTACCGCGCCCGTCTGTATTATTGCTAATGAAATACAGGAAGTTATCTTCAATCAGCACATCCCGTATTCTGCCGAGTCCGGTTACGAATTCACGTTGTTCGCCTGTTTCCAGGTCAAATTCTAAAATGGCAGATCCCCTCAATGCTGCAATATATAATTTGCCGCCATAATAGGCCATTCCGGATGGCGCCCATGTTGCTTCATCCCCGGAAGTGAATTGAGGTGAAACCATATCTTCTTGTTCCTCAAGGCCTTCAATAATCGGCCAGCCATAATTATGACCCGCTTCTATTCGGTTGACCTCATCATTTGCATCGTTGCCATGCTCGCTTTCATATAGCGTGCCGTCTGTCGACCAGGTAATTCCTTGAGGATTTCGGTGTCCATAACTATACACATAAGAATTTGGAAATGGATTATCGCTTGGAATTGATCCATCCAGTTTCATTCTTAAAATTTTTCCGCCTAATGAATTGGGATCTTGTGCGATATTTCGTTCAGACGCATCACCAGCTGTTGCATAAAGCATTCCGTCAGGTCCAATTTTCAGCCTTCCCCCATGATGGTAGGCACCGCTTGGGATTTGATCGAGCAGCAAGCTCTCTTCTCTCCAAACGTTATCTTCCAGACGGAGTGTTACGATGCGGTTAAATTGTCCGGAGTTGTCCTCATATGTGTAATAAGCATAAGCTAGATTCGATTCCGGAAAGTCTGGAGCGAGCACAAACCCTAACAGCCCTGCCTCCGAAGCTGTCGCAAGTTCTTTCTCGAGCGCTACGCTTTGCCGTTCTATTTCTCCATTTTCAATTTTCACGATGCTTCCCGGTCTTTCCGTCAAATAGAATATATTATCACGTTTTTCAATAGACCAAGGAACCTCAAGATTTTCCGCAATCACTTCTCGTTCATCATTTTGCTGCTGATCTGTGGAATTTCGCTGTTCATCCATGGAATTTTGTTGCTCATTTACAGAACACCCAGCGATTAAAAGGATTCCGAACAAAGATACGGCTAACATTTTTTTCAAACCAATCACCTCTGGGATAATGCGATTTTTGATTCAATGCTACAAATGAACATTTGTCTATAATTATAAAATAAAACAAAATGCTTGCAATTGTTAGATGTGCTCAATTTGTCTATTAATGAACAAAGGTATTATAATTGTTGATTATTGGATCACCCTAGCGTGTAATTCCATAAACATTATTCATTAAAGTTACGGAATTCGTTATTGAATGTACCTTACAAAGTGGTGAGATACCTGAGAATTACCTTATAGTCAGCTGAAATTTCGAAAAAAACAGAAACAGCGGTGGCCTAGGATGAAGTGTCCTCAATCCGGAAAGGTCCCCGGATCACTTCACCCATTAACTCGGGATACATGTTGCGTTCTCTGGCATGAATACGCGCGGTCAACTCTTTTGAGCTGAAAGGTTTGATCATGTAATCGTCGACCCCCAGATTCAGCGCTTTGACCCGATCGTCAACTTCTTCCCTGGCGGTAAGTATGATGAGCTCCATCTTACCCATCTTTTTCAGTCAGGGAGAATAAATCCGAGCGTGGGATGCCGCAAACATGCGCCGCTCATGAACATGGCTCACGACAAGAGGCGCTTGCACACCGGTTGAACCGATCGGCTGCAAGCGCCTTATTGCCAAACAAAAGATGTCAACTTTGATCGACGGCAAATGTCGGCACCTTGATCCGTACTCCCACAACAGATTTTCTTGTTTCCTCTCCTGACAGGGACGGCACTCCCGGAAAACAAGCTTGTTACAGCCATTTCATCTGTCCTTGTCAAGCAAGGTCATGGCAGGGAGTTCCCTAAAAGCAGCATTCAAGATACCATTACCCCGGGGCGGCAAATGGCTTCTCGCATCACCCTATTTCAGATACTCGGTAAAGAAGGATGTGAGCTTCTCAAAAGGGATAAGATTCACCCTGTCGTACAGATCCACATGACCTGCGCCCGGAACAATGTAAAGTTCCTTCTCTTTGCCCGCCAGCTTGTAGGCTTCTTCGCTAAACTCTCTGGAATGTGCGTTTTCACCCGTGATGAAAAGCATCGGACGAGGAGAAATCGTCTCTATATCTTCGAACGGGTAGAAATTCATGAACTTGACGTTACTGGTCAGCGTCGGGTGTGTCGTGAGTTCAGGTGACGAGCCCTTGGGAGTGAATTCGCCCCTTGGAGTGCGGTAGAAGTCGAAAAACTCTCGCTGGATGGGGTCAGTGTCTTCATTCAGCTCATGCACTGTCCCGCCGGTGTATTTGGTTTCACCGCCCGTGAACTCCACATAGCGTTGCTCGGCTGCCTCTGCAATGATCATCTTTCTTTGCTCAAGTGTCAGGGAATGTTTAAGCCCGTTACGGTTGGCGGCGCCCATGTCGTACATGCTGACTGTCGCAATGGCTTTCATGCGCGGGTCAATCTTGGCTGCGCTGATGACAAAGCTCCCGCTGCCACAAATCCCGATAGCACCAATCCGATCCCTGTCGACAAACGGCCTGGTGCCCAAAAAATCCACCGCAGCACTGAAATCCTCGGCATAGATATCCGGCGAAACAGCATTGCGAGGCTGACCCTCACTCTCTCCCCAGAAAGACAAATCCAAGGACAAAGTAACGAATCCCTGTTCAGCCATTTTCGTGGCATACAGATTTGCACTTTGTTCTTTTACTGCGCCCATAGGATGCCCGACAATGATCGCGGGGTTTTTGGTGTTCTTCTTCAAACCTTTGGGAATAAAAAGATTCCCTGCAACATTCATGTTGTATTGATTTTTAAACTCAACCTTCTGCATGGTTACTTTGTCGCTCTTGTAAAAGTTGTCTGCTCCATTGGACATGTCCGATGTGTATGCAGCGACAACGCCTGTCGTGGTTAAAACCAAGCCCAGTGCCACCAAGGTGAGTTTGAGGAAACGATTGATAGTAAATATCTTTTTCATTATTAACACCTTCCAGTAAGTAGTTTTTTCCTGAAATCCTATCTCCTTGATTCGATTGTAACCTCCTTGTCTGTGAATAGAACTGCACGAGAGACTTCGAATAAATGGATACGTGTCCCGGTTATTTCACGGATCACCTCCTGACCTAATTTGATCGAACGACCGCTTTCGTTATTGATTGTACCTTGCAAATTGGCGAGATGCCTGAGATTAAACTTCGAGACACCTGAGAATTACCTTATTGTTAGCTGAAATTTTTCGGAAAAACCAGGAATTAATTGAAAATGTTATCTTCAGGGTTGTAAAACAAATGGGGGATGGTTGGTAGAGAGGAATCTGTAATAAGAATCGAACTTTTGTACCGACGCTAAGAATCCTCGATACCCCGCAATATGAACTTTAAATGTCACCTGTAAACACCTAGTAAAAGCAAACAGCGGTGGCCTTGGAGAAAGTGTCCTAGACTACCGCTATACTTATTTGATCTATCGGGTCCCGTTAGCAAGGTAACTCTAACCAAGGAAGAACACTATCGGGAATTACTTAAGCGGCAGGCAAACACGAAATAACGCACCTTTCCCTTCCCTGCTTTCCACTTCGATTCGCCCGCCGTGCAATTCCACGATCGATTTGGTGATGGACAAGCCCAAACCGGCCCCGCCGTACTTTCTTGCCCGCGACGGCTCGCCGCGGAAGAACCGTTCGAATATATGCGGAAGATGAATCTCCTTAATCCCGAAACCATTATCTTGGACCGAAAGCCTGATTTCGCCGGCGCTTTTTTCCAGGCTGATACGGATATTACCTTTCATTGGATCGGTTTGCTGAACGGCATTTTGAAACAAATTCAGGATGACTTGTTTTATCTTGTCCGTATCAACAGCAATAGCCGGGTCATCAATCAAATCGAACCGAATCCGCCTCGCTCCGGCGATCATTTGCAACTGCGGCTCCATCTGGCGAATAAGTTCGCCGAGATTGCCCGGATTCATGCGGACATCCGGACTGCGTTCCATTCTCGCCAAAGCGAGCAGGTCTCCGACAAGCTTATTTAACCGCTCCGATTCGCTATACATGCTTTCTAGCGCTATTTGTAGTTGATCGGGTTTATCCGCGCCCCCCTCGAGAAGCACTTCCAGAAACCCTTGGATCGAGGTTAACGGGGTGCGGAGTTCGTGCGAGGCGTCAGCGACAAAACGGCGCATTTGCGCTTGAATCTCTTTTTCCATGGCAAACGAGGTTTCAATGCGTTTCAGCATTCCGTTGAAGGCAACAGCCAGTCGGTCGATTTCCACGGGGCCCTGCTTATTCGGCAAGCGCTCATCCAAATTTCCGCTGTGGATTCGTTCCACGGTGTTCACCATCCTTGATAGTGGAACCATAGTCCGCTGCAGGACGGGACGGAAGATAAGCATCCCGACAATCAGTGCGATCAGCGAACCAATCACGTAAATGGTTAATGAATTCCTCTGTAAAGCCAACATTTCTTTCAAATCTACGGTTGCTTGAACAATGCCCCATTCCGCATCTGCAGGGCCGACTAACAGGCAAATAACCATTTGAAGGTTGTTTTTTTCGTCCCGGATGATTTTATAACCATCCGTCATTTTGCCGGTTTCAAAAATTTCGCGGTATTCCTGCTTTGACAGCCGGGGAACCGGCAAAGGGTAGCCGGGATTAACGTACAGATCTGACACGTTCCCGTTTTCTTCGATGAACGCGATTGTCGCCACGTTGTTTTGCAACGATTTAATTGCAGCAACATCGTCTTTTCCCCTTGAACTGTCCTCTTTCCATTGTATCCAGATCTCGGGTGAGACGGAGCGGATTTGGCTTTGAATCCCCCACTCCTTTTTGTCGTACGAAAATTGCTGCATCATGAAATATTGAAAAACGCCAATTAAAATAAAAAGTCCGGCCATGATCAAAATGGAGCGGGAGAGGAGCTGAAAGCCAAGAGAATGGGGTTCTACACGACGGCAAAAGCGGGATCGTGCCTTCATTGGAAATTCATCCGGTAACCCGAACCCCGAACCGTTCGGATCAATTGATGCGAGCGGTCCTCCAGCTTTTCCCTCAAGTAGCGGATGTATACTTCCACGTTATTTTCATCTCCGACGAAATTGAGTCCCCATACCGCATCCAGAATGGAAGATTTGCTCATGACACGATCATGATTCAAAACAAGAAACTTAAGCAGTTCGTATTCGGTGCGCGAAAGCTCAAGCAGGGCTTCTTGATACCAAATTTCTCTCCGGCTGTCGTCAATCCGGAAAGGTCCCCGGATCACTTCTTCCAGAATCTCCGGATACATGTTGCGCACCCTGGCATGAATACGCGCGGTCAACTCTTTTAAGCTGAAAGGTTTAATCATGTAATCGTCGGCTCCCAGATTCAGCGCCTTGACCCGATCGTCAACTTCTTCCCTGGCGGTAAGCATGATGATCCCCATCTTATGCATCTTTTTTAACAGATTGCAAACCTCGAACCCGTCCATGCCTGGCATCATCACGTCAAGGACGACAACATGCGGAAGAAACTCCCGAGCATGGACGACGGCATCTAATCCGTCTGAAGCGGTCCGCACAAGGAAGCCTCCGTTTTGAAGCCCTAACTCCAGAAATTTTAAAATGTTCGGTTCGTCATCGACAATCAACACCCGAATATGGCCTTTCTGCATCAAGAATCACCTCTGCCTACATTATTTAAAGCTGGCTATTCACACACTCAGACAAAAAAGTGTGAATCCCGACAAATATATGCGGGGATTCACACAGCGGTTTCACTCAAAGTACCATTGGCACGCAAAGCTCTCTTCGATTCTTCAATGTAAGCCTTATTTCAAATTCACATTTTTCAGGCTGTTATTGAAGAAGGACTCGAGCTTATTGAATGGAATGTACTCCATTCTGTCGTACAGGTCCACATGCCCTGCGCCTGGAACAATATAGAGTTCTTTCGATTCGCCCGCCAGCTTGTAGGCGTCTTCGGTGTAGTACCTGGAGTGGGCATTCTCACCTGCTATGAACAGAATCGGACGCGGGGAAATCGTCTCAATCTGCGCGAACGGGAAGAAGTTCATCATCGCCCCGGTGCTGGTAAGGCTCAACGCCGCTGAGCGGGGGTGTTGTCCCCTTGGCGTACCGTAGTATTCAGAGAACTCTTGGAGTGCTGCTTGTTGTGAGGGTTCTAGTTCCACGGCAGTTCCTAAGCCGAATATCCTCTGTCCGCCCGCAAATTCGGTCCAGCGCTGTTCAGCGGCTTCTTCAAGTACTTCTCTCCGTTCTTCCTCGGTCATATTTTCGCTCGGTACTCCTGCATACCCCAATCCCTCACGGGTGGCGCGGCCCATGTCGTACATACTAACTGTCGCGACAGCCTTCAGCCGAGGGTCAATCTGCGCAGCGCTGATCGCAAACCCGCCACTGGCACAAACGCCGATGACGCCAATACGGTCACGGTCCACAAACGGGCGTGTGCCCAAATAGTCCACAGCGGCGCTGAAATCTTCAACCAACGCTTCCGGAGAAGCAATATTGCGCGGATGCCCGCCGCTTTCTCCATTGTAGGAAGCGTCAAAGGCCAGGGTTACATAGCCCCGTGCTGCCATCTCCTGGGCATACAAGCCGGACGTCTGTTCTTTCACGCCACCGAACGGGTGTCCGACAATGATTGCGGGAGATTTCTTTGCTCTATTCATATTTTTAGGAAGATACATATCCGCGACTAAGTAAATGCCAAGTCTGTTATAGAATGTGACTTTTTCGACAGTCACCTTGTTGTTGGGAGAAAAGGTCTTATCCCATGCGAGGCTGTCTGCCGCGGATGCAGCGGAAGTCGTGGATGCAACGGAAGTCGTGAATGCAAAGGAAGTCGTGGCCAAAAGCACGCAAAGTACCATCGCTGTGAGTATATAAAGACCACGCTTCATAATAAATTTTTTTATCATTTTAAACCCTCCAAACAAGTTAAAGTATGTCCGTATTTCATCGAATTATATATACGGTGTGGTCTAGGATATCGTAAAGATCAAGATTATAATATTTTTTTCAATATAAATCCTACCTCCCTGTCTCAACTGTAACCTCTTTGTCTATGAACAGAACTGCACTTGTTTCGCGGATCACCACCTGACCATATCTGATCGAATCAACCGCATGAACGAATTCGTTTTTTATTGTACCTTACAAAGGTGGAGAGATACCTGAGAATTACCTTATCGTTTACTGAGATTTCAGGTAAATGACAATGTGGTTAACATTTTAGTTCAATAAAACAGGGAGCAGATTGCGTTCGCAACTGCTCCCTGTTTTATCAAGAACGGCTCTTGATTCCGACGCTTTTTTCTACTTCTCTTGGTCTGCTTTATAAATTTCCATACAGCGAAACTCGTCTTTGTGGACTTTGCATGTAGACTCTTAGCGATATAGATCCTATACCTAAAAATCAAGAATAGCAATCCGCCTAACGCCAAGTATTGTGTGCCTATCCCTGCTTGGCCTGAAATCAGGTTATTGCGATAACGTTTGAATTTGATCAGCAGTCAGCGCTTTATCATAGATTCGGAGCTCGTCAATCTTGCCAATGAATGGGTTATCCCAGTAGTTCACGCCGAGCGCGAATATTCCGTCGTCTGTCGTGAACACATTCGGAAAGCTTGTGCCAGTATATTTGGCAACGCCATCAACGTACACCGTCACCGTTCCATTGTCGACCGTGAAAGCAAGATCAACCCAGGTGCCGGTCGGAATTTGAATTCCGGTAGATGCATTGTACCAGGCCGATCCGGACCATAGCATGGTCGGCTGAGCTTCACCCGGCCCTCTTGGTGCCAGACTGATCCAACTGTCAGGCGTCGCCGTTCCGAAGAACGCGGACGTGTATTGGTTGTCTTGCTCCAAATATACAGACATCGATACCGTATACGTATAGCCTGAGATCAAGCCATTCGGCAAACGGATACCGGAGCTTCCATCAAGTACAGCCGCTTGGCCGGAAACGCCGTCGCTGTAAGTAATGGTTCCGCCGGTATTATTCGCCCGGTTGCCTGTTACCGTACCTGTACCGTAGCCTGTTGAATCCAATAAACTCCCGTCGAACGTATAATACGCAATTGCACTGTCCAGGACATAGAGCGTGTAGCTTGCCGCCGTGCCGCTCCCATCGGTTGCGGTTGCAGTAATCGTCGTCGATCCGGCCTTGACGGCAGTGACCTGGCCTGAAATTTCGTCGACGGTTGCGATTGACGGATCGGCCGAGCTCCAGACCAGCACCTGATTGCCCGCGAATGCCGGAGATACCGAGACGGAGGAAGGAGTGAATGCGTTTCCGGCAGATATTCTCTTCTCCGTCAAGCCAAGCCGAATCCCGCTCACTTTAATGGCCGGGTCAAAAACCATGTTCTTGATTTCTTGTGAAGTGAGCACTCCGTCGTAGATTTGAAGGCCGTCGATCATGCCCTTAAATGGCACATCCCACCAGTTTACTCCAAGGCCGAAAATGCCCTTGCTCGATGTAAAGACATCCGGGAAGTTCGTTCCCTTAAATTTTTGCACACCGTTTACGTATACGGTGACAGTACCCTTTTCAACGGTAATGGCCAGATGGTTCCATTCACCGATCTTCACCGTCATGCCCGACGGCGTTTCATACCAGGTGTCTTCGCCGTTTGCCGCAACATTATGAGACCAAAGCATAGTGTTGTCCTTTGTCAGGCCTTGCGGCAAAATGCTGATCCAACTGCCCGGGTCCTTAGCTCCAAAGAAAGTGGGCGTATACCTTGTCAAAGCATCCGGCTTCACCCACAGTGATACCGAATAGCTGTCACTGTTGATAAGCCCGTCAGGCAGGCGAACGCCGGAATTTCCGTCAAACACGGCGGCATCTCCGCGCATACCTTGCGCATAGGTAATCGTGCCGCCCGTATTGTCGATGCGATTTCCGGTTACTGTTCCCGCACCCGATATGCCCGTAGTATCGTTCAGGTTGCCGTCGAACGAATAATCGGCTTTCAGTCTGGCTGCTTGCCTCGGTAGTATGGTAACGGAAATTGTTTTGAAGTCCGTTGCACTACCTTTGGTAACCGTCGCGGTCAGTACGGCTGTTGCCGCCTGTGCCCCCGGTTCAGGACGGTTTACAATCCCGGTTGCTGTAATAGCGTCGTCATTGGACGTCTGCCACGTAATCATTGCGTGCCTGGTGCCTTCGACCGGAAGCGTCAAGTTGGAAACGACATTGTTTGTATCGCCAAGATTAATGTCGTTCAATACGTCTTCAACTATTTCCTGATCCGTCTTATTCTGCAACTTGCTTCCCCAAACAGTTACCCCCTCGCCAGACATCGCGGTAAAGGTCATAACAACCCGTCCTGAGGTGTCATCCCAAAGCCGTGCGAATACACCGTTGTAGGAGACTCCGTCTATGGTGATTTCCGCCAGATTATCGCCCGCTTTGCTCCAGCTGCCGGCAACGTCGCCGGTAATGGTATGGTCGTTGTTCAGACGGATAAAGACGGATTTTTGGATGATTCCCGAAGTGCTCATACCGTGATTGATAAACTTGTATTCTCCGACCAAATCCTGTTCGGTTACAGCTTCAAGCTTCTCGCCCGTATATCGGTATGGTGCAACGACGGGCCAATTGTCTTTGTTCATAAACATCTGGTGAACTCTGACCTCATGATAATTGCCTTTTTCCGGGAAGCGCGTATGGAAAACAAGGAAGTACTGCCCGGTTTTTTTATCAAAATAAACGGAATTGTGACCAGGTGAAACGTAACTGATGCCCGTACCGGTTCCAGGGTCTCCGATCTCTCGCTGAAACAGGTAGTCGCCCATCATCTTGTTGCCATAGTCCTGGTTCGACGTATTGGCCTTCATAACTGCATTTTTACCTTGTACGTCAACGAATGGGCCATTCGGGGATGTTGCCCTGAACATACGCATATTGTACCCGCTGCCCGATTCCAGCCATCCGTAAGTTACATTCAGGAAGTAATAACCAGTTTTCTTGTCATAGACGACAAATGGCCCTTCTCCCGATTGTTGGTAGCCGCCTGCGATTTTGGTTCCGAAATAACGGTCCACCATTCTGCCGTCGGCCGTCGTACCATCAGCGCCCGTATATATAGGCTTTCCGCTTTCCTTATCGATTTGAAGCTCGAAGATCCCGCCGGACCAGGAGCCGTATGTCATCCACAACTTCCCGTCTTTGTCATAGAACAAATCCGGGTCGATCGCATTCGGAAAAAGGTCGTTGTTATACGAGCCGTTACCGTTGAACCATTCCGGTCTGGGTCCTTGAAGCTTGCCGTTATCAACCAGAGCCTGGATATTGGTATTGGTCCACTTTTTATTGATGACACTTCTGTTGTCATATGCTTCATTCTGCGTAAAACCAGAATAGACAATGGTATCAACATACGTATAAGGTCCTTCAATATTTTGGGAAACCGCATATCCGATCGCAGAACGAATAATAGTGGACGAGGTGCTGTAATAGATCATATATGCGCCTGTCGATCCGTCCTTATTCTTGTAATCCTCATTATAAAAGACATAAGGAGCCCATACCCTATGTTCGCCGGTACTGTCGGCATCGCTATTCCCGGCCCAAGCAAAAGAACCGGCCAAGTTCTTTACCATGTCGCCGTACAGGACATTGCCCGGCGTCGTATCACCGTTCGTGAACCGGGTCCAGTTCATCAAATCGGTTGACTTCGCCGCCTCGAGATTGGAACCAAACACATAGAACGTGTTTCCATCCTTGACGATCGACGGATCATGAACGGAAACGTTGGTGAAGGACGCTTTGGTTACCTGAACCGTGACCGAATCAGATTTCGACGAATCTTCTGCCGATGTCGCTTGGATATCCGCAGTGCCGGGGGAGACCGCCGCCACTTTACCGTTCTCGTCGACGGTGGCGACTGCCGGGTCGCTTGAATTCCAGCTAACGCTTTTATTTGTCGCCGTGACGGGAGCTGTTGAAACGGTTAAGTTCTTCGTCGCCCCGACCAGCAAGCTGAAATCCCGCTGGTCGATGGTTACACTCATAACGGCCACAGACTTAGGCAGGCTGGAGAATGAGACCGGGTGCTTATCGACAGAATCTGCCGTAGAAATTACGGCGCTCCCCGGACTGCCGGGACCGCTCCCGCCGCCACTAGCAAATGCTACGGATGGCACGGCCATGGCTAGCATCAGTAACATGGCCAATTTTCGTCTAAATGTTTTTTTCAAGCTTTGTGCTCCTCCCATAGTTGAGTTCTTTTCGTGCATCTTTAACTGCCGACAGCCTTATGAGGTTTTGTCAAGCTTTCTCGATCACCTTCTCTTTTTCAATAGATTGTCGAGACTAATGGGCAACTCAAAAGGTCACCAATGTTGATATCGCTTACAATTTTGATCATAACAATTTCGAACTATGGGGCACATGATATATTTTGCGGTTTCTATGATTTTTTTTGTCATGCTATTCCCGATACTTGTATTGGAAATAAAAAAAGAGGCACAATCCATTGGATCATGCTTCCGGTTGAATTCCATCGTATTTCTTACCCCTTGACCGATCCCAGCATCACACCTTTTATGAAAAATTTTTGAGTAAACGGGTACATGATAATCATCGGAATAGATGCAATTACCATAGCCGCCAGCTGAATGGTCTCAGCAGTAGTTCTGCCTATGCCAGTTTGATTAATGAGTTTGGTTATATCAGCATTCTGGGAAGCTGCACTCGACACTTGGTCTGCGCCTGCATTTGACATAATTAATTTCAATATATAATATTGAATGGTTTGCAAGTCTGTATTTTGTGTAAAAAACAACGTGGTGCCATAGTCGTTCCATATCCACACTGCCACAAAAACCGATATTGCTGCAATAACCGATTTAGAAAGAGGCAATACAATTGAGAAGAAAATTCTAAACTCGTTGGCACCGTCCATTTTGGCCGATTCAAAGAGCGATTCGGGTATGGCTTTATAATTGGCATTAAATATGATTACGTTGAAAAAGCTTCCGACAAGAATAGGTGTTATATAAACCCAGTAAGTATCATATATTCCCAACCAATTATAAAGGAGAAAAGTCGGAATCAAGGCACCGGGAAAATACATGCTTGCAAACCCTACGGCTACATAAAATTTTTTATACTTCAGGTATGGCCTGGAAAAAGCGTAAGTGAATAGTGCCGTATTAAATATTTGTATAACGGTAACGATTATTGTACGGGATAAGGTAATCATTCCTGCTTTTATTATTGATGAATCTGATAATACTTTCTCCCAGCTGTCAAACCTGAACACCCTTGGCCATAATAATACCGGTCCACGCCTCAAATCCGTACCATCATTTAAAGAATTGATAATAGAAAAGAAGAATGGATACACGGCTAAGAATACCAGGATTACCATTATTGAAATGTTTACAATTTGAAATGTCCTGCTGGAACGAACTCCATTTTGGACCATTGATTTTCCTCCTTAGAATAGACCCGATTGCGTCATTTTCTTCGATAATGAATTTGCCCCCCAGAGAAGTATTAGAGCAAAAACCGATTTCATCAATTGTATTGCAGTCGCTACATTAAATTGAAGCTGCTGTAAGCCGAACTGATAAACATACGTATCGATTACCTGACTTGTCGGAAGGTTCAATGAATTTTGAAATACGTAAATCTGGGTAAAATTATTGTTTAGAATGCCGCTTACAGCAAATATGATCATAATCATCAATGTAGGCTTTATACACGGTATTGTAATATAAAACATTTTTTTAAACCGGCCGGCGCCATCAATTGTTGCTGATTCATAAAGGGCCATATCAACTCCCGCTATCGCTGCAAGGTATAATATCGCTCCCCACCCGAGATCCTTCAAAAGTGAGGTTACAGTAGCAATCCCCCAAAAATATGAAGGGTCGGAGAGAAATGGAATTGGTTTATTAACTAAATGCAATTGCTTCAAAATATAATTTACGACACCGTCAGATCTTAAAAGCGTCACAAATAACCCGCCATAAATAACCCATGATATAAAATGTGGCAAATAAGTAGCAGTTTGAACGAAAGATTTGAATTTACTGCTCGTAATTTCATTTAAGAATAAAGCGAAAAATAGAGTTACCGGTATACTTACAAAAGATGCCAAAAGATTCATGCCGATTGTATTCCTTAGCATAGGAATAAAATCATAGCTGTTAAACATGATCATAAAATTATTCCAACCGTTCCACGCACTCGAAAATATGCCCGCTACCCCACTAGTCGGATCATAATCTTTAAATGCTATGATATAGCCAAATAGCGGGATAATGACAAATATAAAAATATGCAATATGGAAGGCCAAAGCATTATACCAAGTTCAAATTGGGTACGAAAATCATGACCAAGCTTAAATGTTTTCTTTTTTTCATTATTTAATATTAAGGGCTTACCAACCGTTTTGTCATACATATGAATCTCCATTCCGCCGCCGTCACCGGCGGCATAAATAGTAATGAAAAAATTTCTGATAGAAATGAAGTGACGCTAAAGCCTTAAAACATCAGACAGAACTTTAACGTCACTTATTTCATCACCTGAATGCTGTCATCACTTTTATTCGTTTATACCCATCATTGGTATACCCATTTCCTTGCTTTGCTGTTTCATGATTGCATCTTTTGCTTCGTCAATTTTATCCAACCCCATTGAGGTTGCCTTTTTTACCATGTTATTATAAAGCGCATCTACCTCTGACAAATCCTTTGCTGTAATAATTTTTGCAATCTCGGCTTGTACGAAATTCCTGATTTCAGTTTCCTGATTGCCTAGTCCTTTTGACTGGATGTATCCCGGCGGAACATCAAGAGCTGAATTATCAAATATTACTGTTTTCTCAGACCTTGCAAAGGCTGTTGTAACTGCAGTATCCATTAGTCCGCCAGGTCCTAACTGATCAGTAGGCGCCTCGAATACATGATTTTCCCATGATGTGTTAGAGAACGGCCAATATGCCCAGAAACCGGTTTTTGTATGATCATTCTTAGCTCCTTCATCTGTTATATCAATCATTCCATTTTTATCCAATGTATAGTTAATGCCCTCAATTCCATTGCTATCGTACAAACCTTCGTTACTTGACATATAGCTCAGCCATTTAATCACTTTCTCAGGTTCCTTTGTCGTTTTGGAGATAAATGTCTGCATCCAGCCTACTGATGGACTATAATGCTTACCAAATACAGGTTTTGCACCGGTACTTGAAAGTACAGGAGCAGGTGATTGCCAGTAAGGCTGATTCGTTTGGATATCGGCATAGTGGGTATTTGCAGTATTTCCCCAAAATGCAAATACACGGCCGGATACAATTGCAGCGGCTGTTGCATTTGTATCCATAGTTAATTCACTTGGGTCAATAAATCCCTCATTTACACTTTTATTAAGAAATTCAAGTGCATGCTTGTATCCTGATGAATAAATCAAATCACGATAATTACCATTTTTATCTACATTCATTCCGCCAAACTGGCTGGTGATTGACCTCATAGTTGTATCCCAATAGTTCTTGCCATCCACCAGAAGAGGTATAACATCTGCGCCGTTTACTTTTAAATTCGAATCCTTGATTTTCTTAAGAGCGTCAAGCAAACCTTGTTCGGTGCTTAGGCTGCTAAGCTCAATTCCTGCTTGTTTCAAGAGCTTGCCGTTTACCATGATGGTGTCGTTGAATTGATATTTATTACGATCTATATAGTATTGGCTTGAAGGCGGGTATGTTTTTCTCAAATCATCTGAAGATATATGGCTTGGGAAAGCATACCAGCCTCCATCACGTTTAATTAACGCTTTTTTGATATCATTCGGGAAATCTTTTAGTAAGTGAGAATTTGGGTCGTATTTCTTTATCAATTCGTCCAGATCCCACATTTTTCCTGACTTGACCAATTTGGAAATGATATTTGTTGCATTACCAGGGTCTGCTACAGTAATTACATCCGGAATATCTCCCGATACCAGCATCAAGCTTAATTTGGTAGCACCATCCTGGGGCGGGATATTCATTGAAAATTTAACCCCAGTCTTTTTGGTAATTATACCCATAAAGGTGTTAGGATCCGAACTCCAAGTCATTGGCGGATTCCAGAAGCTTACATCGGAAAACCAATTCAGGGTAACCGGTTCAGCAGTTTCCTCTTCGGTTTTTGCTGTGTCCTGCGTTGCCTGGTTAGTGTTTGAAGTTTGAGTCTGAGTCTGAGTCTCACATCCTGCCAAACTAAAAACGGTTACAACACACAGCAAGATGAGCAATAAACTTAACTTTTTCATGTTTTACCCTCCGTTTAGGTCGCTTGATTGAAACTTCTTTTGATGTGGGATATGTCTATCCCCCACCCTTCAAATCGACGGTCCCGTATGTTACCGAATTGGCTCTGTCTGTTCCAAGCGGGTGCGGGCCGCCTGAGATGACGAACACCGAATGCCCGTCGGGCATGGGTACAAGCCCACGGCTGTAACCTATCTCCGCGTTGGATTTGATTTTGGTCCAGGATCCCTCACCGTTTTGCGTATTCAGGAACAGTGACTCATCTGAAAAAGCGGAGACGGCCAACGTTCCGTTCGCACCTCCCGTCGGGAGCCATACCACATACGATGAGCTTTCTGGACTCGTACCGTCTTCCGCAATTAATCTGGTTCCTTTTACCGAGCCGAAGTTTTCCGGATCCGGCGAGATCTTGTAAGAAATCTTACAATGTTCTGAACCGCAAACCTCGTAAGTCATGATGTAGTTTCCATTCCCCATTTGCGCGACTACGGGCATTCCCGGACGGTCGATGTACAATGGGGATGTCACATCGTCGACGACGGGCCCCCAGTTTACTCCGTCCGCAGATGTTTGATGCACGTTCTTTTGGCCATACCGGGGGTCGCGTTGATCGGCATAGTAAACGATCAGCTTGTTGTCCGCCACTAACAGGAACGGTTCCCAAACCGGCGTGTAACCGTTTTCCGATTTCGGCTGTCCGCCGGAAGCGATCGAGCTGACGAACGACCATGTCTTGCCGTGATCCGTGCTCTTATAGAGATCGAGCTTCGACTTGGAATAGTCTGAAGGGATAGAATTCCCTGCGCA
>NZ_QPJD01000028.1 GCF_003337375.1 Paenibacillus prosopidis
TAGTCTAGACTTCATGTTAACGCCTCCTAAGGTGAGTTCTGAGGGCTACAACCCAGTACATACTCATCCTAGCGGGGCGTTCGTTTTTCTGCAAACCGAATCTACTAACACCTATAGGAATGTTAACGGGTACGATAGTGGGGGAGCTGCCGCGAGGACAGCTCCTTTTTGATGCTCATTGAAGTAACTGGCAGGATAGCTTAATCTCTTCGCGAATACTTCAAGTATCGAGATTAAGTCGTTATATGCAATTTGGAAAATACTATATAAAGGTGTGTGTTTTTGAGATGAAACCAAAAAATCTTGATGATATCCTTGAAAAAGCAAATGAACTAAACTTCAAGATGTCTTGTGATATTGAAACAGGTCAATTGTTACGTGTTCTTGCTAGTTCAAAACGAAAAGGCATATTTTTAGAACTTGGAACTGGAGCTGGAGCTTCAACAACATGGATATTAGATGGAATGGATACGTCGTCTCGATTGATATCCGTTGAAATGGACGAATCAATACAGAACATCGCAAGATCCGTTATTAATGATGAGCGTGTACAGTTTGTCACGGTAGATGGTGGTATTTTTATTGAAGAAAGTAAAGGAAAGAAGTTTGATTTTATTTTTGCTGACACTTGGCCAGGTAAGTTTTATTACTTGGAGGAAACTTTGACGATGGTAACCTCTGGAGGATTTTATATAATTGATGATTTAAACCCGATAGACTCATGGACTGCAGGTCATGAAGATAAGGTTAAAAACTTGATAAGAACTATGCGAAGTTTAGAAGATTTTCAAATTGTTGAACTTAACTGGTCGACAGGATTACTCATAGCAACTAGAAAATAAGGGTAAGCGTTAAGCTAACGGGTACGATAGTTTCATAATGCTTCACTACGTAGGCTGCTGATGATTCACTCGGCAGCCTGTTGTGCTAACGGGCAGGAAAATTTAATTACACCCCGAATACTTCAGCATAAACATTTTGCGTAGTTCGATTTAATACGGCAAAACTGAGGTTCAACCGGTCCATTTGGAACATTTGGCCGTCGCGCGGTGTAACGATAAATTCGCCTTCAGTTCCAAAAATTTTTAGTGTAAAACCGGGTGTTCCACGTTTATGAACTGGGCAGAAACGAGCTGAAGCCATTTTCTGGTTGGAAATCGAGAGGTTTCCGGCCATTGTCATCAATGACATCTATGGCCTTGACCTTTATGAAGCTGGAGAAAAAAGATATCGCATTGCGGATTGATAAGGAAGTTGCCCAATTCAGTTAATCTAGACAATGTTTTGTAGAATGAAATAAAAAAAGGCGGCACTAGGGACAACTCTTTCCTAGCGCCCCTATTTTCATCTTCTTGTCTTCTTTTTTACAAAAGCGAGCTTTATCTAACTGAAACTAACTACAATCAAAATAACGGCTCTCGTTCCATCTTTAGGTCGCCGGTCGCAATGAGTGCCTCAATCAATAATAATAAATACGAAGCTGTTGGGAAGTTTCTCAAGTCCTTTTGAATAATTTCTTCAATTTTATGAACCCGATATTGGATCCCGCCAATGGAAAGCGAAAGATCTTGCATTGTTTTTTCCAGCTTTCCTCCATTTACTAGATAAATGTATAACGTATAAAGCAGTTCTTTATATTTTTCTCCCGGCTCCAGCAATAGACTGAGTTCTTTTCTTGCAATTTCTTTTAAGCTATTCATATTGGCTCCTTGCAGCAATGTGCCCAAAAATCCTATTTCATCAAATCGGATCATCTTCTGTAGTCTCGGAAAATGAAGTGCTTGTTCTGCTTGTTTTAAAAAGGCATCAAATTGGTTTAAATCATGAAACGGCTGACTAATGCCAACTTTATATTGAATATCAGGATTATTTTTCTCCGTCTGCACGAGTACAAGGTTCATCGATTTGAGAAATGAAGATACATCCTTTGCGGAAAAAACTAAAATCACGATTTCATCTCTATGCTGACTTAATAAACTTTCTATTAAGTAATACTTCAAAATTTTTGAGAACTGTAGCAATTGATCATATAAATCAATTGGTTTTAGATGGTTTTTTGGGGTTTCACATTTCATTGAAAGTGTAATAAATGGACCTCTTAATTTTGGAGAGACGTATTTTAATTGTGAGGTGATCTCCGTAATAGAGCTAATTTGTTTGTTGATTAATCGATCTAAAATTGAAATTTTTAGACGTTCTGCCGTTTCAAAGCTAATTTTTTCATTTAGAAAACACAATGCCGATGCTGTGGCTAATCTCTCTAGAAATAAATAATCATTTTCATCAGTAATTTGTGCATCCAAATAGATAAAGGAACATTTGGCAAAGAGCTTGTTTTCCAGATAGATCGGAGTAGTCATTATATAAGACTGCCCGATTTGCTCATAAGTAGTTCTGTTGCGTGTTTCTATGGTTCTATTTGTTTTTTTGTTATGTTTTATTAATTTTTGGTAAGTATTTCGTTCAGTACCGTATAGAATAATGATATTTTTATTTAAATCTTCTATTACAATGGGGATATTTAATATTTCAAACGCCGTTCTTATGACATGTTCCAAGGCTCTTTCTTGAGCAACGCAATCCGTTAATTTGTTGTGATAATTTGTGATTTTATCCAAAAGCTGATTTTTTAAAAGTAATTGATCATACGTATCTTCCAGTTCATCGAGAATGGTCTGATCGTCGTATATCGCTACATCTTCGCCCAAATTTTGCTCCCAATATTCCCTTGTATTAACCTCAAATGTACAATCGGCATCTCCTTTTGCACGACAAGTAAATTCTTTGACAAAGATATCTGCATGATAGATTTCAGACATATACCCGCTTGCATATCCGCTCAAAACATAACATGAGCATTCATCGGACAATCCATGATTCTCCAAATGTAATTTGGCTTCGAAAGAATCTATCCACTTGCCTATTGCATCTGTAAATTCTACTTTATTGTTTTCCAGAAAACGACCCTTGCCGGTTTTTTCAACAGCAGAAACATGCCCCAGTTGTATATGAATGATCGTTGACATCTCGACTAAGTATTCGTGTGATTTATTAACACTAATCATTTCCTTCGCTTTATTCGTTCCCAAATCTCTGCCAAAACGCATTAAGAAACCTTTCGCTTTATTTTTCCCAAGGTTATCGAATAACGCTTTGCGTAATAATCCGAATGAATGAGAGGTGATCACGATGTTAGAAAGACTAGGGTTGTAGATATGGTCAATTTGATTATTCATGTCATGTGCCTCCCAGAAATGATAGCGCTTACTTTTATTATAAAGCATAGGTAAATACATACAATAGAGATTATTGTAATTTTCTAATTTTACAATAAAAACCCGCATTAAATCGGGTGATAAATTTAATTATGATTGATTATAGATTTTATCGAAGCGCTTGATTTTGCGGTTGACGAGGGTCTGCAAATTCATGGCGGTTACGGTTACATGCAGGACTATGAAATAGTGACGTTGTACCGCGACGCAAGAATCAAGCACATTTTCGAAGGTACCAATGAAATCAACCGCTTGTTTATTGCGAATACTGTCGTCAAACGTCTGATGAAAGGGCAATTTGGAGATCTGCAGGAACGGATCAATAAAGTGATAGAGAAAGCCGATGCTTCATGGGATGATTCAAATTCGGAAGGCGGATTGAATCACGAAATGGCGTTTGTGGAAAGAGTGAGAGATATTTATGTGTTCACATTGGCTCATGCTATAGAAAAATACAGAAGCAATTTGGGGGAACAGCAAGAAATCAGCAGCAACCTTGCTGACATTCTCATTCAATTATTTGCCATGGAAAGTGCAGTAAAAAGTGAAATTGTCCCATTACCCCCAACAGAAGGAGGCTTAATTTGAACTTATCAGAGATCGCATCGCAAATTGAGACACTTAGACAACAACTAGTTCAAATGTATCTGGAGGGTAAATCGATGACGAGTGAGGGAATTGTAAGTTTGTCACAGGAACTTGACAATTTACTGAACGAATTTGAACGAAGGGGTTAAATCAAAATTCGATAAAGAATTTCTAAAGTGTACTTAATATTCTTTCGTCCACATACATTATTGTCTATAATTCTTAATAGGCAAAGGGAGGCGATTATGAATATGAATTGCTATTTCTGTGTTCAATGTAACCAACTTCATATTAGAGATTTACCTGGGAAAGAGACAGTCTTTAAGGAAAATGCCCTTCGAACCGCACTCGTATCTCATGCTATGTGGGTTAATAACTATTTGACTGTGCCTAAGATGATGAAGAAGTCAGTCAATCACGAGTTGTTCGTCCCCCGTAATTAAGCTATCGAAGAACGTTAGCTCCATAAACACTAGACGAGGCTGCCGGCATAAAACGGCAGCCTCGTTGAGCTAACTGGCAGGATTATATAAGAAAGATTATGAAAAAACAGGTATAAGTAGGGTATAAGTAGAGATTAAGGGGCGAGCTTTGAAACAAGAAGGGCTGGCTTCAGATTCTGTTGAGATATATTCGATACAGAGGTAACAAGCTAGTCTAATGAAAATCCTATAAATTAATACTACCCTTTCATCCTGTGAACGTTATTGGAAGGATTCGGCTTTATATGATGTTGGTTTTAGCACCTCCTTAAATAAGGACGATATTTCTCATGCCGTTTTCTCAACCCTAGTAATTGCTCACAAATTGGCTTATGAATGGCAGGTTTCTGGTCCTTCAAATTCAGAATCGGGAATTTGGGAATTTTGTGGACTAACCACTAAAACAAAAGTTACAGGTATTGAATGGATTCAGTTTAGGATAGAAACCGAACCATTATTAAACTAACGGGACAGCCTTAGTGGAGTAACAAGCTGATTTTCTATTGCCCGATGACCGCTAATGATGATTAGCGGTCGTTACAGAATCGTATATGTAATTATTACACAGGAATTGTCACTGGCGAAAACCAAGAACAGGAAGCACCTACAAAAAAATGTTGTTTTTTTACATTACGACCATATGTCCCTATTCATATTCCTTCACCCGGCATGCTTACCATGCTAATTCTCTTTACTTATGGAATTCTTTGCTCTTTTAAAAATGCCGACCATCCAAATCAGGATGGGCAAAAAAATCCCGAAGAACATCGAGTAGAAGGGCCATACCTGGAGAGCGGCCGTATATCCTGCTGTGTTGGGCCAGATGATATTCGCCATGACCAGGGCGATCAAGGACAAGGGAATTAGCAAGGGACGCGGATCCTGCAGACCGAGAACAACGGCCAGTCCCTGAACGGACACATGCAAAAACAAAGACAAGCGGTAGAAGATGGTGATGTACCACAAGACTGCGACCAATACTTCGAATCGTTCATAAAAGTCACCGATGCTAATTGTGCGGACGGCAAAGTAACTCGGGTACATTATATTCGAGACAACACCATCGCTTAGTACGGAGATCGTCAGAAGCGTCATAAGAAGAAACATACTGCCGCTCACCAAGGCGCTTTTGACAACCGCTTTTTTCCATCTGCGAGCTTGACGAATGTTTGGCACCAGGAAGAGGAACAACATCATCTCGGAGTATGGAAATATAAGCATTGTGAATGCAGCAAGAAGGACAGGATTCCATCCGTGTTCGAGGACAGGCATTAGATTGGTCACTTCCGCACTAGGAATGAGCGAGACATACCCAAACGCGAACAGCAGCATCACTAAGAAAAACAATATCTCCACCGTTCGCCCGATGACCGCAGCACCGGACCGGACAATATAGATGACAGCGGACATCATGAGAACCAGAATAGGTTCAGCAGGTGTCTCGGTAATGAAAGAGGTCGTGAGAAAGTCGCTTAGATCCCGCAGTACTATAATATAGAGGAGATAGGGGTATCCTACTATAAATCCGCACAGCAGAAGTTTGCCTCCAATCCGACCGAACAGTTCAAGAATATAGTCGCTGAAGGAGGTTTCCTCGAGTTGTTTGGCAATAGCTGTATAGAGAGGCACTAGCAGAAAAAAAGCACCGATCGCGATCAGAACGGATAACCAAGCATCCTGCTTCGCTGTGCCCGCAAGCACTCTGGGAAGCAGCAGGAATGCGCTTCCCAATTGAAAAAGAATAAACCACATCGCTGCTTGCCTTGTGGTCATCTGCTGCGTGATCATGAAAGTCCCCCTCTCTATATATAAAGCAGTCTGGTAAGAAGATGGCTTATAGGCTGAAACAGCGTCTTGATCCCGGACATGGGACTCGGTATTTCCACATGAAGCAATCGTAGTATGCCGAGTGTTAATCCAGCAGCTAGCAGAATAACGCTGGAGATAATTTCCCGGTATCGTTTCTGTATCTTCAAACTGCGATATTCCAAGAGCGCCGCAACGAGGAATAGAACCAGGATAGGAGCTAGCACTTGGTTTCCTCACTCCTTTTTCGACAGATTATTTCCGAAGGGACTGATTATTTTGCCAATCTTATTAAGCTTATAATCTATCTTAATCTCAACCGGAATTTTCTTGAATTTCTGATTCCAGTTTTCTTTCCATTGCGACCACTGACGCGGATACTTTCGATGAAAAGCTTCTCCGAATCCAAAAATATCCGAGCCCATGGATTGCGCTTCGCGGACTCCGTCCTTAAGAATCTTCATTAGACTTTTCCGGGCAGCTTCCTCCATCGCAAGAAACGTAGCCTCATTGGTCAGATCAACCGGACAGCCGATTTCTCCCAGGTTTGCATCTATTGTCGTTTCCAATTGGATACGAGGTTCTCCCCGTTGAATGGATGGAACGATCTTGACCTTGGAACGCGAGACCTCCACAACAAAATCGCCCTTTGAATGAGGGCAATTAACATTGCCGACAGTACTCGATACTTTATTGGTAATATAGTTGTATGCTTTGCTGTTCGACTCATTCAGCCACCCGACCAGTCGATCACCTCGGAAAGCGCTGACGCCAAAATATTTAAATTCCGAGAACGAAGCAGGCTGTTTTACATTTTCCGGTGTTTTGCCCTTCCTGACATCCCCGACGATCTTTCCCCAGGTCAAAACAGGCTCAACTCCGGTCTTCGTCAGCTTTTTCAGCATTTCTGTCACCTTAACGGCTGATGTAGGAGCCCACACCTTCTCGGAAACCTTTAACGTCTTGTACAAGCCGATTGAAGGAAGTATCTCGGTCGGGGTGATGAATGAAACAACATCCTTGGCTGAAGTGCCTTTAGTAACAACCATATAGAAATCTGGTCGAACCTCGTGATCGCGAAAAAGGAAATCCAGCGGCTCCTTGATACCGTTCCTTGCTGTCTGTTCGTCAAAAATGACTAACCGAATATGCGCAACATACATTTTTCGAGCTGATTTTGTTGTTATTTTCCGAAAGGCTTCAAATAAAGTCGGCGCTTTTTGGGAAAAGATAGAGACCGGTGAACGATCCGAACCACGGTTTCGGGACATTTGCGACGGCTCGGCGACTTGCACAGACACTTCATACTGACCGTCTGCCGAATCAATTCCTACTGCCAAAACAACTGCAAGCTCGTTAAGTTCTCTGCGGTTCCAGCATCCGGTCAAAATCATCGTCATAATCCCCATACAAATCAAGAGGCAGAGTGGCGATAGCAAGGAATGGGTCCGTCGGGTCCGTCTCATGGCTGTTGTCTCCGTTTTGTCTTCCGATTGCCCGAGTACCAGAAGGGAAAACGAAGGATCGCATCACTCTGTTCGTCGCGGTTGTAAGGTGCAATCGGACTCATATAGGGCATATTAAATGAACTCAAATTACATAAATGCACGATTAAAATGATGAGACCGATCGTCAGTCCGTATACCCCGAAAGTCGCAGCCAAGACCATGAATACAAAGCGGATGGTGCGGATCGGAATGGACATAGCGTAGGAGGGAATGACAAAACTCGCAATTCCCGTAATGGCAACGATAATAACCATTGCTGCAGATACTATGCTTGCTTCTACGGCAGCTTGCCCGATAACAATGGTGCCGACGATGGAAACGGCTTGTCCGACGGTGCGCGGCATCCGAATGCCGGCTTCCCTCAGTATTTCAAACGTAACTTCCATCAACATAGCTTCAACGAAAGCGGGGAATGGGATGCCTTCACGCTGAGCTGCCAGACTCAACAGTAATTGCGTTGGCAACATGTCCTGATGATAGGTCGTCAGAGCAATATAGATAGATGGTGCAAGCATGCATATAAACATGCCGATGTAACGCAGGATACGAATGAAAGAACTATAAATATAAGACTGATAGTAATCTTCAGCAGATTGAATGAAGTCGACAAAGAGTGAAGGAACCAGTAAGACAAAGGGAGTCCCATCAATGAAGATGGCAATTCTCCCATCCATGATCCCCGCTGCAATCGTATCAGGGCGGTCGGAATTGTAGAAGATAGGGAATATCGTCACTTTCTTCTTGCCGAGCAGAATCTCCTCCAGATATTCGCCTTCAAGAACACGTTCCTGATGAGCATTACTAAGCTTCTCAACCAGTTGTTGAATCAGCTCCTCATCCGCCAAATTACGGATATACATGATAGCGACATCGGTCTTGGAAAGTCTGCCGACTTTAATCGTAAAGACTTGCACGTTTAAATCCTTCACTCTGCGACGTACTAATGTGGTATTGGTACGCAATGTCTCGGTGAAGGAATTTTGCGGTCCTCTAACGACTGATTGAGTTTTCGATTCAGAGATGGCGCGGTCTTCCCAGCCCGGTAGGGAGATTATGATTCCGGAGGTGAAGCCGTCCAACAGAAGTAGCAATCCACCGGATAAGACATGTTCCAGGGAAGCTTCAATTGAAGCTACTTCACTGACTTCACCCGCATCAAGCACAGATTCCTTAATAATTTGGACCGTTATAGGACCAGCAGGGCTTCGGTCGAGAAGAGCGGAGATGACGCTGTTCTGTACCGTTTGCATATCGACCATGCCGTCCAGATAGAAAAGCGCTGCTCGATGACGATTCGCAATTGTGACCTCGCGGATAATGAAATCTGAACTCTTTCCCATGAAGGAATGGATACGTGCAATATTGTCTGGCAGATGCGAAGAAAAACCGATGTCTGGTACCCGTTCAATCATGAACACCCCTCCTTACCGCATTATTATTTCCAATGAAAGGTGGTTCAAACATAAGAGAGGTACGTTGCGCGTCCGTGGCCCCCATATACTTGGAGTTCCACCAAAGTGGACTTTTTTGTGATAGGCAATTAAAGGCGTAAATAGGAACATGCCCCATAACAAAAAAAACGCCCCCTTTTCCTACTGGGAAACGATAGGGCTGAAAAGTTTGTGTGCATGTTACTTACTTGGAGCTTTGTTAACCTTTTTCTGATCCGAGTCCCGGCTTGTAAGAGATCGGCTATACGAAGGCCCAGCGCAATGGTAGTTAAAGAGCTGTTTTGGTGCAAGGCTCTTTTAAGCAGACGATTTCGGACTTTTCCCAATGCAACAAGCCTGAATAGTGATGAAAAATATCGGCCGGTTAGAACGATATAAATCTCATTGTGTCTGCTTAAAAGCTTAGAGTAGGAAAAAACGCCAAACCAGTTCGTTCGAAGGCTTAGCGTATATTTTCGTTAAAATGTTGGCGGTACCCCAGTTAGTAATTAAATTAACGGGAAACGAGTGGTGGCCTGCTCAGTTTATTAAGCTAACGGCACCGGTGTACCGTCAGTCGCTAGACAGGTTATCTAAATATAAGTTGGGAAAAATGGTATAAATCGTTTTTCCAAACCGGCCAATAGATTTGTTCAGTTAGCAGTGATATACTTATTCTCATATTGAGCTATTTTTGAGGTGGAAATATTGTATTTGGAGATTATAGCTTGCGGGTTAACTTTGATAATATATGTAGCAGGTTTCATAGTGAATTCCAATCATGATCAGGTTTTTTCTAGATCGTCTCTTCATTTAAGATGGTGGTTAAGTTCTTTTAGTGTGGCTTCCCTCTTTTTTGCTACGATTGATATCATTTTCAGTGTTGATCACCGAACTAACTGGGTAATACCAAGCATCATATTCTCAATATTTTTTTTCTAAGATCACTGAAAAAATGACACCTAACCTAAATAATAATCGGAGGCTGCGGATTCAAGGCAGGCATCAAAGGCACATCGCAAGGCGTTTCTACAACCGCACGTTGATGAATCAAATGGGCATGAAGCCGCTCCAGCAATATTTTGAACGAAGATAATTGTAATTGAGAAAATTTTACTATGTAACAACTCCCTGCCTGATCGCTTATGGATATATCTTTTTGAATAGAAAAACTGTGATTTGGAATTTTATCGGAGGGATGTGATGATACGGCAGTTGCAGTTGCATTACTAGATATAACTGGATTTTGGGCATGCATAAACGTTCATGACTTGTTAGGACGGTTGCGGGAAGTTAACCCGTTACCGTTCTTTTTCGTATGTCACATATTTTAGCCGCATTCAACATGGGAGATTAAATGGTCTCGTCAGGCCGCTCGCCAGATACCAATACTCGATCCCGAGACATCATTTCCGACCGCAGCACGGTATTCCCGGTTCGTGAAGTGGTTGACCTCACACCTGTAAATGAACGACAAGTCGACTTAGCGTGAGACTTGAGATCAAAAAATGACAACGCTTTCTTTAAAATGTTGGCTTACGAAGCTCTCTCCCTCCGGTGTAGACTTGATATCAAGGGAGGGACATATATGGATCTTGGCACACAAATGACAAACGGTTCAGCCAATAATCAAAGTCGAACGGATTATTGGAAGCGATTCAAAAAACAAAAGGTACTTCATCTTTTCGTGGGGCTCGGAATGATTTTCCTGCTGATCTTCGCCTATTCTCCAATGTTCGGCATCGTGATGGCGTTCAAAAATTATTCCATCTCCACCGGAATAAGAGGAATCTTCACAAGCGAGTGGGTCGGCCTTAAACACTTCGACGAGTTCGTCAACGATTATCAATTCGGAACCATTGTCCGCAATACGCTGGTCTTAAGTTTTCTCAAAGTGATCTTTGCCTTTCCGGCTCCAATACTGCTGGCGATTTTGCTGAACGAAGCGAAAAATCTACGGTTCAAGAGGTTTGTCCAAACCGTCAGCTACTTGCCCCATTTTATTTCGTGGGTAGTAGTAGTAGGACTAGCTTTCGCTTTCCTGTCTGCCGATATCGGCCTTGTCAACAAGGCGCTGATGAGTCTCGGTTGGATCGACAAGCCGCTCGACATTCTTACGAACCCCGATCATTTCTGGGGGCTTGCGGTAGGAAGTGCGGTGTGGAAGGAGATGGGTTGGTGGACAATCATTTTCTTGGCCGCCATCGCGGGAATTAATCCTTCCCTGTATGAGGCCGCGCAAATCGACGGCGCAGGGAGATTGGCGCGTATTCGCCACATTACGTTGCCCGGCATGCAGGGAACGATCATCGTCGTGCTGATCTTGACGATAGGCAGCATACTGGGCGGAGGTCTGGTAGGCTCGAATTTCGAACAAGCTTTCCTGCTAGGCAACAGCATCAACAATCCAACCTCGGAAATCGTGCAAACCTACGCGTTCAAGGTGGGATTAAGGGACGGGCGCTTCTCGTATGCGGCTGCCATCGATTTGATCCAATCTGTGATCTCCGTGACGCTAATCTTCTCCAGCAACTATATCGCCAAGCGATTGTCGGGATCTAGCTTATTTTAGGAAGGGGGAGACAGGCGATGACGCTTAGCCAACGACAAAAGGATCGCATAATGGATGCAGGAGTCGCGATCGTACTGTTCATGATCATGCTGTGTATGCTTTATCCGTTTTATTACGTTCTTATTTTATCATTTAACAAGGGGACTGATTCGCTTCTCGGTGGCATTTATTTGTGGCCACGGACCTTCACATTCGAGAACTATGCCCGCTTTTTGAATGATCCTCATTGGTATCAAGCCTTTTTGGTAACCATTTCGAGAACCGTTTCAGGAACCGTGCTGGGGGTTTTGTTTACCTGTCTTGTGGCATACGGGCTCTCGCATCGCGATCTTATGTTTCGTAAATCGTATTTCACGATCGTTATTTTTGCGATGTATTTCTCGGGAGGACTTATTCCCTACTACGTGGTGCTTCGCTCACTTGGGCTTCTGAATTCATTTGGCGTATACATCATCCCATCCATGCTGAGCACATTTTTCTTGTTGATTGCCATCTCGTTTTTCCGGGAAATTCCTCAGGAACTGAAGGAATCCGCGCATATAGACGGAGCCAATGAAATCGTCATTTTTTACAGAATCATAATGCCGGTATCCATGCCCCTAATCGCGACTATGGCTCTTTTCACAGGTGTTGGTCAATGGAATTCCTGGCTGGATTCCGCTTATTTCGTACAATCGGACGAATTGAGAACGCTTGCATTCAGAATGATGGAAGTGATCAACAAGAGCAGTGCACCCGTAGATGCTCTTGCCGCAGCGAATAAAGCGGCAGCCGGTGTTACAAGCTATTCGCTTCAGGTAGCGGCAATGGTTGTCTCCATTGCACCAATTGTATGCGTATATCCATTCCTTCAAAAGTTTTTTATCCAAGGTATTATGTTGGGTTCAGTAAAAGGTTAACCGATTCGCATAATATTAAAGCGCATGCTTTGATATATAATAAAACATTCATTGGAGGGGTTACATTGAACAAATTCAGAAGCAAGAAATTTTTGTTCTTATCGCTGGCAGTTATGCTGGTGCTTAGTTTGCTGGCCGCATGCTCCCAAAATACGGCTGATCCCGGAGAAAGCAATGAACCCGGGAACGAAACGAGTTCGAACAGCGGAGAAGAAGTAAAGGAGCTTTCGTTGTTTATCGATGCTCCTTGGTATCCTGTAAAGGAATGGAAGGGTTCGGTTGCCGAGAAAATTACAGAGAAAACAGGCATCAAGCTCAAAGTTACGGTTGCAACCGACGATAAGCAACTTCCCCTCATGATCGCTTCGGGAGATCTTCCGGATCTTGTTTTCACCAACGCCAACATTGACCGGATGTCCGATTCCAAGCTCTCCTATCCGTGGAACGAGCTGATCGAGAAATATGCGCCTGAATTCAAGATCGACAATACAAGAATCGCGATCCATACGATGGATGATGGCAATTTCTATACGGTCCGTAACTCTTTTGCGACTCGGGAGGAAATGGCGCAAAATAAATATGCGATCGGCAGCGATGGCAATCCCGGGATCGCCGTGCGTGAGGATATACTGAAAGAACTCGGCAATCCGTCCATCCAGTCGCTGGACGACTTTACGAAAGTACTGGGAATGGTTAAAGAAAAGTATCCCGATATGGTACCGCTCATTATGGATAAAGATTGGATCGAGCAATACTTCATTCAGCAGATCGGCGTGGAAGCACTGATGGATGGCTGGTACGAGCAAGACGGAGAAATTGAATATGCCATTAAGCATCCGAAAATGCTCGATTACTTCAAATTTATGAATAGCTTGTATCGAAACGGTTATATTCTGGCGGAGAATTTCGCTCATGCGAATGACCAAATCGACGATCAATACGCAACAAGCGGAAAGGCATTTGCTCATAGTCATACAGTAAGCGTGGCGGATATGGATAATATCGCTGTTAAAAAAAATGGAGGAGCTTATACGTTCAAGATGCTGCCGAGCGCCTTGTCAAGCGATGCTAAGTCGGTTAGTACGGGTCTTGGCTTTGCCGGCACCTTCATCACAAAGGAAAACAAAGATCCTGAAGCTTCAATTAAGTTCATTGAGTATTTGGCTAGCGACGAGGGCAAGAAATTGACTATGTTCGGGGTTGAGGGCGAGCATTGGACTTGGAACGAAGAAGGATATCCGAATCTGAACTATGATCCGTCGGACAGCGAATTCGTGAACAGCAACGGCATTAAATGGTGGTATTTGTATAATGACGGGATCACGGAAGGCATGCTTGGATATGTTCCGGGTACGCAAAAGACGCAAGCCTTGATGGAAAGGAAAGCGATGACGATATATAAACCGGAAATTGGCTTAATCCAGACGCAGCCGGATTCGGAGGAAAAAACGATTAAAACAAAAATTGACGAAATGATCAAAAATGAAAAGGTGAAAATTTATTTGTCCAAAACAGAGGAAGAAGCAATTGCCAATTACGAAAATATGATTAAAACCGCAGAGAGCATGGGCCTGCAAAAGCTGGTGGATTGGGCAAATCAAACGTATCAGAAGAAAAAGGATTTGTTTAAGTAAGAGGGTTGTCCGGTAGAGGCTGTAATTGCTTCTCCCGGACTTTGCTTGCTCATGGTAATATAAAGACAAGACATAGCGATTAAGATCGGAGTGAGTTTGTCCCCATGAGCATTACGCGTAAAATGATTTTGGGATATATCATTCTTATTTTCATTCCGGTTCTCGGCTTCGGGTACCATTACTACACACAAACTTATGGCAATCTGACCAGGCAGTTCGTGGAAAGCCGGCAAAAGATTCTCGAGCAGGCATATGCCAACATGAAAAGCGATTTTATACGCATTCAATCGGTTCAGCGTTTGCTGCAATATAATCCTTATGTCACGGATTATCTGGATGGCGTGTACCAGACCGATGCGGATAGCGTTTATGCGCTTATTCGCTACATTCGGCCGCTGTATACGCAGTCGTTGTTCGCCAATCCTGAGATTGAATCGATTGTCATCTACAAGATGAAAAATCGCGTATTACCGGTAACGGATCTCTTCCGTGATCAATCTTTGCTAAATGCGCAAATCGAAGAGAAAGTCGAACATTTGAAACCGGGCAAAGGGTTGTGGATACGCGAAGAGCCCGAAGCGGCAAAGCCTGACTTGATCTATTATCAGCATATTTACAATACGCAATTTACGGAAAGAATCGGGCTTCTGGAGATTCGAATTCGTAATAGTCTGATTGGGAATTTTTACGCTGCGGCCGGAGTGGAAGGGAATTGGCACGCCTTCTTGTTGTCACCTGATGGTCGACCGCTTAACGAAGGCGAGGCGGCATCGGCGCTTGACGAACAGACTCTACATCGGTTGGGGCAAGACGATAGTGCATTTTTCATCAATCGAAAGTCAATCGTCAACGGAATAAATATCGATGAACTGAACGTTAGAGTCGTTGTTGCGGGACGAGCCGGCGAAGTTTTTTATTCGATCAAGCAGCGAGAACTTATTTTAGTAACATTAATCGTCCTTTTGTTGGTCGGCTTGTCCGTTGCTTATTACGCGATGGCATCGACCATAACCAAACGGATTCTGAGATTAGCCAGATTTATGCGAACGTTGAATAACGATAATTTGAGACAGCACATCATTAAGCCCGACAAGTTGGATGAAAAGGATGAAATCGGTTTTCTTACAGCCACCTACAACTCCATGGTTCAACGCGTGGACGAATTAATCAATAATGCACACCGCGCCGAGCTTCGGAATAAAGAAGCCGCTTACATGGTACTGCAGGCGCAGATCAAACCGCATTTTTTGTACAATACCCTTGAAACGATCCGAATGGTCGCCGAATCGAACAACGACAGAGAGGCCGCGGATATATCATTCTGGTTTGGGAAGCTAATGCGATACAGCCTGTCATCGAAGCAGGACGTGACGACTCTTGAGAGAGAACTTGAAATGATCACCTTCTATTTGAAAATCCACAAGATGCGCTTGCAGGCCAGGCTAACTTACGAAATTGACGTTTCAGTCGAGGCGAAGCATATTGCGTGTCCTCGCTTTATATTGCAGCCGATAGTGGAGAATAGCATCGTGCATGGCGCGTCCGCCGTTCTCCGGCCCGTTCATGTTCGGCTTCAGGTAGAAGAGACGCCTGAAGAAATCCGGATCAGGATAGAAGACAACGGCCCTGGAATTGCGTTAGATAAACTGCTCGCCATTCAAAATCAAATAACGAATGGATCAGAGCTCAGATCGGAAGGGGAAGAAAGCCGGGGTATAGGCATTTATAATGTAAGCGAGCGTATCAAATCATTTTTTCGCGGCACTTCAAGGCTAAACCTTGAAAGCAGGCAAGGGGAGGGGACCTGCGTCACTATCATCATCGATAAAGGGGAGGCGAAGAATGAAAGTATTGATCGTGGATGACGAGCCATTGATTTTGAACGGCATTGTCAAGATCGTCAACGAGTCGATGCCTCTCGGTATGGAGGTTCGAGCTGCTTCCAGCGTGCCCGAAGCGCTTGATGTGATGAAAGCCTATCTGCCGGATGTTACCGTGACGGATCTGCACATGCCCGAGAAGAACGGATTCGATTTGATTGAAGAAGCCAGAGAATCGGGATTATGCGACCGCTTCATCATTTTGACCGGATACGAATACTTTGAATATGCGCGGAGAGCGCTGCGTGCGGGGGTCGTCGACTATTTGATGAAGCCGGTCGATAGGGATGAAATCGCGGAACTGCTGAAACGCATTGCCGAGGAGCTTCCCATCGAGCGTGATTCCAGCGGCTACGCTATTCATGCCCAGCGCATCTTGGCCTACTTGGACAAGCATTATATGCAGGATCTTTCGCTGGAGCATCTTGCAGGGCTGATGGATCTACATCCGCACTATATCAGCAGATTGTTCAAGAAGGAAACGGGAGAAAACTTCGTAAACTACTTGAACGGCCTGCGAATTCGCGAAGCGAAGAAGCTGCTCAACCATCAGCAGCATCTTACGGTCAATGCAATCGGTCAGCGGGTAGGGTTCGAAAGCAATCATTACTTTTCTAAAGTATTCAAGAAATTTACGGGGGTTACCCCCGGCGCCTATCGTGAAGACCGCACTTAAACTTATACGGAATAGAGGTGTCCGGCCATGTTCACCAATTTTAAACTGGATGATGTGAAGCTGATGGATCTCTGCATTGTTCGCCGCCGGGAACTCGTTAAGCAATATGTGGCGGACTTCGATATCGACAGATTGATGCATACGTTCAGAATCAATGCGGGGATAGCTTCGAACGCAGAGCCGTTAGGCGGATGGGAGGGTGTCGGGAGCGGGAGCTCCGGGTCACTCTGAGAAGCGAGTGACCACATCCAGCCCCCTAAGCCCGTCGGGACGTCACTGCATTAGGTGTTCGGCAAGCCTCACAACTATAAGCAGCGACTCTAATTAAAACATAAGACTATTGAGCTAACGGGTACGATAGTTCCATAATGCTTCACAACGTAGGCTGATGATGATTCGCTCGGCAGCCTGTTGTGGTAATGGGCAGTCAGCAACTTTTTTATGTTTAATTCGTCTAATAACAACAGTAGCATGTCATGATGATAAGGGATGAATTTATGAAGAAGATTTTACTAATTTTTCTCATTGCTTTATTCATGAGTTTAATTACTGCTTGTAATACATCCAAAAAAATTTCAGAAGAAGAAGCAAAACAGATAGCATTAACCCGTGCTGAAGAGATAGATAAATCTCTATCAAGAACCTATATAGTCCATGAAGTATCAAAAGGCTCAGAATCTTCAAAACCTGTTTGGATGATTAATCTGATAAACGTTGACAAAACATCAGTTTCTTCTTCTCTATGGTTCTATATCGATGCAAAGACAGGCAAAATACTCATGGTAAACGGTTATTAACTGGGATAGAACCAAGGATTTTGTTAACGGGTACGATAGTTGAGCACCGACGGGTTGCCACGGGCAGCCCTTTTCTCCACTAACGAGCCGGATAGTTCAATTTGTTATTGACAATCTCGCCGACAAATGTGTATTGTTTCCTTAATATTAATTAATAGGGAGAAAACAAATGCTGATTCAAACTTTGAAGCAAATTCATCATCACAATAAGCGTTAACACATCCCTTAAATTTAGGGGTGGGTTAACGCTATTCGCGCTACCTGCCCTGCGATATAAACGCGCAGGACCAACGGGTCTAGCGCGTTTTTTATTTTTGATTCATGTTTAGTTAAAAAGGGGGAGAGATTTTTGTACATAAGATTTCATGGCAATTATTCAAGTCCTTATACAAATCAACCTTACGGCATTTTTGTGGTGATTTTTCACTTACAGCGTGATGGGAAATTATCTGATGAGGATAGTAAGCTATATGATGAAACTGTGGATTGGTTTGAAGAACATCTTCCTAACCCACCGTATTATGATGAAGGCAATACAATTAGAGCGGTCACATGGTTTAAGGAAAATAATCATTCGAGCATCATGATTAAGAAACTAACTGCATTTTTTAATATCGCAAGAAAGTATAACGTAGAAATAATAAAATCGGTTGTACACGAGCCTCCTGGTGAAATTGTTTATGAGGACGAATACCAGATAGGGGTAGTAATGGCCACTTGAACGATTATTGCTTTTTGCTGATACATTTTATTCTTAACTTTGATTAAAATCAAATTATCCATTGTATCTTTCCTGGGTAACAGATTATGCTAATAGATAAAATACGTGGAAAGTGAGTGGTGGGTATGCCATATTTCGCACTCTAGTCTGATACATGATGTATAACAATTACAGACAAGAGGAGAATCAAGATGCAAACCGAATTATCTATGATGCGCCTGGAAACAAAGCGTCTAATCATTCGTCCTTACATCGAAAGTGATTTGATGGAATCGTTTGAGCTGATGCAAAACCCAGAATTGTTCACTTATATGCATATGGGAGTCTTATCGTTCGAAGAATATAAAGGACTATTCAAGTGGCTAATCGACAGTTACAATACGCCCTTCAACATGCCATTTAAATACTCATTTGCGATTAGAAGCAAAGCAACAGGCGCTTTCATCGGATGGTGTGGTGTGGGCGTACTCGATTTAAGTGCTCCTGATAAAGAACTGTATTATTTGATTGGCCGTGACTATTGGGGTAATGGTTATGCAACTGAAGCCGCTACCGCGTTGACAGCCTATGCCTTCAATGTTATTGGATTAGACCGATTGTTCGCTAAAGCCAATTCACAGAACACTGCGTCATTAGGAGTCTTTAAGAAACTGGGCTTTGTGTTTGATCGCGAACTAATGGGTTTGACAGGTGATTACGAGGAGTGTAACGGTGAGTTATTGCATGTTCTCACAAAGGAACGGTTTCGCGAACAGGCAGAAATATAATATGAGTTTGAGTAATGTCCATCCTGCGAGGGATGGATTTTTTATGAAACTTGCCTTGAGAACAGATCATTCCGCTAACGGAGAACGATAGCTCAAAAGACACGACGGCAGAAGGCCAGACGCCGAAGGGCAGCCGCGTGGTAGCCCTTCGTTACGCTAATACGAAACTGGTAGGATAGCGCGGCGAATATCGGAATGTTAGTGATAAATCTGAATTCAAGAAAGGAACTTTAATGCGGATTAAACGAACTTTACGACTAAAGAATGCAGAAGTCTGGAAACTAGATTTGCCATTCTTCTGCTTCTTAGTAATTTTAGATTTACGCAGGCCTTCAGAACCTGGAGATTATCCCTACTTACCACCAGAAGATGTTGACGGTAGAGACAATTACATAAAAGTCTTTACTATATCGGAAGTGGACTTAAAGGAAAGTAGCCTTAAATTAGATGCAGTTTTCGATTTAGTCGAGGATTTAATTTATCATGTTGACCAAGGATTTTGTGATTGGAATGAGACAAGGATTGTTTGTAAGCAGGAAGACATTACAACAACCCTTAACGCATTATTATTAAGATACACTGGGATTGAAAATCTACCTGAAGGCAACTGGAAGAATCTATCCCAAGACTAATTCGGTTCCTTATTAAAAAGTCATGACGAAAGCGGCAGTCGATCGGCTGCCTTTTCATTACGCTCCCATGGAAGAACGCAATTACTTCCATAATCTGTGGTGTCGTGTGAGCGGCATGGATGGCTAACGGGTACGATAGTTCATATTCGAATGTATTGAAGAAATTAAGAGTGCCATTAAAACTAAGGAGTATTCAATTTGAAGAAAAATGTTATTTTTATTATTTTATCAATTATTCTAACGATTAGTGTGTATTTTAATTTCCGTTACATAAAAGATGATATTCAAGAGACTGAAAACTTTATTGCTTATTATGAAAGATACTTAACTCAAATTGAGACACTTGACAGTGGTATAAAGGGTAATTCGCCTATGTATTACTATTTAGAATCAGTTGGTAATGCCCTTGCAATGGGTTAGTTTATTCAAATTCACCCCAAGTATCGTCAAAGTGGGTATGTACAAATATATACCGATGTCCCCATTGATATGAGGTTATTGTTTGCTCGTGCATATGAATCACCAAATAGGGTACAGGAATTACAGACGTTTTATGAGATAAAAAAAATTCTATCAAACCATTTAAATGAAGATATAATCAAAGACCCAAAGCGATACCATTATGAATATCTCAATGTTCAATCTGAAATCAGAAAACAGAAACTTTTAGATGATAAGATGATGGCGACACTTCTAGGATGGTAGTGCTTGTTAAACTAATGGGTAACGATAGTTGAACGCACTAAGGGGGCAGGCTGAAACGGCAACTGCTCCCTTTTTTCATTGAACTTTTGGGCAGGTTACATAAATGGAACAATACACGGCTAAGTCATTCAGTGCAGCTATCTTGGCTTTGAAAAGATGTTATAATTGTTCAAACTAAGCTATGTTGGCTGGGGTAGCATCCAGCGGTGATTAGTGTAATGAAAAGAAGAGTTCGGAAAAGATTTCATTCAAAGCTCTTGGCGGATATCACCTACGAAATCAGTGTGGCACCTGAGTGGAGAGCGAATCTGTGCAAGTTACCTCTTCGAACGAAATTAGACATCAATCGTTTTTCGATTAAGGGATTGAGTACTTTTTTAATAAAGGAAATTAGAAATAAGAACTTAAGGTATCTTGTCTCAGTTGTGCCACATTCAGAAACAAAGGGTTGGCAAGACTGGGATCCCTCACTGATTTATTTTAAGTTTGAAGCTCGAGAATTTCCTAGTGTTAATTCATTTTCAGCAAATTCACTTAAGAATTCGTTCAACTACCAGAAAGAACGGATTAACTTTCATGCTCTGTAGTGCAGCATAAGAGATGCATGGATAGCTAAAGGAGAACGATAGGTGAACAATGACAAGAAGGCAGTCGGTTGGATTCAGCTACCTTTCAGGAGAGTCAGATATTAGATGATTTTCATTGAGGGGGCGGAGGCTTGAACAAGTTTATATTCCATATAGTTACAAGTGTCATTTGTATTTTAATACCCGTAGCCGGCCTTGTATATGGTTTGTGGGATAGTCATCAACCTAAAATAGGACCAGTGGGAGATGGAAAACCAAAGTACCCCACGATACCTCAATTGATACCGATTATATCTTGTTTTCTTCTTGGAGTTGGGAATTTACCTCTTGCTATGCGATACAGACAAAATATAAAGACTCAAAAAGACAGAAAGATATAAGACAGGTATATTTATTTGTACGCTAACGTGGAACGATAGTTAAAAGAATAACAAACTTGAGGAGACATGCATGAACTATTCGAAGCGTTATATATGGATTGAAGCTGAAGAATGGCTAGTAGGCTCATGGGATTGTTATGATGTAAATTCCGATGTAATTGTTGTCTTTCCGGATCGATCCAAATGGGTTGCGAGCGTATTCACCTACAAAAATATCGAGACATTAAGGCAAAAAAACATTAAAACCGGTGAATGGATGGAGGGTTCATTTTTTTGGTCCAGTGATATGGTGCTGATTGACTTTATAAACAGGGAGAGAGTTGAACAGCTAATTAACCATCTGATCAAAGAGGATGAATTTCAATCAGTTTTTACGCGCTATCCTGATGTAGATATGGAAAATGACGAACACTATCCAGGGATTTTTTGGGGATCATTAAGCTAACACGTACGATAGTGGAGCAAGCTGCCGCGGTGCAGATGCTCCATTTTTTCACTCAACTAACTTGCAGATTAGTTAAAATAAGTTTTAAAGTAATTTCCATTGCTTTAAAAAGAACAAATTAATCTTTTTCTCCGTCTAAAATAAAACGACTACTAAGAAGGGAAGTGGTGAAGTATGAGGATTTTTTTGCAACTCTGTTGTATATCTATTTCCCTATTGATGGTTTTGAGTGCCTGTGGCAATCGCAACATTTCTGCCGAAGATGTTCAAAAAGCTCTGCAACACCAAGGTTTGGAAGTCACCAAGATAAACCTGGGTACCGCGGAGCAGTACGAAGGCTCTTCTTTGCAGCTTAACGGAGTATTTCCTGAAGCCTTCGAGCTTGCACTCCCTGCGGCAGATATGGCGAATCGTGAGTTTGTTTTCATTTATGAATATTCCTCGGAGGAAGAATGTAAGTCAGCCAACCAATCGGGTGGAATATCATCATTGCGAATGGTTGACTTGCATCCCAACATCCGCCAAAAGAAAAATGTCGTAGTTATCTACTGGTCACATAACAAAGAAAACCCACTCATGATAAACCAGTTCACTAAGGCGATGGACGAATTTTAAGCACTTCGAGACACTTGAATGATTGAGTTAACGGGTACGATAGCAGAATAAAATCATGACGGCAGCCGGCCAGTGATCGGTTGCCGTTTCTAAACTAAAGGGCAGAAGAGCCTAATGGAAATTTCTAGATGGGGTACCGCCAACAAAACACAGATCGTACGCTAAGGGATTTCCAAACATTTCAATATAACCAAACAGCCCGCTTAATGATCTAATCTATATATTGAAGGTCACAAGGAGGACGAACGATGTGCAAATGGAACAAGATGTGAGGCTGGCTCGGCAAGGAGACCGTGAAGCTTTTGCCCGCCTCATAAAGAATATGGAACTGAATCTATACGGTGTAGCCCGCTCAATCGTCAAAAGGGATGAGGATTGCGCCGACGCCATTCAAGAAGCGATCTTGAAAGCGTACATTGGGCTTCATGCTTTGAAAGAGCCGACTTACTTTAAAACGTGGATGTTCCGTATTCTCATTAACGAGTGCAATAAGATTTTGAAGAGACAGAAAGCTAACATGTTGGTTGAAGAACTTCCAACCGTATCATCCTCTGTCTCCGAATATGAAACGGTTGATCTTAAGGAAGCCGTTGACAGGCTTGATGAAACGTTGAGGACCGTCATTATCTTGTATTACTTCGAGGATATGTCTTTGAAACAGATTTCCGAAATTCTGGAAACTTCGGAAGGAGCCGTGAAAACCCGGCTGCACCGCGCCCGGCAAACGTTGGCCAGATGGCTTGAAAACTCCACGGAAAGGAAGATTGGCTATGAACCGTGTTAATTTAGAGACGGAGATAAAACAAATGATTGAAAATTATCCTACTGAACTTCCTGACATGGTTAGAGATCGTATCGACAATACTTTAACTTCTTTACCCACAATGCCTTCCAAGCGTACAAAAGGCTTGGCTCGAAAAATGACATTAGCTTCTGCTGCCGCGGCAATCTTAGGTATTAGTTTAATTGGATCCGGTTTTGTCTCTCCAGCCATAGCCCAAGCACTAAAACAAATTCCACTGATCGAATCCGTATTTAAAATTGCTGGTGACTTGGGGCTGCAAGCTGCAGTGGAGAATAAACTGATTACCCCAATTAATCAAAGTGTTACACTCAACGGTGTTACCCTTAGAATTTCAGAAGTTTTTTATGACGGTTCTCGTCTAACGATTGGCATTGTTCAGCATTCGCCCAATGGAATTAAAGAGATTTTAGAAGTGGAACCGGTCATTAATGGGAATGGATGGAATTTCTCAGCAACTAGTTCTGATATAGAAAATTTGACTGATAAGAAAACGGCTGTCAGCCTTGTTCAATTTATGCCTCTTATGCCTGGAGAGAAACTTCCAGACTCATTTGATCTAAAGCTTCTTGTATTCCTCAAGGGCATGGAACACGAAAGATTTGTATTTGAATTCCCCGTAAGAAAGTCATCCTCCGAAAACCGCGTAATCACGCCGATGATGAGCAAAACTTACGGGGATATGAAAATCACTGTACAAAAAATACGCCTTACTCCAAACACAACACACTTGGTAACGAATGTGATCATTCCTGCCGGGAAGGAGTCGGAAGCTCCGCGGTATACTATGTTTGACAACAAGGGAACTATGTTGCAACTACTTGCTGAAAATGGAAGCGGAGAGAAAATGAATAACCGTGTGCATTTGACTTCCGAAACTGAGTTCATCCCGTTCAAAACCATCCCTTCATCCATAACGATAAAACCTTATGTGGATGAGTCAAGTTTTAAAGTAACTGAAACTTCAGCGGTTCTGAGAGATTTGCCATCACCAGAACATCCGATTGTGCTCCAACAAGGAGAAGCTGGCCGCTTGGAGATTACACAAGTGGAGAAACTTACGGACAAGACTGTAGTACACTTTAGAACGTTCGGAGATAACCCGTACAGGCAAGCAGTTCTTTCGATCATGGGCGAGGAAGGTAATACAAGAATCCCCTCTGACACATTCCGGATCGAAGATCCAGAGAAATACGAATTTATCGTGGAGTTTCCCGCAATGAAGCCTGATCGGAAAATCACTTTCGTTACTAATAAATATCCGAAAACCAATTACATTAAAGAACTGGAAATGACGATACCTATTAGCAAGTAGGTTCCTAAGAGAAGCATTGGCTTGAACGATCTGCGAGAAGTTCACGGTGCCGGTGAACAAATAGCCGCGCATTCGGAAACCTGCGAGCGTAATCGAATGGGTAACTGACCGGAATCAGATGCAGTGTCGTCGTTTCTAACGAGGAACGTTCAATGAAGGACTCTATACAAACGATGAAGGAGCTGTCGCGGCAGCTCCTTCTACATCTTCACAAAATTAAGAAATTTTGTACATATGTACTGCTGAGCGTTAAACTAACGGGCAGTTTTGCTCAACAGCCTATATACTCAACTCAGGGGTTTAATAACTCAACTTTCGGTTTAGTTATACGATTACACCTCCATAAACATTAAAATATAGATGGGATATAATTATCGTATCAATAAATGGAGGTGCTTTAATAGTGCATATGGATGCCAGTAATATTGGTGACAGAATCAACCATCTTCGTCGAAATAAAAATATGACACAAGAGCAATTAGGTTTGGTTCTTAATGTTTCTCCTCAAGCAGTGTCCAAATGGGAAAAGGAGACACGTTCCCCGATATCTCTCTTATAACGGCAATAGCAGACGTTTTTGACTGTACAACTGATTTTTTGTTTGGAAGATCTAATAATTTGCAATCGTTGTTACCTCAAATAAGAGTGGAACTCCGAAAGATTACCCAAGAGCAAAAAATAAATTTTCTAGGCGAGGTAATTGCTGCAACATCATTCAATGATCCGCCAATAGTAAAAAATCCCCAACTAACTCATATTCAGTTAGGTCCAACCGGAATGGGGTTGTGGGCAAAAGATAGACTTATTTGTATCGCAACGTCACAATTTCT
>NZ_QPJD01000029.1 GCF_003337375.1 Paenibacillus prosopidis
ATGCACCGTGGTCGTCGGAGTCAGACTAACGGATGGGCTCTAACGCACCATAGTTGATCGACCTTCTTCTCCCAGCCGTAGTAGAAGTATTGACGGCTTTTCCATTTTCATCCTCTGTGGTGCAGCGCTGTTTCTCGCGCTGCATGAATGGCTAACGGGTACGATAGTTTAAAAAACCGCCTTTGACTAGGCGGTTTTCTTGTTGGTTGAAACGATAACGAACTTTAACAAAATGTACAAACTGTTAAATTCGTGAATACGCATGCGGGTAGCTGAAAATCAGCTTCCAGTACCATTTTTATGTATTCGATTTTTACTGCTTGTGTCATTAAACTATACGAACGAGCAGGTTATTTCCAGTAATTACCTCGCACGTTGATACAACTTTTCCTCTCAAAACGCGTCTATAATGCAGCACTAATACAGCGGGAGGAATATGGTTTTGAAGAAAGCATTTCTTGTGCTTATATTCATTGTTTTTGCTACGGGATGTTCTAACGAAACAGAAAAACCAGGTCCAGTTCTACATCAGGAAACAATTGGGGACCTAGCGTATGAAATCAAGCTGAGTAATAACCACTTTGGAATGAATGAAGAAATTGAGGTCTTCACAACCGTGACGAATCGGGGAAAAGAGACTTTAACCTATGTTTCCGGAAGCTCAAGTTGTCCTAACCATGCGGCTGTTGATATTGTTCACCAGGAATCAACTACCAGATTGGCAATAAAACCATACGGACCTTGCACAGCTGATCTAGGTAAGTCTATTTTGGAGCCTGGTCAAGTCGTCGAGGATAAGTCGATTTTCATTGGTGAGTATTATAGCAAATCTGGACTAGAGCCTGCACTGCCCGGTACTTATGATGTAGAGATTGCGCTACCACCTGAGGATGTTAAAAGGACAGAAGACTATCAATCAATCCCTATAAACCCACGACCAAGCACCAAAACACAGATAATTCTTTCGGACAATCGTTGAGCTAACGTGAACAATAGAATAACACACATGGATGAGGCTACCGTTTGGAAAAGGCTTTGAAGGAAGGAATTAAAAAGTACAGAAGTACAATTCAAGAAGCGCAACTATGAGAGGAGCGGAAAAATGAAAAAAAATATTATACTATCTTCAATCGCAGTTGTAGGTCTCTCTATTTCTTTAATATCAAGTTCAGTACTCGCTACGGGTACTCAAGGAGACTCTCTAACTTCACCTCAATCGGGGAATCATTTTGAGATTCCTATCGAAGCAGGCCCTGCACCGGCTAATGCAGTCACACAAACGTTTGAAGAAGGAAGTGCACTTAAAACTCGCCTAATGGATGACCGAGCGAACATTGCAGATATGTTGAGTTCTGAATACAGTAGTATTTATGCCGGTACATACACAGATGATAACGGTGATAATGTCTTTTTGCTTACCGAATTGTCGGTAGATACCGAGAAAAAGGTAAAAGTAATGAGCAAGTTTAAGGATAAAATTAAATTTAAAACAGTTAAATATACAAAAGCCAAGCTCTTGGAATCCAAAGAGAAATTATCATCTTTGGCAGCTACTCTCGGTCTTGAAGCTGTTGGTCTGAATGGGAAAGAAAATAAGGTCAATGTTTACATTTCTAAAGATGTGTTTGACAATAAGAAACAGGAAGTATTAAAGTACATCGATGAAGATATGGTTAATTGGATAATTGGCTCTTTAGAAATACGATTATAAGCTTATATATCTAGGAGAATCAGTTGAGAAAAATATTACTATATTAGCGGCGGCGAGTATGTATGCAGTCTGGGTTTTAACGGATACGATAGAATGATACACATTGATGAGCAGGTGCTGCGGTAGTCTGCTCATTTCATTATGCTAAAAGGCAGGTAATTCGAACTTACAATTTCACCAGCTTCACTAAGTGTTACAACGTGGCTAAGGATATTGATCAATGTTTAAACTAACGGATTACGATAGCAATAAAATAGTGGCAGTCTAGGACGTTTATTTTCTGTCCAAGACTGTCATTTTTATTTTTAATAGGTGCTTAATCTTTCATGACTTTTCCATAGAGTATAACCTGTACGAATTTTATGAATATGTGTTTGCCATAAGTTTTTCTAAGTAAATATATGATTACCGTACGTTTTAATAACTTGAGAAAAATCCACATTTCTTGTGAAGAAAAGGGAAAAACCCTTTAAAGTCAAGGGATGGCAATCTTTTATGTAAAGTCTCATGCAGTGTGACTTTACGTATAAGTTTGCCACCTTGGCAAAGAATAACTACATAATTTTTATGGCAACATTATAGTTCCATTACGTTTAGTGCATCAAAAAAACAAAACATTAGGATACGTCAATTAATTGACAGTAGCGGCTCTAGAATTGCCCATATTCGCTCCTGAGGTATACCTAGATCAAGATCCTTGGATGATGAAGATAAGGAATACGTAAAAGTTATTCACGGCAAAGTATCTTATCGGAAACCTTCATTCGCTTAGAGTGAAATACATTCGCCAAAATTAAACCACACCAGCTTCGGCTGCTGTGGTTTTTTGAATTCCGGGTGATGGTTGAAATGGTCCTTCTATAAAAAACCGATAAATAATACGTCGTCATTAGCTGAAAGGTTTTTAAACCGAATAAAATAATCGTGTCGGTTTATGAGGTACGGTTATTTTATTTTTCCAATTTCGAAAGAGAAGAGGGTTAGAGATATTGAAAAATGTAAACCAGCAGTCGCGTTAAGCTAACTGGCAGGTTAGCTCAATCAAATAGTGGCAGTCTAAGACCTTTTCTTGTCTCTAGTTGTTCCCGTTAGGCGTCGATATTCATACTATTATTGCCGCCTGGCTGTACGTATTAACAATCACATTTTGATAGTTCTATCTTTAGCCATGTCATTGATCAGCACCTGATCTCAATTCGGTGGAAACAGCTTGTCCCTTGTTAAAATAATATTGGCGGTAATTGTTTATATGGCTGAAGTAATACCGTGAGACTCTTAAAATGCGTTTTAGGTTCAGGTCCTTTTTATACCAAAGTGTTTTGAGCGCTTTTTTCTGTTTGTACAGCTTTTTAATTTCAGCAGATAATGCCGGTTCGGTTACATATTTTCGCAACACGACTTTTGGTACATGTGTCCAAAGGGCTGTCTTGTCACTGTACACGCAGTCTTTGTCCTTGTTATAAACGACATTATCTATCAGCTCAGCTATCATGTTAAGTCCTGCTGCCCTGACAAAAAAACTGCTTCTGCCAAGTCTCGGGTTAATTTCGAACATCATATATCTTCCTGTTCTGATGTCATATTTCATATCGATATTGGAAAAACCAACATAACCAATCTTTTCAAGAAATGATTGTACCTTCTGATAAATGTCTATATCAGATCGACAAATAATCGCAGCGTAGTTGCCAAGTGTTTTTGGCGCATATTCCTCAAGTACCGGCTGGCCAAGACACATCATTTTCACTTTCCCGTTGTCGTCGGAGTAGCTGTTGATGACACGCATCGAGCTGTCTCCGCCAGGAATAAATTCTTGTATAATTAACTTTCCTTTATAATCGGAAGTATTTATGTTTCTGACCATAGATAAATATTCATCCTTAGAGTTAAAGAAAAACACCTTCTTTTTGCCTTCAAAATGACAGTGCAAATACTCGTAGGCATTGCTGTTTTCGGGCTTTACGACGATTGGAAATTGAAAATCCATTTGCTCCAGCGCCCTTTCGCGCTCATGCGGCTCACAAACAATTGTTTGCGGATAATCCAGTCCATGTTTTTCACATAGTTTATAGAATTTATCTTTTGTATCAAGCGTATCAAGCAAAGCCTCTGAAATAAAATGATTCGCAATAAGTCCTTTGAATTTGTCATAATGCCGCGACAACAAGGATGCATAGTAATCTGAGCAAGGAATGACGACTAGTTTTCTGTCCGGAGCGGCGTATTTTTCCAATATGGAAAGCAGAGCGCCCGGAAATACTTTATCATGATCAAATCGATCGATTTGAATGAGATCAAATAATTTGCTGTTCATGGTTGGGATTAATAGTCGAGTGCACAACAACAGCGGCTTGATCTGGTAAGCTTCATGAATGAGTCTTACGTTTCCATATGCATTTTCATCGCTTCCAAGTATAATCGGAAAAAAATCATAACTTTTCATGCTTTCTCCTTGTCATATATGTTCTAAATTAATTCCTTTATTATATCAAAAAACATACCTGCAGAAATTCAACTAAGGGATGACATTAATTAAAACGCCGCGGCATCCGACCGGCAGCCGTTTGCCGTTGAAGTAACGGGCAGGATACTTCCAATATGTGTTAATATAGAGCTGGTTATGTGGTATAAAGTTAATTAAACTTGAGGATGTAATTGAAATGCATTTATCAAAAAAAGCAGCTAACGACCAGGTTATGATTGAGTATATCGATTCACTAGAAGAATCTGATAAGAGACTAGTTCCATTGATTATTAGTCCCGGTCTATCTGAGACTGCAGAAGAATATCTAGATTTGCTTGAGGCGGCTTTACCAAGAAGAAGTATAATTCTATCATTCCGAGGCAGGGGAAAAAGCGATACGCCCGATAGAGGGTACAACCTGGCCGAGCATGTATCAGATATTGATGCAGTAGTAAAGCAGACTGGAATCTCATCGTTCCATTTGTTTAGTTATTCACGTGGTGTTTCTTATGCGTTAGGCTATGTCGAAAGGCACAAGGAACATATACAATCGTTAATTATTGGCGACTATCCTCCGGAGCATCGAGCAATGCCACATGATTGGCCCGAAGATTACATAAACAACTATCTAATCCCCTACAATCGAACAGCGAATATCCGACCTGAAGCGGTATGGGGCATCCAAAGAGAATCTACTCTAATTAATTTGGATTATTTGTCTTTGTCGATGCCTGTTTTAGTGGGGAGAGGCAAGCTTCCAGAATCGTTAGCTACGGATACTGACCTTGATCGTTATAAGAAAATGTGTAGCGATATAACAGTAAAGGAGTACTTTCAGTCTGGTCATAACCTAAAAGGGCCCGAGAAAAGGTTGTTTTATACCGACGTAATTGATTTTTTAGATAAAGTAAATTAAAAAAGCTTACAGGTTTTATTATTTTAAATTGTGTTAATGATTACTCTAACGGGTACGATAGCGCAATCCAATAAGGAGCAGTTTGCCGCGGCAGCTGCTCCTTATTCATTAAGCTAAATGGCAGCATAGTTTAAAGCTGATACCTATCTCATAAAGTGGACTCATACTTCCATCTTAGTGCGGCAAGTCTCTACTGAAGGAGTTTGAAACAATACCCCGAATTAAATATTTATGATAAGAATGAGCGGAGTGAGTAGATTTGATGGATTTGGAACAACGAAGGGCTTGGAATGAAAAACATAAGATGTTAACAGAAATCATATCTAAACCAAAAGAACATGTTCAAGCAGTTGAACTATTTCTCACTAACCATGCGTTGCTGTATTCATCAAAGATGGGTTATGGTGTTGGCCCGACGTTCGAGGATTCAGTTTTGGAAAATCTGGACGAAAACTCATTGAGGCGGTATCCAGTAAACGCTCCAGATACAAAGAACTCAATCGCATGGCATTTTTGGCATATTGCTAGGATAGAAGATATGACAATGAACATCTTAGTTGCTAACAGTCAGCAGGTACTTTATTCTGATAGCTGGCTTCAAAAAATGAACATCAGATTCTCCCACAGTGGAAATAACATGAGCGATGACGACATAGCAGAACTAAGTTCGAGAATTGATATTGGTGCTCTATTAGAATATAGAATAGCAGTAGGAAAACAAACTCGACGAATAATATCGTCGCTGCAACCAGGCGAGTTCAAAGAGAAAGTTCAAGAAAGTAGAATCAACAGGTTATTTGATGAAAATGCTATTCTTCAAGAAGCGTGTGGTATTGCTGAATATTGGAGCAAGAAGACTGTCGCTGGGCTTGTGTTAATGCCAGCAACGAGACATAATTTTTTACATTTGAACAAATGCATCCGTATTAAGAATAAACTCCAAAAGGAAATAAAGAGTCCACTCCGGCTGGCCTTATCATAAGCAAAAAGTGACAAGGTCGCTCAACTAACGAAAGACGATAGTGGGGGAGCTGCCGCGAGGACAGCTCCTTTTTGATGCTCATTGAAGTAACGGGCAGGATAGTGGAGGAGCTTGCTTAGCGTGGCTCCTTTTTGGTTTGTTGAAGTAATGGGCGGTTTAACGCAATAAATCAGCCATTTTCATTGACTGTAGAAAAGCTGGATTAGTATGATTGCTATAGAATAGAAAAATCTTGAAAGTGGGGCTTTCACATGTCACCAGGCATTCATTTTATTAAATTGAGGTAACAGCAGTGAGTTAGGGAATATATTAAATCAAGACTCAATAACCAAGGAGAACTCATGGACCCAAAAATAAAATTAATGTTCTTGGACGAACATGCCGCAGAAGGCGCTGCGCGGTACGGGGTCAGCCCAAAGGTGCTGACTTTCATTGGAGGCTTTCAAAACTTTATTTATTCCTATAATCGCGATGAATTGAAATATATTCTCCGTTTCACTCCGAGCACTCTTCGCACGTCGGAAGGACTTGCAGCAGAAATAGAATGGATTCGTTATCTTTCGGAGAATGGTTTGTCGGTTTCAGAACCGGTTTCTTCGGTTAATGGAAAGGATTTCGAACGAATCCAAGGAAATATGATGGATTTGTACGTGACCTCCTTCAAACATGCACCCGGCCGTAAAATCGGATATCCAGAATGCCTAGGTAATTCTATACTTTATGAAGAATGCGGACGCATAACGGGCCGTCTTCATGAACTGGCCAAGCTTTACAAACCTATGGCCAAAAGACACACTTGGGAGTGTAATGAATACCTCTTGCGAGCCGAAGATTACTTACCGTCAGAGCTTCAACCAATTCTTTTTGCCCTTGATGAACTTAGAGCACCATTGGCTAGTCTACCTGTTAATGCTGATAATTTTGGTTTGATCCACGGAGATATTAATGTAGGAAATTTCACTGTCGATGAATCAGGGGAAATAACGCTCTTCGACTTCGACGAGTGCCAGTACAGTTGGTATGTCGAGGATGTTGCTATCCAGCTCTATTACTTGCTGTATGTATTCGGGGAAGATTCGAAGTCTGAACGTAAGGTCCAATATGAACTTTTCATAAAACATTTCGAGCTAGGCTATACAGAGGATGGCCGTCAAATGCCTGACAGCTGGAAGGATCAGTTAAAGCTTTTCCTTAGACTACGCGAAATTATCGTAGTCGTCGGTATGCACCGGAGCTGGGATTTAAGTCAACCCGACGATTGGACCCGCGATTTCTTGCAGGATAGTAGAATGCGGATTACTAAAGGTATTTCGTTGATCGATGAGTTCTAGAACTCCTAAAATGGGGATACTCATTAAGCAAACGGAAACGATAGTTGAACTCTACAAGGGAGCAGATCGCCGCGGCAGCTGCTCCCTTGCTGCATTGAAGTAACGGGCAGATTACGCTAATGATAAGTGTTATAATTTGGTGTAAGAACTGATAAATAGGGTGTGAAATGAATGCAATATCAATGCTACTGTGGCACAAGATTATCAAACGTCTTAGTACCAAACGATACTCAATTAAGGGTGTATACTGACTTTGAATGGGAAGAGGTGTTAAATAATGACTTGGTAGAAGATATTCCTCTTCCAAAATACGATGTTTGGCGTTGCACCAATTGTAAAAGAATCATTTTCTTCGATGGTCTTAAGGTAGAAATGGTGTATAAGCTTGAATATGTTGCGAGTGAACAGAAATCATCGGATGAGTAGTTATAGTTACAACGAGTACGATAGTGGGGAGCTGCCGCGAGGACAGCTCCTTTTTGATCTCATTGAAGTAACTGGCAGGATTGCTTAATCACTACACGAATACCTTAGATATGACTGATTTTATTATGTTCGCAAAAAAGACGTTATCTGAAAGATACGCAATGATTATTTTTTGAAGGGGTGATTAAATTGAAGCAAGGGATAATAGTTTTTCTAAATGGAACTTCAAGTTCCGGAAAGACTTCCATATCGACTGAACTATTAAACCAAAATGAAATCTCGTTTTATCATTTATCAATTGATGATTTTTTTAATGGATTGTTTCATGACTACATTGATTTCATTAACACAAAATATGCAGAAGATGTGCAAGGCCCAACCAATATAATTATTGAACCATTGATTACTTTGTTTTATTCAACAATTAAATTTATGTCGGTAATGGGGACGAATATCGTTGTAGATACAGTAAATGATACTGACGATCGATTTAATACATTTCTAGGTTTATTAATGGATCATCCTGTACTTCTTGTAGGAGTAACTTGCTCGAAAGAGGAGCTTATTAGGAGAGAAAAACTAAGGGGAGATAGAGAGATTGGTTTAGCAATCTCACAGTATGATAAAGTTTATTGCCTTAATGAGTATGACCTTGAACTAAATACTGAAACCTTGAGACCAAACGAATGCGCCAATTTGATATTAAATTTTATTAGATCAAATCGTGAATACTCTGCTTTTAAGAAGTTAAATAAAAGAAGTGTTGGTGTTTCATAGAAGTCGTATTCTTCAGATAACACCATGTTCACATTTGACAGAGTTCAATACGCTAACGGGTACGATAGCTCAACGAACAGGACGAAACGGCATTCGGTTTAATGGCTGTGACTCAATAGGAGGTGCTAAAAATTAATCTCAATCGTTATTTAGGAATCTGGATCTTGTCGTTGGCTCTACTGTAATAAGCAATTCCAGAAAATAGAGAAGAGGTAGCATCTTCGCCTATCTTTTTGAACTACCATGAAAGAACGGATTAACTTTCATGCTCTGTGGTGCAGCATAAGAGATGCATGGATGGCTAACGGGTATCGACAAGCGGTTTTTGTGTCGCGTATTTGATTTAAGCAAAGTGGTGTCGTGTATTAAAGCAGTTTTTTTTCGGTGCACAACTGAGTGCTCTTAACCATAATGGATTACTTCTTTTTAAAGAAATATAAAACGCCAATATTAACAAAACAATTTACAATAAATCCGATTCCATAGTACATCATACCGAAAATTTGAGATAACCCATCTTTAGCAAATTGTAACCACCACAAGCAAGCAGTACCATATAACAGAATCGCTAAACCAATGGATAGAAGCAATGATTGACGAAAAGAATTTGTTTTTTTAAATCTAATTACTGCAAATAGGATGACCAAAAGAAACGCAATGCCCATCACACCAAAATATAATAAAGCTTCTAAATCGACACTTCTCATAGAGTTCTCCTATCTAAAGTTATTCCTCAACACATTGTAATTTAAAAATATAAGGGAGAAGAGTACCAACTTCAGCTAGTACCGCTGTAAAGAATACATATTACTCTGACAAACAAGTCATAGCATCCTGATTCTAAGCAAACTCATCTATAACACGAATGTTCTTTTTTAGAGCATTCAAGGATGATACTACTGACCCTCCAAGTTCAAGTAACTGTCATTAATACTGAGTTTGATTTTTTTTGGAAATTTCGAGATGTGTTATTGACGAACGATAATTACAGGGTAAGATACGATGAATTAAAGAAGAACTTTGATGGGAAAGAAATGGATGATTATCGTGAAGGTAAAAATGCGTTTTTCGAATGGTTAATGGAAACGCCAGAATTTAAGTCATTAAGTTCCCATGGAAGAATACAATTACTTCCATAATCTGTGGTGTCGCGTGTACGGCGTGGATGGCTAACTGGTAACGATAGCTTTATAATGTTTCACTACGTAGGCTGGTGATGATCCACTCGGCAGCCTGTTGTGCTAACTGGCAGTAGAGCGTGGTAATGATGTAGCGGATCCACCTGAAGGTCGGAGGCAGGAAGGGCATGTTTGTGTTCGGACTCTCACCTTTTGGCATTCCGAAACAGGTACAACAGCCCGAGGGTGATAAAAGTTCAGCCTCCCACATCGTCTCCTGAGGAGTTACAATTCGTTTTGGGAGCAAGGGATCGAGCCTTTGCGAAAGAACAAAACGAGAAGAGGTATAACTATGAAACGTGGTTGGAAAAAGGTATTGGGATGGACTCTCATGATATCCATACTATCGCTCAACCTGGCAGGAATGATCGCCGCATCGGCATCGGAAGAGGTCGCGTATCCAGAAATCGCATCCGGTTCCTCGCACAGTTTAGCGGTGAAGAAGGACGGCACGGTATGGGGCTGGGGCAACAACGATAACTATCAGCTAGGAAACGGAACGGCCGAAAGAACGCACACCCCCCTGCAAGTTCCGGGGTTGGCCAATGTCGCCAGCGTCGCGGCAGGCTTAAATTTCTCGGCGGCGGTGAAGAAGGACGGCACGATATGGATCTGGGGCAATAACACGTACGGTCAGCTGGGGGACGGTACGCAAGTATCGCGCAAGCTTCCGGTTCAGGTCAAAGACCCTAGTGATCCTACGGGGTACCTTACCGGCGTGAAGCAAGTCGCCTTGGGAGGGACGCATGCGATCGCGATGAAGGCGGACGGAACGGTCTGGACGTGGGGAAGCAATGCGCTGGGACAGCTCGGCTACGTCGTCAGCTCCCAGCTCACGCCGAAGCAAGTGATCATGCCCGACCATCCCGATGTCCGGTTCAAACAAGTCGCAGCAACCAACACCCACCGTTCTTTTGCGGTTAGCACAAACGGGGAGATATGGGCATGGGGGACGAACAGCTCCGGCGAGCTCGGCAACGGTCTTTCCGAATATTCCCGGGTTATTCCCACGCGGGTGCTGAACCCAGAAACTAACTACACTTCGACATGGACCGGCGTGGATTCGATCGCGGTAGGAGGGTATCATGCTCTGGCGTTGAAGGGCGGGGCCGTGTGGGCATGGGGAGACAACTATCTGGGCCAGTTGGGCATCAACAGCAATACGGACAAAGCGAAGCCGGTCAAGGTTCTGGCAAACGTGAGCGGTACTGCCTCGTTATCCAGCGTCAAGTCGGTTTTCGCGGGCGGAGATACCTCGATCGCCATCATGCAGGACGGAACGCTGAGAGGCTGGGGAGCCAACAATTACATTCAGTTGTCGGACGGGACTCCCACGAATCGCTATGCACCGGTTGTCATGAAGCAGAAGAACGGGCAACCGCTCGCGAACATCGTTAAGCTAACGGTCACTGGAACGTTTGTCATCACGGTTCGAGAAGACACGACCTTATGGGCGTGGGGTGCCAGCGGAAGCGGTGAGCTCGGTAATGGAAGCTATACCGGTACGATTGACCATGTAAAAGTGAAGGTGTATTTAACCAATGCCGACTTATCCGGCCTCCAAGTCTCTACCAGTGCTTTGGAGCCTACGTTCTCCAGCGCCACGACCGATTACGCCGTTACCGTGCATCATACCGTTGGCAGTATATCCTTCACTCCGAAGACGGCGGATGTCCGCGCTTCCATCAACGTGTCGATGAACGGCGGACCTGCAGAGGAAACTCCGAACGGAACGGCCAGCGATCCGATCGCTCTTGCCTACGGCGCGAACGAAGTGAGCTTCATCGTGAAGCCGGAGGACCCGACCGCGCCATCCCGCGTCTATAGAGTGACGGTGACTCGGATGAACAACCACGTGCCTGTCGCGGACATCTTCGGTCTGACCATCGATGAAGGTAGCCGGTTCGTCGGTAGAATGCGCGGTTCCGATCCCGACCAGGATCCGTTGAAATACGAATTGGTGAGGGGACCGTCGAAAGGCACCATCGTCATCGATCCGATTACGGGGGCATTCACGTATCAGCACGATCGTAGCACGACTGGGGGGGACAGCTTCGTCTATCGCGTCTATGACGGCACATCCTACTCGGAAAACGGAGTGGTGGCGATCTTCTTCCGCGACGTTCCCGAGGAGGATCCGATCGGAGAAGAGATGTAAGAAGACCCGACAATAAGTAAGAAGCTAATCGTTTCAGTTCAGAAAAAGAAGAAGCGGCACATCATCCTGCCATCTGGATTATGGAAGGTGCAGCTCTCGCCTTGACGCAAAAAGCCCTCAATTAATAAAATTGATTGAGGGCTTTTTTTGCCTCAAACACAAACGGTTTGACACGACGAGGTTAGGACTGAATAACATAGATGAACAGCTGTTGTGACCAATTATCAAGTATATCGGAATGGATTGACAGACGAGAAGGTCTTTTTAATATGACTAATAATAACTTAAACAGACTATCTGCACCATGGTCAATCGGCTGGACAGCTGCGTCCAGTACAACAAAAAAATGTTACAAGATGGTTCATTTTTTTGGTCCAGTGATATGGTGCTGATTGACTTTATAAGCAGGGAGAGAGTTGAACAGCTAATTAACCATCTGATCAAAGAGGATAATTTCAATCAGTTTTTACGCGCTATCCTGATGTAGATATGGAAAATGACGAACACTATCCAGAGGGATTTTTTAGTGGGGATCATTAAGCTAACGGGTACGATAGTTTATAAACGAGGAGCAATTTGCCGCGGTAGCTGCTTCTCGAGCTACGATTGGGCAGAATTGTTCAACGGAATGAAGGATTAGCCTGAAATGATTTAGAATAAATTGGTACAAGTTCCTTTTAAGGTCGAATATGCAGAAATGTTGAAGACACCTGAATCATCTAGGAGGAAACGATGGCCATTTACTACTTTCTGTTTGAAGCAATACCACATGAAGATAATCCTGAACGTAAAGAATATTCGGGGGCATTTGTTAATTGTTGGGTTAACTCAAGTGACGTTAATTTTGCTTTGAAAAGTGCGACCTCTTACGTTAATGATCAAGGCTGGGAAATCATAGATGTTGATGAACAGAATATTGTAAACCGAGAGCGATATGAGGAAGATGATGAACTGGAAGAATCACTTGACTGTTTTGATCAAGCCGTAAATTTGGGTATTTCGGCTATATTTTATACTTGGCCTTATGATGATTAACTCAACTGACGCGGAACTTGAGAACGAAATGATTATGACTGGAGCAAGTGTCACGACGACCTGCTCCTCATCACTGAAGTAACTGGCAGGTTTACGTAGTCAACGATATAATGAGGCTATGATAAAAAGTGGAGGGATCATCTTGGACTGGGGTTCTGGAGGGATATTGGGTTTCACATTATTATTAATTTCTGCAGAGTACCTAAGCTTCATTACTGCGAAGCGTTTAATGAAGAAAACACTAGAATTGTCGTCTTTGCTTCTTTTAAGACGCCATTGGTTAAATGAAGTAAATGAAAAAAGCTGAATAGACTCAGCCAAAGAGGAATGTTAGTGCAAAATGCTAGCTCACCAACCGGGAGAGGTGTTTTTATGGAATCCATGGGGTGGTGGATCCCTTTAATAAGCATAAGCAATGATGAAAAAATATGGGCTGGCACGAAGGTAAGGCTCTTTAATGTTGGATTAAATGCGGCAGATAAAGAGCATGACTACTATGATTATCTTGTATCTTATATCTTCGATAATGATGACCTTCTAGTTAACTAATCTATCCCAAGGAAAAGCCGGGAATATTCTTTGTGTTATTCCAAAAGATAAGCCTTATCACTATTCGAGCGGTAAATCATTAAAAGAGATAGTCGGTCTTGATAATACTTACGTGTTTTTTGAGTAGTTATTGACCAAAGTGGATTAAGCTAACGGTACTATAGTTCAACAATGAGGAGCAGTATGCCACGGCAGCTGCTCCTTATTGTTTATTAAGGTAAAGGGCAGATTAGCTTGATAAACACAACACTCTTTGGAAATTCTAAAACGGATAAACTCAGAAGGAGTGTTATGAGTGATGGTGAAAAAATTAATTTTTATTATGATCCTAACAATGGTTTCAGTGGTAAACCCAAATTTGGTTTCCGCTGACATTGGATTGGATAGTTTGAAAAGTGCAACTGATTTTAAGCTGTTTACACCACATTATTCAACTAAGAGTTGGAAACTTGAAATCAAGGAACCTTATCCTATTGATCTTGATCGATCAATTGTGAAGGTTAGACTCCATTACTTCGATAAATCGGGACAAACATATATGTTTGGGGTTGAACAGCATAAAGCGAAAGGATATAAAATTAAGCGATCTGAAACAACAATCGATGTTCGTAATAAAACAAGTACAACCAAAGTTATAGAAGAGGACTTCAAATTTGATACGAGTGGAGAAAATGAAGAAATTAACGGGATTGAAGCGAGATTTCAACCATGGGGAGATGGAACACCAGGAGGAGTTTTGCGATGGGTGCAAGATGGTACTTACATTGAGATTGATAGTATGCATTTATCTCAAAAGCAAATGGTTAAATTAGCGGAATCGATGAAGTGATTGGATAAAACTAACGGAAAACGATAGTAAGTATCATCTTTCGATGGTGCTTTTCTAATATTAATAAGCACGTTGTTTGTTAATATTGGGACTTTTGGGAATACTACTGTACAAATAAAGAAAAGAAGGGGGATTTCATGAAAAGGATTTTTGGCATGGCTATAATAGCTATAACTTTTTTAGTTGGTTCAACTGCATATGCTTATAGCGAAGAACCATTGAATGAAGAGAGGGTGCCTTTTGAGAAGATGTACTTTGAATATGGCTATAAATCAGTTGAAGATGCATTAGGTGAATGTAATAGTCACTTCAAAAGAAAGATTAAATTGCCATTTAAGTTGCCCCCAATTCCTTTTACACACCATTTGGCAAGATGCAATCAACATGGTGATGTAAACGACCAATTTGAAATTGAGTACCTAAATGAGTTTCAAGGTTCTAATAATAATCATTACATGATAAGGGTGAATCCAGCGCAACATAAGCTGCATAAATTTCCAAGTAAGAGAGACACCATTCGTGCTTATAAGTTACTGAATGGAGAAGTGGCTGTATATGGCACGACTCCTACCATAAGAGATAGACCACCTCTCTTTAACGTATTGATTTTCGAAATGGATGGTTGGCAATATATATTGTCGATTGATAAACGTGTTGAGGATAAGGTAACAGCTGATGTTTTATTGGAGATTGCAAATTCAATAAGATGAAAGTTTAAGCACCACCATTCGTTTGGTTGGTGCTATTTTTTCCTTTAGATCTAATCGGAAAGACCTGCAAGATTACGGGTACGATAGTTCAACACCAAAACGGCTGCCGCGGGGCAGCCGTCATTGCGCTAAATGGCAGGATAGTTTAATCGCATCGCGAATACTTCAAGTATGTAGGAAGAGAGTATTTTAAAGGGTGATGATAATAACTTCCGATAATGAAGACTTTATAATTAATAATTTCGGTATTTGGATAGCTGAAGATGCTAATGTGATTCCCCTCTTAACCATACCTAAAACATATAATGTAGAGGAGATAGGGGCTATTTATGAAGTTCATTCCGCTGGAATTATTTCAGAAAAGCCAATAATTATCGTTAAATCAACGGAGGAATTTGGTGTATATCGTCTTCTTGACGGATTGTTGGGCTGGGTGAAAATGTGTATTGAAGCTTTTAAGGATAGAGGAATAAACGTTTTTCCAGATAAAGTTGAATATGGGCTATTGGATGGGTTTGGTTTTTATGCAAACTTTCTTTATGAATTTGAATAAATCTTGGATTTCACTGCTAACGGGTACAATAGTTGAACACCGAAAGGGCTGTCGCGTGGTAGCCCTTTTTTACGTTAACTGGCAGGATAGAATATATGTTTAAGGGGGGAAAAAGGTGATGGAACACATAGATCATGAATGTGAAAAATGGTATTCTGTGAAACTTTTGTTCGAAGCTAAAATCTCTGGTGAGCCACAGCACTTAACAATCGATGACGCTTTTGATGAGTCGAAAACTTATGAAGAGAGGTTATATCTTATATATGCTGGTTCATTTGAAGAAGCGTATGAAAAGGCAGAACGTGAAGCCAAAGATTCAGAAACCAACCATATCAATCCTTATGGTCAATTAGTAGAGTGGGTATATGTCCAACCATTAGATTGTTTTCACCTTTTTGAAGATGAGATTAAAGATAAAACCGAGATTTACTCTAGGCAGTTTGATGTATCTAAGGAAACGAGTATGAATGAGGTTCTACAACGGTTTTTTCCAGAAGTAACTGAAGAGGAGTAGTTTACAACACCTACGAAGGTTTGTTGAACTAACTGGTACGATAGTGCAGAAAAAAGCGATGGAGCCGATCCATCGCTTCGTTGTTAACGGGCAGGTTAACGTAATAGCCAGCCCAATAATATATTGCAATTTGTAATACTAATGTGAGGTGAATGACTTTGAGAAATATTGTTGAGGATTCTCAGTTTCTCAGTGAAAGAGCTGAGATGATGTACTATTTTCAAGATAAGTTTTACGACCCTGAGGAGACTGAAATTATTGATTCACCGACGGGGAAGTTCAAACTTGAAATCCATCACTATAATCATGAAGAAGGTATTAACAGATATAATTACACAAAAGGGATTGTTACGGATAGTGACTCTAAAACCATCGACATAATATATAGAAATTTCGACCCATTCCTATTCATTTGGGTTGAGGTAAACGGCACAGAATATCTATTGTGTGGGCTCGACTATCAGGGGTATTCAATTGTTAATTTATCAAATAAAGAAACCAAACATTATGTTCCCGAAGAGGCTTATGAAGGTCGTGGATTTTGCTGGGCAGAAATAATGTATTTCCAACAAAAAAAACTAATGGTGGTTGATGGATGCTATTGGGCATCCCCTTATGAACTTGTTTTTTATGATTTTTCTAATCCGATGAATGTACCATATAAAGAGTTATTCCGTGCGGAAGTTGACAGTATCACAAATTGGGATAATTGGAAAGATTCCTGTAGGGTTAGATATCTTGATAAGGAAAACAAAGAGAAAGAATTTGTTTTCTAGAGACTACGCTAACGGCTAACGTTAGTGGAAAACCAGGGAGCATATTGCCGCGGCAACTGCTCCCTGGTTTTCATTGAAGTAACGGGCAGGATTACGAAATAAGAGTATTAGATGGACGCCTGATAAAATGCATTTTGCTCATGTGATCTTGAAACAATAATAGAATTTTTTCGGCAACGTATGAGCAACTAAAAGCCAATGGGTTATATGACCCTCAGTCAATGGCTCTTAAAGGCGTATTGTTGCGCGTCGAAAAGACTGACATTTCAAATAAGAAAATTGTTGTTGAAGGCTCTAAGTATAGATCTGGTCTCGGAGCAATTGGAACAAAAATCGTTGTTGAATACAATAACGGCAAGTGGCAAGTTACAAAAGCAGACGGCACTTGGGAAAGTTAACTATTCAATTGGGATAAACGAAGATGTCATTGTCATTACGCTACGGGTACGATAGTTATAACACACATTGTTGAGCAGGCGCCGCGGTAGCCTGCTTATTTCATTAATCTAACGGAGAACTTTATCATGATGTTTAAGATTGAAAAGGGGAAACTATACCGCAAATCGGTTGCCTTTTCCCCGCTATTCCAGCTAATAGCTTGTCAATATTTAATTATTAATGGCTATTTCATAAGGTGGTATACTTAAAAAAGGGCATGGGAAAGAACCGTCCCACATAGCACGGATAAACATTCCATATATTTCTAATTAGTGCTTCTTACTCAAAACGGAACGCTTTCTTTGTAGTCAAGATGGCAAAAATCCAGTGGATGAGTTTATTCACGCAAGCAATTATCGCTACCTTCAGCACGTTTCTTATCGTAATAAGCTCTTAGTCTTTTATTTCTATTACTACGAATACCACATCGTACCGCTTGATATAGGGCAGTACGAAGTCTTCTGGACCCATGCTTAGTTATTTTATTTATGGTTGCTGTAAACTTGCCTGAAGAAAAAACACTTGGATCAACACCAGAAAAAGCCACCAGTTTCTTTGCGTGATCGAACCGATCGATTTCCCCAATCTCAGCTAAAATTGTTGCAGCAATTTTAGTGCCAATCCCGGGTATCGATTGGATTAAATCATATTCAAGTAACTCTTCAGCCAGGGCCTCTATCGATTTATCAAGGTCTGCTAGATGGTCCTGGTATTGAAGAAGCAATTTGATGAGCAGCTGCATGGAGATCAGATGACTTGGAAAAGCTGTCTCCTTAAAGGGATTTCGCCTTGCTGCAGCTATTAAGATTTGAGCGTGCTCCAGACACCATAAAGCGGATCTGCCGCGTCCTGTAAGGCGTTGGATTGTTGCTGTAATCTCTTTCTCGGACATATCCAGGACCTCTTTAGACGTCGGGTGTAAGGCCAGAAATCGAAGAGAAACTTTCGAATAGAGGTCACCAAACACGCCATGGTATTCAGGAAAAACCTGATCCAGAATAGCCTGGAATTGTAGCTTCGCTTGAACATACATACCCGTTAAAGATTCATGCTGGCGCGTGAGATAGCGTAAATTCATGAGATGCTGGCCCCGTTTTTTGAAGGGTTCAAACTCTTCTTTATAAAATAAGGCTCCTAATAGATGGGCATCAGCGGCATCCGTCTTCAATCGTCGCAAATTGGTTTTCTTTGCATTATGTGAGATTAAAGGATTAATGACGAAGTACAAGTACTGGTGCTCATCCAGAAACTGAACAACGGGGCTATGATAATGGCCTGTTGCTTCCATCACAATGGAGGGACGCATCCCTGCAGCTGATTCCACACCTCTAATATAAGTAAGAAAAGACGCTAACCCTTCAAGATCATGCTTAAACCTAAAGATCTTCCCATGAGGTACTCCACGATCTAAAAAAGCTTGTGCATGGCTTTCTCCCTTGGACACATCCAAACCAATAACTGGATTCATGACATCACTCCCATAGTAATTTCACCGGCAACCCCTAACCTTCTTGTCTTCCACACTATCGCATGTGATACGGGATCAACGTCCCAACCAGCCTAACCATGGTTGAACAAGTAGGGGGGATGAACTGAATAGCTCTCGGGATCTAAGTCCCACGGGCAGAAACGTTCGATCCCCGGCTACCGTAATCTTACGACCAAACAAAAAAGAGGTCGACCAGAAAGATCTGGTGACCTCATAATACGAACGGGCAGGATAGTTGAGTTGTATAGCAATAATCAGATTACGGATTTTTCATATGTTAGCAAGAGGAGAGGTCCTATGGATACATATATATGTCATGTTTGCGGGTTTTCTGAACTTGAAGAACCCCCCTGGGGTCTGAATGGGGAATCATCTAGCTTTAACATCTGTGATTGCTGTGGGTTCACTTTTGGATACGAGGATTGTCAATTAAATGCTTATGAAAAGAATAAACACAATTGGATTACTTCGGGGGCAAAATGGTTTGACGAAGAACTTCAACCTGAGGGTTGGAGTTTAGACAACCAATTGAAAAACATTGAAAAAATACCTCAACATCTATTACCTAAATATCTAAGAATAAGTTGAACTACTATGAAAGAACGTATTAACTTTCATACTCTGTGGTGCAGCATATGAGATGCATGAATGGCTAACGGGCAACTTTAGCGATAGATTTCGTGAAGAAAAAAAAAGGTTTCTAGAAGCGGAGGATTTTTTTGAAACTTAACCTGAAATTGTCTAAGTGGACAGGATTAGTCATTCTATTAAGTTTAGTCATTTTTATTATCATAATTTACTACACCGAAGTAAAGTCTGTTCGGGAAGCTAAAAATAATTTACTTAAGCACAATACTCAAATCACAAAAATATTTTCCTTAGAGAATGTACGAGGATGGGGGGAAAACCCTGAATACTCAGGCATTGTAAAATTTAATGGGGAACGCTGCCGTATTTGGACTTCTGGTAATGGCGTTATCACTGAGAACGAGTGTGAGTGGAATTATGACCAAGGTGAATTGCGCTCCCTCAGAGAATAAGGTTTTTCTCACGAATGCTCGCTCATTCGCAGAATTTCACATGCATGTTTAAATAGGAGTTTAAAGGATTACATGAGATGGGCTAAGCAGTTCCGTTTGAGGGCATGCGGGAATAGAAGGTGCTGGTCTAATTACAACATCTTCCATATAAGATTTACTGCACGTCTCTCTCCACAAGGTCCTTGGGATTCACTCTCCCAGATCTCAACGGGTCTATGCCCTCACATTCCTTCGTCCTATCTATCCAAGGTGTGGAGTCCGATCAACGTTAACGGAACGGGTCTATGCCCTAAAGCCTAAAAATCTCGGTACTCCGTGCTTTCTTTGTGAA
>NZ_QPJD01000030.1 GCF_003337375.1 Paenibacillus prosopidis
TCTGAACCAAATATGCCTGGTGTTTTTGATAATATATTCGTAGGGATTTTCTTAATACTTGGACTAGTTTTAATAATAATTGGGTTAAATAAAGGGATTAAGAAATCTATTTGAAGTTATTCCGCTAACGGGAGACTATAGTTAATACTAACGCCTAAAGGCAGCCGGCCAGAATGATCGGCTGCCTTTGTTCAAGGGCAGGATATTGGGAAGAATGTATTCTAGATATGAGCTGATTAGGGGATGACCAAGATTGCAAATTGATAAACGAATTGAAGACAAAATATTTGAAGTGGATGGCTCCTATAGGGATATTTATGTCCATGATATTGATATCGTGGTTTGGGGAGAATTGCTGGACTTAATTAAGAAAACAGATTGGCAGCCACAACTATATAAAGACGGATACCAAGAAAAAATCAATAATTATAGCGCGAGACAAATATTTGATGAGAAAAATGATTTTGCCTTCACGTTAACATTTGAATTCAAAGGAATAAAAGTTTATAGTCATTTCTTTGACGAGAATGAAATGGAATTGATATTTCGCCAAAAGAGATTTCAACTTTAAAGGAAAGGAGTGCCTTATTTCAATTTATGCAATTCTTATCAAAAACGTTTGAAAAGAACGTATCAATTACCCCAGAGAATTCACCAGAAAATCCTTTTCTTAGCATATGTCCAGAAGGTACAGTAACGGTTTATCACTAGTGCAGGTAGCTGAACTAACGGATACGATAGCTGAGCGAGGGCATCACTCGGCCATAACCCCGAAAGGAGCGATAGACCTGGATACGATTGAATTAAGGAAATTTGTGATTGAGAAGAAGCCCTTTGAGGAGTCGAAGAAGGGTTTTTGGAATTGGATAAATTCTTGGAAAGAGGATGACCCGGAAGATTATTTCGAACTCTTCGGAAACGAAGACATTTCCTCAATAGAGCTAACAAACGAACGGATTGCTCTGGTTATTAACTATCGCTTTGATACGCCGATTGAGTTCATACAAACAACATTAAATGTAATCTATAAAGAAGACCTGATTGCACAATATCACTATATGCAGGATTTTAATGGCGAAGTTATGGATGATGTACTCAGTTTTGAAAAATACTCAATACTTACCAGGAAAGATTGAGCTAACGGATACGATAGTGCAGAAAAGGTGATGAAGCCGATCCATCGCTTCGTTGGGTGAAAACGTTTCGACTGCTACCCCTAGCTTTAAATAACGTAAAAGTTAAAAATAATAGGATCATTCGATTAGAATGATCCCATATTGGTAGGATCCAGGGAGAATTGGAGCGCCTGTACGATGATAAAGTTAATCATAAGAAAGTATTACGGCTTATGCAGGAAATGGGTATCCGGTCTATCATTTGCGCCAAGCGTCCATACTTCAGTAAATATCAGGTTGCGAAACCTGATGGAGGAGTTGCCCAAACTTGCTCAAACGTAAATTTACGGCTGACAAACCTAATCAGAAATGGATGACAGACATCAAGCAATACCGCTTAGGCGACCAGCGCCTAAAATTATCGGCCATTAAGGATCTGTGTGGAAAAGACATCGTAGCCTTCCATATGAGCAGAGAAATGATATTGAACTGGTATTAGAAACGTTCAGGAAAGCTTTAAAAGACCAAAAGGACGCAACTGGTAAGATAGCTGATCTGATCGTTCATAGCGATCAGACTTCCAGTATATGTCACATGCTTATCGCTACATGCTGCCTAAGGTTGGTGCCCAAACATGTCGCGTCGTCGCGGCAATTGCTTAGACAACGCCGTTATGGAACTTCTTCTCGCATCTGAAAGCGGAAGTGCTCTATTCTTATGATATCCGTTCCATGTACAACGTAGAATTGAAGAAATTTATAATACGTTTATACCAAGAACGAATTCAGCTAAAATTGAAAAAGCTGACACCGATGGAGTATCGGTACCAGCTTTCTGCATAGGGCTTTTCATTGTCAACTAAATTAGGGCTTGACCATACCGAGTACCGGGTTTTTTAATCCTATTTAGTCACTGTAATTGTTTTGATTTTCTGATCAAAAGTTACATTGAGATTATAATAAGTTGTTACTGGCTTTAATGGTATATAAATTCTATTGTTAATTAATAGAATTTTTGTATCCATTTCAATTTTTTCCTTTCCAGCATAAAAGAAGTCATCGCCCACATGAAATTGTAACAGAGGGGTTGGATTTGATGCAAAATCACTGTTGTAAATATTTAATGTTTTCGTTTCAGAAATAAATGACTTTGCCTTAGGTTTTACTGAGTAGGGAAGGCAATTCAGAAGCCCTATCAAATTAACATATGTCCGGCTATTAATAATTTGACCAGTAAAAGTTGCTTCATTGGCTACTGATGATTTAATCGTAACATTGCCGGTGGCTGATGCACTTGCTGAAATACAAAATGATAACAATGTCATTAACGCCACCAAAGAGGTCATCAATTTTACCCGAAGTAACATTTTCCTATTCACACTCCTATTTTTTTTAATACAGACGATTCTAAATGAAAAAGGTACCTGTTTATAATAACAGTAAATCAAGTAAGAAAGTACAACATGCTTACGAAATTTTTGAAAAAGCTACTGGAAAAGTTGGGAAAACCGGTATTAAGAATCGTTAAAACTGACATGAAAAATCGATTGGTAATACCAGAATGCTCAAAGATTATAGAGCAGAATGAACCAATGAGATTACATCAAAGATCAGGTAGGGAATAAAAAAAGTTAAGAAGTGCATATATCAAAGCTCTTCTTATGATAAAATTGAGGTGTATAAAATTTCCTATTTTAAAAGAATTTGATTTAGATATACCTTATACAAAAAAAGATGGAACACCTGAAGATTATGAAGCAACTTAGAGTCAAAAAAGAGTTCAATTTAGGGATGAAATTCGCTGTATAGCTTCACTTTATGAACGCTTTTTTATCAAATTTAAAACCGAAGACACATGGAAAGTTTTGATTTGTTGCGTGAACGAAGTAACAGATTCTAGGGTTATTGAACAGTTAGGTGTTTGTGAAGTTCAGATAAAATTTGATGTAGATTCATTCTTTTCCATGAATGATCAACGAAAAAAAGAAACAACTTTGGAAATATTGAGAAATGGAATAGATAAAATCGTTTCTGAAAAAAATTGGGATCCAACTCCATTCAACCAAGCATTTGATAACGTAATAAAAGAAGAATTGAAAAATGAGTGGTTTTGGAAAAAAACCGATTTCAAGTCCCGACAGGAAATTTAAAGCAAGTCTATACATCGTACACGAAGTATCTATTGTGAAAGGTTATTTAATTGTATGTAATAAGAAAAATCAAGAGTTAATTCGTTCAGAGGTTTTTCAGGATCGACCGAATGAATGGGCTTATGTGCCGTACCTTGGTAAAATACAATGGTTATCTTTAAGGGAAGCTGCTCTATTTAATAAAAAAAATGAGCTTGTCAGCAAAGTATCTTTATTATGAAGAAAACAACAAGTGCACACAACGGGAAATTGAGAAGGGAGTCTGTAAAATAGTTTTGTATTATGAGGTTAACCAGCTAAGTGTGGTTAACTTCTTTTTTCCTTTAAAAGTAAGCGTCAACCTAGCTTACCTTCAGCGGTCCAATAATCCGTGAGAAAATGAAGGCAACCTAATCAAATAGGAAGTTGTCTCAATTCTTGGCATTAGGGATCATGCCTTTCCAGCGCATCCGTTTATCACTGTATATGAGATCCATGGGATAGGGGTTGAGCAAGTTAACTATTGGGTTAAGTTGGAGCCGACCTCGCAAGCAGATATACATTTTACACACGACGGAGGATCTTTATCAGGAGAACGGTTTGAAATAGATGTAATTAATGGTCAGGTAGTAACAATTAAATAATATCTATTTATAATTCAAGTTTGAACTGCTAAACATGAGCGGAAAAGAGGTGGATATATGAAAATCATAAGAGCTAAATGGCAGGATAATGTGCAAACTAATATACGCACCACAATAACGAGTACATGAGGGAAGTGATCATAGATGGTATGGACTGCGATAATGAGCTTTATTGGATTACTTGCCTTTCTTGGTGTAATGCAGTGGATAACAGGTCAATTTGACATACAAATAATAATTCCTTTTTTCATCATTGGATTGTTTCTTGATGTCAATAGATCCAGTCAAAGAATAAAAGAATTAGAGACAAGATTGAAAAAATTAGAACAAGATAAATAACTTGTCGTGATTGAGGTATGTTAATGATTAAATTTGCACTAACGGGAACGATAGTTTAACTGCAATAGGCTGCCTCACGACAGTCTCAACTCAAGGCAGAATCGCGTAGATCTTTATAAGTTGAGTATATCTCGTATTATGGGGGCTTTATAATATGTTAGATAAAATTGAAGCACACCGTTTTATGTATCGATTTATTAAAAATCAAATTCAAATATATGAATTTGAACAGTGGTTGTATAGTCACGACGAGTTGGAAGACCTTCTTGGAGATAAAGAATATTTCGACTTTGTTTCTAGAGACTATAAAAATAAATATGCTTTTCAAGATACAGAAAAGCAAATTAGAAATCTGATCTCTCTTGGATTTTTTGAACAAGAAAGAATACTGGATTTGCTTAATAAATTAATTCAAAATGACAACGAACCTTTGCGAATAATGGAAAGATTGTACGACGATTACTGTGATGGTTATAATTTTTTGAGGTATATTGCTTTGTATTTTATTTCAACGAGCGATGAGTATTTAGAAGTACTTAAAAACGACCAGATAAGGCTTCAACAGTATCTGGCCCCTATAAAAGTCGACGCGAAAAGGTTATTAGCCTATTTTGAAAAAGACGAACTTTCTATTGTGGTCGAGAATGTTTACACTGACAAGAGAGATGTAGTAGATCGGATCGAACTGCACAGTATAAATGAAATGTTAGCCAAGAAAAAAGAGCCTTGAAAACATTAAGCTAACGGATACAATAGCAACTAAACAAGGAGCAATTTTCCAGCGGCAGAAGGGCAGGATAGTTCCAAAAATGGTAATATAACTGGAGCACGGTATTCGTTAGACCTTTCATACTCTCTCGAGAATAACAGCTTCTAACGCATAAGCAGCGGTAGGAAAGTTGAGATAGGATGTGCTTTATTATGATTAAAACAAAATTAATTATTATCATGCTACTGATTTCTGGATTGTTATTTTACACGCTAGCATCATTGTTTAAGACAGATGAACCTGTAACAGACATGTTATTATCATTGATAGTTGTAACCCTCTTTTATAAAGTCTTTTTTAAAGATAAAAAAGACTGAGTGCTGATCTTCCGCACTACCAAGCTAGAAAAGTCCTTATTAACATGTACTGCTGGACATTAAGCTAACGTGGATCGTTATTTAAAAGGATAACAAACTTGAGTGAGGAGACATTCATGAACTATTCGAAGCGTTATGTATGGATTGAAGCTGAAGAATGGCTAGTAGGCTCATGGGATTGTTATGATGTAAATTCCGATGTAATTGTTGTCTTTCCGGATCGATCCAAATGGGTTGCGAGCTTATTCACCTACAAAAATATCGAGACATTAAGGCAAAAGAACATTAAAACCGGTGAATGGATGGATGGTTCATTTTTTTGGTCCAGTGATATGGTGCTGATTGACTTTATAAGCAGGGAGAGAGTTGAACAGCTAATTAACCATCTGATCAAAGAGGATGAATTTCAATCAGTTTTTACGCGCTATCCTGATGTAGAAAGGGAAAATGACGAACACTATCCAGAGGGATTTTTTAGTGGGGATCATTAAGCTAACTGGTACGATAGTTCCATCAGATCAAGGAGCAGACGCCGCGGCAGCTGCTCCATTTTTCATTAAGCTAAAGGGCAGACTAGTTAAACACTAAATTCGCTGCTTCGCAGGATATTAGGTGTTCATATCGAAGTTATATATGGAAAAAAATACCCTGATTGTGCTAGAAACGATATTTTAGTAAGGAGGATCACTATGGCAAGGTTTAAGATAAGCTCTATGCAAAGTCTACACTATGAACAACGGCGGTTGTTTGTATGGAGCTAGAAATTAGTTACCGCCTTAATTCCTTGAATTGTGATAATTGTTTATAGAATAGACTTTGCTACCTTGAAAATTTCAACTATTTTAAGGAGTAGAGCTATCATGAAATATGTGAACGCTGATATCATTTTTCCAGAAGAATTATTAAAGGAAATACAGAAGTATGTACATGGTGGAATGGTATATGTCCCTAAACCTAAAGGATTACGTAAGAAATGGGGCGAAAATTCAGGTAGCAGAAAATATTTGAACCACAGAAACAATGAGATTCGTCAAAAATTTTCCTTCGGTGTAACTATTGATCAACTTTCAGATCAATTCTGTCTTTCTTGCTATAGTATTAAAAAAATCGTTTATTCAAAAAAATAGATTGTTAATAGTCACGTTGGATTAAATTCTGATGTGACTTTTTTATGTAATATTTAATTTCTAATTGTTTTTTATATATTCTCAAGGAGTTACTACAAATATAATTACATGTATAACAAGTATTTGGTTATTGCCTCATGAATATCGTAAGCTTATGGGGTTTTCTATGATGTTGTTAGTTCATAATTCGAATGACAAGACAAAAATATAATAGTTGAGGGAGACAATATATGTACGAATTTTTTCGATTTGATACAGATGAAAATAGGCGATCTTTACTAGTTCGAGCGAGGAAAGTGGCTTTATCGGCATTACAACAGTATGACTTGGAATGGGAGCGCATTCAATTTATCCAACTATCCGACACGATAACGTATAAAGTTGAGACAAGTACAGCGGAATGTTATTTGCTTCGTATTCATTCGGAACGATTGAGCAGAGAGGAAATTCGTTCAGAACTTGCTTTTCTCCAGGCATTGAACAAATCGCATGATCTAAATGTACCAGAAGGAATGGCAAGCTGTAACGGTTCTTATGTATTGGAGATCAATACTGAAGAGGGATATCAATGCCCCTATGTCACGATGATGCGGTGGGTAGAGGGGGAGCATGCAAGTGGGGAATTTACGGACAGCCGTGTTTATAGCATGGGCGTAATGATGGGTAGACTGCATGAAGCTGCTACGAATTTCGTTCCGCCTTCTGATTTTGTTCGACCCCAATGGGGAGCAGATAGTTTTAGACGTGAAATGGCCAAGTTGGAACGGTATTATCCACGTTTTTTATCGGATGAGGCATGGAGGTCATATCAAGCTGCAGCTGAGAAGATCGTATCTGAACTTGCTGGAATGCAGCGGAACAACCACAACTACGGACTTGTGCATGCGGATTTACATTCAGGCAACATCGTTTTCAACGATGATCACCCCTATCCGATTGATTTCGGGAGGTGTGGTTACGGGTATTATCTCTATGATATGGCAGGCACGTTGTTAGAGCTTTATCCTAAGCATCGATGGATGTTTATCCAAGGCTACGAGAGTGTAAGAAAGCTGGAAACGGACTACGTTCGGTATCTAGAATGTTTCTTCGTCATGTTTATGATCGAGAATTACTGTCATCATGCCTCCGATCCAAGAGAAACATCTAGTTTAATTGATGAACAACAGTATGCCCAAGCGTACATAAGAGAATATTTAAATGATACTCGATTTCTATTCAATGTGATCGAACCTGTTAAAATCGATCGGTCAACTATTATGGATTTGAGGAATTAATAATGAGATTTACAACGGACCCGAGAATTGTTGTCAGACCATCGTCCGTTATGAGTTGTCATCTATTGTTTAAGCTAACGGATACGATATCACAATGACAACAGGCCGGCATCATCGGCAGCCTGTTCAGTTAACTGGCAGTTATGCTCTATGACAATCAATATCTAAATAGAGGTTTCTCGATGTTAAAGGGCTTAGTTTGAATAGGGAGAATATTAATAACATTGACAAATTCAAATATAAATTAAAGGAGCTGAAATATGTGGTCAATCATGCTTACAAGGTATTGGGGACAATATTTATGATTTCAAGTGGATTAATCTATACTATTGAAAGATGTGTGGCTAATATTTCTTATTCGTTTATTCTGGCTGGTTACGCATCACACGGTACAAATACTGATTTCAAACCAGAATACCCGAGTTTCAATGATAACTTCTTTGTCTTGTTTTTCTTAATCATTGGAATTTTAATATTTGCTTATGGGTTAATCAAGAAGCACTGAACTAACGGATACTATAGTATAGTTCAAATAAAAGCAACATCAAAGTTGAGGAGGAACAAGCATGACTGAAGCCTGCCATACGTGCGGCGCCGTTCTACCGGAAGGGAGCACGTGCCAAACGATTTTCGATGAATTTCTGGCTCTAGAATTCTCAGATCCCCGATACGGGCAGGTCCACTTTCTCACTGTGGCCTGCTTCTTGGTTCAACATAATGGATACAGTGACTGTGCGCTCGTTTGGATACAATCCGCGCTGAACAACTATCTGGAGGATGAACGCAATACTCAACAGATTCGCCGGAAAGCTGTCAAAAGTATGGCAGAGTACAGCAAGGAGATCAGAAGGAAACCGGATGCGGCACCACTACCCAAGGTCGCTTGGTCCATGACGATCGCCGACGTCGCCGCGCAGATACATGATGCGGAGAGCTATTGCAAGCTCATCGAGCAATGGGGATATACGACGCTCCAAGAGATGACTGCTCTTCATATGGGGAGAATCTAGGATCTGGAGAGTCGAGGGTTATTGAGCTATTGGGTACGATAGTTTGATCAATAATACGATGGCAGCGCCCGTGGGCATACTGTTTCAGGTCACCTGTAAATTCGATTTAGTTAGTCTTAAGAAAAAAAAACATTACTACATAAAGCAATGTTTTAATTTGCCAGAAGAAAGAACTTCAAGTTAGTAAGAGTAAAATTGATGAATGGTTACTATCTGAACAAATCGTTGAATCGAATAAATTTTGGCAAGTCTATTCTAATATTATCTCAAAAGATATGCTAAAAGACTGATCTGATACTTTTATAATATCCTCTTCCGGAAAAAAGGGAAGTATTGATACAGAATCAAGTAATTATAAATACAACGAAAATGGCTTAACACCTACTATAAATGATCCCACTATCACTAATTATTCAATTAGAATAAATGATGAGAAAAACAACAAAAAAATTGTGATTTTTTATGATGAATAAATAACCTGACGGCTTACAGGTGACCGGATGTCGGGGGACAAGAACATATATGCTTAAGAATCCGCGTAAATCGCGGCTTTTTTATTTTAAGGATATATGTTCTTGTCCAAAGTCAAGGACAAGAACATATATCCTTAGCCGTAATAGGACAAGAACATGTATCCATAACCGATCCAACACTAAGTTTGTTTACGGTGGTGGATCGATTAGTTCTGGAAACCCCACAATTCCAGGTATTTCTTTGACTTTAATAATAATAGTAGTCTGTTTATGTATGCTGTTGATGATTATTAAAGAGAAAAAGCAAATCATTTACGATCACATATGCACCATTAAGCTAGTATGAAAGAACGGATTAACTTTCATTCTCTGTGGTGCCGCCCTTTGTGCGGCATGGATGTTAACGGGTACGATAGTTAAATGTCACATGAATACGTTTCAGGGAAACGCGAGACAAAACTGTAATTCAAAGTTTTGTCTCGTGTTTTTATTTAAACAAAATTGTATTGCTTATTAAAGCAATCGGTGCACATCTGGGCAGGGACATTAGAATATTGTTTTACGGTATAATGATTAAAAAAGAAATCGGAGGACGATATGGGAAAAAAACATTGTTGTGATACTATGACGCAGCAGGCAAACTACGTTTGCGAACAACATAATAATCCTTTTGAATGTCCAGATAATTTGATTTTTTACAATCAAAAATTTGATGAATACGGAATAATCATTCATGATGGTTGTTCATCGTATTCCTTAATTACATACTGCCCTTGGTGTGGCTCAAAACTCCCAGAACCAAAGAGGGATTTATGGTTCGACTCACTTGAGGAAATGGGTTTTGATGACCCTGCCGAACAAGAAATTCCAGAGGAATTCAATTCAGACAAATGGTACAACAAATAGATTTTACGTCTGCTCAGCTGCGCGGTGAACGCCGGAAAGTCGTTTTGTATTGGAGAAACGCGGTATTGCAGGGCATGGATCAAATATAAAAAAGGAGGCAAATAACATGGAGAGCAGATTAACTCCTAAACAACAAAAACGACAGCAAGAGCGTGAGATGATTGAGGAATATCAAAAATTGGTAACTGAGCAAGCTCTGGAACCCTTGTATCAATCTTTTTTGGAATGGAAATCAGGGGCTTTGCCTTATTTCGAACTAACTGAGCTAATCCACGTATTCCATAAAAAGAATCAGGAGATCTACAAGGACTTTACTTACACAGATCATAAAGATCTCCTTCTACTTGCTAAAATGAAATTGGACCGATTAACAGAACAGGATATTATTGATAATAAGTGGCTACTGGAACGATGGGGGTTTGAAGATAAAACCTAAATTATACGCCAGATACAGGGGAACAGATAGCGAGGCTCCTGATTTGGTTAACACATTGTAGGGAGTAATAAATTATGTTACCTTTATCGAATAAAATTACTTTGTCTTCGATTGATAATTCTGCAAAGCTCGAATTAGCGACAAGATATCTGGTTCGAATTAAATTTACATTTGGTTTGACTGCAGTTACAAAATTCAGATCACATACTTCTCATTTTTGTGTGAGAAAAGAACAGATTGAGGATTTTGTTCATTGTATCAATTCCCAAGAAAAAGTAATAGAACTTCAAGTTAATGATTCTGATGGATATATAAGAATTCAGTTTCAGAAAAATAACATTATTGTTCGTGCACAAATCAGCGGCTCGTATGAAGATAATATTTACATTGAATTTATCACAGGAAGCAAAGCTTTATTAAAATTTACTGGGGGACTTAGAGATCTTCTAAGTTTTGAAGATGCTTACTAAATTGCACTGAGCTAACAGGTACGATAGTGAAGAAATAAGCGATGGAGCCAATCCATCGCTTCGTTGTGCTAACGGAGAAGGGATAAGCGAAAACCTATCGAAATAATCTAGTAAAAACTTCTGAGGCAAAGGAGATTCTATGATTGAAATACGTTGGGCTAAGTTAGAAGATGCTCAAGATCTGGGCTTTGTCCATTCAGAGTCTTATCGGGCTGCATATAAAGGAATAATACCAGATGAATATCTAAATCAGTGCACACCAATCGTGAGAGAGAGGTATTTTTATAAAGCTCTCATTCAAGGTACAGAACAAATTGCAATAATGTTAGTTGATAACAAAGCTGTAGGATGTATGATATTAAAAGCTTGCAGTGACATTGATTTACAACAATGCGGGGGAGAAATATCCGCGATATACCTGCTTCAAAATTACAGAGGTATGGGGCTTGGAAAACATTTATTGAACTGGGGAATAGACAAATTTAAAGAACTTGGATATGGAATAGCTTTCTTATGGGTGCTGAAGGATAACAAAAATGCTATCAGGTTCTATGAATACCAACATTTTTTGTGCGACGGAACAGAGAGGCAAATTTATAGAGGCAGAAATTTAATTCAGATTAGATATCAAAAGACTCTTATTTAAGTGAAGAATCGAGTCATATCCATTGCGGATACGTTAAGGGATCGGGATAGTTCCAATGTTTGGTATTATGAACTATTGAATAAGATTGATTAGGGGCTGATGGATGTTGGTTGGTCTTGAAGAACAAGATGAAATAAAGGTTGTCTTTGATAGTGCCATCAAGCTCTATCATAATAGCGCAATAAATAATGAGAGATACATGAGGGGCAACAATAATATTGTTTGTAGCTGCACCATTGGAAACGAGGAGCACTTTATTCGTATTACCCCGGTGGCAACGAAGAAGAAGGACTTGATCGCCGCAGAGATAGAATGGATTCAATTTTTATCTGAAAAGGTGTTTCTGTTTCATCACCCATACGTTCAAAAGGTGGAAAGTATGTCGAGGAAATTGCATGCAAGCAGGATATATTTGCCGTTGTATGCATTGTAAAAGCAGCAGGGAGGAAAGTATCCTTTCATGATAAAGTGGAAGATTGGAATCCGCAACTTATCCAAAACTGGGGAAAGATCACTGGAGAAATTCATCAGTTAACAAGGCAATATAGCCCACCTTTAGGCAGCAATAGCCGACCTTCGGGCATCGTAGAAAGCAACCAATTATTAAACAGCATAAACGTGTTACAAGAACAGGACCCTTACGTAGTTAAACAATATTATACGGTCAAAAAACAGATAGAAGAGCTGTCTAAGAATAATCATTACGGGCTCATACATAATGATAATCACCATGGTAACTTTCGAGTGGATAGAGAATGGAAAATAACGCTCTTCGATTTTGATGAATGTGCATATTTTTGGTTTGCAAATGAGCTTTCAATTCCGCTATATGATGCGACCATGGATAAGTGTAGACTTGAAGTATCCAGAAATAACCCTATCCGAAGTGAGTATATAAAGGAGTTTTTTACGAGTTTTATTGAAGGATACTCTCAGAAGTACACTGTCGATGATGGTTTATTAAAACAAATTCCAATCTTCTTAAAAATCAGGGATATTACAAGATATATTTTAATGAAAGATATGTTTAGGGATAACGAAGGGCTGCAGCAGCATTTGATCGAGTTGAGAAAGACAATTGAAAACGAACTACCATTTAGCGAGATCATATAGTACAGCTCGTTGAACTAACGGATACGATAGTGCAATGACAACAGGCAGACAATATATGAGTAATAAAAAATGATTAACTATTGTCACAAAATAAGTTATTATGTAAGTATTCTTAGCTATATTGATTGGTTAGCAACCACTCGTGATGATAATGTTAATTGAAATTGATGGCTATTTTCACCGTATTCACATTACAGGTGCCAAATGTACTAAACAGGAATTAAAACAAAAGTATTTACAAGCAAAAAGGTTGACTTCTGATATTAGAGAATTACCCGAAGTATTTTGCAGATTCCATACCTTTGATCAAATACCTCTTGATAATGATGTAGAGGTTGATTTCGTAATTGATACTGACACAAATAGAATATACAAACCAATTTATTGAGCTAACGGAAAAAATGTTGAGGAGTATGTGCTTGCACAGCTCCTTTTTTTGTTTATTGAATTAATGGGCAATATAGTTTAATAAAGAATTAGATAAAAAGGGAGAAGTATGTATGTTATCTGAAGGGTCTGAAAATAATTTTGAATTTTCACAACTTTTTTCACAACTTGCTGTATCGCCATTGTTTATTTTAATGATTGTTGCAAGTATTGTGTACTTAAGAATTTTAAGAAAAGATAAAGGTTTTTGGACGAATTTTGGAAGGGTTGCTGCTGTGGTTTATATTGTTATATACCTAATCGACTTTATATTAGATTCTTGTACAACGGATAGCGATAGTTCAATGCTGAAAAGGGTGCCGCGAGGCAGCCCCGCTAATTTGCAGGATAGTTTAATTATTTCGCGAATACACCTTTAGAGGTGAATAGAAGATGAAAACTGTATATTTAGTTGAACATTCTTATGAGGTCGGGGAAGATGGAGTCTACGATGAGACAAAACTAATAGGAATATATTCGTCATTAGAAAAAGCAGAATCAGTGGTGAAAAGATACAAAACACTTCCAGGGTTTAGAGATTATTTAGATGCTTTTTATATTGTTGAATATGAAATTGACAAAGATAATTGGACAGAAGGGTTTATTAATTGGTCTGAAGCGAATGAGAAAGAAGATGAGTAGCTTGTTTACTTCGTTAAACTACCATGAAAGAACGGATTAACTTTCATGCTCTGTGGTGTAGCATAAGAGATGCATGTTAACGGGTACGATAGTTCAATTCAGACAGATTAAAACCTTCCAAAAAGAATCGCGTTACTGCATGTACCGTGGATTTGAAGGAGCGTGTTCATGTTTATTTGGAGAAGAGCGGCATTTTGGTTCTCGTTATTCAGCGTTATCATTTGCTTTCACGACTATTGGAAAACGATTCATATTCATAATCCGACGATTCTCATGATAGGACTTGGACCGTTTGAGCCATTCCATCATTGGATGCTGGATTTTGATCCTTTTGAGCCGCCAGTTACTGCCGCTATCAGTGCAAAAATACGCGGTTATGTCATGCATTTGATTTTTTTCTTTTTAGTAGGCACGGCTCTTGATAAACTTATCCGCAAATTAAAACGAAAGCGAACCTGAAGGTATGTATTTTCGCGGCCGGTCGATTAAGCTAACGGGAAACGATAGTTCAACACCAAAACGGCTGCCGCGGGGCAGCCGTCATTGCGCTAACGGGCAGTTTATTTGAACAATATCTTTGAATATGCATCCAAAAATAGGGGATTATACTCGTAGAAAAAGGGGGATTTCGATGGGTATTGTGATACATGAAGGAAGTCGGCTTATAGCTTGGATTTTTGGATTTGGTATGACACTACTGGGCGGATACTCCCTTCGTGATTTCATTAAAGAATTTAAAGGTGCTAAGAAAGAAAATCACCTGACATTATGGGCAGTACTTGAATTTTCATTCGAAATCCTTACTTTAAATACTATTGGTTGGTTTATTATTTTTTTTGCAGGTTTACTCATCTTAATCGCACTTTCGATTGATTTTATTCGTACAGTATTAAGCTAATGGGTACTAGAGCGCCATCACAACAGGCAGTATAGTTTGAATTATAAATACCCAAAATGTTATGTAGTGTACGGAATCTTCGTTTCACATTTGCGCTGTTTAAGGAGATAACACATGTTTCAAATGAATCTGATAAAAAAATTAAAAACTTCATATAGAATAAGAATGTCAAGTGATAATAGATATTTGTGTCATAATATGGGTAGTAAGACGATTGTTTTTGACTTGAAATCCTGGGACAAAATTGCTGAGCTAGATAAACCTAAACATCCATCCGATATGAGATTCTCTAAAAACAATGAATATTTATTGATTAAAAATACTGTCGGTACCATTTGCGTTTATGATACAGTCGACTTTTCATTGGTAAAAACATTTCAATCCAATAAAGCTTATAAATTAATTGAAGGTGATGTTAATTTTACCCAAGACAACTTGATACTCGATATCCTCCACACCAGTTACGGTCGTCAAATCGCATTAATTGATATTCATACAAAGGAACATGAAATACTAACAGATTTTGAAGACTCACTTCTTTTAACTGGTTGCCCAACCCTTATTTATTATAATCAGTTTATACAAACTGAAAATTCACATTTATTTACGTTGAGTTATGTTGACGAAACAGATTATAGATTGCATAAAATTGTAAAAGTAAAAGAACCCATAAATAAAGATTCAATTGAGGTACTAAGCAATTCAGAAATTTGGTATTGGGATTCTGTGGTTTTTGACTCCATTCATCAAGTTTTTATCTTAGTACAAGCAAATGAAATAACCTTAGTGGACTCAGAATTTAAAAAAGTTTTAAAGAAAAATGACATTGTAACTAATGATTATCCTGACGAGACTGGATACTTTAGACACATCCATCTTTCAAACGATAGTAACTTTATCGTTGTTACTTATAGTAGCAAACTTTTCATCTTGAGGTATAAAGATTTAACAACCATATTGGTTGAGAACATTCCTTATGCTTGTTTTGCCGAATTTAGTAACGATAACCGATATTTACTCATTGGTACGTGGAATAACGGATACGTGTTAGAGAATAATTTAAAATAGATAAATCGAAGCGGTTTGGATGTTCCATCTATGAAGTTTGTTAATGACCGAACAAAACAGGATGACATCGAAAAAACACCTCTGATAGAAATGACTAATTACGCTAACGGGTACGAGAGTTCAAGGACAACAGTCTTCCATCATAACTGGTAGTATTTTTTCAACTGTCAGGCACAGTTCTAAAGGGATTGGAGGAACTCAATGGATTGGAATTTTGATACCCCAGAGAATATACAAGAATTTATAGTTCATTTAGTCAATGAGTTAGAGGGAATTGGTGAAACAGATTTATTGAGAGAACTTAAAGATTGGAGAGATACTTTCTTCACTACATCAACAGAGTATTTCGGAGAACTACTTGTAATAACCAAACAATTGCTAAACAATAAACCTAAATTGTCACGTACTGATATTAAAAATCTAAAAAGGCTAATGTTAACTCTTGAGGATGTACTTCGTGGCTGAGAGTATTTAGGCAAAGTCTAGAGACATTGAACTACGGGCACGATTGTTCAACAAATAGAATTATTGGGTTGGAGAGTGCATTAATGATGGAAAAATATCCAGAAAATTATTTCGAACACTTTATTTTTAGCTTAAAAGCCACGAACAAACAACAAAATGAGGAAGGTTTTGCGGACTTAGCAAAATTATATATTGAAATCGAGGGTATTGATGTATTTTCGGAATTGATTAAAGAGATCGAACTGATTGGTGCAAACAATGATTGGGGTTATTTTGAAAAAACAGCTAAAGAGTATGAATTGGATAACATGGGCCTTGAAAATATAAAAAAATTGGCTGAAATTGCTAGAAAAATTTATAACGCATTACGCTAACGGGTACGATAGTGGGGGAGCTGCCGCGAGGACAGCTCCTTTTTGATGCTCATTGAAGTAACGGGCAGGAGAGTGGAACATTATCTCGAAGTTTCCGTCTAATTATTGAGGTTAAGGGGGGATTTAATGAATCGAGTTCTTTGTATGATTATCCTTATTTTCTTAATGGTCCTTGCGGGATGTAGTACTAATAATCCATTGACCCTTGAACATTTATTGGATGTTTTTCAAAAAGAGGGGTTACAACTTACTAAAGCAGAAGAAAATCCAGAGAACATTTTTCAGCAAGGGATAAATGGAGTAAAACCAAGCTTTTACCAATTATCCGCTGGCGTCATTCATTTTTATATTTTCAAGTCTAATAAAGAACGGAAAGAAGGTCGTGAGGACTTTTACGATAGACCTGTTGAGTTTGTAGAACATGGAGCATTCGAAATAAAAAATGTATTAATTTTTTATGTCTATGAGAAGAATCAGGATGACGAAATTGGAAAAAAAATTAATGACTTAATTCAAGAACTCAAAAAATGACTGATTAACTCCTGGATTTACGACCAAAGTTATGTTGAAGCATCATTTAGTTGATTGAACTTACGGATACGATATTTCAACCATAAAAGGGAGCAAATCGCCGCGGCACTGTTCCCTGTTTAATTGAAGTAACGGGCAAGGCATTAACAATTTGTGGTACCATATGATGTATAATGATATTGTTGATTAGGAGGGCTTGGGTGAAACATTGGAGATATTTAGGCATCCTTTCATCGTTAGGAACGATAGTGCTTTGGCTAATTCTAAACTTCAATAACCCATATAACTCTGCGTCACCAAGTAATGACGTTCTCATAAGAACGGGGGCATTTCTTTTAGCCCCAGCATTTGTAGCAGTAATAGGATCGATTATTCGGAAACGTTTCATTATGCTAATCGCATATTTTTGGTCGCTCCCTTTAAGCGTCTACCTAGCTATGACGCCCAGTATTTTTAAGTATTTATAGTTACTTCATTCTGTTATCTTTTGGCCGGGATTCTGATGAGAAAGATGATTAATACCAGCAACAGCCCATGACGCTAACGGGTACGATAGTTCAAATGAAAGAGCAATTTTATTTTCAAAATTCTCTCAAAGGAATGTTATATTTGACAAAGATAAACCAAACGATTTTATATAGAATATGGCGTATTGCATCTTTGGTTATTTTTCTATTTGGAATTGTGTTTTGGTCAATATTTTTCTTTGTTCCCGGGCAAAACAAACCATTAAATGAGGGTATGCCTATTTGGCTGTGGACATTAGTTGCCAATCCAATAGGTGCTGTCTTTGGATATTTTGGAAAAAGCCGTTTGGGGTTGATTGGGAATATCGTAATGGCTTTTAGCATATTCCCCATGATTTTTATAGCATCCGTACATGAATATATTCTCCATGTATTCTTCGGAAAAGGAAAGCCATAACTTTCGGTAATCAAAATAAAACATGGATATTTCATGGGTTGACGAAGTGTTGAACCGATAATGTAGGGATAAAGCAATTATTGGACATGAGAAATGTTTCATTACGCTAACGGAGTACGATAGCTCAACCTACATATTTCTGACAATCATCTTGTACTGAACAAGGGAGGTCAATCATGGAAACAATACGTTCAGTCAAAGCACTCATTACCTGGGATAGGGACCCAAGCAATTATCCCTGTAATAATTGGTTGCATGATCTAATTGTGAACTACGGAGATCTCGAGGGTAAGCAGTTTACCGGGGAAGCTTGGACCGTACCTGTTAGAATTACAGGTCCAATTAAAGGTACTTGGGATACATATGCGGATGTACGATTTCTAGTCGATGACGCGCCTTGGCAAGATCTTGTCAGCGGATATACATTTAGATTATGGGCTGGAAGAGAGGTTGCTACGGTCAAGATCCTATAGTTTGTAACAAGGGGTTACGCAACGGGTAAGTTAGTTAAATAGCATACATCGATGAGCAGGAGCTGCAGGAGCCTGCTCATTTTATTCATTTTATTAAGCTAACGAGCAGGATAGTTTAAAGAATGACTTCTATAATAGATAGGATGATTAGTATTAATAACTACAAAAACAAAGTAAAATGGTGTGTGATTTGTGACCAGGGCTGGGTTGAAATTTTAAAAGAGGCTAAATCAAACAAGCTAATTCTATGTTGTAGTGAATGTGAATCAACTTGGGAACATCCTAATTATGTTCATAATGCTGAAAAAGCATCTTCAACAGATGAACTACTGGTCGAACCTGATGATGACGAAATCAAACACTGGGAGAAGTATATAATCGAACGATGATGGGACCGATGAACACATAACAGGTGGTTCAACTAACGGGTACGATAGCGCATAGAGACACGAAGGCAGCCGGCCAGTACGATCGGCTGCCTTTTCTCCACCGGCAGGATAATTGAGTATGAATATGGAAAACCAAAATTAGCAATTAAATAAATGTAGGAAATGGAGTGGTCTTTCTGAATATTAAACTAGATGATTTAACTGGTCCTGAGGTGGCTTCATTAATCGGGGAGCATCTTCAGGGTATGGCTCTTCATTCCCCATCAGAAAGTATACATGCCTTAAATCTTGAGGGATTGAAAAAAACGGATATTACTTTCTGGAGCGCATGGGAACAAGATCAATTAGTTGGTTGTGGAGCACTTAAGGAACTTGATGGACAACATGGTGAGGTAAAGTCAATGCGTACTTCTTCATCACATCTGAGAAAAGGTGTTGCGAAGAGAGTCCTTGCACACATCATTGAGGAAGCCAAGCGACGTAATTATCAACGTTTAAGTTTGGAAACGGGATCGATGGAAGCTTTCGAACCGGCAAGAAAACTTTACGAAAGTTTCGGCTTTCAGTATTGTAGGCCATTTTCAGATTATATTGAAGACCCGAATAGTGTATTTATGACAGTAGAATTATGAGGTACATAATCAGCTATCACCTTTTCCACTAACGGATACTATAGTTCAGGAGCTGAGGCAGTCCCTCTTTGATCTTTGAAGTAACGGCAGGATACTGACATAATTTCATGAATTTAGACTGAAAGTATAATTTGATAGGAGGGATTTTACTGGAAATAGAAATCATACCC
>NZ_QPJD01000031.1 GCF_003337375.1 Paenibacillus prosopidis
ACCAAGCTGTGTATCCGGTATTAGCATTCGTTTCCGAATGTTATCCCAGTCTTACGGGCAGGTTACCTACGTGTTACTCACCCGTCCGCCGCTAATCTTATCCCGAAGGATAAGATCCGCTCGACTTGCATGTATTAGGCACGCCGCCAGCGTTCGTCCTGAGCCAGGATCAAACTCTCCAAATGGAAGTTTTCGCATCGACGCGATGTCGTTGAGAAAAGCTTCATGTGTTTGATTGCTCATTACTTTTTATCGCTTTTCCGCTCATCCGTTAGGATTTGCGGGGCAGTTATTACTCGTTGTTCAGTTTTCAAAGAACAATCTTTTCTTTCGTTCTTTTGTTTCATTGTCCGTGCCGTTTTGCGGCCGGAATAAGAATATACCATGTTAGTGCCCACAAGGTCAAGCTTTTATCAAAACTTTTTTTAAACTTTTTAAAAAGGCTATTTTAATTGTAATTCTCTCCATACTTTCTTATTGCTATACTGCCGCTCAGAGCTTATATCTCTGCCGAACCAGTCCGGTGCTGCAAAAGCATTAGCTGCCACTTCCGAATCGAATTCCACTTCAAGTACTGCCAGCTCGATTTGATCGTAAATATCTATTTCGATGATATTGCCATCCCATTCTGCCGTTATCCGGTTTTTCGTCAGAGGCACGAATCCAAAAGCCTTAACAACCTGATCGTAAATGCCTTCCGAAATCGAATACTCAATTTCCTCGCGGGAGAGACCATTGCCTAACTTGAATGTATGAGTAAACGAAACCTCGCCGCTGGCAAGATCAACAATTCTCCTGACGCGCAGCTCTTGCGTTTCATCTATTGCCAAATATGTTTGCTCGATTCGTTGCTCCGATAGTACCTTCAGCTTCTGCTCTTCAATAATAACGCTTGGCAATTTATCAAGCAAAAATTTCCGTTCGATTTCTAATGACATAAGACAGACATCTCCTTCTCACTTATCTTCGTCCATAAATAGCTCATACAGCATCCGTTCCCTATTATTGATGAACTGCTTCATAAGAATGTAGTGATCCGTTTCTTCTAATGCAGATCTCTCGATTCCATTCGAAGTCAAATTATATAGGATTGCATCAGGATAAGCCATTAAAATGGGTGAATGTGTTGAAATAATAAACTGCGAGTTCTGCCCCACCAACTCATTGATCCGGGAGAGCATAGCCATTTGCCGAAAAGGAGAAAGAGCCGCCTCCGGCTCGTCCATAATATATAGCCCATTCCCGCTGAAACGATAAAGAAATGTTGCAAAAAAGGATTCACCATGCGATTGCTGGTGAAGAGATTTCCCGCCGTAAGAATCAATGATCCGCGGTGCTGACAATGAGTCCCTATCCATCGCATCTATATTAGAAGCTAAATTATAATAGCTCTCCGCCCGGAAGAAAAACCCGTCCCTGGGCTTTTTCGCGCTACGAGTTAGCTTCAAGTACTGGTGCAGCTCGGAATGAGTCGCTTCAGTAGAGAAATTAAAGTTGATCGTTCCGCCTTCCGGATTAAATCCGAGTCCGATCGCGATCGCTTCCATCAGCGTCGACTTCCCCATCCCATTTTCGCCAACGATATAAGTAACCTTCGGATGCAACTCAAGCGTGTCTAAGCCTTGAATAGCTTTTAGATTAAAGGGATATCTATCGAAGGAAGGTACGGCTTCCCGACGCAAAGTAACGCTTCTTAAATAAAGGCCCTGCTTATTTTGTCTCATCCCGTCCCTCCCAATATCGATTAATCCGTATCCCCGCACTCTACTGACCGCAGCATTTCTTGAATTTCTTACCGCTTCCGCAAGGACAAGGATCGTTGCGTCCGACTTTTTGCTTTGTCTTCAAATCTATAACATCAGCACGAACTGTCCGATTAGGCACAGTATTTAGAAGCACGCCAGCGCTTGCTCTTTTTAACGATAGCTCTGCAGGCGAATAGCCCTTGATGGCCCATTGCTTTGTATTATTCATTAAAGGCACAAGAAGATCCGTTATCTCTGACATCATCTCTATACTAGGCATCTCGATAAAGTCCTGAGCCACTTCTAGTACGGATGCAAGCGAATCGCCATTTTTGGCCGCGTCGACACATTCTTCCACTAAAAAATCAGCTTCATCGCGATCAATTTCGTAATGGCTGAGAACATAACGGACCAAGTTCGTATAGTGACTGTTGCGCTCGACGAAATCCGGTTCTCCTGCCTTTAGAAGCTCCTGTTTCGTAAAAGGATAAAAGTCCAACTCAAGCCGAAGCGCTCGCTCTTTGCGAATGGAAGCCGGATCGACCACCCGATAATCGGAAATCATTGCTTCCTCATCGATTTCAATCTGCTCATAATAATCCGAAGCATCGTAAATAATATTCATGATATCGAATTCAGACAGCGGATGATCGGCATCCGTAATAACAAATGACTTTAATTCCTCTGCTGACAACGTCCCATAATAGTATAGCAAACCGCGCGTCAGCCGAATCCATTCGGTGTTCCGGGAATGGATAGGGTGATCTTGAAACAAATCGCCTGATTTAAACAATTCAACGAGTTCTGAAGGCATGATAACGACTCTTTTGCCGTCAACCGTACCCGGATATAAAATTCCGCGTTCGCGGAAATAATCGTATTGCTGGTATTCAAGCAGCGGCTTATCCCATAGACCTCCGTTCTTCGCGATTTTCTGAACGAACTTCATTCTATTATGATCCCAGCAACGGGTAGTCAGCTCCAAGTTATCCGGTATCAGCTTCCCCAACTTTTCAACAAGCCCCTGCTTATTGAGCGTGCTGAGGTTGCTTATTTGCAAATTCAGGCGAATATTTGTTAATTGCTGCTTCGATAACACGCTCAGCGCATCCGCGAATGTTAACGGATAGGTTAGCTCCGGCCAAAACTTGTCCGGTACGAGATCCTGCTTTGTAGTCATGTTGTTCTCCTAAAAATTAAATTTGATGCATGCCGTTCTATTAAATGTTAGAGTAGCCCAAAAAAACATGCAAGTTCAAAGGTAACAAAAATATAAGGCGGAATCAAACAAAAAATAAAAACCCTGAGATCATGAAAGGATCATCAAGGCTTCCTATTAGAGCCGTATGCTTGAGTCTGCGACAAAAGCGCTGGGGCGGTACAGCGAATAGCCGCTAGTGTTATGTCCCTCAAGCCACATAAGGACAATTGAAAGTCATCCCCTAACGTAACCATCATAGCGGTAATAATAGGCGTTATATCCTCTACAATGACAACATATTTGAAAATAGCGGACTTTTGTGGTTTTATTCATGCCTACTGGGTATCCAATACCCTATTCTGGGCCCATTAAGACCATTTTTGTCCGCTATTTTTTTGTGTAACTTCCCCGTTACGTGCTAATAAGACCATTCTGTACCGTTATTGTGCCAAGCGACTAAACATCTCCCCCGACTAATTCAATCGGTTCATTTTTGTCTATTTCTGTACGGCCATTCCCCCCAAAACCCAATGAGGTCCCCGTTCGGCTTGTGTCTTGAGTACGACTATATGCCTAAATTTCAAAATCCTCTATCACATTTTGACGGAAAATATTTATTTGTAATTATTATAAATTGATATTGATTTCCCACTGGAAAGCGGTAACATATTAGTTGAGACGCAATCATACAAAATCAATGAGGTGATTCGATTATGAGTACAGAAAAGAACAAACTGACGACTAGTTGGGGTGCTCCCGTTGGAGATAACCAAAACTCGATGACAGCTGGCTCACGTGGTCCCACATTAATTCAGGACGTACACCTTCTTGAAAAACTGGCGCATTTCAACAGAGAGCGTGTTCCAGAGCGTGTCGTTCATGCGAAAGGCGCCGGCGCGCACGGTTATTTCCAAGTGACGCACGATGTTACGCCATACACGAAAGCCAGCTTCTTGTCAGAGGTAGGAAAACGTACTCCGATGTTCATTCGCTTCTCGACCGTTGCGGGCGAGCTTGGTTCGGCCGATACGGTGCGCGACCCGCGCGGATTCGCCGTTAAGTTCTACACCGAAGAAGGAAACTATGACTTGGTTGGCAATAACACGCCTGTATTTTTTATTCGTGACGCAATAAAATTTCCGGACTTCATTCATACACAAAAGCGCCATCCGCAAACACACCTGAAAAACCCAAATGCAGTATGGGATTTCTGGTCCTTGTCGCCGGAATCCTTGCATCAGGTTACGATTCTTATGTCGGACCGCGGCATTCCCGCAACGCTCAGACATATGCACGGCTTCGGCAGCCATACGTTCAAATGGGTTAACGCAGAAGGCCAGGCCGTCTGGGTGAAATACCATTTTAAAACGGAACAAGGCGTGAAAAACTTAGCTCCGGATGTGGCCGCACAAATTGCCGGTGAAAATCCCGACTACCATACGGAAGATTTGTTTAATGCGATCGCGAGTGGCGATTTCCCTGCATGGAAGCTGTATGTTCAAATTATGCCGTTAGAGGATGCCGATACATACCGTTTCGATCCATTCGACGTCACGAAGGTATGGTCTCAGAAGGACTATCCGTTGATCGAGGTTGGACGCATGGTGCTCGACCGGAATCCTGAGAACTATTTTGCGGAAGTTGAGCAAGCTACGTTCTCACCTGGATCATTTGTGCCCGGCATCGAGGCTTCCCCGGATAAAATGCTTCAGGGCCGTCTGTTCGCTTACTCAGACGCTCATCGTTACCGGGTCGGCGCTAATCACAATTCATTGCCGATTAACCGTCCAAAGTCGGAAGTGAACAATCACCAGCGTGACGGACAAATGCGTTCGGATGGTAATGGCGGTGCTTCCATCTATTACGAGCCGAACAGCTATAGCGGTCCGACGGAAACGCCTGAAAACAAGCCTGCTGCATTTGAAGTATCCGGTGAAGCGAATAGCGTCGCCTATGATCATAATGATCACTACACGCAAGCGGGCGACTTATACCGGCTGCTCAGCGAAGAAGAACGCACCCGTCTGGTCGAAACCATTGTCGGAGCTATGAAGCCGGTTGAAAGAGATGACATTAAGCTTCGTCAAATCGGCCACTTCTACAAAGCAGATCCGGAGTACGGACAACGCGTTGCCGAGGGTCTTGGTTTATCTATATCGCAGCAAGCATAATGGAACGATAATAGTGTGACACAAGCGTAAACGGCTGTCGCCGTCCTTGGCGGCAAAAGCTCGTTTCGCGGTGAAATATATGCATTGTATAATGCTCAAATTTATACTTTCTTATATTTTTATAAAGCGGCTGCCGAATTCTATTCGACAGCCGCTTTGATTTTTAGAAATGATAATTAAGTCGCTGCATTGTTCGCATGCTGCCTCTTCTGTATAGTGTGAACGCCCATAACGAGAGCGACCAATTCATAGCTGTCGAGCTTACAGGAGCCGTTATTCAAACAGAAGGCGCCGGATTGCAGCCAGCTGCTCGTTTTCGCAAATGAAGCGACAGTCTGACCGCTGCCGTCCTGGATGTCGTACTCCTGCGAAAAAGCCGGCGACGTAATTTCGAATAATCCTCTATCCCCCGCATCATACTCGAACCGCTTCGAGAGAAAGCTCATCCGCACTTGCAGCACGCCGAATAAGCGCTCATCCGGACCTGTTATTTCCCACTTGTTCGAGAAGAAAGGGAACGCCCCCCCGCACACCCTCGTTCCCGTATGATCATACACATCGAGCGATGAGCCAAAGGCGCTTTTCAAATCTATTGTACCTACCGTATCGGCGGCTCCGTTCATTATAGTGCTTGTTCCCGAGCTGAAGAAATTGTCTTTAAAATAAAGCTTCAATCTATCATCTCCTTCATTTTTACAAACATAGGTAATATTGCATATGGTTAATTATACCATGACTTATGCTGATCATTCTATCTGCTCTGTTAAAGTGCTTATCCTAAAGCGTTTTATGATATACTGCTACAATATTGAAATGCAGGAGGCACAGGCGAGTGAAAATTTTTGTCATACTCTCGTTCAATGAAGACGGGATGGAAAATGTATATGTAGGCACCGACGAAGAAAAAGCTTTGTCGCTGAAATCAACCGATTTCGATAATTGTGATGCTCTGTTCGTGGAAATTTGGGAAGACGGCGAGAAAACCGACGATTTCCGTCTGGAGGAAGCCATTAACGAGGAGACGAATGAATCCTGACTTTAATGAGTCAGGATTTTTTTTCGAGTATGAAACATTTTGATTATGTCGATCGTGTTAGGGGTGAGTCGACGCCAATGGAAAATGAACCGCTTTATACGGAGGATTATATTTCAGAGCTCATCCAGAGCTATTCCGACATGGTTTTGCGAATAGCCTTTGCCTATCTCAAAAATAGCGCTGACGCTCAAGACGTATGCCAGGAGGTTTTTATTAAAATAGTTAAGCAGCAAAAAACGTCTAAGCATGCTGAACATGACCAGCGATGAGCTGAAGAAGAGTATTATAAATGACGTAAAAAAGTTCAGAAGAAAGGATTTGCCTATCAAAAAACAGCTGCCCTTTTGGCAGCCGTCTGTACGTTCATTTTACTTGCGATGTTCGGATTTTCATTCCTTCAGCCTGAAAGCGACAAACCATTGTTCGATGGCTTTGTAATTACCGCTTATGCGGCCGACGGGACGCCCGTTGAAGTAAAACCGAATGTCGGTTTCCCGCTAGGAATGTACCAGATGACGATGAGCAGGGTACCCGGTTTTCCAATTAACATCGTTTCGGGCGAAGCGGATGTCATTTCATTGCAAGCAACCGACGGCTCTTTCTTGTTATGGACGCCCCCCGACTCTAAAGTCGTGGATAAAGGAAAACAAATCGATATAAAGTCAGGTGACACTATATACTGGACGCCAACAAATGATGACGACTTTAGAACAATCGCATCTACGAGCTCTATTGAAGTCATTGCTTATCAAAACGATAAGGAGCTCGGTCGCCGCACGATTGAGATTAATAGGAAAGATGATTATTCTTATTCTGGAATATTAGTGGAAAAGTGATCATGAGGAATAGTGGCAACGACACATGCACATTTCTGTTCGTTGACAAGGGATAAACTGGTAATTATACTTTCTTTATTCAATGAACAAGGAGTGGAACTTTATTAAGAACATTGCGTCGATTATCGGAAAATTGCTATTAATGATGGCTATCGTTTTTGTTTTGATTATCATTTTATTTCTCATCTACTTTATCGCAGCAGGGCTTTCAGTATCTGATCTTGAAGCTGCCGTAGACAATAAATGGCTTATTTATTCTCAAATAGTCGCCTTTACCGCTGCTGCCTTCGGTATGTACGCTTTATTCGAACGGAAGAAAGGTTGGCCTCTCGGATTAAAACAGCCTAACGGCGCCCTTTGGGCGGTTCATGGTCTCCTGGCGGGAGCTATTCTAATGACCGTCTCGTCTGTTCTTATTTGGGTACTCGGAGGTATCGAATGGCAATGGATTGGCTTTAATCAAGCGGTGCTTCGGTCGTTGCTGGATGGCTTGATTCTGTTTACGTGTGTGGCCGTTTACGAGGAAATCCTTTCTCGCGGCTACATACAAGGGCTTGTGAAATACCATTACGGCCAAACATCCGCGATCATTGTCAGCTCGATCTTATTTGCGGTCATGCATGGGTTAAATCCAGGAACCTTCGACTCCCCTTTTCCGATCATAAACCTTTTGCTTGCCGGTATTCTTCTAGGTCTTTCCCGAGAGCTGAGCGGCGGACTTTGGATGCCGATCGGACTGCATCTGACATGGAACTACTTCCAGGGCCATATCTATGGCTTCAGCGTATCGGGGACCGCTCCTGTTCCGTCCGTGCTGGATGCGGTAGCTGCTGGACCCGCGCTACTATCAGGCGGCTCGTTCGGCGTAGAAGGAAGCTTCATTTCAACTTTGGTGACGATGATCGGAATCATTGCCGTTTACTTTTTTTACAGGAAAAAGGGTGCAGATCAATAGCTACTTGTTCAATAAAAAAAAAACAAAGCCCCGTATAGGAGCTTTGTTCTTAGCCTGACTGGCGGCTTGTTCTATTCAGAATCCGCCATCCATCTAGCCTTTAACGCCAGAAATTGCAACGGACTCGATAATTTGTTTTTGGAATACGAGGAAGATGACCAGCATAGGCAGCAAAGCAACGAAGGACGCCGCCATAATTAACGGATAATCCGTTTGGATCGCATACGTCGCATTAAAATTAGCGATAACGAGCTGCAGCGTTTGCTTCTCCGGTGAGTTCAAATAAATAATCGGCGCCAGGTAATCGTTCCAAATCGCCATAAACCATAAAATAACCTGTGCCGCTACCGCTGGACGGATTAACGGAAATACGATTCTGGAGAAAATGCCGAAGTAAGAAGCTCCGTCGATTTTCGCGGCTTCTATAATTGCTCCAGGTACACTCGTCAAATATTGCCGCAGGAAGAAGATCATCATAATGTTACCAAAAAGGCCAGGCACAATGAGCGGCTTTAATGTATCCACCCAACCAAATTCGGAGAACATAATGAATTGCGGAATCATAATAGCCGGATATGGAATCATCAAGGAAGATAGCAATAGCATGAAAATCACGTTTTTATACTTAAAACGCAGCTTCGCAAACGAATACGCGGCCAAGCTCGATGTGAACGTCCCGATAATCGTGACGCAGAGCGTGATCAGCAAGCTGTTCTGAATACCGCTGAGCAAAGGGCCTTTCTCCCATATTTCCGCATACTTCACAAAGTTGAACGTTTCCGGAATCCATACAGGCGGCAAAGCGAATACTTCCGCCTTCGTCTTAAAGGAGGTCGAAACCGTCCATACAAGCGGAGCAATCATAAATACAGCGCCAATGCTAATTAAAATGAAAATAAGTAGATTCGAGATTTTAAATTTTTTGGCCGAAAGCATAGTCACATTCACTCCTTCCCTCTGGTAGTCGTTACTCCAAATCCCTCGACGATCTTTCATTCATCTTGAATTGAACGAGCGTTACAACAAAGATGAATATCCCAAGCAGCATTGCCATGGCGGAGGCATAGCCCATTTGCAGGTTGCCGAACGCCTTCTGCCAAACATAGAATACGACTGAGGCCGAGCTGTATTCCGGACCGCCTGTCGACGTCATGATATTAATTTCCGTAAAGATCTGGGCGCCGCCGATAATTTTCGTAACGACAATAAAGAACGTAACCGGTTTTACCATCGGGAACGTGATATGCTTGAATATTTGAAAGCCGTTTGCCCCGTCTAAGGATGCCGCTTCATAGTAATCTTTAGGCACGCTTTGCAGTGCCGCCAGATAGAGAAGCATAGAATAACCAAGGTTCTTCCAAACCATCATAATAATAAGTGCAGGTTTCACCGTATATTTATCAGTCAACCAGTTAGGACCCTCAATACCAAAGAGAGCAAGAAACTGATTTACTAAACCATAGTCGCCGTTATAAGCCCATTGCCACAAAATTGAAATCGCCGCGAGCGAGGAGATGACCGGGATGTAGTAAACGACACGAAACGTTGTCGTACCGAACATTTTCCGATTAAGCCCAAGGGCAAGCAGCAAAGCTAACACTATTTCTATCGGTATACCGATCATCATGAACAACGTGTTGAAGCTGGCCTTATGAAACTGCTCGTCCATAAAAATTTCTTTAAAGTTAGCGAGTCCGATAAAATCCATCCGGCCTAAGCCGTCCCAGTCCGTGAATGAACCGTAAAGCGAGTATAAAAGCGGATACAAAGTAAACAAGAGAAATCCAAGAACGGGAGCAAGTACAAATAAATACCCGTAGTAGCTTTCTTTGCGATAGAGATTCGACTTGGTTTTCATCTTCCACCCCTGATTCACCCGGCATAAGAATGATGCTAGTTCCGTGCTTAAGAACTAGCATCCATTCCTGCGGATTAAAAATGATTAGCTTTTATTATTTTTTCGATTTTGCTTCTTGTTCGATGGCTTTATCAAGCAAGCTTTGCATTTTTGGCTGTTGCGACTTCACATAATCAGCAGCCGTCATTTTGCCATCGAGTACCGGTTGGATGTCCGTAAAGAACAATTGGTACCATTCAGCATTGTAAGTCAATGTGTTAGGCATCGGTTTACCGTAGTCTTGAACGATATCAAGGAATTCCTTCTTGTTAGCCGGTTTCGTAGCCGAATTAGCTGCCCAAGTTTGAGCCATATCGATCAGGTTAGGAATTTGAACCTTTGCATCAACCAATTGCTGTTGACCTTCTGGAGAAGCCGTCAAATAAGTAACCAGTTTAGCTGCTAATTCAGGGCTCTTCGAGTTGTTGGATACGCCAATACCGAGCGAGCCTACGAAGGTTGCCGATTTTCCTGTAGAGCCTGCAGGATAAGGAATCAAATCATAATCGAAAGGCAATGTTTCATAAGTCGCCAGATCCCAAGGACCTACTGGGAAGAACGCCAATTCGCCTTTCATCCAGCGCTGGTACGTATCCAGAGTTGCTGCATCTTCAATAGAAGGAGTGATTTTGTATACATTTTGCATGTCAGCAAAATATTGCAGTGCTTCAGCAAATTTAGGATCATCGATCGTTACTTTTTTGTTAGTCTCATCTAGCCAGTCAGCGCCATTGCTCCATACGAAGGCTTGTAAAGCCCAGTTTACGTTAAAGCCTGTGCCGTACTGGTCAATTTTGCCGTCGCCGTTGTTGTCTTTCGTAAGCTGTTGGTTAACTTTGATGAATTCATCCCATGTGTAAGGCTTGTCTTTATCCGGCAATGGGATGCCTGCAGCTTCAAACATCGTTTTGTTGTATCCAAGCGAGAAAGGACCAACGTCCTTTGGCAATCCGTAAATGCTGCCTTGGCCTACTGTCTCGCCGTCATACCGGTAGATATCAACGCCATATTTCCAAATGTTGTCGAAGTTAACGTCATTCATATATTCCGTAATATCTTTAAGCACTCCGCCATTTACGTATGCTCTCAGGTCGCCCGGATCAAAATAAAAGACGTCAGGAACGCTTTTCCCTGTGATAGCAGCCTTCAATTTAGTTGCATACTGATCGGGTGTTGTTGTAATGATTTTCACTTTAACGCCAGGGTTGTCTGCTTCGAATTTTTTTACTGTTGCTTGATATGCCTTTTGCTCTTCAGGACCGCCTCTAAACATGAACGTAAGCTGTTGAGATTCCGTTTTACCGTTTGTGCCGCCTTCGTTCCCTGCTTCCTCTTTACCGCCGCATGCAGAAAGCATGACTACTACTGCCATCATAAGTGCAAAAACAGAAAGTAAACCTTTTTTCTTTTCCAACTTAACCCCTCCTAAATGTACTTCTTTCTCAAAATATGAATTAAGCAATGAATAATCTTATAAGAAAACAAATTCATTACATAATTAATACTTTTGTTGAATTCATAATAATTCAAAGCGCTTTCATTGTCAAGACTTGTCGAATGATATTAAAATATGATATCCGACTTTCTTTTATCCACCGAATTTGGAATTGCCATCATTTACTATTGAAAAAAATGGTGGTTTAGTTATCGAAACAATAAATTAATTAATATATTTACTATCTACTCACAGGATTGTCATTTCGCTGCAACTGTCCCGTCTTCGACCGGAATGCCAAAGTTCGGGGTTCCGTCCGGATTCCAACCAAACTGCTGCGCCCGCGTATGACGGTTTGGATCATAAAGAGGATCTCCAACAATTTCTTTATAATTCCGAGCATGATAAACAATAATATCATTCTCACCGTCAGGACTGACGGTAAAGCTATTGTGGCCAGGACCGTATTGTCCTGTTGCCTCATTCGTTTGGAAGACAGGCTCAGCCGATTTGCTCCATGAGGATGGATCCAGCAAATCACTGGTGTCAGATGCCGAGAGCAGCCCCATGCAATAGTTGTAATCGGTAGCGCTAGCCGAATAGCTGATAAAAATTTTGCCGTTACGCTTAAGCACTGCCGGACCTTCATTAACGAGAAAGCCGATTTTTTCCCAATCATATTCCGGAGTGGCAATCATGACTTGTTCGCCGCTTATGGTCCACGGATTGCTCATCGGAGCGATGTACAGATTGGAATTGCCATGAATGGCGGGATCCTTTTGCGCCCATACCAGGTAACGAACGCCTTCATGCTCGAATGTCGTCGCATCAAGCGCGAAGGATTCCCAATTCGCTTTAATTTGCCCCTTCTCCGTCCATTCACCCTCTAACGGGTTCGCCGATTCATTTTCAATGACAAACATGCGATGATCGAATAAACCGTCAACCGTTTCCGAAGTTCTTGCAGCGGCGAAATAGATATACCATTTATCATCGATAAAATGGATTTCCGGAGCCCAAATGTTAGCGCTCATCGGACCTGTGTCATATTTCCGCCATGCAACTACCGCTTCTGCCGAACCAAGCTCTTGAATCGTCTTCGCCCTTCTTACTTCCAGCCGGTCATACTCAGGTACCGAAGCGGTAAAATAATAGTAGCCGTCTGTATGCTTATAAACCCAAGGATCGGCGCGCTGCGGAATAACCGGATTAATAAATGACTGCGCTGCTGCTGTTTCTTTGCTTAACATCGTAACAAAACTCCTTTTGATCGTTATAGTTTTAACTGCTGGCTTATCTGCTTCCCCACTTTAATCAGAATCCATCCAAACGTTTATGTTTTTATTTATTAATTCATGATATAGTGAATATTAACAACTGATTGTATCTGCTGTCAATAAGTTAACTTATTAATTTTTATATTAATATTGAATACAAAAGGAGGCATCCCTTCTATCCATCAACACAGATAAAAGAGATGCCCTCTTCAATTGTATATTTATCCATTTTATCTATCGTCAAGCTTGTTCCCTTTACCACAAATGTGCGTTGAACCATATCTGTTACCGCTCTCTTCCCGTATAATGAAGCAATCTAACGCTGAAAAGGGAAGTGACGATGCTTGAAAGTATCCATTAAGCGGCATATCAGCAGCAAGCTTACAAAAACCCGGGCTCTGCTGAAAAACAAGCTTCTTGTTCCCCATATACCTTCGACGAAGAGCTTCAGCATGTATACGCTGAACAAGATGCTGGACCAATATAAGATGGTCTATCTAAAGCCAATAAACGGTCTCAAAGGTATAGGTATTATGCGAGCGGAAAAAAAAGGAACGAAATATGAGCTTAGGCAAGGCACTTCGAAGGCTATTTTCACAAGCGTTCATGCCTTATACCAGTCCGTTCGCAGACGGATTCGGAGGAAGCCTTATTTGATCCAAAAAGGGATCCGGACTTTGCTCTATCACGGGCGGCCGTTTGATTTTCGCATTATGGTGCAGAAGAATGAGAATCGTGAATGGGAAGTTTCCGGCATTGTCGGACGGGTTGCCCGGCCCAAGCTAATTGTGACGAACAGAAGCCAGGGGGGAACGTGCTTGCCGGCTGAGAGACTGTTAAAGTCAAATATGAATCAATCCAAAGTCACTCCGTATCTTGAGTCTTTATTCAGCTTGACTCGGAGCATAGGGGTGCAGTTCCAGAGCATACATCCCACAGTCTGGCAGCTTGGCGTTGATATCGCGGTGAGCCAAAGCATGAAACCTTGGGTTCTGGAGGTCAACACAAGCCCGGCAATTACTCCATTCATCAGGCTGGGAAACAAACAAATGTACAATAGGATCATACAATTGACACGTCTGAATAAAAACAATCCCCAGTAAAACAGTCCCTCTTTTATCAAGAAAATTTCCACATCTTACTTGAAGCTCAAAAAAGACACGGAACAACAGCTCCGTGTCTTTTTCAAGCAAGCTTCTATATTTTCTGGTTCTGAACCACCGAATCATTCAATCGTGATAAGAAAAGTCGGGTGCGTTCATGAGTCGGCCTGTCAATGACTTGTCCCGGAGATCCCTGCTCAATGATTACTCCGTTGTCCATAAACACGACTTGGTCTGCTACATCCCTCGCAAATTTCATTTCGTGCGTCACGATGACCATTGTCATCCCTTCACCCGCCAGTTCCTTTATAACCTTCAGAACATCTCCGACCAATTCCGGGTCTAACGCCGATGTCGGTTCATCAAACAGCAGCAGCGCAGGGTCGATACCCATCGCACGGGCAATGCCCACCCGCTGCTGCTGTCCTCCGGAAAGCTGATGGGGGTATGAGTCGGCCTTATCCTCTAAGCCAACCTTTCTCAAAAGCTCCATCGATTTGATTCGCGCCTCTGCTTTCGACTTTTTCTGCACAATGACCTGCCCTTCCATCACGTTCTGCAGCGCAGTCCTGTGCGGAAAAAGGTTATACGATTGAAACACCATCCCGGTCTGTCTGCGAAAAGCTAGTATGTCTGTAGCATTCGGTTTGGTCTGAGGGGTAAAATCAAGCCGGGAATTTCCGATGCTAAGTATTCCCTCAGTGGGATATTCCAGCAAATTTATGCTTCGCAGCAGGGTCGTTTTCCCTGAACCCGAAGGTCCGATGATGACCATGACTTGACCTTTTTCAATAGTAAGATCAATGCCCCGAAGCACTTCATGATCACCAAAGCTTATTTTCAGATTTGCAATTTTAATCATGGGTTTCTCCTTAGGGTTTTGCGTGTTAGCAAAATCCTTCATCGTAAGCATTCATTTATCATTTACCTTGCGGAAAATCGTTCAAACCGTTTCTCTAACCGTCGCTGTAGATTGGAAAGCACTGTGCTGAATAACAAGTAGATCAAGCCAGCTTCGCTGTATAACAATAACGGTTCATAGTACACCGCCGTAATTTGTTGGGCTTTTTGCAACATTTCCGGCATCGTTATGACCGCCGCCAGCGATGTGTCCTTTAAAAGACTAATAAGAGAGTTTCCCAGCGGAGGTACGGAAACGCGGGCCGCTTGGGGTAAAATAACCCGGCGCAGCGCTTGCGAGCGTGTCATCCCAACGGAATAAGCCGCCTCCCATTGCCCTTTGCCTATGGAAAGAATCGCGGCGCGGATAATTTCGGAGCCGTATGCTCCAACACTGATTGAAAATCCGATAACGGCCGACGGAAAAGCATCAATGACAATACCGATGCTTGGCAAACCGAAAAAGATAATAAATAATTGCAAAAGAAGCGGTGTACCCCGAATAACCCAAACATAGAATCTGGCGATACCATTAAGAACCTTCCAATTGGAAAGCCGGGCGAGCGCCGTCAGAAATGCCAGCGCAAAACCAATTGCGAAGGAGATCAACGTAAGCGGTATCGTAAAAGCTACCCCTGCCTTAAGCAGGGGTAGAAAGGAATCAATAAAAATTTGAATGAGTCTTTCTGTTCTATCGCTCATAAGTGTTTACCTTTGCCTGCTTATTTCGATACGTCCGCACCGAAATACTTTTGTGAGATTTCTAAGTAAGTTCCATCCGCCTTCATATCGGCCAAAGCTTTATTGATAGCTTTTACCAGTTCCTCATTGCCCTTGTTAATCAAAACAGCGCTTGGAGTAGCTTCCTCCGTCTCGGCAACAACCTTAATCTTCGCGTCCGGTCTTTGCTTCTTAAAATCCAGGAAGGACAGTCCGTCGTTGATCGTCGCATCAATCCGGTTGGAGAGAAGCAGATCAATAGCTTGGTTAAAACCATCGATTTGTACAATGGTTGCGCCATTTGACTCGGCGATGTCCTTCAAATTACTGGTTAAAGATTGTCCTGCCTTTTTACCCTTGAGATCCGCCAGCTCTTTAATGTCCTGGTTATCTTCGTTAACGATTAGAACGGCTTTCGAAACGATATAAGGGTCGGAGAAATCATATTTCACTTTCCGGTCTTCTTTGATGGACACTTGATTGACTACAACATCGAAGCGGTTAGCATCGAGACCGGCAAACATGCCATCCCATTTGGTTTCAATAAATTCCGGCTCTACGCCGAGACGCTTCGAAATTTCTTGTGCGATTTCCACATCGAAGCCTGTAAGCGTACCCTCTTCATCATGGTAGGTAAACGGTGCATACGTTCCTTCTGTTCCAATGCGGATTTTGCCATTTGCTTTTATCGTTTCAAGCAGGTTCTTAGCTGCCGGTTCCTCAGCAGCTTGATCGTTGTTCATATCCGTATTGCTGCCGCAAGCTGTAAATATAAGCGTTATAACCATAATAAGTGCAGCCATTGTTATCCATGATTTTTTCATTTCTGTTCTCCCATCTGTTTTCGTTTATTTTGCCCTCAATCGAGAAACATAACCACTTATAATTTGGGCGCTGCTATTCATGTAAAACGTAATTCTGATCTTATCATCGGATGCATTAGCTCGTCAATAGTTTTTCCGACATATTCAATAGGAATTATAAGATATAATGAAAATGATCACAAAATTGTTCTAGTCAGTCTTTAAAAAACAAAAAAAACCCTTGCTGCGCAAGGATTGTTGGATTATAAAATGGAAGCGCGGCGAGATTCAAACCCGCTATCTCTTGTGTGACAGCAATTTATGTAATTTGGATATTTTCTAAGATAAAATTTGGTTGCGGGGGCAGGATTTGAACCTGCGGCCTTCGGGTTATGAGCCCGACGAGCTACCGGGCTGCTCCACCCCGCGTCAGAAAAAGCATAAAAATTCATTAACACAATAAAACCCACTGATGTGGGTCATTTGCAAATGCAAGCATATGCATATTGCGCCCTGAAAACCGGATACGAAAGAAATTGCTGCTGAACTTTAGCTGTTTGTCTGCCGGATGTATGGGTCCAGGCAAACGGTTTTAGGATAAGCCCTCGACCGATTAGTATTCGTCAGCTGC
>NZ_QPJD01000032.1 GCF_003337375.1 Paenibacillus prosopidis
AATTTACGAATGCTGCTTATTAAATGCTCAAAGCCCGCATGGTCGTTCGAAAACATAATTGGGCGATTGGTGAGGACAATACCTCGAAAGTTAATAGCTTGAGCAGCATGTTTCTCCTTGGCAATGTCAATGCCTATGACAAGGGTGGAAGTAGAAATACGTTCTACACGTTGATTTTGAGCTTTAATTACTCTAGACTTCATAATAACGCCTCCTAAGGTGAGTTCTGAGGGCAGCAACCCAGTACATACTCATCCTAGCGGGGCGTTCGTTTTTCTGCAAACCGAATCTACTAACACCTATAGGAATGTTAACGGATACGATAGTGGAGCATCTGCCGCGGTGCAGATGCTCCATTTTTTCACTCAACTAACTAGCAGGATAGTGGAATAAGACGTTAAAGAAGATTAGAATATTCATAGCAGGAACAAGTTTGAAACAAAAATAGATTTTATTCGTCTGATGGAATAGGGGGGATGAAAATGAGAATAACAAAGTTGTCTTTATGTTTTGCTTTATTCTGTGTCATGTTAGCTACTGCATGTTCGAACACCAAGCCCACAAAAGATATGGGGGAACTGTATAGCTTGGCTTTAGATGCGTATATGCCAATTGATGTAGGTCTAAATGGTGATATGAAATATATTGCAATTGACATGAGTAACTTTAAAGACCTTGATGAAACAGATAAAGAACAAATTCTAAAGCATTTTGATAAATACAATGTTGAAGTAATGGAAGCGACTTATGAGCAATTAAAAGCCAAAGGGTTATATGACCCCCAGACAATGGTTCTTAATGGTGTTTTGTTACGAGTCGAAAAGACTGAGATTTCAAATAAGCAAATTGTTGTTGAAGGCTCTAAGTACAGAGCTGGTGACGGAGGAAGTGGAATAAAAGTTATTGTTGAATACAAAAACGGTAAATGGCAAGTGACAAAAGCAGACGTTACTTGGAAAAGTTAATTATTGGACTAACGAGTACGATAGTGAAAAGGCGGTTGCTTCGGCAGCCGTTTTTTTAGTTCCTACGAACGGTCTATAAAATAGTAGTTTTGACATAAAGTATATTGTGAGATATATACAAAGAAGTAAAGGAGCAATATACCATTATGAAACGAGTTACAATTGTATTTTTGATACTTGCTTTGGTTGGTTGTAGTAAAGGACAAGTTATCGAAGTTTCAAAAACAAAGTCAGAACCTAAACAAGAAACGCACCAAAATATCTTACTTTCGGTTAATGACAGACAATTATTAGAGCGTTTCGTTGAAAAAGAAGCTAATGGAGAACCATATATAGCCCATGTAGCTGTTGCTTCTGTAATTTTAAATCGTCTTAAACACCCTGATTTTCCAAACAAGATTTCTAATGTTGTCTCTCAGCTAAATGATATTTCTGATAAAGAAATCACTATTTCTGATACAACAAAGAAGGCTGTAGATGATGCTTTATTGGGTTGGGATCCCGTCGCAGGCGCGTTACATTACTTTATGACAACAGATACAACGGATACATCAAGTCTCAGAGTGATAATAAAAATTGGCAATCTTACTTTTTGTGAGTAATCAATATTACTTGCTCAACTATCGAGGAACGAGTTGAACATCGAAAGGGCTGTCGCATGTTAGCCCTTTGTTACGGGTACGATAGCTCCATAATGCTTACTACGTTGGCTACAGGTGATTCGCTCGGCAGCCTGTTGAGCAACTGGCAGTAATGCCCAAAAGAATCTCATTAATAAAACAGGAAAAAAGAAAAATGCTTTTTTCTCTTTATAGGAATGTTTACCACATTTATAATTAGGCATTAAGAATGTAGACTGGAATTGGAGGAGGTCCTCATGTTACCTGCTTTAGTTCAAAAAACAATGTATAGGTTGTGTAGTTCTTTAAGCACTCGCTCTTCGAATATTGAATCAGTTTATCTTTACGGCTCGGTTGCATTAAAAGACTATATTGAGGGTTCCAGTGATATCGACTTTCTAGCAATTGTTCGAAAACCACCTACTCAGTCTGATATTCAGGCAATTTTGTCAGCACATGAGGAGGTTGAGGTTGAGATTCCAAACACTGATATTATGGGGGCTTACATTCTCCTCGATGACCTAGGGAAAAAGCCAAGTGAAATCAGTTCCTTATTGAATTACTATAATAAACAATTACATACTAATGGAGAGGGAGCAGATCTTAATCCGATTACTTGGTGGATATTAAAAAAACATGGTATTAGGATGTATGGCTCTGAGTTAACTTTCGATTACGATATAGAAATTAATTCTCTGCTCGGATATGTAATAAGTAACTTAAATAGCTATTGGGTTAATTGGATAGATCGTCTAGAGAGTAAATTATCGTCGGTCAATTTATCGGATCATATTAATGCTGAACGACTTGATTCAGCGGTCGAGTGGTGTACTTTAGGTATGCTACGACAATTGTATACGATCAAAGAGCATAATATTACGAGTAAAATTGGAGCTGGATACTATGGTATTAAAGAATTACCGGAAAAGTGGCACGGACTTATTCATGAAGCTATATCGATCAAGCGACTCAAGCCCAATCATTATTATGGATCACAAATAGAACGATTGACTGATTTGGTAGCATTGCTTAAATTTCTCCATTTGGAAGCTAATCGTTTATTTACCATTCAAATGAAAATGATTCGCTAAACTAACGGGTACGATAGTTCCAAAACCCACACCGAGAGGCTGCCGCGAAAACGACCGGCAGCCTCGTTATGCTAACTGGCAGGATTCCGCGACGTAATATTGAACAATTAATGGAATGTTGAATGTTATCTGAAAGGGATGAGTAAATGGAACAAACATATAAACGTATCCACATAATAGGAGAGGTTGGAAGCGGAAAAACATATTTAGCAAAACAGTTATCTGAGATGTTATCCATTCCTTATTACCAGCTAGATAATGTTGTCTGGAAAAGGACAGAAGTTCAAGATATACGAAATTCACCAGAAGTAAGAGACGAAATATTGGAGCGTATTTTGAAAACAGAGAGTTGGATTATTGAAGGTGTACATTATAAGTGGGTATTGAAGAGTTTCGAGTTTTCAGATGTAATAATATTTCTTCATCCAAATGTTTATAAAAGAGATAGGCAAATGATTTTAAGATATTTAAAACAAAAAATTGGAATAGAGAAAGGGAACTATAAGCAGGACATTAGGAATCTAATCCAGATGTTAAAGTGGAATCATAATTTTGAGAGTCAAAGACTGCCGAAAATAAATGAGGCCCTACAACCATATAAATTTAAGGTCATTTATTTTACTGAGAATAATGATGTTATTAATCGCCTTAATCCAATTGAAGACCAACTAGTTTTAGGGTAGAACTTAATATTAGAAGGGCTGAACAAAGTGATTCGCTAACGGATACGATAGTGGAAATGATCGAGGGAGCAGTATGCTGCGGCAGCTGCTCCCTCTTCCATTGAAGTAACGGGCAGGATAGTTCCAATATGTGCTAATATTAAGTTGTCTGAAGACCAATAAATTAACACGGGAAATCCAGGTGATTTGAATGAGTTTAACACACGAATTTTTTCTTGTTAGCATCGAGTTTGAATTAAAAGACAGATATGAATGGTACAGCATTAATCGGTATTCATGGGAAGATAAAGCTGTATTATCAGATGATATTATTCAGTACATGATGGACTTCTTGAACTGGATGCCCTCATATAACCCCGAAACTAAAGAGAGTGGCAATGGGTTGAATTACCATGGGTTAACCGTTATTCATAAAATTGGTGCAGAGAAGCTAATAAGTGTATTAGACAAGTGGCTGAAATTAATTGATGAAGCACCTGAAACATTTAGTTTAAGAGGAGATACCATTTGGAAAGAAGAGGAGAATGGAGAAGGTTTCTGGGAGCAGACAAGGAATAAGATGAAGAGAGAAAAAATGCAAAGTGAATTAAACCAATTGATTGGGTTAGCTGTCAAAGCAATAAATAATAATCAGTTTATAATTCATTATGGAATATAAAACAACCGGATCGGAGAATAACTGCTGCTTCTTACTTTGGCATCGTTTACTGGAGGATAAAAAGTTGAATTGGATTGAGTTAACTGAAGCAGAGCAAGAGCAAGCATGGGACATGATAAATAAACGATTTAGCTTTTCACCCAGCATAAAACCAGACGACTGGCCGAGTATTACCATAAATGACGACGATTATATAACGTTTATTTTGACTAATACATGTGACGATACTCTTGATTTCGAAGAGCAGTGCAACGAAGTATTTAAAAGCATGGTCAGCAAAGAAGAATACATCTTTGCACTGGACTGGCAACATGAATGCTATTTTTTTAATCCTCATATTCCAAAGGGAGACCATGAATGGACTATTCCTTTCTATCGGACGGGGATTATTACATCTTCTTCCCCAAAGATTTGAGATGTTGTTACTTTGCCCATCCCTGGGAGCGTTCTGTTACTTTAATAAACAAAGATTTGATACAAGCATTTATCAGTAATAAGCCTGCAATCTTCGGTGATGTAATCAGACGAGGTTAAACTAACGGATACGATAGCTCAATAACGAACAAAAATATAAGGCTGCCGACTACTCTGCAGCCTTATTGCTCTAACGGGCAGGATAATTTAATCCTTGACACTTCTACAAGGTTACACTTATTATTACCATAATCTTGATGAAACAGGGCGATTTGAATGATTAATCTGATCTTGAAACAATCCCATTATCACAAGAAGCGTTAACACATTCCTCAAAAATTGGGGATGGGTTAACGCTCTTCGCGCTACCCATCCTGTGAGATACAACGCGCAGGACCAAGGGTCCAGCGCGTTTTTTGTTTCAGCAACTAAAAAACGGAGGGATAAAGAAATGGAAATCATGACAGATGCAAAGGGAAATATTTTCTTAGAATTCTTAAAAATCGAAGAGGAACAACTCGTTGCTACGGAACTCGATGCTCCACTAACACATGCATTAATTGTAGTGGAGTTCCAGGGCAAGTACCTTTTCATGTATAACAAATGGAGAAAAAGTTGGGAATTGCCTGGTGGTGTTATTGAAAAAGGAGAAACTGCTAAGCAATGCGTTATTAGGGAATTATTCGAGGAAACCAATCAAAAGATCGATTATGTTGACTTCAAAGGTCTAATGAAATTTAGACTTCAACCAAGTTTTCATGGCCCTGAAAGGACGGAATTTGGCGCTTTGTACTCAGGTCAACTAAGTCAGCTTGATGAATTCGTTGAGAACGATGAAGCTAAGTCAATTATTCTGTGGGATGGTGTATCGGATATTGGAGCGATTGCAGAAATAGACAAGAAATTGATTGAGTTCACCTAAACTCATGATGTTAACGGGCACGATAGCATTCAATGCCGAAGGGCTGCTGCGTGGCAGCCCCCTTCACTCAAAGGACAGTTACCTGTTGGGTATCGTAACAATAAATCATTTCTAAGGTCTATCTTGCTGTATCTTATCTGTTATATAAAAATATCATATCTGTTATATTACATATTATCTATATATAAGTAGTATTTATCGGATATTTATTATTCTGTTATATACTTTATATATTATTGTATTATATAATTAAAAGTATAAATATTGGAGTTAATAGAACTTCATAAACTGCCGCGGCGGAAAGGAAGATGCGGGTTGACTTCATTTAAACTGGATGACGGTTTTATTAAAAGTACGGTTGAATCCCTTGCAGACCTGTTGCTTGATTATTATGTTTTCCCGAACACTGCCGAAATCATGAAGACGGCACTGCTTGAGAAGCTTTCTGAAGGTGAGTTTTACAAGGAGGAGAGCGGCTTAACCTTAGCGCAGAAGATTACGGATTATGTGCAAAAAATAAGTAATGACAAACATTTGGTTTTTGGCTTTAGTGAACCTCCGTTACCTCATCAACTGCACGATCCGATTACGGATGAAAACATCAGATTGCGTCAAAAACAAAATAACTATGGCTTCGAAAGGGCAGAGAGATTACCGGGTAATATAGGATATCTCGTTATAAACGAATTCGTTTATCCGGAGTTTGCAGGTGAGACGGCAGCACACGCGATGAGTTTTTTAGCGGATACAGATGGGTTAATCATTGATCTCCGAAATAATTACGGCGGCTCTTCATTTATGGTGATGTTAATCGCCAGTTATTTGTTGGATGGTTCCCCACCAGTGCATTTAAATGATCTTTATTGGCGATCTTACGATACCACACAATCATTTTGGAGTTTGCCATTTGTGCCAGGGAAAAGATTCGGCGCAAGTAAGCCTGTTTATCTTCTGACCAGTCGAAAAACAGGATCCGGCGCTGAAGAATTCGCCTATAGTCTACAAGCAATCAAAAGAGTTAAGATTGTTGGCGAAAAGACTGGCGGAAAAGCAAATCCAGGTAGCAACCATCGCATAAATGACCATTTTCAGGTCTTTATACCCAATGGACGTGCGATTAACCCGATAACCAAAGATAACTGGGAGGGCATTGGAGTTTTACCGAATATCGAGAGCAACAGTGATGAAGCTTATGAGAAGGCATATCAATTACTCCTCCAACAGCTATTGCAACACTTTAGCGAGAATTCGGAACCTGGACGAGAGCGTTTAATGACCGATATCAAACAAATATTGAACCTTCGATAGATGAAAGTCCTGGTGCCACAGCAGCCTGTTGTAGTTGTTCTCTCTCTAGAATCTTGATGAAATAAGGTTATACCCAAAAGCACTTAGTAAAATTATCAAGCAATATGATTTTGAAATTTGTTATCTTGGTGATGTGAATTAACGATTAAGCTAACGGATACGATAGCACAATAATTATGACTGGAGCAGTTTTTCGTTTGGGGGTAAGCAAGCAGTCGAATCGGGGGAACATCAATTTAAAATTACTATTTCAAACAAGGACGGAAAGTGGGTTCTCCACGATATGCTCACATGGAATCCACCTATTTCGGAACATACTGGAGAAATATAATGGTCCTGTCTTTGTTTTTGAGTCAAGTACAGTTTGAAGCGCAGTAGTCGCTTCGATACAACTCCTTTTTAATTTATTGAAGTAACGAACAGAATCGCAACAATGGTTCTTCCCGATTATTGTTTAACGGAGGGTATAGATGAGGAAACAACTAAAAACAAGGTTATTGTTATATCAATATTTATAGCGTGTTGTATTCCCATTCTTTTTTTATGGTTGTGGTATTATGTCTTTAATTCTATATGACCGTACTCCCGTACGGCTTCGCTGCACCCAGGGAACACAAAACAATAGACATTTCAGAAATAGAACTATACAATTGTAAATAAAATGGAATATATATAGTCCCACTTAATAGTAAACGTGCCAATTGAAAAGGAGTTGTTTAGATGAGTAAATACTTATTATTAATACTTTCGTTGATATTATTATCTACAGCTTGTACCAATACTGTCGAGCCTCTCCCTCCTGAAGCAAAGAAAACCAATACCCCTTGTACAGAATCTGCTCTTCAATTGGGTGGTACTTGCTACTCTGCTCCGACATCTTACAACGAGACAATTACTTGGTATGAAAACAAAGCGAAAAACGAAAATTGGACTTTCAAATCGCTAACTGATGATGAACCCTTCTCTTTCTTATTGGCCACTAATGACATGAAAGCAACATTGATACTTTTTAGGCAAGCAGATGATAAAACCACGGGTATCTTGATAAGAAGGGAATAGCAAAAAGGAAAAGGTACAACCATTCTATCGCAAATGGTTGTACCTTTTTTTATTCTTTCTTATCCCTAGTAAGTGAATGTGCTCGAATAAGTCGAACTGCCGTGTTTGCCGTAGCTTTTGAAATATGGTATTACTTCAACCCTATATTGGCCTCTCCCATATGATGATAAACTAATGGATGATTGTGGTTTTAGTGACGGAGACTTCCATGATGCGCTCGCAACAAGACCTGTATTCATCGTCACTGTACTTATATATATACAGTATTCCAAGTTCCTGAGCTGTACTTTTGATAGGTCACTCTATAGTGCAATTCACCATAAGAATAGTCATCCCAGATTACCGTAGCGACGCCTGAGGAATTAACGACTGGGGAGATGTTGCTTGCGAAGCCATTTCCCAAGAAGTTATTCATGCGTGAGATGTCCAAGGAAGTAGGACTTGTTTCAGTATCACAGTCAGAACTATCCATGATGGTAACCTCTGTATTGCAAAACGTACCCGAGGTGCCAGAGTCACGATATCGTTCATGAAGGCCGAGGTAGTGACCAATTTCATGTGCTGCCGTTCTAGTTCTGTTTGAAGATGCGCTCGTAATCGTCCGCTAACGGGAAGAAATGTTAATAACCAAAAAAGTTTACAAATATTTCAAATTTAGAACGATATATCAATTAACATTTAACGGAGAACAGGTACAACTGCTAAAATGAATCAAATCCAACAGCAAGAGATTGAAATAACGCACTATGAAAAAATGCTCTACCGGCAAATTCTTCGAAACACGAATACATATTCACAAAACCAGTATTTTGTACATATGTATATAATCCGGTTAAACCCATTCTTTAGACTTAATATTTGTCGGAGGACAAGAACATATATCCTTTAAAGACAAGAACTTATATCCTTTCCTGTAAAACACTTTATTGCTGCTTTCCTTTCGTTCGTACATGTCTCCAGTTAAAAAACCCACCAATGCTTGGCGGGTTTTCACTCGCAGCTCCCAGTAATGGCTGCAACTAAACTTATAATCATAATCTTAAAACTTTGAAACATAACGATCAACGTATGCTTGAAGTCGCTTGTTATCATCATTTGGATTTCCTAAACCCTTCATAGCAATAGCAATACTTGATGGTAAATGAGATTTCATTTGTGCTAGTTTTTTTCTGCTTTGCAATGTTTTATTTGGACACTTGTAATAAAGATACTCTCTTGGTTTTGAAAGTGAAATACACTCAATTGGGCTTTTTAATGATACATCATATTTAAAAGCTATTTTTGGAAAACATATGTTTTTAATTCTTTCAACCTCCGTACTATTTGGAGCATATTCTTTTCCTGCAGCCTCTCCTGCTATTTTAAACCATTCATTGAAAAAGTTTATACTGAATTCACCGGTTACTCTGTTCAGTATCCAGATCAAAGCAGCCTCTCTAACAGTGTCATTAGTTTTTTTAGTCTGTCTTGTAAATTCCTCCACTAGATAATGGAGTTCGTCTTTTATTATTTTTGTCACCACCATACCGGAGCCATTGTTTTTAGGCGGATCAATATCATCACCACGAATATTTCTTCGATAAAAATGATCTAATTCAAGCAGGGATTTCCTCCAAAAGACGTATGCATAAGCATACGGGCAAATTTCTGGAAATTCTGTCATATCTCCCTTTTTAAGCTCCCATAATTGTGATATGCACTGGTGATGCCTCTTTAGCTTCTTCAAAATATATCGTTGCACTGATATAAAGATTTCTCGGTTCGCAACAAAAATTTTTCTTTTAATGTCAGGCGAACGAGTCTCTTCTCTCTTAACTGTGTGTTGAATTATAAATGGTTTAGAGGTGATAAGTGGGTGTTCGGTTGTGAGCAATTTCAGGTGTCCGTGTCGTGGATGGAATAACCACAGACTACCTGCTGTCTCTGTGTTATCTTTGGATAACCACTTCATAACTACTTCATCGGTAATTATATTCTGCTTATTCCAGTTCCTCCAACGTGACTCTGAAAAATCAGCAAAAATATAGCCGCATTTACATATGAAAGGCATATCCAGACTTTTATTGCTTACCAGGAAAGGAATGTGATTGTGGCAATTAGGACACATCTCCATCAATGCTAATCCATGAAATGGACATGAATCCAATAAGGTGAATTGGTGAAACCAAGAATGGTATCCGTTACCAAGACATTCAGTACACCATCTTATATTTTTATAAAACCAAGAATGTGGTAATTCTCGGTAATAATGAAGCGGAGATATTAATGTGTTGATAGTGTGTTTATTAAGATCTAAAATGTCGAGTTCCAACACCCTACACAACAATTCGTCGTCAAATCCATTTAAATCAAACAAGTCCCTCCTTTTATCGCCTATGACTTTGCTTTTGATACCCTTTATTCCACCGCCTCCAAGAACTCGTAACAAGTCATCACGTTCAACTCGATTTGCAAAGGATAATTTTTCGATGATGGACCAAGGAGTTTCATACTTCTTGGTCCATTCTTTTCTCCATATTACGTTCATTTATTTCGCTCCTTTATGTGCAAGTGCCATATATATTTCCGATTCAATATATCCAGTGATTTTGATCGCTTCTTTCCATTGGTTGTTCGAGATCCATTCACATTGATCGCCATGTGCTCCGTAAATTTTGAGCGCGTTTTCAATGGTAAATGCGAAATACTCCATAGGTATCTCAAAGTCCGTAGAAACGCCATGTTCTTTACGAATCTCAACGAAGAGCTTATAAAGCTGTTTTGCTTCTTTCTCCAATCGCTCACCATTTTGGAAGCCATCAGGAAAAAAGAATCTGGTGTAACTCCAATCACTATCGACAGGATAAGAAGAGATGTCAGCTGAATCGTAACATCTAAGCACCAACTTTATCTCTTCCAGCGTCCTGAGTCCAAAGAAATGGTGTTCATGTGTCATAAAACGGCCAATGATCTGGGATTTTTTCTGTTCGAGGAAGAACGTCCTGCGGGATAGAAGTTCTTCCTGTCCTACAGAAATTACTGACATGCTAATCTTTTCTCTATCCAGTTCATTATAAATATCCATTAACCAGTTATAGTGGAATTCGGTTAATCGATGTGCTTCATCCATTATCAGTATGATTCTTCGCATCTTAGACTTTTCAGCTTTTTCAAGCATTAAGTTTACAATTTGCCGGCGCATTTCTGCCGGTTTCCGTCTTGCAGGAAACGGAAATTTGAAATCATTAAGGAGATCCAAAAAAAATTTCTCTTCACTCGGAACTCGGTACGCATTGCTATTGGCAATAATGATTGGTAGTGGTGCACCAATTTGAGTGGGTAAGTTCTCGATAGCAAACTTAACGGCCGATGTCTTTCCAAGCCGAGGCCTTCCATAGACAATCATTCCCGGCAGCCGGTTATTTACAATCTTATAAATGCTCTCCATTAATCGAAGTACTTCTTTGGTCGGGATAAGATAGTGACCTTGCTCAATGGGATGCGTTCCTACCTGGACATTTGGTCTTTCCATTTCGATTTCTCCAATCATAATGATTTAGTTTTAAATTTCTCAAGCATTTGTTCATAACGTTCAAGCTCATTCTCTTGTTGTGTTTTCATAGAAAGTTCTCTAGCCTTGTCAAGAGCCTCGTTATACTTCCTTGCAGATTCAAGAGCTTTGACCTGCTCTTCAGGCGCATCAATGTGTTTACTTGAATCGATAGAAGCTTCACGTACATGCGTGACTTTATTAACTATCCCTCTTTTGCCCTCGCTTGCATTGTTCATCAGATAATCTGTATATACAAAAATGGGGTCTTCCCATGTAGTATAGTGGATAAGCTTACGATGAACTAAGGAGTTGATCGCTCTTCGAGTCTGTAAGGAATGAGGCGTTAGTGACCACTTTCCAGCAGCCGTTAAGTAACCGAATTCACTTCCGTCCTCTAGAAAGGCTTTAATCGTCCGCAGGTCATCAACATTAACATGTATGATCAAATCCTTGTTTATTAAATAAGCTGAATTCGCCAACTTATCACTACGGTACTCGACACCTTCATATTGAATATAAGGTCTTCTTCCAGAAGCAAGCGAGCCACGAATAGTTCTTGTGATTGTGGTTTGCATAAAGAGCATTTCGGATCGTTTATCCTCCTCTAATCGTCTGGGCAGGAGCCCATTTTTCATGCGCTTTCCTAGCAATTCCAAAGGTGACTGGTGATATATACCTCCATGAGGAGTTCCATTGTAATTTGAAATCATTACATCGACAAGCTCTTTCAAATGTTCAAATGTAATGTTCCATTTTATTGCATTCTTTTCAGGAGTTGTCCTTCTGGGATCAGCTGGATTACTCCCAGTAGTATTTGGCAGGCGGTGAAATCCAGCCTCTTCGAGAGTCTTAAAGAATCTTTCGATTAATCCTCTTCGCATAGGAAGAGCTACTGGCCCAAGATTTGTAACGCAACCGATTAGATTTTTCATGCGGTCCCTAACTAAGCTTGCAAGATGTGATTTGGCGTTATCAAAACAGATAACATCCCATACCGCCCAAGACGCTGATTCTGGAAATACTTCTGAAGGGAATCCCCCTACTTTATGGTACGTTAGTCCGTCAATTGTGAGTTTTACACGTTTACGAGGCAACACTGCATTTCGTGCACAATGCATGACGTCACTCGCACTGTATTCTTTGCTTAAGCTTATTGAATAGCCAAGTATATTTCGAGTCGCCACATCAATTAAAGTTAGAATCCAGAAACGATCAAGTATCATTGTGACCAGATCACCGTCAGGAGTAATAATATCGACTACAAAAAATCCATCAATTCGATGGGCATCGAACTGAACTTTTTGAAATGGAATTAATGTAGAGGGATGGTTTTGCTCGCCTTCCCCTGTATGTTTAGCTTTCTGCGCAGCATCTTGTCCAAAGCGGGAGGTTGCCTCAATGAAATGGATGTACCCTAATTTTTTCAGATACCGTTGGAGCGCTTTAAATCCCATCCATTTTGTATTGAAGGGGTATGCATTTTGTGAGATGTTTTTATTTCTACACTCATCGATAAATCGTTTGTGAATATGTTTTGGTTTCATTGTAGGCTCTAAAGTCCTACGATTCTTGCCTAAATATAAATCATTGATTAAATCCTTGATATCGGGGTGTGTCTCAAGGAGAAGATTGAATTCCCCTGACTTTCTTGAATCATTCCGATTTATTTGCATTACATTAAGTTGGTAAAGTTTTACCTTCTTCTGTGGAATTAAAGCCCGAAAGCCCCAAACGACTCCATTTTCATCTATACTCATACATCTTTTAATTAATCGTCTGAGATTTTGCTTATCTATCGATGTGGCTTTTTTAATCTGGTCCTGGGTCCCCTCCCGTTTAAAGTACATCATGACCGCCACTTTCCGATTGGTGAAAAGAAGTTTTTCTTCTTCAGATAAGGAATCATCATCCACTGTTGGCCAAAGTTCAGGGTTGACTTGTTCGGGAAGTAATTCATCTTGCTCCTGTAGTCGAATTCTTGACATTATTTCCACACCTCCATATTGTTTCCCCATATATGCATATCAAGATCCGCTGAGATAGTGCCTTCATAATTATTGAACCGCTAAAATCATCTCATAGGTATCGACATTTCCTTTGAGTTGCTTGCTTATTTCGGATAGCTTTCTCCTTTCAGTTGTAATTTGCTCTGTAATTAGAGATAAGCATGAGGGTTTCTTATGATTCATTACATTTGAGATTATCTTAAGCTTGTTTTCAATTGAGTGTCGGCCAACACGAATAGACTTTTCAGTTCGTACTTCATGACGAAGACTATTTTGTTTACACCATTCTTTTTGTGCTTCGATTTGTCTCTTTGTTCGCTCATATTTCCGATGCTGGTGATGTAACTCTTTTTCATACTTCACTTCGATAAACAACTCGGTTCCATCTTTATAGAGAATCCACATGTCAAAGATAGCCGAGTACAGCTTTCCATTAAGTACGTATGTTATTTTTTTAGGTTGTTCGCAATAATTCAAGACATTTGAATCAGATTCAATCGTTAACCAGTGATCGAACTCTAAATCACTGTATAAAACAATGTCTCGCATCCCAACCTTAGGCCCTTTTGCATCCCAGCAGTTATTTCCATATTTCTTATTCCTAGGCAGTACAATCGGTTTATACTTCGCATCATATGTAGTATTCATTTAGGATCGTTTCCTCCTAGTTTTAGTTATTTTAGATATCACTTCAGTTAAAGTTAAATCGTCCTCCACACTAGAATCATTTATATGGCTTAGACTTCCCAATAAGTTAATGGGATAAACATCATTAAATAAAATCTTGATATTGCTGAGCTTGCAATGTTTATCAAGATAACATTGTGTTGGAGACCATTTAGACCACTGAAAACAAACTGGTATATTAATCAAGTGATATATATACAAATATATAGAATGAATATTCACATGAAATTTCATCTTCTCTGCTCTTTGCATGCGCACTGTTAAATTGTTATAGAAAAATATTAAATGGAAATACTAGAGTTCATAGATAGATATAATACATTGAGAGGAGAACTTGTAATGAAACGAAATGTTTTTTTCGATCATATTGATTGGAAAAGTGAGTCCTTGCTTTACGGGGAGATTGGCAAGAGGATAAGAGACGCAAGATTAAAGAAACGATTTACGCAAGAGGATTTAAGTTCACGTGTGAGACTTTCAAGGCCTTCAATATCAAATCTGGAGAACGGACTTCAAAATATATCTTTACATACATTATATGAGATTTGCTTTGTCCTTGAAGTCTCTATACATAAAATTATACCTAATAATCTAAAAGAAAATTAGGTATAATTTTATGTTTTATTACTTTTTTGAATCTGCTTTTTTAAGTACCTAATTTTTTCTTGATATTTCTCTACATAGTCACTACTCCCAGATTGTTCTGTTTGATTGGTAGTAGCGACTTCTATGGCATTGGCATAAATATCGAAGAGGATTAGATGATCATTTTCCTGTTCTTGATAGAGAATTGGAATTTGCCATTCACCTTCAATTGCTGCATGTTCAAACCACTTGTATTTGATCATATTTGCATTAGTATAAACCGATCCGTTAAAAAGCAATCCTCTTCCTGTTACAGTAGCAGGTCCTAATTCAATTTTTTTCAAACTGTTCATTGCCATCACCTCATTAATATATTGGTCAAGTTCTGTTATTTTGATACCTGTCAGAATTAAATTATTAAAATGATACTTTTATGTGCATGTAAATTCCACTTCCCTGTTAGTACTCTAGATTTGAGGTGTGTTAATGGAGAAAAGCGTGCTAAAAGTAATTGGCCAGCGAATTAGGGATTTAAGAAAGCAACTAGGGCTGTCACAAGAGCAGCTCGCCGAAATTGCAGGGCTTCACTTTTCGTACATTGGTGGAATTGAACGTGGTGAAAAAAATGTTACAATTTTAAACCTTGAAAAAATCGCCACTGCACTTGGGGTTCCCTTTTTTGATTTATTTCTATTCGGAAAGTATATTCGGCCTGAAAGAAATGAAAAAGACATACTAATGAACCAACTATTGCAGAGGCTCATGATGATGAAACCGGCAGAATTGCGAAAAGTTGAACTACTTCTAAAAGAATTGTTCCAAATATAAATGCACACCATAAACATCGAGGTTACGATGATGGTGTGCATTTATCTTATTCTCAGGTTTTATTCCTTGCATCGTTATACTATGGTTCCGAGTCAGGTTTCTGAATTCATCCCAAAGTTGATTGAAAGATAAGCCATCATAAACTTCCATAGCCTCCACATCAATTTCACAGAGTTTTTCATTTTTAGTGGGGGTCTTTATGTTCCTCAATAATCAGGTACAGGTTCTTTTTGAAATAACCTCTAGGGTGCTTCAAACCCTGGCGGTTATTTGCTATTTTTCAAAAATTATCATTAGAGTCGCTCCATATGGATGGATTTGAAGCACTTCTGCCGCGTTAACCTGCCAGTGCCTGCTCCAATAGTAATCATTTCACTATCGTACCCGTTAACATTCCTGTAGGTGTTAGTAGATTCGATTTGCAGAAAAACGAACGCCCCGCTAGGATGAGTATGTACTGGGTTGCTGCCCTCAGAACTCACCTTAGGAGGCGTTATTATGAAGTCTAGATTAATTAAAGCTCAAAATCAACGTGTAGAACGTATTTCTACTTCCACCCTTGTCATAGGCATCGACATTGCCAAGGAGAAACATGCTGCTCAAGCTATTAACTTTCGAGGTATCGTCCTCACCAATCGCCCCATTATGTTTTCGAACGACCATGCGGGCTTTGAGCATTTAATAAGCAGCATTCGTAAATTACAGAAAATGCACAACTTGAATGACGTCGTTGTGGGAATGGAAAGTACCGGTCACTACTGGTTCAATATCGCCAATTGGTTAATAAAACAAGGTGTTTCAGTTGTCCTTGTCAATCCAATGACGACCAAACGCAATAAGGAAAACAGGGACAACTCCCCTTCAAAAAATGACCCAAAGGACGCTTTGGTCATTGCCGATGCAGTGAGTCGCGGGTTCTACACGCCCTTCTCTCCAAAGGAAGACGACTTCCGCCGCTTACGGGTTATTGTCACAAACAGAGAGCATTGGGTTGTTAAATCCGGACGGATTAAGAACAGAATCCACCGCTGGCTGGATATCCGTTTTCCAGAATACAGACAAGCGTTCGATGAGATTTTTAGCCCTCGTTCATTAGCTAC
>NZ_QPJD01000033.1 GCF_003337375.1 Paenibacillus prosopidis
TACAAGGTCTTCTCATACGACAACGCGCTGTCGTACAGTCCGTTATGCAATCCCGTTTTCTTTCCGTTGCCGCGTGTGATCGCATTTTCCTTCCCTTTGGCTCCAGATGAATCGCCTGCAATATTGCGTATTTCTTCCGCTTTTTGTTCAATCTTATCGATATCGTAATACTTCTGTGACCGGGCCGTCTTCTGACGAAGACCGTCATATCTGTATTCCACATTTGTTCCATCCGGATAATAAACGCCCGAAAGGAGATTGTCATCCGTATACGCGTATTGGATCGTACCTTGGGCTCCGGTTTGTTCAACCCTGTTACCGGTTTTATCATAGATGAACGTTTCTTCGCCCGCCCTGATCATTCGGTTAGCCGCATCATAGGCATATGTCGTTTCCTGACCGTCTGCGTTCATTGCGGTCCGGTTTCCTACGGCATCATAGGCATAGGAAACCTCTCCGACCGGATCAATTAAATAATCCGGACGTTCAGGATAGAGGGATAGCTCGCCTTCAAGCAATTGCCAGTGGAATTCCTTCCAAGGCTTGGCCTTCTTTGAGCCGGCATCTTCAGGCTTGCCTTTATCCTTATCCTTATCCTTATCCTTATCCTTATCCTTATCTTTATCCTTGTCTTTTCCGTTATTGGGCTTCACTTTTGCACGATCACGATCGGGTTTACCAAACCCAGGACTATCCTCTTTAGCATGGCCATTACCATTACCATTACCATTGCCATTGCCATTACCATTGCCATTGCCATTGCCATTGCCATTTCCGTTGTCGTTGCCGTTGCCGTTTCCATTGCCATTGCCGTTATCATTGCCGTTGCCGTTTCCATTGCCATTGCCGTTATCATTGCCGTTGCCGTTGCCGTTGCCGTTGCCATTGCCGTTACCATTACCATTACCATTGCCATTTCCATTGCCGTTGCCGTTGCCGTTGCCGTTGCCGTTTCCATTGCCGTTGCCGTTTCCATTGCCATTGCCATTGCCGTTATCATTGCCGTTGCCGTTGCCGTTATCATTGCTATTTCCATTGCCATTACCGTTATCATTGCTATTTCCATTTCCATTACTATTACTATTTTCATTGCCATTATCTTTGCTATTACCATTACCGTTATCATCTTTGCTATTTTCATTAACACTATCATTGCCGTTTCCGTTGCCATTACCATTGCCGTTCGCTAATTGGGCCGCCAAAACCCTTATATTCCCTCTATTTCCCTTACCTTTATCATTGCCATTATTGCCTTCGTTATTGCTGCCGTTACTGCCGCCGTTATTATTGCCGCCAGCATCGGCAGGCGTTTCGTCTTCGCTCCCGGGCATCGCTGCAATTCGAGCGGAACCTTGATCTTGTCCGCTCCTTTTGGCGGGTTGTAATTTTGAGATTTTACCTGCTCAATTTTATCCTTCGGATAGGTTACTTCAATCAGCCGGTTTAAATCGTCGTACGCAAACCGGGTCATCGCCCCATCCTCTTCCGACTGCAGCAGACGATTACCGACTTTATCGTAAGAGTAAGAGAATGAACGGTTATATCCAGCACCTTGATAATCAATCTTGGATAACCAGCCATTTGCTGTATAGGTATATGCAGTCTCTATACCGTTTGGCAGCATCTCGCTTGTTAATTTTCCGGCAGGGTCGTATTGGTATGATGTTTGCTGCCCATCAGGATCGATGAAAGATGATAGCTGGTGAAGCTCGTCATAGGCATACGTCATTACTCGGCCTTCCGGATCCGTCACCGATGTGCGGTTTCCCGTCTCGTCATAGCCGAAGCGTATGGTTTTATTCCAGTTCCCATATGTAACTTCGTCTATCAAACCAACCGCTGTGTACGTAAAAGATTTACGGTCAAGCCCCGTATTTGCCTCTTTCAGATTGCCAAGCGCATCGTAAGCGTAAGACAATGTTTCTCCATTCGGAAATAGGGTCTGAATCCGTTCATTTCGTTTGTTGTAAACATGTGAAGTGATCTTTCCCGATGGATCGGTTTCCATCGTCAGATTCCCTGCCAAGTCATATGAATAACGGTAAGTCTCACCGAGCGCATTTATTTCTTCCATCATTTGACCCAAGGCATCATAGGTCCAGCTTGTTTGCGAACCTTCCGCATTGATTAGCGACACCTGGTTGCCATTCACGTCATAAGCATAATCGGTTACATACCCAAGCGCATCGATTACCTGCACCATGCGGCCAACAGGATCGAATTTGTATTCCGTTGATCGGTTCTCGGCATCGATTCGTTCAATCATCCGGCCTTCAGCATCGTAGATGAAGTCATTCGGATAACCCATTTCATCGATCATACGGACCATTTGATCCCGTTCATCGTAAACATATTCAACTGCTTGACCGAGCGGATCAATCTGTTTGATCAGATTGCCTGCCGCATCGTAGTTAAAGGAGGTTTTATTCCCCTTCGCATCCACCATTGCCGTCAGCCGGCTCATGGCATCATAATCGTAAGAGGCAACTCCTCCCCGTTCGTCGATTTCCCTTTCCACATTGCCAAGCTTGTCGTAATGCCATTGAATCGAACGGCCAAGCGGATCGGTTTGTCGAACAGGACGAGATTCGGCATCATAGGCGGATGTCCACTTATATCCAAGCGCATCCGTATATTCGATTAAGTTGTCAGCCGTATCGTACTTATACAGAGTTACGGCGCCTTCCGGATCAATCGACTCGATTAAACGGTCCACTTCATCATAATGGTATGTGTTTACAGCACCTTTAGGGTCTTTCTCCTCAATCAATCTTCCTGCTGCGTCATAACGATAAGCGATCGTTCCCCCAAGCGCATTCTTGACGGTCTCCAGCAAGCCAGCCGGGTCGATTATAGTAGATAACAGACCTGTTTCGTCATAAGTCCAGCGTGTCGAACGGCCCAATGGATCAATACGTTCCGACATCCGGTAAAGCTCGTCGAAACGGGCAATCGACGTCTGATCCAACGGATCGGTTAGGTGCACCTCCCGCTTATCGGGCTTATAAGCGACAGTAGTGATATTTCCTTTTGGATCGGTTACCTTCGTTATCCTCCCGAGTCCGTCATAAGCAAATGCCGTTGTTAACGACAAAGGACTCGTTACTTCAGCGAGTTCTCCATCCAATCCATATGAAAACTTCGTTTGGGATCCGTTTGACTCCGTATGCGTTAGTAACCGCCCTGAAGCGTCATATTCATATTTTTCCGTTCGGCTAAGCGGATCGGTTACCGACAGAAGGCGGCCCATCCCGTCATAAGCCATGTTTGTTTTATGGCCCAATGGGTCCGTCACTTCACGGATATTCCCCTGGGCATCATAAACGTAAACCGAAACATTGCCAGCCGGATCTTTCGAAGAAATTAAATTACCCAGCTTATCGTAGGTCATCTCTGTAACTCGGCCGAGCGCATCCTTTTCCCGGATGAGCTGCCCTTCCGCATCATAGGTATAATGCATCGTGGCTCCTGTCGCATCCGTCGCTTCCGTCACCTGTCCGTTTACATCATACATACGAGATAGTTTTCCGCCATCCGGAAGCTCTATTTCAATTACGTTGCCCCATACATCGTACGTCAACTTGGTCGTTTTACCCGCAGTCTCCATTTCGTTGAGCCAACCTTGTGCATCATAAGAAAAACTCGTTGACTCTTGTCCGATACTACGAAAAATTAAACGGCTATCGTGATCGTATGCATAAGTTTCTTTAGGTATAAATGTTCCGGATTTTTCAATTAAACGACCCAGCTTATCATATTTGAACGTTACCGCAGCGTCATGAGGACCTCTTTCTTCAATCTTCCGGCCCATCGCATCGTAACGGAACTCACTCTTGTACCCGCCAGGCGATATAACAGAATCCAAACGTCCGGCAGCGTCATAAGCATAGCTTGTAATTAAACCTTCGGGATCAATTGAACGCTCCAGACGGCCATTCGATTCGAATTCCGAACGATGCTTTCCTCCCGTCGCATCGGTTAATTCAATCAGACGGTCCCCGTTATCATAGACAAACGTCTGATGATGGCTGCCGTTTAATTGAGTTGTCAAGAGCCTGTTCAACGCATCATAGGTGAACGCCGATTTGGATCCATCTGCATCCGCTATCTCTACTGTCTGACCGAGTGAGTTATAGCTGTGCTTGGTCGTATAGCCAAGTCGATCCATATGAGTGAGCATCAGGCCTCTGGAATTATAGGTCCATGATTCAATCGAGCCGTCAGAATGGATCAATTTTATCAGATTCCCGCGATCGTCATATTCATAGCTCCAGAGACGTTCCGCGCTGGTTTCCGTTTCATTTGAAAATTTATTTTCAGAACGAACGGTCAACTTCAGCGGTTGATTCCATTCGTTATAAGTTGTCAATGTACGAATTCCATCGCTGCCAAGTTCATCGACAGGCAGTCCTTGACCGTTATAAACAACTGTTGTTTTAGATGATTCGCTCTCAGTTGAAGATAAACGTCCTGTTTCAGTATAGCTGTATTCAAGTGCCGCCCCGGAAGCATCGGTCATTTTTTGGATCCGTCCGTTTTCATCCAAGTCATACCGGGTTCGGCCTCCCAAAGCATCGGTACGGACAACGGCGGATTCACTGTAAGCATACTGGTAAACGATCGCTTGCCCTTTCCAGTATGTCTTGACCTTATCCCCTTCGTATGCAAAAGTGGATTGAACCAACTCCGGATCTAAAATACCCGTTAAGCGGTTCTCTCCGTCGTAACTATATTTCCACGTTCTCCCATCTGGAGCGACAGCTGTGCTCAAATTGCCCCTGTGATCATAACTGTATGTAAAGTTGCGCGCCAAAGGATCTTTCACGGATACGATTCGTCCTGCCGAGTTATATGATAAATCGGCATACCGCCCGATACTATCGGCAATTCTTTCGAGTCGACCTTGTGAATCATACGTCAGCTTTACTGAATTTCCGTTGCGATCTTGGATAGATTTCAGCTTTCCAGCAGAAGGCACGCTGCCTTCCCGCCAAGCTGCTCCATAACCAAGAAAGGTATAAACCGTACCGTCAGGCTCCGTTAACCGGTACTCCCGGGCTGAGATCCGATCCAATTTCAGACCATATGGCTCTTCTGAGGTATACGATCCTTGACTTAAATCATAATAAATGAGCGAGTCGCCGTCATATTCATCCAGGATGGCTGAGTCGTCACCCGGATCAAAGACGTAACGAACTTCCGTACCGTCCGGGCGGGTTTCTACAATGTCAAAGTCAGCGTACATGGTCAAACTATGTTCGTATGGATGCGACCAGCCAGCGCCGAATGCCCCTCCCGCCTCGTTTCTTTCACTTGAGAACATGCGTTGTAAAGTAACGGGAAAACCTGGAGCTTCCCATTCGATATCTTGTTCAATGAAGGTCAGCGACCCCGAAGGAAGCAGTACGGGATCTTCAGGCTGTCCTTCATCTGCTTCGCTGTTTGCTCCGTGATCACCAAGCGATGGTACATCAGGCTCTCCCTGCTCGCTTCGATTCGGACCAAAAGGAGAAGGCGTACTCTGATTTCCCGGCTGGGGTAACCAGTCTCCAAGCAATTCGTCTGCTATTGAAGGAGGCGCAGCTTCTACAGGCCGGGCAGATTGAAAGGGCACAGAGGTTAAAGCGAACAAGCATACAAAGAACCCTATCATCCATCGTCTCAATCTACCTTTCTTTTTGCGATTCCAACCTCTACTATTTTTCTCTCCCATCCTAATTCCTCCCATTTTTTCTGACAAAAACAAAAAAACCGCATCCGAAACGAATGCAGTCTGTCTGGGTTAGAACGGAGTGAGTCCCTATGCCAGTAACCATATCGTTCGGCAGTCTGGCGATCATCATCTAGACTTCACTCTAGACCTTAGACCCATGACTTTGCGTCATTCCCTTTCGAGAACTTTGCCTTTATCGAAATATTGATTCCTATATCCTACATAATAGATTCATGGTTCCTCAACCTTTTTTTACTAGTTTTGATAAAAAGAATAATAGGAATAAAGGCATGCCTATGGGATCGATTATTGTACTCAATAACAAAAACTGCCCCGTCAGCAGCATTCTGCTTACGGGGCAGTCTTTCATTTCTTCTTATTTCGTTGCCGATTCTTCTGTTTCCGGCTCCGGAATTGCTTTTGTTACTGTCAATGCGCCATCTTTCTCGTCAATGGTGAACGTATCTCCTTTTTGAATTTTGCCCATCAACAAATCTTCGGATAAGCGATCCTCGATATGCTTCTGAATCGCCCGGCGCAGCGGACGCGCTCCGTATTGCGGATCGTAGCCTTCCTTCGCAAGGAAGCTCTTCGCCGCATCCGTGAGCACGAAATCCACTTCCTGTTCACGCAGACGCTTGCGCAGCTCATCAGACATGAGCGTTACAATTTGCGCAATGTGCTCTTCGCCAAGCGAGTGGAACACGATGCTCTCGTCGATCCGGTTCAGGAACTCAGGACGGAAGCTTTTCTTCAGCTCGGCCATCACTTTGTCTTTCATTTGCGCAAAATCGCGTCCCGCATCCTGAACGGCAGTGAAGCCTAGCGAAGAGTTGCGTTTAATTTGATCAGCGCCAACGTTCGACGTCATAATGATTAGCGTATTGCGGAAATCGACGACGCGGCCTTTGGAATCAGTCAAGCGGCCGTCCTCCAGCACCTGGAGCAAAATGTTGAATACTTCCGGATGAGCCTTCTCGATTTCATCGAGCAGAACTACAGAGTAAGGCTTGCGGCGAACCTTCTCGGTCAATTGACCGCCTTCCTCGTAGCCGACATATCCAGGAGGCGCTCCGACAAGACGTGAGGTCGAGTGCTTCTCCATGTACTCTGACATGTCGATGCGGATAACCGCATTTTCATCGCCAAACATCGCTTCAGCAAGCGCTCTTGCAAGCTCCGTCTTACCAACACCCGTTGGACCTAAGAAGATAAACGAACCAATCGGACGCTTCGGATCCTTCAGACCGGCACGGGCACGGCGGATGGCACGCGATACCGATTTAACCGCTTCGTCTTGCCCGATAAGGCGTCCATGCAGGATCTCTTCCATATTAAGCAGACGCTCCGTTTCGCCCTCTGCCAGCTTGCTGACCGGAATACCCGTCCAGCTTGCCACGACCTGAGCGATATCCTCAGGTGTTACTTCAGAATCGGTACGGCCTTGCTTTTCTTTCCATTGGTTTTTCGTTACGTCAAGCTCTTCGCGAATTTTTTGCTCCGTATCACGAAGCGCTGCCGCTTTCTCGAATTCTTGGCTTTGAACCGCTGCGTCCTTCTCCTTGCGGATGTCCTCCAGACGATTTTCAAGCTGCTTCAAGTTCGGCGGTACTGTATATGAATTCAAACGAACCTTCGAGCCTGCCTCGTCAATAAGATCTATCGCTTTGTCCGGCAAGAAACGGTCCGGGATATAACGATCCGACAGCTTTACCGCTTGAACAATCGCATCGTCCGTAATTTTCACCCGGTGATGGGCTTCATAGCGGTCACGAAGACCGTACAAAATTTGAATCGCTTCTTCTGGAGAAGGCTGATCAACCGTTATCGGCTGGAAGCGGCGCTCTAGCGCTGCATCCTTCTCAATATATTTCCGGTATTCATCCAGCGTTGTTGCACCAATGCATTGAAGCTCGCCTCGCGCCAGCGCAGGCTTCAAAATATTCGAAGCATCAATCGCACCTTCAGCTCCGCCGGCTCCAATCAAAGTATGAAGCTCATCGATGAATAAAATAATATTGCCGGCTTGGCGAATTTCATCCATGATCTTTTTCAAACGATCTTCAAATTCACCGCGGTACTTCGTTCCTGCTACAACAGAGCCCATGTCAAGCGTCATGACGCGCTTGTCGCGCAAGGTTTCAGGAATTTCGTTAGCGATAATTTTTTGGGCCAAGCCTTCGGCAATCGCTGTTTTACCAACGCCCGGTTCCCCTATTAGCACCGGATTGTTTTTCGTCCGGCGGCTAAGCACTTGGATAACGCGCTCAATTTCTTTGCTGCGGCCGATAACCGGGTCCAGATTGCCTTCCTTCGCATACGCTGTCAGGTCCCTTGCAAGCCCGTCAAGCGTCGGCGTGCTTACATTTGCAGTCGAACCATGGCTGCTCGATACGGCTTCACTGCTGCCAAGCAGCTGAAGCACTTGCTGACGTGCTTTATTCAGGCTGATGCCAAGGTTGTTCAGCACGCGCGCCGCAACACCTTCGCCTTCACGGATAAGACCGAGTAGAATGTGCTCCGTACCTACGTACGTATGTCCAAGCTTTCTTGCTTCATCCATGGAAAGCTCAATGACTTTTTTCGCACGCGGCGTATAAGCGATATTGTTCGGCTGCTCTTGTCCCCGGCCGATCAATGCTTCTACCTCATCCTGAATTTTTTCCAATCCAAGTCCTAATCCAATTAGAGCTTTAGCCGCAATCCCTTCACCTTCGCGAATAAGGCCAAGTAAAATATGCTCCGTGCCGATATTGTTATGTCCGAGTCGAACCGCTTCCTCCTGCGCCAATGCAAGCACCTTCTGTGCCCGTTCCGTAAATCGTCCAAACATCATAGTCATGCACCCCCATAATCAGTTTCACCACGCAATTGCTTGCGTATGAGTTCTGCTCTCCTGAAATCTCGCTGCTCCGGACTCATCTTCTCGTTGAAGGTTTGCTGTAAAAATCCGGGCTGCGTCATAACCAAAAGCTCATTCAATACTTGCGGCGTTACGTTTGACAAAATACCGAGATCCGCGCCAAGCCGCACGTCCGACAACCGCTGTGCCGCTTCTTTGGAATCCATAATGGAGGCGTAGGATAAAATGCCGTATGAGCGTTTCACACGATCCTCAATCCGCAATCGAGAATCTTCCATTAACCGCTTGCGGGCCGCTTTCTCATGCTCGATAATTTGCCTTGCTACACTATACAGGTTATCAATTATTTCGTTCTCGGATTGCCCCAGCGTAATTTGGTTGGACACTTGAAACAAATTGCCAAGCGCTTCACTGCCCTCGCCATACAAGCCTCTTACCGCTAAGCCAACCTGAGTAACCGCTGATAAAATGCGATTTATTTGCGATGTCAGTACCAATGCCGGTAAATGCATCATGACCGACGCCCGAATGCCAGTGCCGACATTAGTCGGGCAAGTCGTTAAGTAACCGCGCTTCTCATCGAATGCATAATCGGCTGCTTCTTCAAAAATATCGTCAATTCCGCTAGCCAATGACCAAGCCTCCTGTATTTGGAAACCTGGATATAAACATTGAATGCGCAAATGATCTTCTTCGTTAATCATTATGCTAACAGATTCGTTATCGCTTAAAATAACGGCTCCGCATCGTGATTCATTCGCTAAGTTAGGACTAATTAAATGCTTCTCCACAAGTACCCGTTTATCGAGCTCACTAATCTCCGACAGCAGGATGGTCTCAAATCGGCCGATCGACTTTAGCTTGCCTGATTGACTCACTTCAGTGAGCTGCTCCATAACATCCTTTGATTGCTGATTCGTAGCAAGCATTGGAAAGGGTTGATTGCGAAGATTGCGTGCAATCCGTATTCTGCTGCTGATGACAATTTCAGATTCAGGACCTTCACCCTTCATCCAGTCACTCAATGCATGCTGTGAGAATCGATGCTTTGTCAAGAGTTACACTCCTTCCATGCCAGCTTACAGGTCTGCAATTTTGCGCTCCAGTTCTCTTATTCGATCCCTTAACTGAGCCGCGCTTTCAAACTCCTCGTGCTCGACTTTGGATTGCAAATCCCGTCTAAGCTGTTCGATTTCCCGCTTACATTGAATTTGTCCGCCTGAACGCTTCGGGATTTTACCAGTATGAACGGTGCTGAGGTGCACACGTTTAAGAAGAGGATCGAGCTTTTCAGCAAATTCACGATAACATGAACTGCAGCCGAATCTTCCGATCTTGCTGAACTGTGCATAAGTCAGTCCGCATTCCTCACATCTCAGTGTCGGCTGCTTGATGCCACCAATATTTGATCCGGCAATATGCTCGAAATCAAGAAGTCCTGACAATAAGCTGTGAATAGAAAAACTATTCGGCGCGCCTGGAATGCTTTCCCCCTTCTCACGAGCACAGCTTTCGCAAATATGGAATTCGGTCTTCTCACCGTTAACTATTTTTGTAAAATGAAGTGTAGCCGGCTTTTTACCGCATTCTTGGCAAAACAAGCCTGATCCCTCCTCCCGGTATTAACGGTTTCGCGTTATTTAACCAGCAATGAGATGAGCATTGACCGAAGCAATCTCGCCCTCATTTCATCCCTCAGAGGCAGCTTTAGCGCAATCGTCTCGCGCTGTACTGCTGCACGGAGTAAATTTGCCTCGCGCTTCGAAACGAGCCTCGCTTCCTCAAGCTGATAAATAAGTCCTTCTGCCGCACTTTGATCGACACACTCACCAATCGTTTGTTCGATATGGTATTGAATCGCTTTAAGTGCCGGAAGATCAATCCTTTGTATTCGGATATAGCCTCCGCCGCCGCGCTTACTTTCAACCATGTATCCTTTCTCCATGGTAAAACGGGTACTGATGACATAGTTGATTTGTGACGGTACACAAGAAAACTTGTCAGCCAAGTCATTCCTCTGAATTTCGACTGCGCCTTCCGGGCTGTCCTGGAGCATGTGCTTCAAATACTGTTCGATGAGATCGGAAATGTTACGCAAACCACCAACCTCCCTGAGAATAACCAATAAAACCAATTTTGAACCTTGAAAATCAAAATAAGTCTTCTTCAGCTCCCTAAGTCGAACACCGAATATTCGGACAACTGACTTTGACTTTCTTTGACTTTGATTTTATTATATGCAATTTTAGAAAAAGGTCAAGTGTTCCGAATATTCATTTTTTATTAGCTTGGTGCTGTTAATACCCGTTTATACATCACTTAACCAAATTGAACATGAAAAAAACGCTCAATCCTTCGCCTCGCAGGCAAATCGAAATGAGCGCCGTCAAATAAAGACACCGTTCCCAATTATTTTACTCAAAAAAGCCAGTTTACCCATAAATACAACACAACGAGTGTAAACAGTAATGCAGGAGGGATAACGATGACCGTCACACGAATATAATCCTTCCATCCGATTTTCACATTATGCTGCTTCAAGATATGAAACCAAATCAATGAGGCAAGTGTACCAATCGGTAAAAGAAGCGAACCGATGTCGCTGCCAATTACATTGGCTAAATAGGCAATTTTGAGCGTTAGCGGGTCTAAGTTCATTTCGGTCAATGTTAGCGTCCCTACCATTAATGCCGGATGATTGTTAAACAGAACGGACATACCCGCTAACAATCCACCCATCAATAAACTCGCATTAAGCAAGTTGCCTGATACGAGCGGCCGAAACAGATCAACGAGCGCATTGGTCAGTCCGATGTTGTGCAAACCGTATATAATCACATACATGCCGAATGCAAAAACTAATATATGCCATGGTGTTTTGCTAAGCAAGTCGGTTGGTGGTTTTTTCAAATAGATCCATCTCCAACCCAGCAGTATCGCAGATCCTGCAACAGCTACCCATTCAATCGGCACAGAGAAGTAGGAAGCTATGAATAAGCTTATTCGTATGGCGAAAACAAACAATAATATATTTCTCATAAGCTTAGGATTATAAGCTTTTTGTACGGAACTATGTTCATGCTTCAGCGGATGGTTTTTGGGATTGATGTAGTTAGGATGAGATTGATGGAAGCTAATGGGAAGGTTTCGAGGCAAATCACGATATACTACAAAAAAAATAAGGCTGACAAGCACTAATAAGCCGAGTGTTGCAGGTACAATCATTATAAGTGTGTACATATACAAGCTCATATCAATTATTTTTAATGCGATTAAATTTACGATATTACTGACGCCGATCGGTGCGCTTGACGCTGTTGCAACAAGAGCTCCTGACAAAAGATAAGGTATTTTTTGATGATTTTTTAGTCCCATATTATGCAGCAATATAAGCAGAATAGGAGTAGTAATTAAAATACTGCCATCATTATTAAAAAACAGTGTCATCAAAAAACAAAGAAGGTTGACGTACCAAAAAAGCCGTATTCCTGAGCCTTTCGCTCTCGCTGCCATTCCTTCAGCCGCCCAATAAAAAAAACCAATGCTTTCAAGTACAAGAGCCATAACAATCGTTGCGATAATGGTAATCGCAGCACCGCTTACCGTTGATGTGATAACAGCTAAATCAGAGAGCGAGACGCTGCCGCTGAGCAGAATGAGAATCGCCCCTCCAGTTGCGGGAATCGCTTCGTTTATTCCTTTTGGTCGCCAAATAATAAGTAATGTCGTCACCAAAAAGATGAAAATAGTAACTGAAATGACGGCCGGTCCGTACACTTTTGTTCACTCCCCTCGGCCACCTGTCGTATTCGCTTGGTATGGTTACTCGTGTGAATGCTGTTCTTCTTTCAAACTCATAATGCTCAGCTTGTAATTTTGCTCGTTCGCCGGTGCCCCGCGTGTTATTCGTACAGAGCGTTCTTTGGTAAGGGGAGGGCTCAACAGCATATAAATGAATAAGCCCGACATTATCAAAACCGATAAAATGATGAACATGACTTTTCCCTCTTTCTCTACAAATCTAGTAAACATCTTGCAATTGTAACTCCATATCATTTATCTCTTAAGGTAGTTTATACTATATTAATATGTTTAAAGGATTACGTTTGCTATAAGCAGTCAACCTATTTTCACAAAAAATGGATGATTCGCAGTTAGGTAGATGAGAGTTTGCTCCGTTTACGCAAATAACTAAATAAAAACAACAAAAAACCTATCGCAATCATGCGATAGGTCTCTCGTGCTTGGCGACGTCCTACTCTCCCAAGACCCTGCGGTCTAAGTACCATTGGCGCTGGAGGGCTTAACGGTCGTGTTCGGTATGGGAACGCGTGGTTCCCCTCCGCCATCGCCACCAAACGTAGCGTTTTGCACGCTGAAAACCGGATACGAAAGAAGTTGCTGCTGAACTTTAGCTGTTTGTCTGCCGGATGTATGGGTCCAGGCAAACGGTTTTAGGATAAGCCCTCGACCGATTAGTATTCGTCAGCTGC
>NZ_QPJD01000034.1 GCF_003337375.1 Paenibacillus prosopidis
AAGCATTTGTACTTCTCGGTGTTTCACCTCTTATCTCACAATCGTGCATTCCAAGCCCTGCATGCACACAATATTGAAGTAAAACGAATGACGAACATGCAGTCTATGATGAAGTTGATTGCGAAATTGGCTCGAATGCTTGTAGCCATGGCGAGAGAAGGACAAACTTTCTCCGCGGATAAGGCTCAACCGCCACTAGCAGCTTAACAACTAAATTCGCAACTCAGAAAAGTGGCTTGGCTCATTTGCAGGATTTCACAAAGAAAGCACGGAGTATCGAGATTTTTACGCTTTAGGGCTTAGACCCGTCCGTTAACGTTGATCGGACTCCACACCTTGGATAGATAGGACGAAGGAATGTAAGGGCTTAGACCCGTTGAGATTTGGGAGAGTGAATCCCAAGGACCTTGTGGAGAGAGATGTGCAGCAAATCTTTCTGTGGAAGATGTTGTAAATAGACCAACACCTTCTATTCCCGCATGCCCTCAAACGGAACTGCCTAGCCCATGTTATGTAATCATTAAAACTCCAATTTTTACACGCATGTAAAATCCTTCGAATGAGCGAGCATTCGTGAGAAAATCCTTATTCTCTGAGGGAGCTCAATAAATTTCCTTATTCAGGACTACCCGATTCGTTTGAATGCTTTTTGAAGCTTTTCTCCATACTCCGTTTCAGCCAACTTGGGGGTTTGCGTTTTCGAATCAACATCACTGTAATAAAGAATTAGATAATTCTGTGCCTTATAGACAATCGGGGCTTGGGAACTGAGAAGTTGTTGACGCTCTTGAAATTGTTTTTGCCCAAGTTCCCGTTTTTCTTTGGTATCAAAGTCATAAACCATAATGGTTTCTAAGGTGTTATCAAGTATATATCTTACGGGTGTAATACCATCAAGTTTTGAAATGTCAGTGATTTTGTGTAGTTCAGTAATGCCGATTCCTTCCAAACCAATGGCCTCAGCCAATGATGCAGCCTTTTGCTGTTGAGAACAAGCAGATAATAGTAACAAGCTTAAAAATACTACAAACATTCCTTTTACCATTGAGTAACCCTCTTTTCTAATTGTTGTTCCTGGTTAGCGATGGAAAAATTCTCACTGGCCCACTACACCGTACATGAAGACTAGCATAAGTAAGACGCTGGAAATATGATAAGGTTGCAGTTTCGTCCAATCATTCTTTAACTAAACTATCTTCTCTTCCCATGTTAGAAAATGGTTTTGACTAAGTCCTAAATAAGAAATCCGAAAAATATTGAAACATTTATTATTATTGACCATCGAATTATTTGTCTTAGAGACCTTGGAGTTTGATTTAGTTGTTTTGGATTTTGAAATCCATTTACAGCATCATAATGCTTTATTACATCATTAAAGCCTTGTCTGTCGGAATAATCAACAGTATTGTTATCTGACTGAGTTGTATGAATAGTTTTATCCTCAAAGGGATTGTACTTATTATCCATTTCACACCTCCAGAAAGATATTTACTGGTAATACGCTTCAAGAGGCAACTGAACCAGTTATAACACTCGTGATGTCCGTTTATTCAGCTATTCTCTATTTCCATATTACTTCCATAATATCAACCTCAATAAATGGAGGCCGGTCTTGCTATCGTTACGGGTCGGTGCCCTTTGGTTGAATATATCCGGTACTCCGTGCTTTCTTTGAAATCCTGCGAATAAGCCAAAACTCGTACAACGAAACGGTAAGTATAGATTAAGCTGCTAGCTGAATTGGCATCGTTCTAGGAGGGTTGTAAGCTTCACCGCTGCGAGACATGCCAACTAAGATTCTAGCTAATTTGCCACACAACTTCATTATGGACCTCATTTTCTTCATCTTCTTTACTGTACATTGTAGGCATGCATGGCTATCGTCACATTCAGGTTGACGGTTCTTTCCCAATCCTTCCGATAAGGAAGCAGGACTGACCGGCTAATGTACTGGGGTTATAAAAAATCATCCTTCCCAGATTCACCAGTTGTGATCCATACTGAGTTAAGTTCAATCACACGAATATGGAGGGTGAGGTGATCACGATGAAAAAAACCATTGCTGTTATTATGATCGCTATAGCATTTATAGTTGGAACCACATTCGTAACAATTAAAGCTGAACAAGTTTATGCTGCTACACCGAATGGCGGTAGTAATGATCCTCCAGAAGGATCGGGAGGATAAGGAGTTAGCTTTGTTTTTTATTATTCATTTTGATACCTTCCCGAAAAAATTCCTGAAAACTTCCCGGGTACTGCCCTACAAATGGGAATATTTGATGTGATATGCTCTTCGTATTAACACTACACTGAGGGGTAGGTGACCACAATGAAAAAAGCCGTTGCTGTTATTATGATCGCTGTAGCATTTTTAGTTGGAACCACTTTCGCAACAATTAATTCTGAACAAGTTTATGCTGCTACACCGAGTGGCGGTAGTAATGATCCTCCAGAAGGAACGGGAGAATAACAACTAAGGAGTTAGCTTTGTTTTTTATTATTCATTTTGATACCTTCCCTAAAAACTTCCTGAAAACTTCCCGGGTACTGCCCTACAAATGGGAATATTTGATGCGATATGCTCTTCGTATTAACACTACACTAAGGGGTAGGTGACCACAATGAAAAAAGCCGTTGCTGTAATTATAATCGCTATAGCATTTTTAGTTGGAACCACTTTCGCAACAATTAATGCTGAAGAAATATATGCTGCTACACCGGGTGGTGGCGGTATGAATGATCCTCCAGTAGGAACATGATAAAAATTGATTTAGCCTCGTAAGTTGGTTCTTTTGTTTTTATTATTCATTATGATTCCTTATCTAATTTGATAATCAAATCAGCTTTTTTCCAGACATCCTCGCTCAGACCGGGACGAGATAGGTTCAAAAATTCATTGACGTCCTTACGTTCCATTATGATGTACATCGCCAGTTCGTTTTGATACCTTCCCGAATACTTCCTGAAAACTTCCCGGGCTGCCCAACAAATGGGAATATCTGTTGTGATTATTCTTCTTATTAACACTACACTGAGGGGTAGGTGATCACGATGAAAAAGGCCGTTGCTGTTGTTTTGATCGCTGTAGCATTTTTAGTTGGAACTACTTTCGCAACAATTAATGCTGAACAAGTTTATGCTGCTACACCGACTGGCGGTAGTAATGATCCTCCAGTAGGAACATGACAACAATTGGTGAGTTAGCCTTGGAAGCTAACTCCTTTTTTAACTATGAACAAAGGTCGCTCTCACGATTTAGCTGGCATCATGCTGCTCGTCTCGAATGGCATCGTAAGACACGACTCGACGTACGTGGCATTATCTGCGTTTTTGATAATCTGATCAGTAGTTATGCCTTCCTCAAACGAGGCATACCCGATACTGGCCGTTACGATCGTTTCATCCTCAATACGAAAGCGGATTTTCTCAGTTAATTCCGCAACGCTCACTTCCGGATCCTCGATCAACATAACCATTTCTTCGCCACCGTAGCGACCGGCAATGCCAATATCCTCTATTTCTTCCTTCAAAATAGAAGCGACCTCTTTGAGCGCTTTATCACCCTCTTCATGCCCGCGGGTATCATTCAGCTTTTTGCCCAGATCGAAAAAGACGATGGAGATTGGCGTACGCTCGTTTACCATAAACGATAGATATTAAAAAGGAAAATGACGTCAGTGAATTCGTCGTGATTCCTGGATTTGAGGAGAAAAATGACGTTGGCATATAAATTTCGACGATCGAGAATTAGTCATATTCAGCACATAGTAAGCTTGATACTCCCTTTGGTTCTAGCTCACGTCACCGAACGGATCAAGGAGGTTTGCTCCATGAGCGCCTATGTCCTTTATCTTGAAGTTATTCAAGTTAAACTTGAGGAAGAGCAGAAACATATACGCGCACTATTGCGGCAACGACAAATAAAAATTCTTGAGCTTGTGACTAAGAATGGTATTCTTTGCCGTTATGCCTCAAAAGGGTACGAACACCGGATAGATATGCTGCCGTCGGTCATTCTCATGGGCTTGTAAGAGGAGTAACCAAGAGGAAGGAATTGAAACCATGCTTATAGCTATTTTTATTACTTGCGCGGCCGCGATTGGATTGTGGGCGGGCGGTTGGATGAATTCATTCTCAATGCGCTATGCTCCAAAGGAGTCCAAATGCTAGCCCCTGCCCTGCCGGTCCGATTCTCAGCGGTGCTTGGTCTCGGACTCATGGCGTCATTCATGGAATTTTCGGAAGAATGGATTGTTGCAATCCCCTTCATCGTGGCTCTGCTCACGATTTCCTTTTGCGATTGGCGCCATATGATTATTCCGGATAAGATCACGATCCCTGGAATTATTTTAGCTGCCACGATCCGAATATTTATTCACCCGCTTCCGTATTGGGAGTATGTCGTTGCTGCACTGCTTGGCGGTGGTATTTTCTACTGCTTTAAGCTGATCGGCAAAGTTATCAGGAAGAGTGACGCCATCGGTTATGGAGACATTAAACTTTTACTTCTAACCGGTTTAGTACTTGGATTAAAGCTCACCCTGCTGTCATTCCTCATTTTCTGTTTCGTTGGCACACTCATGGGGATTTATCTCGTAGTATCACGCAGTGGGGATAAGAACGTTATTGTACCTTTTGGACCGGTGATCGCCAGCGCCTCGTTTATCAGCTATATATATGGAAACGAGATATTTTTTGGGGTTTACAGCAAGCTTCTATTGTAAGCAACATAAAAAAATAAGATTTCTTCATACAAATTACGCGTTCCCTAAATTTATAATAATTCACTCTGTTTTCTTGAAATAAAGTTCTCGACCTTTTTAACATTACTTAAACTTATTCTTCCTATAACACCTTGCAACCTTCTTTCTTGTATACCATGCCAAACAGGATCTCATTTTCTATCTAAATCAAAAATTCGTAGCCAACTTTCTTTTTTAGAAATACTTAGCTTATTATCGTAAAAAGCATTGGATTCCTCTTCGTTGTCAGCATTGAATGTGTTATAAGTACCATGTGCCAATCATCAAAATCAGAAACTAATACATCGCGATCATTCAAATCGAGTCTTAACCTGACACATTGAGTATAACTGCTAAAATGACAGGTTGAACGCATGTCGGGTTTTTTTATCCACAACCAAATAGGATACTCACCTTTGTAATTAGTTAATCTTTTGTTCATTTGTTTCATCATCCATGTATACTCTTTTGGGTACATTGCATACACTTTTGTTCCTTCTAAGTATCCTTGCTTTTTAAATTGCTCCCAAACCTCTGTCGTCTGTATTGTCCAATATGTAGACATCTATACCCCCATGAAAGCAGCGATTTCTTTCCCAAATTGTTCTGGATTCAATGTTACCTTATTATAGCTTAATTCGTCTCCATCTATATTCTCTACCGATACAAAACTGCTCTAATAAACGACACAAATTTGCTTATTAAAATGATTTTGTTACAACATTACTTCCAGTTAGCTTATCATACATATGTACGTACAAAATTTCTTATTTTGTACATATGTCTTTAAATCGGTTTAACAAAACAAAAAAATATTTAGTGTTGTTAACACTATTTTTAAATCGAAAAAAATATAAGTTGAAAAAAACACACAGCCGGCTGAGACGGCTGTGTACGGACTTCTCCCTTTTGCATACTGAACAGCTGCATTATCAAACCATCAGGTTCACGGAACTGCTTAGTCCATCAGCCGGATAAATAGTATTTGCTGACTCTTGTGCAACGGTTACCAAAAAAACAACCCCCGAAACCAAAATAGTTCCGGAGGTGATTGCTTTACTTATTTCTCCCTTTTTAAATAGCATTCCGTTGTCCACTTGCCTTTGAGGTCTCCTGACCTACACCTTAATGGCTCTCCAACACGCATCCAATGTCTGCCGAATTTGCTCCTCGCCAAAAGGATATTTTCCTCCCAAATATCCCCTTATCGAAGTAGCAACCATGCCTTTGATGAGATGACAGCAAAACATTTGATCCATTTCGCTGATGATGCCCTGCTTCTGACCTTCTTCGATAATGGCAAAAATCTCAATCATCGCAGGATTCATCATATTTCTCACTTCTTCGTGGATATAAGGAGAATCGCTATATCCTTCCAGAAACAGAATTTCTTTGGGAAAGCTCAGCCCGTAATCCACCATGCGTCTCAGAATGCCCCTGGTTCGTTCATAGATAGTAAGATTAGGATCATAGCCGGTCATGATCACCTCTCCCATGTGGATGAGTACATTTTTATAAAGCTCACTAACCAGCTCTTCTTTGTTATTGTAATAATTATAGAAGGTGCTGGAGCCGACATTGGCTCGTTTAAAGATTTTCGGAAAAGTAACGGACTGTATGCCCTCTTCAATGATCAAGTCCAGCGTTGCAACCATAATATCCTCTCGCTTACCCGTGTTTATCCCTTCCTTTCGGGAAAATATTTTCTAGTTTATTATAGTTTTGAAACATCACAGTGTCAATATTGGAATTATTGTTCCACTAAAATAGTAATAATTCAATAATATTTATTGTATTATAAGAAAAACAACGTAAAATAGAATAAAAATTCTATTTTGTTGACAATTACACCTTCACCCCTTATAGTGAAAGTAGAAAATATTTTCTAACCCGATTCGCCAGGTTCATACAACTTTTTTTATAAATCAGGAGGTCATATCAATGGTTAATTATAAAGGCAAAGTCGCACTGGTTACAGGTGCTTCATCCGGTATAGGAGAGGCATACGCAAGAGAGCTTGCCGCAAGAGGCAGCCATGTCATTGTGGTTGCACGCTCGAAGGATAAACTGGAGGTTCTCGCAAAGGATTTGAAAGCTTCCTATGGAGTAAATACCTATGCTCTGGTCAGTGATCTCTCTAAGCGCGGGGCTGCTGGAGAACTGGCAGAACAAGTTAAGGCGCTTGGCCTGAAGGTGAACATTCTGATTAACAATGCAGGGTTCGGCACGCACGGTCGGTTTGAAGAAATCCCCATGGATCGTTACCGGGAAATGGTTAATCTGAATATCACCTCACTCATGGATATGACCGCTCAGTTTTTACCCTACATGCAGCAGCAGAAGGATGGCATCATTGTTAATGTTTCTTCTTTTTTGGCTTTTTATCCATTCCCTTATATGGGGGCTTACGCCGCTACCAAAGCGTTTGTGCTATCCTTCTCGGAATCGCTCTGGGCTGAGAACCGGCAATTGGGAATTCGTGTTCTGGCGTTGTGTCCGGGAGCGACCAAAACAGGATTTTTCGATGTGGTCGGTACTACGGATTTGCCGGGAGGCGTTACGGGTACTCCTCAGTCCGTTGTAAGGACCGCCTTTCGTGGACTTGCGAAGAACCGCAGCTATGTTGTAGACGGTATCGGCAATTACTGGACCGCCAACATCAGCCGCTTTTTCACACGTAAATTTATGGCCGCCTTCTCTGAGCGTCTTGCACGCCCTGCATCGAAGAACTAAAAACCTGTATTACACAAACTTGGAAACAAAGTTATCATCTCTGGGCGGCGTAAAGAGCGTCTGGAGGAGACGATTAAAGCGAATCCCGGGATGTCCGCAGTGGAGATGAATGTACAGGATCCTGACAGCATAAAGACGGTCGCCAAGCAGTTAATCGAAGAATACCCGGATTTAAATGTCTTGTTTTACAATGCCGGCATCATGCTTCCCGATAACGCAGCGGACGTGATGGACGAAGATGTTGGTTTCGACTGTCTCGACAAACTTGCTTGGGCCAATCCGTATGACGTCTGCGTTAATAGAGCATTTAAAGTCCAAAGAAGAAGCGGTTATCATCAACACGACTTCGATACTTGGATTCGTGCCGCTAGCGATGACCGCTGGATATTCGGCGACGAAAGCAGCACTCCATTCCTACACGCATGCTTAAGACACTTCGGTAAAAGTACTGGAAATGGCTCCACCAGGGGTTCAAACGGATCTGATGGATCTCAACAATCCGTACGCGATTCCGCTTACGCAATTTATTGAAGTAACGATGAAGGTACTTGGTACGGATGCAGACGAGGCTTCTGCGGCGTAACCGTGCTTACGTGCTGCGACGGAAGTGAGTCGGCCCAAAGGGTTGTTATTTTTTAAATACTGATTTGCAAATGATTTTGTCGTGTAACATGATTTACGTTCAGTATCACGAACGCCAAACACAAAGGAGAGAGAATGCAAATGAATAAATTCGAAAATAGGTTCAAAAGCCAAAGAGAGTATTTCAACACAAACGTTACCCGTTCATATGAGTGGAGGATCGAGCAGCTTGAGCGTATGGAGCGGATGATCGGCGAAAACAATATCGCGCTCCAGGAAGCGATGGAACGCGACTTCAAGACGGCTTCACAGGAAAAAGTGTTCGAGACGAGTGCAATGCTCGCAACCATCCAGTTTATGAAACATGAGTTGAAGTCGTGGATGGAGCCGGTTGAGGCGCCGCTGCCGAAGTTTCTGCGAGAGTCCGGTCATAAGGGCATCGTCACTCGTGATCCCTATGGAGTGGCCTTAATTATCGGTGCGTACAACGGGCCACTGACATTGCTCATCCACCCTGCACTTACTGCGCTCACCGCCGGCAATACTTGTATTCTCAAACTGCCTGCTACCTTAACGGCAACCAACGCGCTTCTGCTTGAACTCGTGCCGAAATATTTCGATCCGCGTGCGGTAACGGCAGTCACCGGCAATCGTGAAGAGATCACCGAACTGTTGAAGCTGCCGTTCGATTTCATCTTCTTCACCGGCAGTACAAAGACCGGCAAGGTGATCATGAAGGCGGCAGCCGAAAATCTGACGCCCGTACTGCTCGAACTCGGCGGCCAGAATCCGGCATTGGTGGATGAAACGGCAAACATTCCGGATGCGGCCAAGAAGCTCGTTTGGGGGGCTACTGCATGGGGCGGACAATGGTGTACTTCTCCCGGCTATGCCTATGTCCATGAATCGGTAGCCGAAGAATTCGTCTCGGAGGCCAAAAAGGCCGTCATAGAGCTCTACGGCAACGATCCGAAAAACAATCCGGATTTTTCGAATATCATCAACGCGCGGGAAGTTGAACGGCTCGCCAGTCTGATTGACCCAAGCAAGGTGGTGTCAGGAGGTCAATACGATGCGGAAGCCCGTCACTTCGATCCTACCATTCTCTATCCCGTCACATTCGACGACAAGATTATGGAAGGCGAAATATTCGGTCCGATTCTGCCGATCATTATCTACAAAACATTAGATGAAGCGTTCACCCAAATCACGTCGATGCCCCGTCCACTCGGCGCCTACGTGTTTAGCCGGGACCAGAAAACGATCGACCGCTTCATTGGAGGCCTATCTTTCGGCGGGGGAGCAGTAAACCAGACCAACGTTCAACTGTTCATCGAATCGATGCCGTTTGGCGGGATTGGGCCTTCGGGGATGGGGCACTACTACGGTAAGTACGGGTTCGACTCGCTGACTCATGCCAAATCGATGCTCATATCGCCGCCTGACGTGGGAATTGATCATCTCCTTCCGCCGTACACACAAGAGAAGGTTGAAGCTTTAGTAAAATGGTCCGATTATTGATGTAACCGGTTCAAGTTCCAAGTGCAGTCCGTTTCTCCTTTAGGAGCCGGGCTGCATTTATACTGAGATCAGGAATCCATCGCCTAATAGGAGGTGAAACTCATGATGAATCGAACCGCTCTTGTGCTCGGAGCGACCGGCCTGATCGGCGAACAGCTAGTCAGTTTTCTGTTGCAAAGTGAAGAGTACGTCCGGGTGACCGTGCTTGTTCGTGCTCCTCTCCCCTATTCCCATCCCAAGCTGTACACAGTGATCGTCGACTTTGCACGGTTGGAGGACTTCTCAGAGGAGATCGTCGGGCAGGATGTATTCTGCTGTTTGGGTACGACGATCATAAAGGCTAAAACGCAGGAAGCATTTCGCAAAGTTGATTTACATTATCCCGTGCAAGTAGGGCAAATTGCCAAACGTAACGGAGCGGAAAAGTATTTACTCGTCAGTTCAATAGGATCTAATAAGATCTCCCGCATCTATTACAGTCGGGTCAAAGGAGAAGCGGAGGAAGTATTGGCCGCGGTCGGTTTCGATCAGTACCACGTGTTCCGCCCTTCACTCCTTCTGGGAAAGCGAAAAGAATTTCGGATCAAGGAAAAAGCGGGAATACTCCTCTTCCCGTTTCTTTCCTTGTTCATGGTCGGTCCTCTGCGCAAATACAAGCCGATTGGAGCAGGCCAAGTTGCCTACGCGATGTATCGGATCGCCGTGAGCAAGCAAGTTAGGCCCTACGCGATCTGGGAGTCTGATCAAATCGCAAATATTCAGTGACTATTCAGGTACCCTGCTCTTGGGTACATCAATCCGATTATGGGGACGTGGGCGGAAGGCACGGGTGTCTCTGTCTTTTATCGCGGCGGAATCTGGATAAATATATTGGCGGCGTAACCGCAAACTATGAGGTAAAATAAATTTTTCTTTTTGGGAGGGTTTACAAAAAAACTCCCATTTAAACATGCATGTGAAATTCTGCGAATGACCGAGCATTCGTGAGAAAATCCTTATTCTCTGAGGGAGCCATCCATGCATCTCTCGTCTCTCTGGGTACAGCCTATCTATTGATCGGCTGCCTTCGTTATTTAATGCACAAACTGCTGCAAGATTTATGCTACTTCGAAAACATTGCAAACTCAAAGTCACTGATAAGTATAAACGAAACCGTTTTTTGCTTGTTTTCGTCGAACAAGAACGATATATAATACTCGTTCTGCATCGTATCATTGGGCAGTTGAGAGGATTCCAGCTTGACTAATGCTTCTTCATCGCCTT
>NZ_QPJD01000035.1 GCF_003337375.1 Paenibacillus prosopidis
AAATGTCCCACACGCTTCTTCTATTTCTGCATGCCCAAGACCAGAGCAACGGTGTCTAATGAGCTTGCTTTCTGAACAACAGCTGTATTCTATGGCGACGAAATCCTGCGAATGAGTGAGTATATGTGAGAAAAACCCTTAAAACCGAGGGACGGGTACGATAGCGAAGTAATTATAACTGGAGCAGGCGCCGTGGCGACCTGCTCATGGTCGTTGAAGTAACGGGCAGGATAAGGTGGTGAAGGTAAGCAATTTTGTCTGCTAGAAGGGTTTTATATTCCGTTCCAAACGTTTTGACCATAGGAATATTGAAGGTAAGCTAGGCTTTGTTTCTCTTATTGTAGACGCTGAAAAGCCAATAAATGATTGAACTAACGGGTATAGCTCAATAAACAAGAAGGCTGCCGATCTATTTGATGTCGGCAGCCTTCTCCGCTAGCAGGTAGGATAAAGGCCGGCAGCGAATGATATGGTGAAGCGGAGGACGAGATGTGTTGTTGCTTGATATGTGGAGCTCCTGGAACGTGAGCTTGAATATAGCCCCGATATCGAAGTTGGAGCTCGGTCGTTTGGGCTGAAAGACAGCAATAAAAATTTTAGATGAAGCGAACCTGCTTCGTGTTTTCGTGGTCTAATTTATATAACCGTTTAAAATGCTCCCATCGGTTGAGACAGAGGAGTTGATAATGTTTGAATTGGAGCCTTGATGTGGAAAAGGCAAAGAATGGGGATAATGACGCATTCATCCGTCTAATCCGATTATTCGAAGTACACTTATATCAATCAGCAAAAGCATTTCTTCATACAGATGCCGACTGTGCGGACGCAATGCAAGAGGCCGTGCTTCGTGCTTATCGCTCCATAAACAGCTTGAAGGAACCTGCATATTTTAAAACCTGGCTCATCCGGATACTCATTAATGAATGCAAACGAATTCTTAAATCAAAGCAAAGTGTTATTTCGCTTGAAGACATATCGGTTCCCACCATGCCGGAGCCAGGATTTACGCTTTTTGAACTCCGCGACTTGATTGATCGTCTCGAGTCTCCTTTTAAAATGGTGGCTGTGCTGTACTATTACAGCGATCTATCCATTAAGGAAATCTCCGCTGAACTTCATGTGCCGGAAGGTACGGTGAAATCCAGGCTATCTCGAGCTCGGGAGCTGCTTGCTTTACACTTGGAGGATAAGCCGAAAGGAGTGAGAAAGTATGAATGAGTTGGAGAGAGATCTACTTATCCGAGATGCATTGTTGGATGAAACAAGCACAATGCCGAAATTGGTCAGAGAGAAAATGGATTTTGTATACTCTAATTTACCGAAGCGCAGAAGCAATAGTCGAGTCAGAAAAGTTGCTTGGCAGATTGCTGTGGTGATGATTGCTATGATTGTTGGTATCTTCTCACTTGGGCTTGTCTCTCCTGTGATGGCAAACTATTTGAGTCATCTGCCGGTTATCGGTTCAGCTTTCAAGACGGCCGGCGACGTCGGATTAAAAATAGCTGGAGATGAGCTATCAAGTTCTTTTGTGAGACAGACCGTTGAGGATAAAGGTGTGTCAATCACGCTCGATCAAATTGTTTATGACGGCACCCGAATATCAATTGGTTTTTTACACGATTCGAACCTGCAGCTTAGCATGGATCCACTGATGATTCACATTAAAGGGGAACCCATAAGCTCTGGATTAGGAGGTGTTTCGAAAGAAGTTATTGACGGAACAATGGCTACGGTTTTACGTTTCAGCGTAGAAAAGACTTTGCCGGATAAGTTTACACTTAGCATTCGAATAGATGAGGTGGCAATCTCCCAAGATGGCAAAGTGGAAAAACTACATGGGGATTGGTCATTTAACGCAGAGGTTGTCAAAATAACGGATGGTTTAATCGAGCAAACATTTGACCCACCTCTTATCCGAAGCATAGATAATATAAAGATTGCCGTTAGGAACATCACAATATCACCGCTTACCACCAAAGTGGCTTTTGATCTGGAGCGGCCTGTGGAACTGGATCCGTCAAATATTCATTCCGAAAACAGAAGAGAAGGAGAGGTCACAGTGATGAGGGATCTCAAGTTTAAACTTTTTGATTCGGAGGGAAATCAATTGGAGACGCTATCTATGCATATCTCAAAAAACGCAGACGGACCTGAACACTGCATCGTTCTATTTGCCCCTCTTACCGGAAAGCATCAAGAATTAATCCTACGTACATTCCTGGAATCAACGAAGGTAAAGAAAGATAGAGAGAGTTCATATTCGAGTGTCGATTTGCCTGAAATACAACACTTAACTGAAATGGACGTGAATATTTTTATGAAGTGAAGGGGAGCCGCAAAAGTGGTCACCTGAAGACTTTAGTCATTCAACTAACGGGTACGATAGCTCAATACCGGAAGGGCTGCCGCTTCGGCAGCCCTTCGTTAAGTTAATGGGCAGGGATATTTGAAAAATATTACAAAACTAACTGGAATTTAATTTTAAATTAAGTAATTTTAAGCACACTCCATGACGATCCGCTTAAGGTTAAAATTCTTTGTGCCAGTGTCTTATCGGTATGTTTACTGTTATTTCACTCATTTAAAAGCAACAGCTTACATCAAAGATCAAGGCTATAGATATTTTTTTGAGGAGTTTGATATATGATAGAAAATAAGATAATTATTAAAGTCATTCTACCCCACAATACATTTAACGAAAAAAATATAAAAATGTGGCTTGATTTTTTGTTGTGGTTTACACCTACCGATATGGCAGGGAATTTAACTACAGGAAACAAAATTGTTCCATTTCAGCCACATAAATTCTATGAGAATTTGAATAATGAAGTCGCAGAAAGCCGATTTTCTATAAGATTATCTGATGAAAATAGCAATATCTCTATTGCAAAATTACAATATCAAACAACAGTAAGTGTATCAGCGGCTAATATTGATATCAAAGAAATCATGTACCGAATCGAAAAACTTATTGTTGAATTAGAAGCAATTACAGCTTTTGCAATGGACAAAGAAGATTTTTTCTGGCAGTCCAATAAGGACCCCAACAACTATAAGCGACGCAACAAGTCTTTGAACAACGTTAAAATAATTAAAGACCCGAGATTGCCTAGAAGAGAAATAATTGACCCGTTAAGTTTACCTGGATATATTCAATATTTTCATGAGATTGGTTTTACATCTTCATGGAAGATGTGGTTTGGACCGTTATTTTATAAATATATTCCATTTGAACGATTAGTTGCATTTAAGGGGGGCTACGAAACTTTAATAATAAATGAATCATTCGTTAGGATAACCCTGTATAAAAATTCTTGGGAGTATGACGACCCTCAAAACAGAGCCATTCAATGGGATTGTAGGCGTAGTTTAGAAATTGATACGGTTGTTGAACAACTGAGAGGAATTGGAAATAGGACTGGGAATACAGATCCATCTATAGAATTTATTACAACCGATTTACAATATGGCGGAGATTTGAGGGTGAAATATTATTACAACTCAGAAGGAAAATTAGTTCCTAGATCAAAATCAGTATCGGTTATAGAATACGAAATGAAAAAATCTGGTGAAGTTCAATGGAAAGAAATTAGATCAACATAGCATTTACAATGGACGGTTACCCCAGTGGTCGACTGAACCCAGGCAAACTTAACCCTCATCAGCTCTTTAAGCTACTATAGTTCAATCACACATTGATGAGTAGGCTCCTCGATAGCCTGCTATTTTAACGGATACGATAGTTCAATCATGAGTTAACTTATTTTATTTGAAGAATAAAGGGATAAACGCTAAATCCATGTATTACCTGGTTAAGAGTCGGAACAATTATTGTTATAAAGCGTCACTATATAGAACGCAAACAAACCACATGGAGAAACCAAGATGAGAAGAGCATTATTAGTATTAATTATTGCTGTAGTTGGATTGATAATTGGATGCAGTACACAATCAGAAAAGGGCGATTATATCATTGAAAAAGAAATCGACAGTAACATTCCTATGATATTAGTTGCAGAGAATATTTCTAAAGAAGATTCAAAAACGAAATCGATTTTTGAACTTATGAAAGACGGAACTGATTTAATGTGGTATCACATAGAGGATACGAAATTGTATGCAGACCTTAATGTTGGCGAGAGGGTAAGTGTAGAAGCAAAAACGTCCTCGATGGATGGAAAAGAAGTGTCACATGTAATGCTATCGAATCCACCACAAACAGTGGCAGGCGAAATTATTAGACATTCAAAAAAACAGTAAACGCAGAACAATTATTACGTTAACGGGATACGGTAGTTAAACGAAAAAAGGAGCGGCTTGTCACGGAGCTGCTCCTTGTTTTATTAAGCTAAAGGGCAGTATAACGTAGAAAGTCCTTGTGATTTTGGAGGTGATAGGATGATAAAAAAAAGTGTTCAAGTCATCGACGGTGGAGTCAATGGTACAAATCCAGTTTTTGAAGTTAGTGAACAACAATTTGTAAGGATTTTTCCTGATGGACAGGATATCGCTTTTCTGAGCGACTTTCCCGAACTTGAAGACGATATTGAGTTCTGGAACAATTTTTACCACAAAAAAATTGACAAGAAGAACGTAAATGGTATTCATGGGACCCTTCATACAAGAGGTAGTTTTGTGGAACCAGAGTATTTTCCAAGTAGAAGAGAATCGGATGTAAAGACAAAATAACTGAACTCAGTTGCGCTAACGGGTAACGATAGCTGAATAAACCACCCCAAGACGAAGCTGTCGACATGATCGATAGCTTCATTATATTAACGGGCAGGATAATACAGCAATGTCTAGGAGGAATAGAGAGAAATAACATCGAATCTATACATCCATTATCCATATTTAAGGGCGATTTTTCAAAAGTTACATAAAGGGGTGCATGTCTTGATTGACAGTTTAGTTGAACTCACGCTTGATGCATTTAAAAAGAGATTAAATGAGGAGAATTCGTTACTGGTTCAGCGGGAATGGGGTTACACTGAAAATCTAGTCTGTTATTTCTTCCCCGCTGCGACTATTGAAGAAATCGTGGAATTTCAAAATGAACACAACATCAAGTTTCCTGTAGACTTTAAGTTGTTTCTCTTGCTCCATAACGGAGTACAGCTCTTTTGCCATCCTAAATATGGTGATGGATTTGAAATATTCGGATTACTTGAGATTTATCAGCACTATATCGAGTATAACTATAGAGATTTGATACCCGATGGATGGTTTCCAATAGGAAGCGATAATGGTGATATACTCTTCATCAATTCAAAAGATTATACGGATAACCAAAGAGAAAACAGCTATCTATATTGGAGTGAGAAGTTGTTTGTTGATAATGCGAAGGAAATTGGATTAAATTTCGAAAGATGGTTCGAAAGATTCTTAATGTACAATGGGGACTTATTCTGGGTTTGGGGAAAGGAAAAACCCTATCATTACTACGGTAGGCTAAAACAGCACCTTTTAAATATTGAAAAATATCATAAATAAATTATCCGTCATTAAGTAACGGGTACGATAGCTCCATAATGCTTAAGTAGGCTGCTGATGATTCACTCGGCAGCCTGTTGATGTTAACGGGCAGAATAGCGAAACATTATGGTAAAATATGGTGATGTTTGTTTAAGCCGAGAAAAGTTCAAGAAGGAGGAACTATGAAGAAACTTATTTTGCTTTTGATGGCAGTATTACTTCCAATGACTGCATGCAACGGTAATAAAGATAAGGATGAAGATTACAATGTAAGTTTTCAATTAAGCGAGGTTATGGATGTTATTAAGCAAGATATCGACTTGGTGAAGAGTGAGGCACTTTTTCATTCCGAGTTGGCTACCGAACAGGAGACTTATAAAACAAATGAAGGAGATATAATTACAATTTATGTTTTTGATATTGGAAAAAAAGAAGAAGGGGCGTTGGAGATTCATAATAACTTCATGAATATGAATTTCGGTGAATCCCTGATTAAACATAGTAAAGGAAATGTAGAGGTCATTTTTATTAAAGCAAACAACGAGGAGTTTGAAATTGAGAATAAACTGACAAAAGCAATCGGACATATGTAATTATCAAAACAAAAAGGACGCTCCCGCGCCTTCGCTTGGGGCATTAAACTAACGGGTACGATAGTTCACGCATCATGGAGCAGTTTGCCGGCGGTAGTTGATCCATTTTTCGTTAAGCTCCCATGGAAGAATGCAATTACTTCCATAATCTGTGGTGTCGCGTAATGCAACATAACTTCTCATTGAACGTCTGTATAAGCAGAGGAGGTTTACATATGAACTTAATGACGCCAGTTTTTATTGGGACTTTAATTGTGATTTTATTCTTATCCGGCTGTGGTAATTTTCAGATATCAAAATCAGTTGAGTCAGAGGAAACTGTTTCGCTATCTACCAGTTCCACTATCCCCATTGAAGAACGAATACCTGGTGATGGGAATGAGTTAAGAAAAATTGCATGGGGACAAGTAGGTGAAATCGCAAGAGAAACTGTTATTGGTGACTGGAAGGAAGCCTCCATAGAAAAATCGAGTTTTGAACAAGTGCCACTTAAGAAAGACTCTATAAAAACATCAAATAACATTTATAAAGTTACCTTCAAGACTAATCAAGACGAGTTAATTGGGGCTATAGGGATATATATTGATGCTGTATCTAACCAGGTTGTGGGAGAAGACGCTCGGGATTAGTGGGACTGAAATGTAGCGCCTTCATTGAACTAACGGATACAATTGCTTAATGAACATAAGAAACGGCGGCCAACATAATGGCTGCCGTTTTCTCAACTACCGGGCAGTTTAGTTCCAATATGTGTTAAAATCAAGGGGCTTGATGAACTTCAGGTGAACTTCGTTAATGAAAGGTAGGGAGACAGATTGGGGACCGACATTCATGTATATATCGAGCAGAAAACAATTAAAAATGGCAATCCTTTGATTACTGAATGGATTAGCGTGGATGAATGGATACATGACCCTTACTTTGAGGTAATGGAGGTTCGAAAAAGATACTGGACAGATAGAAATTATCTACTATTTGCGATATTAGCGAATGTAAGAAATCGATATACTATTCAACCTATATCACTGCCAAAGGGACTGCCTGACGATGTAAGCCCAGAGGTGAAAAATCAAAGCGACGAGGAAAATGGGGACGCGCATACAAGAAGTTGGCTCACTTTAAAAGAACTTCTCGAATATGATTGGCAACAAAAAATCGAGGATGACGATAACGAAATCTTTCCTCTCGAAGCGTTGGTTATCCCTTTTGTGAATGAATTTATCCCGCGTTTGAGTAAAATTGACGAGCCTGAGAATGTCCGTATGGTCTTTTGGTTTGATAATTAGAGCAACTCGTTGAGCAAACGGGTAACGATAACTCAACGAACAGGACGAAACGGCATTCGGTTTAATGGCTGTGTCTCAATAGGAGGTGTTAAAAATCAATCTCAATCGTTATTTAGGAATCTGGATAATTATCTTATTAATTGAATTACTGTACTTTGCTAATTTAATTCATCAGGTTCACGACATAGAAGAAACTACATTTATTATAGTGGTCATTGCAGTTACGCTTGTCGTTGGCTCTACTGTAATAAGCAATTCCAGAAAATAGCGAAGAGGTAGCATCTTCGCCTATCTTGTTGAACTACCATGAAAGAACGGATTAACTTTCATGCTCTGTGGTGCAGCATATGAGATGCATGGATGGTTAACAGGTAACGATAGCTGAATAAAAAACATTAACGAGCAGCGGCAGCCTGCTCGTTTTATTGAATTTACGGGTAGTTTTCTTCAACAAGCCTTTGAATCTTTAGTATAATTAAATCAAGTAGAATGCTTCTGTAGGAGGATTTATCCCCATGAGACCAAGCAGTCAGGCACTTATCGAACAAATAGGAACAGATTATATTGATGCAAAGTTAAAGGGATTTTCATACGACCATGCATCACATTTTGTTCAAATAAGGTATGGAGATTCAAATAACAATGAAAATGACAAGGTAATTATATTTAGGGATTGTTTTTCGGTAAGTATTAACACATGGCTGGAAGGCATGAATGGGACGGTTCCTCGAAAACCAGATGAAATGGATTTCTTTTTTCATGAGATAACGATTGAGGATATTGAAATCAATGGTGTTCAACTTTATAAATGTTCAATGATAATACCCATGATGGATTGTCATATCACATGTGTCACGATTGAAAATTGTTGAAAAATTCATTACGCTAACGAATACGATAGTATCAAGACGAGCAGGCTGCCGATATGATTGGCAGCCTGTTCCCAATGGGCGGTTTGTCCGACTTAAAAAGAAATTTACCAGAACCTCTTGACTCTCCTGCAAGGGAAAGCTTTATCCTGCAGGTGAGGACCTCGAAATAAGTGTGCACACAGGAGATGAATATGTTCAAAATTGGTGATTTTGCACGACTGAGTAAGGTAACGGTGAAAGCTCTTAGGCATTATGAAAGCGTAGACTGTTACAGCCTGCACATATCGACGCTTCTACTGGTTATCGCTATTACATGGCAAGCCAGATGTCCAAACTAAATCGGATCATGGTCCTGAAGGATCTTGGCTTCTCCTTAGAGGAGATCTCCATCCTTCTCCATTCGGACATGGACCCTGAACACCTGCGCACGTTCCTAGAAGTGAAGCATTCCGAGATCTTATCGAGAGTAAGGGATGAGCAAACAAGACTTGCCCGGATCGAGAATTATATGAAAGAGGAGGGACACGCAATGAGGTATGATTGTGTTATCAAGCAGATTGAACCGGTACGAGTTGTTTCAATCAGGGACCATATTCCAACGCATAGCGAGCAAGGACATCTCTGGCAAGCTTTGGGGGAGCATATTGAAAAGCACGGAGTGAAAGTTGTTCCTCCCTGCATGGTGATTTACCATCAAGGTAGCAGTGATTCATCCATCGATGCAGAGGTGATTGAGCCGATATCTGGAGATTTACCGGAAACCGACCGTATCAAGGTCAAGATTCTTGAAGGGGTTACCGAAATGGCATGCGTGGTCCATAAAGGCCCCTATCAAACCCTCCATAACGCATATAGCAGCTTGTTGAATTGGCTGGAGGAAAACCTGTACGAGATAGCTGGACCGCAACGGGAGTTATATTTGGCCGGAGAATGGTCGACAACCGATACGAATGAATACATTACAGAAATCCAGTGCCCTGTCCGAAAAGCCTGAGTGCGTTAAACTTGTCTTAAAGCTGCAGTTAAGAAGTAGAAGTCTTAAGCGAGGCATTGCCCCCCTTAAGGCTTCCTTCTTTTTGTTAAACTACCATGAAAGAACGGATTAACTTTCATGCTCTGTGGTGCAGCATAAGAGATGCATGGATGGCTCCCTCAGAGAATAAGGTTTTTCTCACGAATGCTCGCTCATTCGCAGAATTTCACATGTATGTTTAAATAGGAGTTTAAAGGATTACATGAGATGGGCTAAGCAGTTCCGTTTGAGGGCATGCGGGAATAGAAGGTGCTGGTCTAATTACAACATCTTCCATATAAAGATTTACTGCACGTCTCTCTCCACAAGGTCCTTGGGATTCACTCTCCCAAATCTCAACGGGTCTATGCCCTCACATTCCTTCGTCCTATCTATCCAAGGTGTGGAGTCCGATCAACGTTAACGGAACGGGTCTATGCCCTAAAGCCTAAAAATCTCGGTACTCCGTGCTTTCTTTGTGAA
>NZ_QPJD01000036.1 GCF_003337375.1 Paenibacillus prosopidis
ACTAAGCAAATTATGCCTGAAAAAACCGGATCCCTCCTCTCTATAAGGGAATCCGGTTTTTGTAAATCGACGCATGAGATCATACAACTATCGTACCCGTTAGTGGAATCCCAGTAAGTAATTATTCATATCGATAAGAAACCTTGCCTTCATTCATAAAATAGATTTCTCCTTCGTCGCCTTCTACTTTTGCATTTAACTTACTAGCCAGATCTATCATTTTTTCAATCACATGATCTTGGGCTCGTGATATGTATAACCTTCCCTTGTCGTACCAAAAGATAGCCGTATCTTCACCTTCTACAGTCCAGATATATAGCGGTCCGTTTTCATGCTCAATGGTCATTCCCCATAATTCGGTTACAGGGCCATAGGCAGCCCTAAAACTGGTATCGTTTTTTACTACTTCTTCATATTCTTCATAATTTATTGGTGTCTCTTCACTATAGATCCATCGTTCAGCACGGGTAATATGAATATCATATGCCATATAACTTGCCTCCTTAAATAATCAATATTTTTTATTTATTCGGGAAGGAACTATTAAATCCCTTTACGTGGTTCTTAAGTACGACAAGCTGCCGTAATGTCGTGATGCTATCGTACCCGTTAGCCATCCATGCATCTCTTATGTTGCACCACAGAGCATGAAAGTTAATCCGTTCTTTCATGGTAGTGTAATGACTAAGGCGGGCTACTCAGAAGGTCTCGTTTGGAGCATCAAAATGTTGTTGAACTTTTGAATAGTCATAAATATCAACTACAGCACCATGTTCAAAGTCTTTTTTAAATAAAAACTCAATTATTTGTTGTGCAGTTTCCTCTGGTGATGACAGCATACCAGCATCTTTGACCATTCCAAATAACTCTGCAGATGGGAATGTTGCTTTATCTTGGTTCCTTGCTTCTCTTTGCAGATTAGTGTCAATCATTCCAGGCCAGATTGAGACAATTCCTACTGGTGCTTGGGAGTGATTTTGTTCGAGGGCCACACATTGAGAAAATACGTCCAACCCTGCCTTAGCAGCCGAATATAAACTCATACCGGGATGGTGATTCTTAACAGATGCTGATGAGATATTTAAGATTCTTTTCTCAATTAAATGATTATTCGTATGCTTTATTAATAAGGAAGTCAGTAAGATTGGTGCAAGTAGATTTACATTAATGTTTCCAGTTATGTCTTTAACCGTAGCTGTATCAATGAATGCTACAGGAGCTATCATAGATGCATTATTGATAAGATAAATTCCCACCGCATTAGACAGGTCTATTGAATTAAATATACGATCCATTAAAGATTCAATCTGATCGATTTGATTTAAATCAAATTCAATATACTCTATGTTGTTACTTTTGCTTATCAACTTCATATTTCTTTCGCGTGAGATACAGAGCAAATAGTGCTCTGGTGAGATCAGTTGTTCAGCAATAGATTCTCCAATTCCCCTTGATGTACCCGTTATTATAAAATATTTCATAGTTGTGTCCCTCCTCAAATAACAATCAGATACTAGTACCAACTACTAAATTATTGCTTTTTATATACCCTACTGTCAATTGCATCCAACTGCATTATCCTGACAGTTCAATAAGAAAGAGGAGCTGCACCAAAGCAAGCTCCTCCACTATCGTTATCCGTTAGCTTAAGGCTTTCTTGAAATATATAGCGGATTCATCGTACCCAATGGCTTTATAAAAATCACCCGCTCTTCTAGTTGCAAGTGCAATCAGTTTCGAACCACGCTCAGCGGCTTTTTCTTCAATTAGCATCATGAGTTTCTTTCCAATTTTCATTCCCCTATATTCATCTAAAACGAATAACTCTTCTATCCAACTAATAACACCATTTGCATAAAAAGTTGAGTGATGAAATCCTTATACATATCCAATTATTCCTGATTCATTTTCTGCAACAAATAAGTCCACATCTTTGCTACTCAATACTTCTTGATAAGTTCTTGAGAAGTCTGTTCTACTTAGCTTAAAACTTGTCGCAAGCTTTGCAGCTAAAACAAACATCTCCTCTTCATCTTTATAAATTGCATCTCTGTAATTAATGCTCATTCAACCACTTCCTTCAGCAAGGCTATTATAATATAGCATCTAGTTTACATTAGAAAATACTTCCATACCACTTTTTGTGAAAGTATTCTGCCAGTTAGCCATCCATGCCGCTCACGCGACATCACAGATTATGTAAGTAATTGCGTTCTTCCATGGGAGCGTAGAAGAGGCAGCCGATCAGTTCTGGCCGGCTGCCGTCGTGTCGTTATTCAGCTATCGTACCCGTTAGCGTAATAAACCACGATTTGTCAATTTACAGATAACTTAAATATCAAAGCCCATTTTGCGTTTTTCAATCCCTCCGGAGTTAAATCAATGGTTTCCCACCCATTCTTATCTGTGGCTTGCATCCCCCATACGGCAACCTCGTCATTTTCTGAGACATCCAAGCTTTTATTTAGTTGGATAGTATTGCTTCCTGTATTTCTAATATCACGATCGATGTATGTAATACTTGATGCCGTACCGTTTTTATTCGCAAAAGCTGTTGTGATCTCATACAGTGGTTTACTGCCTTCAATTGAAACTGTCTTAATCGATGCAATAAATTCGCCTTCATAGTCCTTTGTCTTATCTTGTGAATCCTGCATTGAGATACCAATGGAACTGTATGTCTTCGTTTTCGTTCCGTTTTCCCAAAGTTCAATTTTAGCAGAAATATCATTTTTGTTTCCGCCGTACTTCAATTTCACTGCACCCGACATCGTGCCAAGAAAAGGTTGGAATTTCCGTGCCTCTCCGGCAAATAAATCGATTGGCTCCACGTGCAAAGCAGTTCCTTCAACTTGTTTTGTTATTGTTGTTTCCGGTTGGTTGGATACATCCTTTGAGCATGCACACAGCATTGCAGCAATTATAAGTATCAAACCGATGAGATTTAGCTTCTGCAAAATAATTCACTCCCCTTCTTTTCACATTGTCTAATTTACCATTAACCAGGCCATAGTTAGAACATTTTAAGTATACTGCCAGATAACGTAACGAAAAAGGAGCAGCTATGGACCGTAAACTACTCCATGGTGGATTGAACTAACGTCCGAAACAAATAAATTAATTCTTTTTGTCTTTTTGATTCTTTATGTTTTGTTTGTAGCGCATAATTGCAAAAGGTAAATTTCCAACTCCAAGAAGAAAACAAGATATAATCGGTATCAATTGAGGTATCGTGGGATAATTTGGTTTGCCGTCTCCTACAGGTCCTGTTTTAGGTTGATGAATATCCCAAAACCCATATACAAGGCCGACTAGCGGTATTATTATACATAAGACACTTGTAACTATATGGCCTACAAACTTGTTCAAGCCTCTGCCTCCTTAATGAAAATCTTTCGAATTCTAATTTTGAGCTCTAAAAGGGGTTATGACTAAAAGCGCACTAAGGTGTAAATTATTGATGGACTACTCATATATTTCGTTTACCTCCGTATACCGACTGTTATAGTCAGTTTATACGTTTCCAAACCTTGGAAAGTTACGCAAACCTGCCCGTTACTTCAATGAGCATCAAAAAGGAGCTGTCCTCGCGACAGCTCCCCCACTATCGTACCCGTTAGCGCAATGAGCGACTATCTGCACTGTGTTGTATGGTATGTGCACCCAGACTATAGATACGAAACGTAATTACTGCAGCAATACAACTTCGACCGCCTCAACGTCAGATTCACCTTTTTTATAAGGGGTTACCCAGATCTCGATTTTAGGGTAATCTCCTGAGCCGGTAGGCTTCAAAACTTGATATAAATCTGAAACAGGAATGGAGGTCTTTGTATTCGTGGTTTGAGAGCGGGCATATATTTTGGTGCGTTCTGTAAATGAAATATGACCTTCTTTACCGGTGACACTCTGATAGGACTCAATAAATTTTTGAAATACTGGTTCCTTCGGCCGGAAATCAGTTAGTGTTAGGGTATACAAAATTCCCTTATCCTTTGAATACTCATTCTCCCGTTGGTCAACCAAAGATAACATCTCGCCGCTGTAGAAATAAAGAGTTTCGGACTCAAATGAATGTTCCTTACCGCAAGCAGTTAGAAAGGTTACTAATAAAAAACACATTAGAATGCACTTCCGCATTTCGATCAATATTTATGCCTCCTTCCTCACAAACAAACTTAGCCCTTATACTACCATAATTGGACTAACCAGCGCGTTAAACAAGGAGCAGCCTGTCGCTGGCAAACTGCTCCTTGTCTAGTTGAACTCCCGTTAGCGCAATGACCTACCTTTTCACTGTGATACGGTTCTCACGTGCTAGAGCTCAATAACACGTCTAGCTTTTACTTTTTGAATAGAGCTAAAAGCAATGCCAATATTGCTAAAAGCCCCGTTGCGTAATGCCATATATCAGTTTGAGTAAAAGGGTAACTCTTTACATAAGTTAAGCAATACATTGCAATAAATAGAACAAATGCCATTAAAAAATACAAATTCGCTTTTGATTTTTTCTGCACTAACGTTCCCCGTCCTTTGGTTTAGCGGAATTTTTTCTAAAATTATTAGTGGTATTTTGCCCGACTTATTCCAAAAAACAATTTTTAAACTATCCTGCTCTTTAGCTTAATAAAGACAAGAGCAGATGCCGCGGCAGCTGATCCTTATCTTGTTCAACTATTGTTTCCCGTAAGCTCAACATGGTGCTTTGTAATTCAGGAGTACTCTCTTATTCCATCTATTTTCTAAATGCCTGTATCGCTTCATTAAGTTTGCCTTCAGGACCTTCAATACCATGAAGATGCATATAAATTAGTAATACATTTTTAGCTTCATAAAAGCTGGTGAAAACACTGTATTAACCAACGCTGTTTGCTCTTAACTTCTTTTAGCCCTTGAATCCTGTCTCCTTCGTTCTTAAAAACATAAAATACATTTCCTCGCCATTCCCCAACCGTATCCCTTTTGAGAATTCACTTGACCTCATAGAATCTTGCATACTTTGACTGCTCTCGACCGTTTGATACTATTTAACTTGTAGATTTATATTTTGCAAAATAAGGGAAGCTAAGTATGACGGAAAAGTTGAAAATTATAATTACCGCTACTCTTAAATAAAAAGGAAGATTACTTAGATCAAAAATGAATAACATTACTACTATCGAAAGAGAAAATAACAACCTGGTCTGCATAGTAATTTTATGCTTCGTTCCACATTTCCTACATACAAGTGGTTTATAAGTCCAACGAATACCCTTTTGTATTTCTTTCCATGTAAATTGATAATCACAAGTTTCACACTTTGGTATGCCCAATAAAAACACCTCTCTTTTTAGAGAATCTTAGCATGATCTATACCCTTATTCGCCAAGATAAATATACCAAAACTAATTAAACTATACGTCCGTTACTTCAATGAGCATCAAAAAGGAGCTAACCTCGCGGCAGCTCCCCCACTATCGTACCCCGTTAGTTCAATTATTTATTGGCTTTTCAGCGTCTACAATAAGAGAAACAAAGCCTAACTTACCTTCAATATTCCTATGATCAAAACGTTTGGAACGGAATATAAAACCTTTATTTTGATCCCAGTCGCTGTAATGGAAGTTTCCTTCCTCATCACAATACTCCAGTAAACTCACTTTGAACCCAGCAGCATTGAACATAGACGTAATTGACCTAAAATTATGTACGATTTTATGACTCGCTGCGGGATGATCAACGGGCCCTGGTCCTCCAATTTGCACACCTCTTTGATATTCCTCATTAGGAAAATAACCATCGGGAACGGCGCAACGCACATAACCACCAGGTCTTAAAAATTCAAAGCATATGTTTGCAGCTTTAACGCCTTCGTCAAAATCTAAGTGTTCCCAAACATGTTCTGCTAAAATTGCTGTGATCGTATTAGGTGAGAAACGTTCCAACCACTGATGTCTTTGCAATAAATTCAACTCTGATTCCTGAGTTTGTATCCACTCGGGATTGTTATTATAAACCCCAGCGCCAATAACCACTCTAATATCTTCGTTAATAGCATCCATTGATTGACTCAGCCCCTTTAACGATATATGAACAGTGTAGCATATGGGTATTGGTTATAAATGGAATAATATCATTTCCATATGGAGTTTTGTGACTACTAGCGGACAAAATTTGCTTACCTTTTACCACGTTATCCTCCCTCTATGGAGAATCACTTTTCTCTTAAATACTCACGTTTTCTTAGAATTTTGACCTAGTCTGCTCATTGCAGATAACATTTCAGTGGAATGAAGTTGTAGATGAAGAAATTTATGGGGCTGGTAAAGGCGCAAAAAAGTCTCCACCTAGACCACTTACTGTAAAAAGTGGTTACTCCGGTAAAGTATGGTTGCACCTTTGGATCTCCACATGAGCTCATGGCGGTCAACCCTCCCACATCTCGCAGAGTCTACGCTCCCACATTCCTTCATTCAACCTGTCCATGAGGTGGAGGTCAGATATGCTGCCCGGCAGGATCTTCGTCCGTATGGATAGTGCCGTTCCGACTCATCCGTGCTTCTTGTTATCTAGCTTTTTTGCTTAGGTCATGTTCATTGGAAAACGTTTAGTTAAGCTGCTTGCCGTAATTCTGTGCATCGAGGGATATCCTGCATCATTTTTTCTTCCTTGAACTCATGTCCTTTTTTCAATATGCCAAATAGGATGCGAATAAGTTTGTTACACAACGCGATGAGAGACTGCATCTTCTTCAATGGATTGTTCTGCCGCTTGGTGTAGTACTCGTGCAACGCTCGGAAGGCTGCATTTTTAGCAACCAGCGGCATCATTACTCTAAAGAGTAGAGCACGAAGACGTTTCCGACCTCTCTTGGTTATCCTGGTCTGTCCTGTATGTGTGCCTGATGAATTTGTTTTCAAATTCAGTCCAGCGAGCTTCGTTATTTGTTTTGGATGACGGTACTGGCCAATGTCTCCTACCTCAGCTAGAAACCCAGCGACGGTGTCTCTACCAATCCCTTTAATGGCTAACAATTGCTGTACATGGGGAATCTGCAAAAGCAGCTCATCTAGCTTTGCTTCCAGCTCTTCAAGCTTACTATGGAGAAATTCATATTGGGTCAACAACAAGTGCAGCTCCATCTTGGCTAATTCTGATCCTTGTTTTATGCCGACCGAACGACTGGCTGCTGCCTTCAAATTCCTTATTCGCCCTAGACCAAGCCCACGCTTTGCAGCTTCTCTCAGATGCATTAACAGCGTCTCATCTGGCACCGAAACAAGCTCATGCGGCAGTAGATAGAGACTTAGCATTTGGATGGCAGACTTGCATTCCCAATCCTTAAATACCGTTAGAAACTCCGGAAAATACCGATCCAGCCAGTTATGGACGCGCGCTTGGACAACACAAAGGTCGGTCGACAGGTGTTCGCGAATTTTCATCGCTTCCCGCAGTTCGGCATAAACGCCTTGTGGGAGGCTAGGTACGGCGTATCTCCCGTCTTTGACCAATTGAGCAATCACTTTAGCGTCTTTAACGTCATTCTTTGTAGGAGAATTATCGTCTAGTTCTTTGCTTTTCTTCACGTGCAGTGGATTCACCACACCGTATTTCACTTGCTTTTCTATTAGGAAATGAGCAAGGTTCAGCCAGTAGTGTCCTGTTGGTTCCATTCCAACGATAACGTCCAGAAAGCCTTGCTCCGTTGAAATCTTCCAGAACCAGCTCACGAACAACTCAAATCCTTCTCGGTTGTTCTCAAACGTAATGGGCTTCCCAAACTCGACTCCACGGTAGTCTTGTGCCCTGGCCACATGTTTGAATTTTGCGATGTCGACACCAACAATTAAGGTAGAAGAAGTAATTTGATTAATGCGTTCATTTTGAGTAGAATTCATTTTGTAGTCTCCTTGGTTTGTTTTTGGATCCGGTCGCTGGCCAGCATCGTGGACCCATCAACATCATACCAAGGAGTCTTTTTCCTTCTCAAACCTCGTATTTCTTCATTATAGGAATGCTGCCCGTTACTTCAATGAGCATCAACGGCAGCTCCTCCACTATCGTTCCCAGTTAGTTCAATCATAATAGCTTCTAAAATACACCTGTTAGTACACACAATCCGTACAACATTAGTAAAGCCCCAAAGTAAAATAAAGCTGTTAAGCCTGTAAACGGGCTTAAGATAAAATCTAAAACCGCAATCCATTTTTCCTTAACAGAACTAGCTTTCCTTAAATCGGATACGTAAATTAACAATGAAATTATCATACAAATAATTCCTGCAAATAAGGATAATGTCCCTACAATACCCACCCCTTCGCTGAGCGAAGGGCTGCCACGTGGCAGCCCTTCGGCATTGAACTATCGTTTTCCTTTAGCGTAATGAACCTATATTTGGTAGCGCTTTTCGGCATTATTTTTTATATATTCGTTTCGTCGCAAGAGTAAGCGTTCCATATACGAGCGTAAAAACATCACGTCTGCTAACATACCAAGTGGTCCAAATGGTGAGGTATAATCGAATTTATCAGTCATCAACGTCCCACCCTCTTGAAATTCAAATGTATGTTCATGCCTAAACCGTTTAAATGCACCGCTAACCATCTCGTCCACGAATTTATTAGGTTGATCAAACTCAGTAATAATTGATGTTAGTTGCTGGCGAATCCCGAAATGTGTAGCTTCCCAGGTCACTGTTTCTCCCAGTTCAATCAACCCACTTGTACGACCTTTTATTGCTCTTTCATTTGTATGTGAGGTTGATTCCATGTGAAGATCAATACTACGTGACAAATCAAAACAAACCTGAATAGGTGCTGTTATAAATAGAGATATTTTTATAATTGGCAAGAGCCATCCTCCTCTACCTTGCCGTTTACTTAGGTAAAAGTAAGTTCGATTGTCTCAATATACCCTATTTATTGAGTTAATCTGCCTGGTGATCATTGAAACTATCGTACCCGTTAGCTTATAAGAGAAAAGTATGCAGGAAAGAGCAACGGAAGACTCGACAAACATCCTACTGTAACGATAATAAAGGTATTAAACAATGACCTGGTTAGCCTCGAGAAAGTTCCACTTATGTCCCCATTATAAAACCACGTTAATATATATGTCAGTATGAGATAACCGACAACTATTACAACCCCAATCAATTTTGAACCTGGACTTGGTTCAATGTACCCTTCCCTAAAGCGATGTTGGTATTCGAAACCAAATATCGAAATGTAAGAACAGAAAAGAACAATAAACGTAACAACGGAGGAAGGTATTAGTAACAGATATTTTGCCTTTGATTGTTTCAGCAAGGCTAAAGAACTCATTTAACTCTCCACTCCCTATGCATTATTTTTCCATTTTAGCACAATTTCATTAAGCATAGTAGAGTAAAGAGCTGGGGATCCAGCCCCTTCTCATCAAACCGTACGTGCAGTTTTCCCGCATACGGCTTTCCGACGTTCTTCATCTAGGGCAG
>NZ_QPJD01000037.1 GCF_003337375.1 Paenibacillus prosopidis
GCAAGCAGCAGTTGTACGCAATTCGGTTCGAAGACTAGAAAGCTTAGGGTTTGCCGTTACCATTTCAGAAGTTTCCTAACCCTTAATTCACCTAAAGTAATATTGATTGAATTCAGGCGCTGTACTTTTTAAAAAATTAACGAACTGCGTCTCTCTTTAGTTTTGTCTTTTTTACTAGTCACCTGCGATATGAATTTTCATGGTAGTTGAGTGAAAAAATGGAGCATCTGCACCGCGGTCTTAAATGGATAAATCCCCTAGTAGCAATTCGAACAACATGTATAAGAAATAAATTACGATGACGATACTGAGGAACAAAATCGATAAAAACAACAAAATCAGATAATTAAATTGCTTTTTATTACGGTCCAATTAATCTCCATCTCCATGTGCCCAAGTCAACCAACTCTCAATTTTTATAATACCACATATTGGAACTAATCTGCCCGTTACTTCAATAAAGCAACACATTGAAAGGAATGTTTAAAACAAAAAAGGAACCCGCTAAGCAACGGGCCGCGGGTTCAAGTTTATATATCAAGGGGGTCAAGGTCTATATTACCCTGAAAACATTAACAGGAGATAAAACGAAAGTTACAATTGAAATACATTTTAAGGCCTTATTTCTTCAATTATTTAATGAGGAGTTATTGAGCTCTTGTACCCGTTAGGTTAGTGATTTGGTGTTTTTCAAGATAGTGCTCGTAATAAAGAAGAGTAAAAACGAAGCAACAAAAGTAACGCCTACATCTAACCAAAGATAGTCAGTAAACAAGTAATATTTTCTTGGTAAGTATTGAGAGATGTTGGAAAGAGGATTCGTTTCAATATCCATGATTATTTTTTGAGTCTCTTTGTGGTTATATAACTCATCAACAAAGAATATACAGAGCCCAGATAGAAACGATAAAAATAATCCACGAAAAACAATCGTCTTAATGATTATCCCTCCAATTGATACTGTTTTAATTTATGACGCAACATTAAATTAAAAGTTACGCCAAACTCCAGTTACTTCAGCGAAGGAAAAAGGGATCTACAGACTGCGCGGCCGGTGATCCCTTTTTAAGTGATCAGTTTATCAAGTATTGACTTCATCTAATTTCGGTCAATGTGCAGACTCCAGCTATCCTTCAAGACAGCATGTCCACAATCTCTCGATGTCCTCTGCGCTCTGCCCATTTGAGCGGTAACGCCCATTCCGTTACACCGGCAGGCGACTTACTGGCACCTTGATTAAGCAGAAAAGCAACCATGTCACGCTGGCCGTATTTTGCGGCCCAGCCGAGCGGGGTTGTGCAATGCTCCTTATCCACGGCGTCGATCTCCGCTCCGTAGTCGAGCATCAGACAAACAAGCTCTGTATCTCCCTGCATCGCCAGCAAATGTAGGTAGCTGATACCGAGCCAATTCGTATGATTCGGATCCGCTCCGTGATCGAGTAGCAGCTTCACCAATTCGTTTCCGGCGAATCGGCAGGCGTAGCTCATATAATTGCTTGCATACCACCGCCCTGTCAAGTCGGCTTTATAGTTCAACAGCAGCTGGACAATTGAAGTATAGCCACAACTGGCCGCTTGCGCTAATGGACCGTAGTCTCCCGCATTCGCGGCTGCCGGATTAACCGCTAATATTTCGCCAACCAAATCGATCCTACCAAGCGCGCATGCAGATGTTAGCGACACTACCCCACCATGAGCGTACAGCATCTGTTGCATATCATTGAAGCCGTGGCTCATCGCCATATATACCGCGTTGCCGGATGCTTCAACCTCCGCGTTCGGATCAGCTCCAGCCGCAAGCAGCAGCTTGGCGCACGATAAATGATTGCCGCTCGCAGCTGCATGGAGCGCTCCGCCCCGCGGTGCTTCCGTCTCAGACTGATTCGGATTGGCTCCGTACTCGAGCAGCGCCTCTACGATATGTACATACCCGTGTTTGGCAGCATAGTAGAGTGACGACCGACCTGACGTATCCTTGACGTTCGCTTGCCCCGGATCGTGCGTAAGCAGCCGATTCACATATTCAGCATCGCCGACAGCCGCAGCCGTGCCGATCTCATATTTGGCGCCCTTAGAAATAAGGTAACCGACCATAAACCAGTGGTTGCGTATCGCATCCGCAGGAAGATCTCGATGCGGCCGATAAAAGTAGTCACCTGATATCGCCAGATGAACCGGTTTGCAGCCGTCCCCGCGAACCGATTCGATATCGGCGCCTCGCTCAATCATTAAATCGATTAGCTTCAGTTGCCTGGTCAAAACAGCCCAGTGAAGTGGCGTGTTGCCCCGCTCATCGCTGGAATGAAGCGCAGCTGGGTCGCGATCAAGCAACTGTAAGACTCCGCTCTCGTTTCGTTCGCGAATCATTGCAGCGACAGTCTCGCCAAGCGCATTGCTATGTAGTGTCCGCTGCAGATATCCCTTTAATATTTCTTCGATCTCGTCCTGTTCTCGGTCGATCGCTTTTTGCAAAGGCATATCCTGCCAGCTGAGTGCAGATTTATCCGCCACAACCGCTCCATACCTTAAAAGCAGCTTTACGATATTTGCATGCCCTTCCCGTATAGCAAATTGAAGCGGCGAAATATACCCCCAGCTGCAGTTGGCAAGCGACACGTCACGCTCCAACAGCCTCTCTGCCAATTCGACGTCTCCATTATCACAAGCAACCAACATACGCCATATGTTACTGCCATACTCGCCAGTCTCAGGTATATAGTCATCTTTGGGTAGCTCATCTGGCGGGTTCAATCGGTCCAACATCGATTCACCCTCCTTATTGATTCGATTATTCTCTTCGTTGCTAGTGACATATCTGAAGTATTCGTGTAGTGGTTAAATTATCCTGCCAGTTAGCGTAATGAAGGACTACCACGCGACAGCCCTTTCGGTGTCAACTAACGTTACCCGTTTAGCGGAATTAATTCTGCAACGCTAGTTTGCATTTTCAAAATTGATCTTAAATAATCTGTATCGTCTAAATAGTCACAAAAGCTAATTGGTATTCTTTAAGAGAAGCTAAATCAGATTTATTCACAGGGAGCTTAGCATTTTCGCAGAATTGAATAAACTCGCCACAAGCTCGGCCAACCTCTTTTTCAAAAATGTCAATTGGAATAATGGGACTCAATATTTCTCGTGTAGTCGAAGAGATTACATAATCATTTTCATCTACTTCATAGTCCATCTGAAAGGTCTTTAATTGGTATCCTCCTACTACTGGTACTATATAAAAATCCACAGCCAAATCTAAGTAGGTAATCTTTGCCTTTCCTTCTGATATCAACTCTTTAAAGCGAATAAAATCCTCCCAAGTCAATAATAATGAGGATGTGTCTAGCCGACCGCCTGCAAAAAGTTCACCATTAATATTGAGGTCAATGATACCGACAAAATATGTATCATCAGCTTGTGCAGCTAAGTTAGCTAGGGCCGTTTCGATTACACCCTCGTCGCTTAAAATTTGTGGGTGTTCGTACTCAAAATACACTCCTTTTTCATCATAAGCATCTATATAAGTTATCATATTGAATTGCATCTAAATCACTCCAGGTTGAATTGCATCTAAATTATTACGGCCATCCCCATCGGGTGAGATATTTACATTCACCTTTGCCTTTTCAGTTTTGCGTTTTACTGCCAGTTACCGGAGCGAAGGGCTGCCACGGCAGCCCTTTCGGAACTGAACTATCGTACCCGTTAGCGCAACGACGCGCTGCTGCCTGCTCCAGTCATTTAAGGCACAAACAAGATAATCAGTATGAAAAATCCCACTAAACCTAAAATCAATACGACTGTTTTAATCCACTATTTCTCTTTTAACTTCGTAAAGAAAATTGCGACTGTGATAATAAATAATGCTCTTGAAGCATTCTCATTAATGTTCAATCTCAGGCAGAAGTATCACTGTTAAGTAGAGCGTTATTAAGATCGCCAACGAATAAAGCGCTACTCTTAAGCCACTGATTGGTTCCTGTCTTCACTCTCAATAATCTCCTTTATAGAGGTTTATATGCCCACAAGACTCCCCGTTAGTCCTACAAATATTGCTCCTAAAATAAAAGCAGCAATATGTATTAAAATCTTGTATCGTAATTTAGTTGTTTTTAAAGAAGAATATAATTTAAACATAAAATATAGTAAGACACCATTTATTGATGTCTCAATTAGTGCTGGAATATATCTGTTATTAAAAAAGGACGATTCATATATAAATTCTCTAAACAGAATATCAACTGCAATACCGAGAAATGAAAGTAAAACTTGATAAACAAAAAACTTAAGGTTGTTCATCTAAAACAAACTCTCCTTCAAAATTATTAAAAACTTAAAGAATAATTGATTAAACTATTCTGCCAGTTAGCTGAGCGAAGGGCTGCCAATCGGCAGCCCTTCTGGCCGTTAGTAGAGTAAATAAAAAACGGCTATAGCCGCAAACCAACCAATTATAGTTAAAACAGCTACTTTATTGCTTACTTCTTTTTGAAGGATTTTTATTTTAGATAAAAAAATAAATACTCCAAAAAGAACAAAAATTATACATACATATTTAAGCCAAAGGGAAATACCCACTTCATCAAGATACGAAGAAAGAAAAGTCAATACAATAAAAATTGTTAAGGCTCGCCCTACATTTTCCCAATTTTTCATTTTTTCAAATCACCATAATTCTTTCGTTTCCTTTGATTATAATTGAATATTTATATTTTTTAAAAAGGGAATAATCCCCGTTGTTAAACCAAACTAATCTGCCAGTTAGTTCAATGGAAACCGCAGCCGATCATCTGACAGGCTGTCGTCGTGTCTTTTGGTCGACCGACAGCCGACATGCAGCGAAACACCGCACGCTGGGAGCTGCGTGCGGTGTGAAAATCCAAACTGATCCTGGTTCGATAGATCTAGTGTTTCCAGAAAGTTAAAAATTTCTGTTCTTGATCATTCACATACATTACGGTGTATAATAAGAACAAATGTTCTTATTGAGGGGTAGTGATCATGATTGAAAATTATATAGATCGAACAGTGCAGATTTTCTATCAGGGCAAAAAACGCAATATATCCATTCGTCTTATAAGAGTTCAGGATGTACCGAATGGGAAGGTCAAAGCTTTTTGTTATGAGGTGAACGTACCACGAATATTTAATCTGGACCATATTATCGATGTAGAGCTGGTGAAGCGCCATGCTTGATGATGTAGCTCGCAAAGTCTTAACGATACTGTGGAACACATACCGCAACGATCCATTTACAATTGATGTCACGCATATCAGTCATCGAGCTCAGCGGACGGATGGTCGGGTAAAAATCGCAATCAATACTTTAGTCAAAAAAGGATTTGTTCTTTGGGATAGAGATACCAAAAATTTCCGTATTCTTTACAGCCACGAAGCCGCTTTCCCTCCTACATTTACCCTTTCAATCCGGAAGTGATCATGCCATCTTTAATATATTTTTGTCCTGTGATATAAACGATTACCGATGGAATCATGAATAACAAGGATGCGGCTAGGAAGTGTATATCTTACGCCGAGCAGCGCAGTCGAGAGCGGCCAACGAGTCTCATTTAGAAACATGAAAGGTTGAACCACGTCCCCCCATGAGTTAAGAAATTCGAACATAAAAACAACAGCGACTACGGGTACCGTGAGTGGCAGAAAAATCCGAAACATAATGCCTGCCGTCCTGCAGCCGTCAATTCGCGCGGCCTCCTCCAGTTCTTTCGGAACGGTCTGCATAAATTGGCGGAACAGAAACGTATAGAAGGGGCTGCCGCCTATGCCGTTCAAAATCCAGATCAGATAGGAGTCGGTGATTTGAAGTTTGCTGAACAATACATAAGTCGGAATCGAGGTAGCAAAACCCGGCACCATCATAACCGAAATGAGAATACCAAACCACAAATCTTTGCCGGGTGCCCGCAGCCTCGAGAAAGCATACCCGAGAATGAAATTTATCCATACACCGAAAAATACGGAGATACCGACGATAATCAAAGAGCTTTTCAAATATTCGCCAGAACGGAATTTTTGTAATCGCCAGCACAAAATTTTCAGGGTGCAATATTTTCGGCAGCGACAGAACCGGCGATGATTGAACGCCATTAAAGGAGTTGACGAATGTAAAGTAAAGCGGAACCAGAAAGATGAAGGAAAGGACAAGTGCACATAGAAAAAAGATCGTGGTTACGCTCTTACTGTTCGCATTTATGTTAAGCAAGAACGGCAACCTCCTTCTTCTTGTCCTTCGGTTGCTTTCATGGAAAGTTCATATTCGAACCGTTGATTGACGAATATTTGTTGGTAGATGTCATTCGGCACAGCCAGCAAACTGCCGGCGTAGGCCGCAAGAAAGATTGGCTGGGCGAAAATTTGCCATGCCGCAATAAGTCCGTTGACCAAGTTAAAAAATATGACAGGGGTTAACATAGGGGTTGTGACTTTGAATAATTTTTTGAAAGAATTTGCGCCGTCGATGGAAGCTGAATCATACAGCTCTTTGGGAACACCCTTCAAAGCCGCAAGATAGGTCAGAATCCCGCCTCCCGCCGACCAGGTCATATAGATGATGAGCGATCTGCGGCTCCACTCCATGCCAAGCCAGTTGATCGGATCAAGGCCAAAGAAGTTGGTCAGTTTATTAAAGGCTCCTCCGTCTTGGTTGAATAGAATGCGCCAATAAGACCCTTAGCTACTCCAGGTATGATGGATGGAAAATAGTAAATCGTCCGGAAGATGCCGGAACCCTTAATATTGGTATTGAGCAACAGGGCGAGGCTGAAACCGACGAGTAATCCCATAGGGACGGTTATTATTCCGATAATCAAGGTTGCTTCGAGTGATTGGAGACCGCCTGTAACGGCTTCCGCCATCCACGACCGGGGCCGGCAGCATCATGTAGTCGTCCAGATGACTCATTGTCTTCGCATCGCTGCATCCCTGAGAACCAGTACCCTGTCTGGGCGATTGCAATTTGGCCGTCGATAAAGGTTGACCTAACCAGGAAGGAGTGGGATTGACAGGGCTTACCAGCGCTTTAGATTGAACATTTTTTTTAATGCGCTCCAGAATCGCCTTGACGTCATTATTATTGATCAGAACCTTCTTCTGATCGTCCGACCAAAGAGATTTCCCGATTTGCTGCAGCTGCATCTGAACATTCGTAACCGAGAACAGATCGTCGCCATCCATGCCGGCAAGGACCGATTTTCCTCCATTGCTCTCCTTAAGCTTCAGAGCCAAGTCATAAAGCTCCGAATAGGCGAGCGGTATTTTCGGGTCCGGAACTGGAATGCCTGCCCGAAGCAAACAACTTTTTATTGATAAAAAGGGTTTGGTCCGGGCTCCAGTCTTTGGGCAATCCGAAGAAGTTTCCAGAACCAGATGTAACACCGTTATATTTAAAAAAGTTGGCAATCGGCAGAAGATCATCTTGTTTTATTAACTTGCTTTTAGCGAAATAAGGATCAAGATCTAAAGCAAGGCCTCTTGTAACATAAGTTGGAAATTGTTGGACGCCGCTAATTCGAATAACGTCAGGAGCGGTACCAGATGCGATCATCGCCATCTGTTTGGATTCATCGGCCGGTATTTGTTCAATCTTAATATTGGGGTATTCCCGTTCAAATTCTTTAATTTGCTCCTGGCTTAGCTCAGCCGGAGGAATTGTTGTCCGGATCGTGACTTTTTCAGAGGAATTTTTTCGGCTTTTGAATCAACCTCGGATGTTTCAGTTTTACTTTGAAGGCCCGCACATCCCGTTAATGCCAAGAAAGCGCTTAAAAGAGTTACCAAAATGAGAGAAAATGTTCGTTATTCACCTAAATCCTCCTCATAGTTTTAGAACCGGCATGACCGATCATGGAGATTGAGTTGACGTTATTCATTTTGTAGGCGTCACGATCCCATCCGAATTGCCGCCTCTCAAATCGACGATCCCGTACGTAACCGAATTGGTTTTGTCGGTGCCAAGCGGGCCTCCTGAGATCACGAACAACGAGTGCCCGTCAGACATTGGTACAAGCCCGCGACTGTAACCACCTTCCGTATTGGATTTGATTACGGTCCAAGTTCCCTCCTCGCCGTTTTGCGTATTTAGGAACAGCACTCTGTCGGCGCCATAAGCGGATACGGCCAACGTGCCGTTCGGACCCCCTGTCGGGAGCCATACGACATAGGGAGAACTAGATGGTCTCAAGCCGTCCTTCGTCGTTAAGTCAACTGATGTTGCCGATCCGAAATTTTCAGGGTCAGGTCCAATCTTGTACGCTACATTACAATTTTTCACTCCACATTCTTCGTAAGTCATAATGTAGTTGCCGTTACCCATTTGTGCGACTACAGGCATTCCCGGACGGTCTATATACAACGAGGAAGTCACATCGTCTACGACGGGGCCCCAGTTTATTCCGTCAGTAGATGTTTGATGAACAATCTTTTGGCCATATTTAGGATCTCGTTGGTCGGAATAATAAACGATCAGCTTGTTGTCCGCCACCAACGGGAACGGTTCCCAAACCGGCGTGTAACCGTTTTCCGATTTCGGCCTTCCGCCGGAAGCGATTGAGCTGACGAACGACCATGTCTTGCCGTGATCCGTGCTCTTATAGAGATCGAGCTTCGACTTGGAATAGTCTGAAGGGATAGAATTCCCTGCGCA
>NZ_QPJD01000038.1 GCF_003337375.1 Paenibacillus prosopidis
TTTTAAGCACTCTTTAGAAAAGGAACTAACGGTGGTTGACGAGCAACTTAGGAAGATGATGTTTTTGAAATACTGTAATTGGTTCAATCTGAAGGTACGATAAGAGTCCAACAAGCACTCAAGTGAGTGCTTTTTTTGTGGCTAAAGAAGTTCAAAAAAATTGAAACCTTCCGTAATAGGATCGTGATCTCCCTTATAATGGTTATAGCTAAATTGAGGAGGAATGTTTATGTCGAATTTTCACTTCATGATTGAAGGAGACAAAGAGTCAGGCAAGTACATTGTTCATGAGATAATCAACGGTGGCTCAAGGCAGATTTTTGAGATTAATGAAAAGTACTATGGTGGATTAAAAGCATCTAGACAGAAAATTGGGGAACATTTGCAAAAAAGGGGATTCCACTTAAACGACGCTTTTTCTCACCAGTGTGTAAAACCAGGAAGGGGAAGTAACCCGATCCATGAATGGACTGTAGAGGAATATATTATAGGTGTCCCTCAAAAAAGGTGATATGCTATCGTTCTGCGAATATACATGAGTACCATTATCTGTGAGGAGAGAAAAATGAAGAATAATAAATTTTTTATTCCTCTCGTCGTTATATTGATCTTTATTTTTACTTCTATCATTCTTTTTATATGGCTAGTGCAACAAAATAAACCTCTGTATGATCAAATTGGAAAGGTAATTTCAGAATCTGATTCGGGCTACAGTGAATTAATACATATACATGCAGATAGAGAGCGAACAATAGCATTTTATATAACTAATAATTCAGAGTTATGCGTTGTATTACTACAGAAAAAACTTCGTGGATATGAATTGAGTGATTATATCAACAAAACTCCAATGTCTACAGATCAAGGTTTAAGCTGGCAGGGATCAGAAAATCAAGAATCAAATATTCATATGCTTTATGGCGTTGTTAAAAATCCGGAAATAACTCAGATTCTTTTGATAAGTGAGGGTGACAAGACGGCTCATATTATTAAAAATGACGAATATTCCATATGGTATTCCTTGGTCGAAAACGAATTGAAGATGCCTATTACTATTCGGGCAACGAACAAGGAAGGAAAAATATTGTTTGAAACTGGTGATATTGGTTTTTGGAATGATTAGAACTCATCCTTCATTACGCTCCCATGGAAGAACGCAATTACTTCCATAATCTGTGGTGTCGCTTGAGCGGCATGGATGGCTAACGGACACGATAGTTGATGGATGAGCAGGCGCTATTTTTTCGTTACACTTACGGTTTAGGATAGTTCAAAAACCACATGGGTAAAATAGCTAAAAAATGATGGAGGATTTCCCAATGTGGTGGAGATGTATCATATTGATTTGGGCATTAGGGCTAACCAACTTTACAGTAATGGAATGTATGGAAAGCTTACAGCGAAGAGTCACCAACTCAATACAATGCTGAAATTCAACGTAAGTGCTTGGAAGAGGTTCTTATTTTTGAGCTTCGTCCTAAAATTTTGAGCATAATTAGAAAAGAGTATGGTGAGTATCTCCTCGATAACGCTCGAATTTTGCCGATTAAGAAATCCGGTAAATATCCTCAGCAAGAATTCATATTTAAAGGAAGAGTTACGAAACAAGATTCAACCTCGGATATAATTAGAATTACTTTTAAAGCTGGGTTTGGCGGATATAAAGTGAGTGATTTTCATGCCCAACGCTTGAACTAACGGGTACGATAGCAATAAAATAGTGGCAGTCTAGGACTTGCGCGCCTAGCCAAGCTAGGCACAACTTGCCGGTGAGAGTCCGGCCGGAGTAAAGGCCAAGCTGCTCCGTAGCTAACAGGCGGCTTGGAAGAGAGATCTTCCGGTCGAAGCCCTGTGATGTGAATCTGCAGGCCGTAACATGAAGCTGTGAATCCTGCCGCACCGTCAACTGCACCCAAAAATGGGACAAGAGAGTGCCGAGCCCCGAGGTCCTGGGCGAAGGCCATGGAACGCGCCAAGAACTTGGAAACAGCGCGGAAGAACTCTCCGGTGTAAAGGGATCGGCATGTAGAGACAGTTGTGCTTGGAACTAGGGAGACCCTCCCCTGCACGGCGCAAGCCGTAAAGAACAATCCTATAAGTCGAAAGATGAAATGGAACGTTGCAGGAAGGGAGTCGGAGGGGGTCGTAGTACCAATGAAGCAAGGACAACATAACCTTGCGGAGGAAAGGACCCCTGCTTCGTTCATGTGTGTGAAGGAGGTACGAGCGAGTGAATGCAGTGAAACCTGCTAACTACACCAAAGCAAAAGTTCAACAACTCCAGAACACACTCTACCTTGCGGCCAAGGTTGACCCCAAGAGAAGGTTTCATGCGCTATACGACAAAGTGTATCGTGAAGACATTCTACGAGAAGCATGGAAACGAGTTAAGGCGAACGGAGGAAGCGCCGGGACTGATCGGATAACGATTCAATACATCGTTCAGGAATATGGGGAGGAACAGCTCATTCAAGAAACGAGAGAGCTACTTGTCAACGGTAAGTATCGTCCCTCCCCGGTTCGGAGGAAAGACATTCCGAAACCGGATGGAAAGATGAGACCGTTAGGCATTCCCACAATTCAAGACCGACTCGTCCAGATGGCGACCAAGATGGTGACGGAACCGATCTTCGAAGCGGATTTTCGGGACTGTTCGTACGGATTCCGCCCGAAACGTGGCGCGAAACAAGCCATTGAGAAGATCCGTCGCACGACGAAGGATAACCCGATCTACTGGGTGGTGGATGTAGATATCCCTGGATACTTCGACAACATTCCCCATGACAAACTGATGCTGCTTGTTGCTCAACGCATCAGCGACCGACGAATTCTGAAGTTGATACGCGGATGGCTCACAGCCGGAGTCATGAAAGATGATCAGTTTTATGACACGGAGATCGGGAGCCCCCAAGGCGGAGTGATCTCACCACTGCTTGCAAACATCTATCTGAACTACCTAGATACGGTGTGGGAAAAGCAGTTCACTCATCTTGGAACACTCGTCCGATACGCTGACGACTTCGTGATCCTCTGCCATAAACGGGAGCATGCACTGGAAGCAGTGAATGTACTAAAGAATGTCTTTAGGAAACTGGAACTCTCTATGAATACGCAAAAGTCTAAGCTTGTGAACGTGTACAATGATACAGAGGGATTCGATTTTCTGGGAATGCATCACCGTAAATTACCGTGGAGGAGCAAGGGAGGGCTAGCCTACATCCTACGCAGCTTCCCATCAAAGAAAGCCATGAAGAAGATGCGGGCAAGGGTGAAGGAAATAACCGCACCAAGAAGCCGTCTTCCATGGTCGCTTCAGGACATGGTGAAAGAATTGAACCCAGTCATTCAAGGATGGCGGGGATACTACGGTAAGATTGACCCAGCGGTCTCCAACCGTTTTCTACAGAAGATTGATTGGCACATTCGCAGAAGATTGTTTATCTTCCTACGTAACAAGCACAAACGGAAATTTCAGAGATGGGGACCAGAAGTGAGCGATGCCTTGACTAAGAGTGGCTTGACAACCGCTTCCTCCTGGGGACACTGTAATGCTCGAGGTGAAGAACGTCGGAAAGCCGTATGAGGGAAAACCTCACGTACGGTTTGATGAGGAGGGGCTGGATGCCCAGCCCTTCACTCTACTATTTTCTCGTCCAAGACTGTCATTTTTATTTTTAATAGGTGCTTAATCTTTCATGACTTTTCCATAGAGTATAACCTGTACGAATTTGTCTATGAATCATGTGTTTGCCATAAGTTTTTCTAAGTAAATATATGATTACCGTACGATTTAATGACTTGAGAAAAATCCACATTTCTTGTGAAGAAAAGGGAAAAACCCTTTAAAGTCAATGGATGGAAATCTTTTATGTAAAGTCTCAAGCAGTGTGACTTTACGTATAAGTTTGCCACCTTGGCAAAGAATAACTACATAATTTTTATGGCAACATTATTCCATTACGTTTAGTTCATCAAAAAATGGACATTAGGATATGTCAATTAATTGACAGTAGCGGCTCTAGAATTGCCCATATTCGCTCCTGAGGTATACCTGGATCAAGATCCTTGGATGATGAAGATAAGGTTATTCACGGCAAAGTATCTGAGTAGAGTGAAATACATTCGCCAAAATTAAACCACACCAGCTTCGGCTGCTGTGGTTTTTTGAATTCCGGGTGATGGTTGAAATGGTCCTTCTATAAAAAAACGATAAATAATACGTCAAAGTCATTAGCTGAAAGGTTTTTAAACCGAATAAAATAATCGTGTCGGTGTATGAGGTACGGTTATTTTATTTTTCCAATTTCGAAAGAGAAGAGGGTTAGAGATATTGAAAAATGTAAACCAGCAGTCGCGTTAAGCTAACGGGCAGTATACTAAAAAAATTGTGTTCTAACTATGGCTTGGTTAATGGTAAAATTAAACAATGTGAAAAGAAGGGGAGTAAATTATTTTGCAGAAGCTAAATCTCATCGGTTTGATACTTATTATTGCTGCAATGCTGTGTGCATGCTCAAAGGATGTATCCAACCAACCGGAAACAGAAATAACAAAACAAGTTGAAGGAACTGCTTTGCACGTGGAGCCAATCGATTTATTTGCCGGAGAGGCACGGAAGTTCCAACCTTTTCTTGGCACGATGTCGGGTGCAGTGAAATTGAAGTACGGCGGAAACAAAAATGATATTTCTGCTAAAATTGAACTTTGGGAAAACGGAACGAAAACGAAGACATACAGTTCCATTGGCACCTCAATGCAGGATTCACAAGATAAGACAAAGGACTATGAAGGCGAATTTATTGCATCGATTAAGACAGTTTCAATTGAAGGCAGTAAACCACTGTATGAGATCACAACAGCTTTTGCGGATAAAAACGGTACGGCATCAAGTATTACATACATCGATCGTGATATTAGAAAAGGAAGCAATACTATCCAACTAAATAAAAGCTTGGATGTCTCAGAAAATGACGAGGTTGCCGTATGGGGGATGCAGGCCACAGATAAGAATGAGTGGGAAACCATTGATTTAACTCCGGAGCGATTGAAAAACGCAAAATGGGCTTTGATATTTAAGTTATCTGTAAACTGACAAACCGTGTTTTATTACGCTAACGGGTACGATAGTTAAATTGACTGCTGCTCGGCGGACTAATCGTAAGATAGAACAACGGTTTATATTCAACTAAATCCTTTTTGGTAAAATCCCATCAACTAAATACATAAGAAAGGTGTTTCATATGCAGTCCAAATTAGTTCCATTAAGAATCCCTCCTGGTTGGATGGTTAATTTCAACCAATTTACTGAAGCAAATCCAGATGCTTTTAAAAATGATGATTATGAATATAAGTGGGAGTTTAACGAGGATATTTTACAGTTTGATCATATAAAAAATAATAGAACTGTAGATTTAGGCTGGTACCCTGAATTTAATCCCAAAGGAAAGTATAAGATTGTCCTAATAAACTCATCTGACCCAGATTGGCAAAATCCTATTTATAAGTTTTTATCGAGAGATATTAATGAAATCATAGAAAAAATTGAATATGTTTTAGAAGAAGTATCAAACGGAAGAATTTAGTTAAGCTAACGGATACGATAGCTCCATAAACAACTAGAACAAGGCTGCCGTTCGGCAGCCTCCATTACGTTAACGGGCAGGATTGTTTAATTAAAAGGAGTTGAGAAAATACGCACTCACTGTACCCAGCACTTCCCATGAAATTAAAAAAGTCATAATATATGAAACCGAAGATAATGGAGTATATCTCTTTGTTTATCAGACACAGCAAGATGAGCCGTCGCATAATGATTATTGGTTTGAACATTTAGAGGATGCAGAACGTTTTAGCGAAGCGTATTTCCAAACATCGGAAGAAGACTGGGTTCAAATTGAGGATCCCGTTGATGGTTGCCAACATGATTTAATCAGACCGATACGGTGCACGGGAAATTCTTATGAGATACTTGAAAACAGCGTTTGGAGGAAGATCGAGCTATAGAAACAATGCCTCGCTGAACTTACGGAGAACGAGAGTAAAGAAGTTCTATCCACGAGAGAGGGGAATGCTTATTGCTGCAGAGATACATTAGATCGGACCAGGATCAATTGGAAGAGTTTATGAAAACTATGTATGTATCCAGAGGATATGTCTTTGATCCTGAAGGGTCGCATTCAGATATTAGAAGTATTGAACTTCTATATTTTGAGACCGGTGGCGGATTTTGGTTATTGAAGGAAGAACAGAGCGTTATTGGGACTATTGGTTTAAAGGGCATTGATTCTGAAAACAGAATCGGTGAAATAAAGAGGTTCTTCGTCTTACCTGAACATCAAGATAAGGGTTACGGCAAAAGCATGATGAGCCAAATAATAGAAGTTGCAAGACAAGCTGGATTAATAAAGCTGAGGTTGGACACTGAGAAACAATCTAATAAAGCGATGTCAGTGTTTCGAAGTTTTGGCTTTTATGAGATACCAAAATACAATGATAATGATATTGCTGAAATATTTATGGAATTATCCATTGTGTCATAACGAATTCAATATCCAATTACATCACGTGACTGATTCAGCGAGAAGCAGATACTAACTCCCGTGGTTCTTGCGTTGTTACGCTAAAGGGTACGATAGCATTCAACAAAAATGCAAAGGCTGCCGAGGATCGGCGGCCTTTCTTACGTATAAGGGTAGGATGATTTTTACCAAAAATTTCAGATGTTTAAGATTTTATGATTCGTTTATATTTGAGGGAGTGACAAGGGGGCTGAATGCTTGCTTAAAAATATGTAACTCTTATTGAATCATTACGCAACAATTATGACACCATAGACCATGCGGTTTTTTATCATTTTTGTGAATGTTGAATAATGAAAACGGTATGAACAGGTTCAGTTTCCTTTTGAACCCAATCTCCACGAAGCGTACTACCCAGCAAATATCTTTCTGGAGGTGTGAAATGGATAATAAGTACAATCCCTTTGATGATAAAACTATTCATACTACTCAGTCAGATAACAATACTGTTTATTATTCCGACAGACAAGGCTTTAATGATGTAATAAAGCATTATGATGCTGTAAATGGATTTTAAAATCCAAAACAACTAAATCAAACTCCAAGGTCCCTAAGACAAATAATTCGATGGTCAATAATAATAAATGTTTCAACATTTTTGGGATTTCTTATTTATGACTTAGTCAAAACCATTTTCTAACCGTTATAGCCATAGATTATTAAGCTATCGGTTACGATAGCTCCTCAAGACACAACGGCAGCCAGCCACACGATCGGCTGCCGTCCTTCATTGAAGTAGGGCAGATTAACGCAACTTTCCGTTGTTTGGAAACGCATTAATATTTATTGATCTTAGCTGATCTCACCCGAAGAGAGGAGAAATATATGAAGCTGAAGTTTATTCCATATCTCCTAGTTTTAATTTTTATCACAGGATGTTCTAAGGAGCCAACTTTGATTTATTCTGCACCAACGAACGAACAGATAATAGTATATGTTTCAGAAAATAAATTAGAGGCTCTCGATAGCATATTGATAAAGGACAGTGCATTAATATTACTGAAAAATTCATTCATTAATAACATTGTATTCGGATCAGTATGAAAAGTTATATGATCATAAGATATCTTGGGGATCAAATGGTGAAGACTTAATAACTGTGGGCAATGGAGCACCATACATTGCCATTATTATACATGATGATCTAATGAATGAAGGAGCCAAGTATATTAATGTAAAGTATTCAGATGGAACAATTAGGTCAAGAGGAATCATTGACAAAAAGGGCTTAATAATATCCAATCTTAGTCAAGCAACGGTGCAAAATATTACAATTATTAATGCCGTAGGTGAAGAAATATACAATAAATAAAGATGAGAAATAGAGCAAGTTAGACACGGCTAGGAACTAAGCTAACGGGTACGTTACTTAAAAAGGGATCGCCAACTGCTGCGCAGTCTGTGGATCCCTTTTCTTTCGCTGAAGTAACGGGAGATTAGTGGAATGA
>NZ_QPJD01000039.1 GCF_003337375.1 Paenibacillus prosopidis
CAAGGCTAAGGCCTTTGTTCAGTAAGATGATTTGAAGAGCCGTATGCCTTAATTGGGCACGTACGGATCTGTGAGGGTTTGCAGGCCCAACCTACAAAATGGTAGGCCTGCATTCTACTCGACTTGTTTCTCGAATATTTTCTGAGTTGGATAATTTTATAAACTTTATGAATATAACGTTATGTGAAGTCACAGTGTGATATTTAATGAAAGCATCTAAAGGAGACCTGTATGAAGACAATTATCTATATGGTTAGGCATGGAGAATCACCATACAATGAAGGAAATGAAAGAACAAGAGGGCTTACCCCAAAAGGAAAGATCGATATTGAAAAAGTAACGAAGTTACTTATAGGTGAAGGAATAGACATAATTATATCAAGTCCTTATACTCGAGCAATTCTTAGTGTTGAGGGATTGGCCGAGCATTTAAAGTTAGATATTAAAGTATTTGAAGATCTTAGAGAACGTCATTTTGCATCTTATATTATTGAAAATGCAGAGTTAATGTCTAGTATCAGAGAGAGTTTTAATGACCCTAATTATACCTTGTCGGGTGGAGAGTCTAATGCTGCTTGTCAGAAAAGAGCAATCTCAGTTCTAAAACCCATATTAAAAGAGCATAGAGGGAAGAAAATAGTAGTCGGGACTCATGGTCTTGTAATGACTTTGATGATGAATCATTTTGATCCAGCTTTTGGCTTGGAGTTTTTGAATCAATTAAAGAAACCAGATATCTATAAAATGCAATTCGAGGACTTAGAATTAGAAGAAGTAACTAGAATATGGAATGCTTAGATTTTATAAGGTTTATCGAAGAGGAGTGTGACATAACATAACAGAGTATTCACGCTGCGGGGGACAAGCCCCCTTGGTCTGCCGAGGGTTCTCGGAATTAAGCTAAACATTCCTGTATAGCCTAAGAAATGGGCTTTGTCAAAAAAGGAGCGCCTCGGTATGATGGGTTTGTTCACGGGTTTGAAACCCAACACCATCAAGGAGGCGCTCTTATTATGAAGTTTAAGCAATCAGTCGGACAAAATCAACGGATTGAACGAATTACCACATCCCATCTTGTTGTAGGTATCGATATGGCAAAGGAAGTCCACGTAGCACAAGCCACGAACTTCCGCGGTATTGTGCTTTCTAGAAATTGACTCATTCGTAGGATTTCAAACAAAGAAAGCACGGAGGACCGAGTTCGTATCCGATAAGGGCACAGACCCATCAGCTAAACGGTATCGGTCTCCACACCTTGGATAAGTGTAACGAAGGAATGTAAGGGCAAAGACCCGTCGAGTCGTGGGATGGTAAACTTCCAGGGATCTAGTGGAGCATGCGTGCAGTAGAAAGTAAATTGGGGAAATGTTCCGAAGTGTTCGTTTCTTTTATTTGCGCATGCCCAAAACAGGGGCCTCATGGGTGCTATAACTTATTTCCTACCGACCACTTCATTCCAAAGTGAAGAAATCCTGCGAATGACTGAGTTTACGTGAGATAAACCCTTAAAACTGAGGGACGGGTAGGTTAGTTCAATGAAGAGACTCTATACAAATGATGAAGGAGCTGCCGAGGCAGCTCCTTTTACAGTGCGCCCAGCATGGGCGCTATCTCTAGGGTTCAAGTCCCGAATGGTGAAGGCAGTAGTAGCCATAGCTTAAGGCAAGGGTGTCCACCGTGAGGTGGAATCTGAAGGAAGCCGGCGGCAAATCTCCGGTCTGAAGAACACGAACTTGTTCTTGTCCTCCGAAGCTGTCGGTGGACAAGAACATATATCCTTAGCCGTATTAGGACAAGAACATGTATCCATAGCCGATTAAAGTCTTCATGGTTTGTGTCCTCCGACAAATAAAAAAAATCCTCTATCTTTCTCAAATGATGAAGAAGGTTTTAAGAGTCTTCTTCGGTGGATCCAGTCGCTGCAAACCGCTTACACTTTAACGGCAGCCATTGTTGGAGATCTATAATCACTATATTTTTTTAAAGATAAATATAAGTTTCTCATGAAAAGTAATGAGGAAAGGATTGAGAAACTAACACAAAATGTATTTTTTATTTGGAGTTCTTCCGCCTGCACACCTCTAGCGAGTCTTTAAGACAGATCTCCGTTACGAAATCTATTTGGACTATAACCAGTATATTTTTTGAAAATCCGGCTGAAATGCTCTTGATTTGCGTAGCCGACAGCTTCACTAACCTCTTGTATGGTAAGCGAATCTTTCTTTAGTAGTTCCTTGGCCTTTTCAATTCGAATTTTTCTTAGATAACTAATGAAGGTTTCCCCAGTACTTGAAAATAGACGACTTAAATAGGAGTCGCTAACATGAATATACTCACTGACTGATTTTAAGCTAATATCTCGATAATAATTGCTTCTTACGTATTCTTTTACAATATTTATTTTTGAAGTTGAATGTGTGAGGCTTTCTTGGATTTGTTTGTAAATGTCTAATAATTTCAATTTGATATAATTATGAATTTCTTCAATTGTCTCGAATTGGTCCATTACTTCAATGATAGATATATCATTGTCATCGACAGATATCTCATTTCTTTGTAAAAAGCCGACCGTCTTCAAAAAAATAGAGAGGTACGTATTGAGGACTTTTTTCATATCGGACTGAGATTTCAAAACCATAAAAATCGAAGTTAAAGAATCCTGGATCCTATTTACATCCAAATTCATCATGGCATCCATTAAATCTCTTTCATGATGTAATAACGTGGTCTCGTTATAATTTTCCAAAGGCATAGCCTTTATCAGATTTTGTTGAAAGTAAATGTTACCCTTTCCGTTAACAATTTTAAGATTATTTGCCGCAACTGCTTGTCTATATAGCATAGGGATCTTGTCATATCCATTATCGACATCGCTAATTCCTATCGTGAGAGAAACATTTAATAACATGCCGCAAGCATATTTAACGTTGCTCAAGAAACTTCCAACTTTTTGTAAAACGCTTGCTGTACTATTTTCATTTACAAACCCGCTTATAAAAGCATATTTTGACTTTTCTATTCGAACAACTTCACCCAGGTTGAATTCCTCTGTTTTTTGCAAAAGTAATTGATAAACGGATTCGATGATATTAGCAAAAGTAAGCGCATCCAAGTTGTTTTCTAATGTTTTATAATTGTCTATAGTTAAAGCCGCAACCGTTATATTAACTTTTGGGATATTCATATTTAAATTTTCTAATTGACTTTCAAAATCTGATTGAATATTTCTAATTACGTTATTCTCAAGAAAATTTTGTTTATAATATTGGATTGACTTTTGGGTGATTTGATGATGTTTTTTGTTTGAATCACCATGATGATTAGCTTTTTTGAATAAGGAGAGAAGTGTTTTGAAATCCATTTCGGATTTTAATACATAATCCTGAATCCCAAGTTGGAAGGCTTCCCTTACAAATTTAAAATCATTGAACGAACTCAATACGATGATTGGAATGATTGTATTTTGACATCTAATCTCTCGAATGAGCTCGAGTCCGTTCATTTTAGGCATAGTAATATCAGTAAGAATCAGATCAATTCCATTTTCGTCATTTTGAAATTTTTCAAGTGCATCAGCTCCATGATATGCTTCGCAAGCGATTTCAAATCCATGTAATTCCCAATACCCAAGAGATTTAATGGCAAGCCTAATAAGGGGTTCATCATCAACAAGTAAAATTCTATACATGGATATCACCTTCTGCCGATGTAATCATATCTCGAGTAATTGCCGGAAGGATTAGTTTCATTTGTGTTCCTGATTCTTCATCGCTATAAATTTCCAAGCCATATTCTTCGCCAAAGTTGAGTTTTATTCTTTTATTTACATTGTGAATACCAATGTGATTGAAACCTGAATTTTTTTCATTGTGATGTTTAAGAAGTGTTTCTATTTGACTTTTTGTCATACCTACACCATCGTCATTTACGGATAGCTCGAGATTAGGGCCATTCCTCTTTGCATTTACATGGATATTTAACTTTTTATAGATATCACCCATTCCATGAAGAATGGAGTTTTCTACTAATGGTTGTAGAAGAAGTCTGAGAATATAAAGTTCTTGAGCTGAAGGTTCTATTACGAGTATGACTTCAAATCGATCGCCATATCTTAATTTCATTATATCAGCATAACTGCTCAGGGTGTTAAACTCTTCTTCTAAGGGTGTATGCATTCCACCTTTGGAAAGGGTATTAACAAGCAGAGTTGATAAGGAAGTTGTCATTTTTTTGATATGCTGTGCACCGTAAATATCAGCCATCATCGATATCGAATTAAGAGTGTTTAGCAAAAAATGCGGGTTCACCTGATATTGAAGGGCCTGAAGTTCCAACTGCAGCTTTTCATCTTTTTCACGATCTATCCTTAGAATTAAAAGATTAATGTGTTCCACCATTTTGTTAAATTTCTTATATAGCTTCGCAACTTCATCATAGCCGGAAAGTTGTAACCGTCCTTTGAAGTTATTCTCTTCCAAGCTGGACATATGATGAATTAATTTATGGATTGGGCGAAGCAGCGTACGGTATATCGAGGTGAAAAATACAATCATGAATACCAGCAAGATAAAACTAAAAGCAGTAACAACGACTGAAATGACCTGATTAATATTTTGGGTAAGCTCGTTTAATGAAGTTGTGTTGATCACTTTCCATCTGGTGGATGGAACTGTATAATACGTCATCAATAACTGATCTTTATTTGATTTGTAGATTTGCCACCCGTAGTTATTTGTGAAAAAATGCATACTTTTCTTGATAGGTTCAACTTGATCGTCTTTGGAGTAAACAATATCCCCAGACTCCGAAAGGATATCCAGTCTGCCGACTTGACTGAGCTGAAGGCCAAAAAACTCTTTTTCAAAAGCGGTGTCTTTAAACGTAATAAATATAAGCTCTACCTCGTTGTCTTCTGTATATTGATGATTAGGATTATTGACTAATGTGGCAATGGCAAGTGATTGCTCGTCACTATGAACATTTGAAAAAAGCGAATCATTGACCTTGCCAAGAACACGAAGATGTTCGTTATTACGTACCATTTCTTGATACCATGATGATAATTTTATAGGGGAAGGTTCAAATGCATAGCGATTATTGAAGGAATAGTATTGATTATCTTTATAAACAAAAGTAATTCCGGTGAGATCTATGGTGTAGTTGAATAAATAGTTTAAATCACTGTCAATTTGCTGGCGAAGAGCTAATCGATCCGCCTCATTAGTCAATGTTCGGAGTATATTCACTCGATCGATAATGCTTTGCGGTCCATTATAAGTACTATTTTCATTCGTGATGCTGGAAGCTGTAAGGATATGCCTCAAAATATTGTCATCGATTTTTTTGGCGATTTGTTCAGTTAACTGCAGATTTTTATTAGTATTATTCGTAATTAACATATTGACTTCATTTCTATAAATATAGACGCCGGAAAGTATTAATGGAATTGGGATAAATATAAGAAAAATGGTAACGAACCTAACAATAACCCATTTTTTCATAAGACGTACCATCCTGTTGTCCCTCCGTTGCTATTAAGTATCAAAATGTTATCATACTCATAAATTAATATACAAGGTAATGATAGATTAAAAATGTTATAAGATCATATAATTCTAATTATTATCAGGGTACAATAAGGACGAGGCGTTATTGAAAGCGCTATCTAACGCAGCATGGAGGGTATCTAAATGGCGAGATTAGTAACAAAAAAGGGGATAGACCTCGTCTTAGCGGGAATTCTATCAATCATGATTGTTTTAACGGGATGTGGAAGCGGCAGCAATAGTACAAACTCATTTATAAGCAGCAATTCAAATGAGAAAATAACCTTAAGTGTTGCCATTTTGGCAGAGGATTTGGATTATTGGAAAAAGACGTCTCAATCGGATTCTTTTAAAAAACTGTTGCCCAATGTGACTCTGGATCTCCAATCCTTTAAAGATATAGAATCGTTGTACAAATCATTAATGGTAAGGCAGTCAGCCAATGAAATGCCGGATTTATTCTATGTTAAGCCATATAAAGTGATTGACCTGAAGGACTCGTTATATATATGGGATAAGAGTGATCCTCTGGTGCAAATGAATAAGGCTGTTGACTCGTTTAATGAGCTCAAAGCGGGAGATGGGAAATATTACGGTTTGCCAATGAAGGGATTTGGGGAATGGGTTTTCTATAGTAAATCCATCTTTTCCGAATTGGGTTTAACGATACCAAAAACCTGGGATCAGTTCGTAAGTACTGCTAAAGCTATTGAAGATAGCGGGAAGTATCAGGGGTTGGCGCTCGGAGGAAAAGATACTTGGACGCAATATCCGTTTGTAGCCTATTTAGGAACTGTTTCTTTTAACGATCCCAATACGGATAACGAAGCAGCCATGATGGATACGCCATTTAGTCCAGACGGCCACTATTATAAGGCTTTTGAAATGGTAGAACAGCTTTATAAATCGGGTGCTGTTGGAAAGTCGCCGCTAGGTATCGGATATCCTGAAGCGGAACGGATGTTTTCTAATAAAAAGGCGGGTATGATGGCTATCGGCCAGTACTATTATACGGATTTCCTGACGATGGGCGGGGATATAAAAGACCTGGGTCTATTCCCGTTACCGGTAGTGATTGACCCGAATGAAATGAACAGACAAGTGTATAATATTGATCTTCCTTTCTGTATTTCCAAGGATAGCAAGCATATTGATGTCGCAAAGAAAGTGATTGAATGGTATTTTAGCCCTGAAGTTTACAAGCCCTATCTTGAAGAAAGAGCCATGAGCTCGACCATCAAAGGAATTGATCCGCAAAATATCTTTACAGATGCAAGCAAGCAATATAATGCGCAGCCGTTCTTTCCGAAAGCTGGGGAAGTGAATTTTGTAAAATTGCAAAAAGAAACCAAATGGGATCCTACAGTGGTTGGCGCACTAATGTTGGCTGGAAAAGATTTTCGTCCCATTTTTGAAGACCTGAATAAGAAATGGACAGCTGCAAGACAGAAATTTGGTATGAAATAGGATGAACAAAATGTAAATTTTGCTGAAGAATGCTGTGTCAACTGCACAGCATTCTTTTTAATGACGTGTTACGATGAGCTGCCGTCTTCAATTATAATGGAGAATTTTAGGCGCTTCTAAAGAGTGGCGTAAGCATGACAAAAAATATCATTAAATCACAATTTATATCATGTGACCTATATTATAAAGCGGTTAGAATAAGTCCTGTAAGCGATATCAATATAGGGGGAGAGAAATGAAACTAAAAGTTGTATTGATGACATGCGCTGCAGCGTTAATCTGCGTTGGCGTTATAGCCATCAGGTTCTACTTCTCTGATGACGATCCTGTCTTTGCAGAGTTTGGACCCTCCGTAATGTACACTACGCCGTCAGGTGATCCGGGACCCGGCGCGCTTTACGGCAGAGCGCTTCGACTGCAGCACTCCAAATCCGCCAACGGCACCATGCTAGCCACGTTCGAGCAGTATGT
>NZ_QPJD01000040.1 GCF_003337375.1 Paenibacillus prosopidis
AGTTCTGAGGGCAGCAACCCAGTACATACTCATCCTAGCGGGGCGTTCGTTTTTCTGCAAATCGAATCTACTAACACCTACAGGAATGTTAACGGATACGATAGTGGAATGGAGCAGATTGCAGCCGCAGTCTGCTTTTTTCATTGAAGGGAAGCATAACTGAAATATATTCAAAAAATGGATAGCAACAGTTCGGAACATTGGACTAATTCTCGCGTCTAACATAACACAACATGAATAAACTTCAAAAGGATGAACTAGCTAAAGTGATAAAGCATAATAGATTAATCTTGTTGGTTCTAGTCACCGTTGTTGGTTTTGCAGTTTGGCAGAGTTATCAGTTTAGCTCAGACTGCACTTCGCGCTGCCTATTTTTCACATAACACTCAACAGTCTATTAATTCGATTAATAAGAAAAATGAGTGGGATGACATGCGCACAAGAAATTCCTTCCTTGTCTGGCTGTCTTACACAAATGAGAGTCTAAACAATGCAAACTCTACATTGGGCGACTTCCGCTCCCTGGTTTCTTTTGAGTCTAGACAGAATATGAATGAAATCTATTTTCAATATTCTGATTGGTGGATTGAGGCAGCAAATATACTTAATAAGTCTGGTCCGTTAACAACTGAAGATCAAACGCATATTTCCGAATTGAGCTACATTGTTTCAAAAGTAGATGGTTTATATCCACATGAAACAAATGACTGGGAAGAGATTTGGGCTGCTTTTGCAGGATTGAACGAGGAATGGAAAAACATGGTTCAGAAACGATGATCATATTAACCTAAACATTCCTGTATAGCCTAAGAAATGGGCTTTGTCAAAAAAGGAGCGTCTCGGTATGATGGGTTTGTCCACGGGTTTGAAACCCAACACCATCAAGGAGGCGCTCTTATTATGAAGTTTAAGCAATCAGACGGACAAAATCAACGGATTGATCGAATTACCACATCCCATCTTGTTATAGGTATCGATATGGCAAAGGAAGTCCACGTAGCGCAAGCCACGAACTTCCGCGTGCTCATTCTGTCGTTAATTTTAAGAAGTGATGGCTGCGCAAACGCTTGAGAATGTTCGTATTACTAGATGTTCGGACAAGCGCCAATTGGAGGTTATGATGAAACGTATAAAGAGCAAGGTCGTTGTATTGTTAGTGCTTTTGGCTTGCACAATTCCATTTTTGTTTTACTGGCTATGGATTGAATTGATTCTGGGTATTTAGATGAACTCATAAAAGAAGTTTTATGCTTGGGAATCAAGACACGATGGCAGCCTGCCAGAACGATCGGCTGCCTTTTCCACGCTAACAAAACAAGGAGGTTACAATGAAAAAAATTATGTTATTTGTACTCGTTTCCGTTTTAAGTGTTACCATAGGATGTGGTCAAGAACAGGAGCAGTCATACCTAAAAGGGATTATTGAAGAAGTTGATGAAGATAACATTATCATGTTGATTGAAAAGAATAAGTCAAGAATAGGTGAATCGGACAAAGTTTGGCTCACTCGAGAACAATCCTTAGATTTTGGAGCATTAGAAAAAGGACAAAGAATTAAAGCTTGGGTATCAGATGCATTCGTTGGATTAACAGGTATACCACAAGTGATTGCTACTAAAATCGAAGAAATTCCGTAGGTATTGTTCACCAATTTCATTGATAACGGGTACGATAGCATTCAAATCAGACAGCGGCAGTCCAGGACTCTAATTTCGTGTCCAGGATGCAGCTGCTAACGATAGTCTAAATAAAAGGCCACCTGAATCGATCGACAATCAGATTGTTGTAGTGATTTTTCCGGTTTCAATTAGATGGAGAGTTGTATTGTGGTTAGAGCCGGATACTATATTGGAATTAATATATTTAAAGTTTTACTCCTCAGAACAATTACAAGGTGGTGAACGATTTTGAGAAAGAAGGCCATTACACTTTTAAGGTTCTCCGAGTGGACCCTGCTAATTTTGTTTATAGGCTTTGCCGTTCTGATCTCCCTGCCCTTCTCGGACATGTTCAACATTGATAAAGATATCCGGCAGGCCAAAAGCGAAGGTGTCTATTTCGATGCTGATATGCATTTCCAGACCTACTTTGATAAGTCTGTACGTCTTGATGGTGTTGTTTATAACCAAAAAGAAATAATTGTATATATGACTGGAAAACAATTGGGGCCATACGGAAAACTTCCCAATAAAATTCTAGTTACGACCGATTCGGGCGCCACATTTGAATCCTTAGGTGGCGGGAATACAACGAATGCGTTTCGATCGAGAGGGTATTTTCATTTTAAAGAGGTGCCTCCAGGAATTAAATCGATTACCGTTCATAACGAAGCCTATAGTGAGTCGTTTTCTTTTAACATCGCACTTCAGGGAGGTGACCCATCATGAAAATTACCACGCTATCTAAAAAACACATCGTTACAGGTCATATCCTGCGTTGGTGTGTCATTTTCCTAGTACTCCTATATCTGCTTAGAGCACATTACGGAGCTAATCCATGGAGCCTGGAAAGCGTCTCTCATCAGGCTCTATCAAGTATGGAGATTCCCAAAGCTTCTATTACGTCGATCGTAGACTCGGGGCAAGGTATTCGTATGGTATTATTGGTGGATCGAAATCATGCCATGATTCATCACTTCTTCATCTCCCGTCCGTTCGGTATCTTATGGCAAAGTCGAGGTGGCGGTTATGGCATGCCCATTGATCCCAAAGTACTGATAGATTTCAGAGGAGGGATGTCGACTTTTGGGCATTACCGGCATTATTACTATATCGGCCAGGTTAATGATCCAAGAATCACAACCATAAAGGTAACTTGGCAGGATGGTTACGAACAGAACGCCACCTTAACTGAAGGAGTTTACCATGTCGCACGTTCAGTCCGCATTTCCGATGATGATCAATCACAGACAACGAAAACGCGATTACTGGTTTATGACAAAGAAGGCGTGCAGTTATATAATTTGACTCCTGAACAAAGAGAAGTCAGAACATTATAATAAAATGGTAAATATAAGGAGGCTTCTATAAAGCTGGTATTAATCTAACGGGATACGATTTGCTTGGCATCGTCGTGATGTACCCCGGCAGGTCATATTTACCATTGATAATTTTTTTGGAACACATTACAATGTGTAGAAACAAAATTGCAGGGTTGTTACTGTTAAGCAGGCAAGACCTCAATGTGTAAGGGCGTGATACCGTTCGCGGTGATCCCCTTATACGTTGCAGGTCTTTTTTTGTTGCCTGCCAGCGGAAATTCATTCGAAGAGCTTCTCTCGCGCAGCGGCCACTTTTCCATACTTCCAATGAAAGGGGTACAAATTGTGTCCAAAACTATCAAATTACGCACTGTACTGTCTATATTCACTGTATTGTTCATCATTGTCGTCTCATTTCTCGCGGTGGTTTTACCCGAGCGGAATCAGCCTGAAGTAAAAAGTCCGACGTCTTATTATAACGAACCCTATCGACCGCAATATCATTTCACGCCGGAAGCGAACTGGATGAACGATCCCAACGGCATGGTATATTACGAGGGAGAGTACCACCTCTTTTATCAGTACCATCCGTTCGGCACGAAATGGGGTCCAATGCACTGGGGGCATGCGGTCAGCAAGGATCTGGTTCATTGGGAGCATCTTCCTGTTGCTTTAGAGCCGGATGAACACGGCTTCGTCTTCTCCGGCAGCGCGGTTGTCGATTGGAACAATACCACCGGTTTTGGGACCGATCCGAAGCACCCTCCTCTTGTCGCCGTCTTTACGCAAGCAAAAGACAAGCAGGTACAAAGCCTTGCCTACAGTACGGATAAAGGAAGAACGTGGAAAAAGTATGAGGGAAATCCGGTCATGCCGAATCCGCCGAACGCCGACTGGCGGGATCCGAAGGTTTTCTGGCATGAAGAAACCCATCAATGGGTGATGATTCTGGCGGCCGGAGAGAAAGCGATGATCTATACCTCGTCCGATCTGAAAGAATGGATCTATGCCAGTGAATTCGGAAAACCAAACGGTGCGCCCGAGGGTATCTGGGAATGTCCCGATTTATTTGCACTGCCGGTTGACGAGAATCCGAACAACAAAAAGTGGGTATTGACCGTCAGCATCAACAATGGCGCCGTTGCCGGCGGTTCAGGCATGCAGTATTTCATCGGCGATTTCGACGGAAAGGCGTTTACCAACAACAATCCCGCCGATACGACGTTATGGGCCGACTACGGTGCCGATTTTTATGCAGGCATCACATGGAGCGATGATCCGAACGGCAAAGACAGCCGGCTCTGGCTGGGGTGGATGAGCAACTGGCAGTACGCCAATGACACCCCGACCTCGACTTGGAGAAGCGCTTTTTCACTGGTGAGGAAAATGGGATTAAAAACGCTGCCTGAAGGGATCCGCTTGATCCAAACGCCCGTAACCCAATTGGAACAGCTTCGCCATCCGATCAAGAGCCTGTCCGATCAAGCGGTACAGTCTAATGACCGTGCGATTTCCGATGTGCACGGGGATACGCTTGAAATTGTGGCGGAGTTTCAGGTGGACCCGAATACCACAGCCGATGAATTCGGCATTCAAGTTCGCAAGGGAGAACGAAACCGGACAATAGTCGGGTACAACAGACATAATGCATCGCTATTTGTCGATCGCAGCCAATCGGGAACATCCGATTTTAACGACGGGTTCGCAAGGCGCCACGAAGCCCCCCTTACGGTGCGAAACAATAAAGTGAAGATGCATATCTTTGTTGACAGGTCTTCCGTAGAAGTGTTCGGCAATGACGGAGAGAAGGTCATCACCGACCAGATCTTCCCCGATCCTTCGGACACAGGGGTAGAACTGTATGCTTCGAACGGCAATGTCAAGTTAGTGTCCCTTCAAATATATGAGCTGAATAAGATTTGGAAAAACAATCCCTTCCATGGGAACCTGACGAATTGGCAGGCGGTAAGCGGATTATGGGTGGATACGAGGGACGGCAAGCAGGGACGCGGGGAGAAAGAATCCTTTGCGATGACGGCAAAGTCGGAACAAGACTTTACCTATGAAGCGGATATCAGGCCGTCCGTGTCCGCAATCGGTACGGGTGGGCTGGTCTTTCGTTCGAACGGGGACGGGTCGAAAGGCTACGTGGCAAGTCTGGATGCCGTTTCAGATGTCGTCAGGTTGTATAATTCATCCAATAATGAAACGATTTCCGCATATCGTACGCCAATAAAGCCCGGGAAATCGTACCATATGAAAGTCGTCGCTGCCGGGAGCGACATTAAAGTATACATCAATGACCAGCTGGCAATTAATGCGAGCGATAACACGAAAAAATGTTCAAGAATTGGTCGATTTCGCTGCATTTTGAAGATAAAGCAATATTAAGGATGTTTCAATTCACCCATGGAGAGCAAAAGGTAATCGATCGGTTTTATTCAATTTCTGAGAGTTATCTAAAAAAATGTAGGCAATCAGCATCTATGTCGGTGTACCTATTCGTTTGATCGAGAGGAATCTTGCGGTGAGTTTCTGGATATTATTAGGGGATACCAGGAGCAGTGGAAAGCTTCCTCGGTACCTGATTTGTGTGTAGGTGAAATACAGCTATTACAGTTAGGAAACACCTTTTAAAGATTGAAATTAACAAAATGCACAAAGTGAAAGAATGTGCTCCGGCAGTCGAAAAATGGCTGCCGGAGCTATATTTTTGCTGTTTTTTAGGCCGGGAAAAGAGATTTATTTTACGTTTTGAATAAATTGTATAGTTAAATTGAACATTTTGGCTATAGGTTTGATATTGGGACTCCGTACCAGCAAACATGAACCACCCGCAAACTAGAGACGTTTGCGGGTTGTGTCAGCTACGCTGTTACTACTCCGAGTAGCAATGGATTTGTTATCCATACAAATTACGGAACTGCTGGGGGGTCATTCCGGTCATCCGATGAAATATGCTGATAAAATAGCTGCTTTGGCTAAATCCCGTCTCATAAGCGATCTGTTTAATGGCGAGCGGAGTAATTACCAGCAAGTTCTTGGCCAGCAAGATGCGGCATTCCGTCAAGTAATGCGTTGGTGACTTTCCTACGGCCTCTTGAAAAATACGGGTAAAATGATACGGACTGTAGCCTGCTTTGTCGGCAATCGACTTCAAATTCAACTTCCTGGTACAGTTGGCCCGGATATAGTCGGCGACTTCAAACATCTTCTCGCGGGTGCCGTTTCCCGCCGTCCGGCGATGATGTCCGGCATCATTCATGAGTGCGGAAAGCGCCTCGTACAGAGCCGCTGATACGGCCGGCTCGTTCGTACTCTCAAATGCCTCAGACAACCTTCTTAACTTTTCCAGCGCCTGTTCGACGCGACTTCGCTGCTGCGCAAGTGTAAACAGCCAAACCTCACCCCGACCTTTGCCTTCCAACAAAGGCTCGATCCCATTCCCGGCAAAGTGGACAAAGCATACATCCCAAGGATCGTTCGGATCCGACTCATAATCGTGGCTCTCGCCCGGTCCGTACAGAAAACCCGAGCCAGGCAACAATTCATGCCGCTCGCCCCCAGCTATCACATATCCTTTGCCCGATAGAACGATATGCAGGTTGTATTCCTTACACAAACCGGCCAGTCTCCGCACGCGGTGCTCGGGATCAAGATAAAACCGGCCGCATGATTCTGGATAGCAGACATAATGCAAATTGCTGGGCTGCGGCAGATAAAAAAGCTGCCAAAACACGATGCCTCACCTCGATTTACTATAGGTTTCTTTATTTGCAACATATTAATAGGTTTCACAAGATTCCATAACTTACTTTACAGTTTTTAGCGATAGAATGAAAGATCATGAAGGGCTGCTCGCAATATTTTATCGCTGAGCTGCAAGGAGAAGCATTTTCACGATTCATACGGCAGATTTTCAGTTTCGCAATATTTCGATTACATTCGCAAGATCCTGTTATTTACTCTTTATATATTTGCGTTAGAATGGAGAAATATAGACGGACATTCACAATATTTTATTACTAGAATCGATAGAATTGTGAAAGAGGTGGTGCCTGGCGATTGTAGGTTCTCTACTCGGGGATTGAGTGAGCTATATATCTTGTAAGTTATAAGAGGAGAATTCGTTATGACATTTTCACGATTTGCTTCAAGCAAGAGGAGCAGAAAATTAATGTTTGTTTTGTTGGCGTGCATAGCAGCCATTAGCTGCGCAGCAGCTTTAAGAGCCTATTTTACTGATGCCGATCCTGTCTTTGCAGAATTTGGACCATCCGTAATGTACACCACGCCGTCTGGCGATCCGGGACCCGGCGCGCTTTACGGCAGAGCGCTTCGACTGCAGCACTCCAAATCCGCCAACGGCACCATGCTAGCCACGTTCGAGCAGTATGT
>NZ_QPJD01000041.1 GCF_003337375.1 Paenibacillus prosopidis
TCTCATGTAATCCTTTAAACTCCTATTTAAACATACATGTGAAATTCTGCGAATGAGCGAGCATTCGTGAGAAAAACCTTATTCTCTGAGGGAGCTCAATCATAAATTTTGCTGAGATGAGAACTATATTGTGCTTCCTCAAAAGTCATTGGAGAGATCCTATCAAGCCAATCAACTTTCGAACCAATCCTTTCGCATCCAAGAAGCATATCTTCCCTTGTACTCATATCAATTCCGACTTTCTTCCAGATTATATACCCATCTGCTTTAACTACATTTGCAACAATTACTGTACACAACAAATCGCAATCATCTGGGCACATTAGTACTGGCAAAACAACCTCTTTGCTTATTGAATTGTACCTTCCTTTAATACATTCTTTCTCTTTCGGGTCGTAGACCCAATCAATAATAGTTGGGATCATGCCCAGAAGGTTATTTGAAGGATAATAATTGTGAAGCAATAAATCCAGAGGAGTTCCATCAATGACGATAGTGTGATGTTCAACTTTACAGTACTCACTCTTCATCGGTACGACTTCAATTTTATTCACCAGTCCCATTGTTTAGATACCTCACTTTGAGCAATTACATATTGTATCACGATTTACTCCGTTATCATTGCCAGTTAGACGAAAATGCTACCATTATGGCAGCCCTTTCCAAGTTGACCTAACGTATCCATTAGATTAACAACTCATCTTTGTACTACAGTCCATCATCCATTAATGTATGAAACAGGTTCTCGATTTCTTTCGTGATTTGTGGCAATTCGTTCGTTTTCCCGTCCAAGTCTTTTCCCATTTCAATAATCAAATCTTGCTTAAGTTTTGCAAATAATTCAGCTATGGGCAAGGCGAATTTGATGTGTTCACTTGGAATAAGTCTGACATCAACAAATACTTTAATAAATTCGTCCCGATGCTTGTTAATGTCATCCTGAGTGTGTTTAACGAATGTTGACCATTCTGATGTATTATAATTCGCTTTTAGTTTATTGTATTTATCAACTATTGCCCGATATATCGTATCGAGATTATCTCTATGATGCATAAGTTGTTCCCTGTTTGCCTGTAACAGAGAATCCATAAGTTCATTTAGTTCCTCGTTTTCTAGATTTGATTCATTTTGATCGACGTTATCTGATTCGTTTGACATTTCTTCCATCAATTCAATATCTTCATTGGTTAAGTAAGTTAGTTGAATATCTGAGATTCCAGGCTTAGGATCAGAATCGGTCCATACCGTTTTCCGAACTTCAACATGGCCATCACCAAATACCGCTTTTAAACTAGGCGAATCGTAAATATCAATTTGTATAAAGTATCGGCCTGTTTCATCAACAGACTCTTTCTTTCCTTTCTCTTTGATTATCGAATCTTTTGGCAAGAATTGTTTCACAACGGAATCCGCTTCGATGGAAGTTCTACGTTTTTGATCTAAATATACAAACTGCAAGAAAATATCATACGCTTCTGGCTTATCAAAAAATTTAACCAAGATATAATCTTGTTCGAATCTGACTAGATTTTCACCCTGAGGCTGTCCATATTTCTTCGTCCAACCGTCTAGAGTAGATCCCAGTATTGGATATTCATCGGTTGACGCTGACTCGCTGGTTTTTTGAGATACGGTTGTTTGTGGGGCAGTTTGAATATCTTGTGGATTCCCAGTACATGCGGATAAAAGAATGACAGCAACAACTGGAACCATATACATACAGTTCTTTATCATTATACGAAGGCTCCCCATTCATTGTGTTTGCAGTTAGAATCGAAAGTTGTGGTATCCTGCCCGTTACTTCAAATACCTCTGCTCTTCATTGTGTTTTCTCTTTTATCCATTCGCTTAACTAAGGTCGGTCTTAACGACATTAGCTTTCCATCCGTATGGCGGAAACGAGGTATAAAATAAGGACTACACTAAAAAGATTCCAAATACTTGGTATTGACGCAAAAGATAAATAAAGTCCATAAGGTAACGACCAGGCAAATACAATATACATTAATATTCGATTTCTCAAAAACGAGGATAAGATGCCTATACATGCTGGAAAAATCAACATTATAAAAATGATTAGAACCGTATCGTGACCCGTTGGCGTCCTTGAATACGGATTCCAGAACAATAAAATGACACATAGAATTATGCATCCTAAGGAAGCAACCACACCAAAGAGGGAATATTTCAATTTCAATGTAATAAGACCTCCCGTTGATTACGCCTTCTAGAGCTTGAATTCCTCGTTATCGGATACACTTATCTTCTCAAAAGTTCTGTTTTTTTACAATGTTATTTCCACTATGCTGCCATTAGCGGAGAAGCACGGCTCCTAAAAAAATCGTCGATACAATTCTCTACGACGCTCTCCCCGTAGCTGAGCATATATCTGAGTAGTTGATGCTTTCTCGTGCCCAAGCATCCCTTGGATAAACTCCAATGGTGCACCGTTATCTAACAGTTGACAGGCATAGGTATGGCGAAACCGGTGCGGGTATACATTAGCAACAACTTTTCCTCGAATTGCTAACATTTTTAATGACCAACGAATCGTTGGAATGGACATTCTCCGTGTAGGATGGTTTTCGGTGACAAACAATGCTTTACACGAATCCTCACGACTCTCTAGATATCTTTTCAACCATACCTTGCATTCGGTCGTGAAATAGACTTCTCTTTGTTTAGAACCCTTACCATTAACAATCGCAGAACAATGTTCCCAGTTGATATCATCAATGTTGATTTTCTGAACTTCACCAACTCGGCAGCCTGTACAATAAAGAAACTCTAGAAGAGCATGCTCACGAGGAGATGTACAGGTTATCTTAAGATGTATAACATCCTCCTCGATTAGAAATTTTGGGATGCGTTTATCCATCTTTGGTTCTCTTAGTTTGAGGGAAGGATTCCTTAAGATATGTCCTTCTTCAAATGCAAAACGAAACAAAGAACGCACAAATCGAATTCGATGCCCTAAGCTGCTTGGCTTTAAACGCTCTGATTGTTTGGCCAAGTACTCTTTTAGCAAATTTAATGAGACTTCTTCGATTTCAAGATCACCGAGTTCGTCGATCAGCATCTTTAGTTGCAGAGAGTAAGCCTTTAACGTGAACGGACTGAATCCCAAAATACGTTTATCAGCCTCATACAGCAACCATAAATCGTTTAATTTCATAGCAAAACCCTCCCATTACTATTTTAATTCTAGCTTTACTAGAATTGGGAGGGTTTAATCTATGCTGGCATTTGGATTATTCAACTAGCGTACCCGTTAGCTTAATGCCCAAGGGACGCGATAACATCCCTACCAGATCGCTGCTTGTGTGTTATATGAATTATTCGCCTAATTATCCAATTTACTTGTAATTGTTAATTTGTTTAATGTTTTCTTGTATTCTTTGAAACCATCTCAAGTTATTGTAATACTTGTTTAATCGCAATAGTTCTTCTGTGAATTTCTCTGCACTATTTTTTACTTTACCAACAAAATCGGTTATATCTACTATTTCATTCCTCCATTTACCCTCTCTATAACTCTCTAGTGGAAGTAGTTCTAACATCCCTTTATTCGTCTTGTTTGTAGATTTTAAGTCACTAATATAAAGTTTATCTGCTTCTTTTTTTATTTCAATCCAAGAGTTATATGAGTTTATATCGTTTATAATCACATAATTTGAATTATTTAAAATCAAACAAGCTTCTGTCAATTGTTCAAACCATATTGAAAGATTGAATAAACCTTGCATATTAGGGGGGATTGGAACCTCCGGAATAAAACCATATACAAATTCTCCAAATATTAATTCAATATAACCTACAACAGATCCAATTTCCTCTAATTCCAGGAAACCTGCTTCTAATTCATCGCTTGTAAGTGTTATTAAGAATTTTATTTCCATAATCCTCCCCCTTCAGCATTTTAACCAGAACTGATCTTCAGCATCAAGTTTCCATATTAAACCGATATCGCCTGTAATGATATCGTAGTCCTTCTCAATTAATTTAATTGATATTTTTACAATTCGTGATATTGCTGCGTTATCCTGCCCTTACTCAATGAAAAAAGAGGAACTGCATCACTGCAAGCTCCTCCACTACCGTACCCGTCCCACATCAAAAGGTTACCTGAGTGTTAAGGTTTGTCTTCGACATCGATCGATACCACTTGATCCGTACTTTCATTTGTAAAATCTATAGTCCAATTTTTTTGCATTTCGTTATATTTTGCTTCTTTAATAACGGGTAACCAACCATCTGCAGCCGCGATGGATTGTTGATACTCATTAGAAGCCAATGCTTTCCGAATGGCTTCCTCTTCCAGGAGCTTGGCATTGTCTGGTATTATACTTGGGATAATGATTACATTCTCTGCTGAGCTGTCTCCTGGGTATTGAGAAGTTGTGGGTCCTTCAATTACTTTAACTTCAATCTTCTGACCAACCTTCACATCAAGAGGAACATTCGAATACCATGATGCGGTATAGTGAAAACTCTCGCCTCCTTGCGCACCGTAGTCTTGAACATTCGGGTCCACAACGAGAATCTTCCCGTCCTTTTCCCTAACTACATACCCGACCATTGCGGTTACTACTCCACTAATCTTAACCTCAACTAAATCTGCCCCATATTGATTCATTAATTGAGATCTCTGCTCTTCCGTTAAATGGGCCTCCACCACTACTTTTTGTTTCATAATATCAGAGCTAACGCTCCACCCACCACGGAGTTTCATACCATTTAATGTGTTGGTAATTTCGTTCTGGATATTATTTAGTTTTTCTTGAGGGTTCTTAGATACACGAAATTCCACGTAATCACCCATTTCGGCTTCCAAAACGGTCTTCAGTTTTTTCACTTCTTTTGAATTGGGCTGGTCCAGTAGAAAAATGATCTTCAAAATCTTCTCTGAGTCAGAGATGTAGTATACTCCGAATTTTTCAAACATTGAAACATCAGAAAAGATCTCCCTTATCGCTTTTTCAACGATAGGAAGGTACTTGTGTTCAAAGGCAACATGATCTTCGAAATCGATTTCAGCATTTGAAACATTTTTTGTAACTACTTTTGATGGTTCAGTTTTAACACCACATGCCGTCAACATACCAACAACGACTGTGCAGCAAAGTATGAGCTTGAACATTCCGTCCCTCCTAATTATCTTGTTGTCGGTATAGACGCCTGACCCACAAGTAAGGTTGCGGTGATGTATTTCACTTTGCATATTAGCCTTCTTTTATTTACACTAACCTGCCCAATTGCTAGGCTGCCGATCTTACCGGCAGCCTCGTCTTGTTTGTTTATGAAACTATCGTATCCGTTAGTTTAATTATTACATTCGCACATTAGGTCTTACTTTGGAGATTCAAAAGCTAATTTCAGTTTTTTGGACAGGCAACATTACAGAACAAGAGTACTTTATTGAATCACGTCCGGCGCCGGTAATGTAATATAGACGGCAGCAATTTCACTTTTTTCATTAATTAATGCTTTTGCAATTCTATGTCCCCCATCAATTAATTGTCCATCGGAACATAATAATATTGGGTACTCCATGTTTGCGTTGATAATTCGCTGACAATGAAATGCAACATTTCGTATAGTTGGAATTGGTCTACTCCCACTATCTGCAAACCAACAATCCTGATCAAGTTCCTTTATTGAATCAATCTTGATTTTAAGAACTGGTAAGTTCTTAGATAACTCCCACAGTTTTTCTACGTCCCAGAAATGTCGCCTTCCATCAATTATCCTTCCGTGTTTATGCTTCATTCGTGAAAGTAACTCTCCCACAATAATCACCTCAGCTTTTCATAATACTCAATGGCATGATAGGGAAATCGTGATCAGACATAAACCCATTCTCTTTGACAGTTCGGGATTAGGATTCCTTTTTCCTGCCGTTGCGTTAACCTGCCAGTTAACTTAACGAAAAATGGAGCAGCTGCCGCCGGCAAATTGCTCCAAGGTCCGTTGAACTATCGTACCCGTTATCAATAAAACCTCTTTGAAGAATTAGACGGCAATCTCCATTTTTATTGATGGATGATATTTATAATTTATTAACTCGAAATCATTTATAGTAAAATCATCGATTTTTTTTATTTCTGGATTGATCCAAAGTTCAGGTGCAGGATATGCATCTCGTTGAATCTGTTCTTTCAATGGGTCAATGTGTCTCTCGTAAATATGAGCATCATTAATATTTAGTGTAAGTGTTCCTAATTTGTATCCTGTAACTTGAGATATCATTCGCTGTAAAACGTAATATTGGAATACATTAAATGGGTTCCCTAAACCGATGTCGTTTGACCTCGCATTTACAACTAAATGAAGAACTTCTTGTTTTATGAGCCATTGGTTATTCCAAACACAAGGATATAGCTCCATTTGATCAAGATCATCAATATTCCAAAGGGATATTACATGCCTTCTTGATGCTGGATTATTAATTAGCTGTTCAATTAAATTATGAACTTGGTTTGTGATCATGCCATTCAGCATAATTGGTTTACCCAACTGATACCCATATGCTTTTCCTATATTATTATTAGTATTCGTCCACTCTTTCCATATTTTCACCTTGTTATCATCCAGATAGGTGCAGTCACTTGTTCTCTTTACATAAAACCATAGTAATTCATGTATTGCTGATTTCCATGGTACTCTTTTTGTTGTAAGTATAGGGACCTCTGAATTCTCAAATTTTAACTGTTTGGTAATTAAACTTTTCGTGTAAGCAGGAGTACCATCCGACCATGTTGTTCTAACGTACTGGTCTTTGTCCCAATCTCCATTTTCAAGAATATCAATTACTAATTCACTGTAAATCTTATCAGCCTTCCCCATCTTTTGAGCCCCCAAATCATACATGTGTTTATTGAAAATTGCTTTATTAAATTCTAGAAAGATTATGGCTTTTCCTTTTTATGTTTTCAACTCTACTGCCCGTTGACTGAGCGAAGGGCTGCCCGCGGCAGCCCTTCTTATATGTAACTATCGTACCCGTTAACATTCCTGTAGGTGTTAGTAGATTCGGTTTGCAGAAAAACGAACGCCCCGCTAGGATGAGTATGTACTGGGTTGCTGCCCTCAGAACTCACCTTAGGAGGCGT
>NZ_QPJD01000042.1 GCF_003337375.1 Paenibacillus prosopidis
GGAACAGCAGCGAGCAGGGTAAAAGCGGCAAGCATAAATGTTAACAATAAACCTTTCCATGTTTTCATCATAAAACCCTCCAAATAATTGATTTTGTGTGGTTGCAACCCTTCATCATTATGGATTGAATATTTTAATCCAAAAAGCACCAATTTTTTATAGTACCGGAGTAGGTATTGTTCATGGTTAGTGGTTAAGTTGCGGAATTGCTCACGAACATGTTCACGCGACGTTATCTATGTCACGGTTCAATATTTTTGCATTTTTTTCTCCTAACGTATGACAAAATGAGTACCAATTACGAATATATAAGTGTCTGACCGGGCGGTACCTTATATTAATATCATTAAATACCTACCTACCTGACATAAAGACAACAGAATACATAGGATCTATATAAGTGGTGGGGGGCGGTAGCCCGTGAAACTATGTCCCTGGACTAACTTGCCGTCAATAATAAGATTTATACTGAAGCCTGACATAGTTTACATAGTTAAATATCTTCTTGCCAAAAAAAAGGAGGGTAGCCGGCCGACTAGCACCAACTACCCCACTAACGCTATTCCTTTGACTGTTCCCGTTCTTTGTAGCCCCTAGATAGCGTATGCAAAGGGTAATCAAATGTAACGAATTACTTAGCGTACGATTTTTCCGTTTCGTGAGGTGGCCCCAAAGAGCATTATAACGATTCCGATAAAGGAGAAGCAGGACCGCATGAGCAGACCGCCACACGAGGGTATGTCATTGAGCTAACGGGTACGATAGCGAAATCATTATCAATGGAGCAGGCGCCGCGGCGACCTGCTCTTGGCCGTTAAAGTAACGGGAGTTTAGCGTAATAATTTAAAGGGTTACAATACGTGTAAATGAAATGTTGTGGTGAGGTTAATAAATGATCCGGAAGAAGAGAATCAAACCGAATGTCGGCGACGTATTCACCTTTAAGCTCGAGAACGGATTAAACTGCTTTGGACAAATCGTTGCTCCAAGTCCTGATGGATATAGAGATTTATTGTACGTCTTATATGATTTCGCATCGTTTGAAGAACCGCCGCTAAACGAAATTGTAAAGAAGCCCATCCTAGCAATTGCCAATCTTGTGGGTGGTGATATCGAGGATGGTTACTGGACAATAATTGAAAACGAAGAAATTCCGGCATCGTTGATCGTTCTTCCTGATTACGTGATTTCTGGTGAAAGGGGACCGGTAGTTCTCCGTTACGACGGGACCTTCGTCCGAACGTCAACCATTGAGGAGCAGTTTCTTGCTGGAGATAACAAAATACCAAATTTGCGAACCTGGACCACAAGTACCGGAGGATTTGAACAGATAGCGAATTACCGATTCAACGGTGGAGAGTTAAACCAATATTTCGAGGACATGTTATTTGAGGGTAGCATGTGGGATGCAAGAGTCAATCCCGATGGAATGCCGCTTCGCAATTTTTTGGATAAACCCCTAGCTGCGTCGGATCGACATGAGGTCATGATGATCAAGAAGGAGCAAGGAAAACCGCCGTATTTTGTACACGTATCAGCCAGTGACAGGATACTTCATATCGAAGAGGGGGATGTGGGCGAAAAGCCAAAGTACACCCAATTTAAAATATTTGATGAATTCACCGATCAAGCTGCTGTAAAAAATGTAGAAAAGCAGCTTCTATCCGACGGGTTCGAACAATTTGAACATGATCAGTATCATACAATTATAATCAGGTATGATTTGGCGATCGGTGGGTTTGGCACCGAGGAAGATCTAGAGAGAAGGTATCAGATCGAGGATCTGCTGGGCGAGAAGCTGCGACGTACGAACAATGGCGATTGTACCGGCGGTGAAATTGGCAATGGTGAGGCCATCATTTTTTGCGATGTTATTGACCAGGACGCAGCGGTTAAAACCATTCAAAAGACCTTAAAGCGAAACGGATTTATCAAAAATGTAAAAATATCCCTTAATGAAGAAGTAAACGAGTAAACAGGTCCCGTCATTTTAGGCTCCTTCCTCACCTTTAGAATTATAGGATGCTTCTCCAGATGGTGGCTTGTCGATTAAGCTAATGGGTACGATAGTTGAAATCTGAAAGGGCTGCCGCTAGGTAGCCCTTCGTTACGTTCACGGGCAGTTTACGTTAACGAAAAATAAAACCGGCACAATTATGTACCGGTTAACCAATAATGCCAAAAAAGGATCATCCCTAAAAAAGCCATAGATACATAATAGTCTATAAAAAAATTCAACATAAGTCTATTACTTTTTTCGCATAAATTGTATGTTAATTAAGCGACCGCGGCGCGAAAACGATAAGGGAGATTAAACATGGAGCCATATTGTAACAAGATAATGAAGGGAGAAGCCTTGCATGATTACGCTCAGAAAAATCACACTGGAAAACCGACGTGCCATATTTAACTTGGAAGTATCAGAAGACCAACGCCGCTTCGTTGCGTCCAATCTGTCAAGCGTGGCTTCGTGTTATATCCTTGCAACCAATGGGGGACATCCATTTCCATTTGCCATTTACGCGGATGAGCAGCCGGTCGGTTTTGTTATGTTGGCTTATGGAATCACCGGATACGAAGAACCGTCAATCGCAGATGACAACTATTGCATCATGCGACTGATGATTGACAAGCAATACCAGAACAGGGGTTATGGTCGGGAAGCGATGAAAAAAATCTTGGAATTTATCCGCACCTTTCCGGCAGGGCCAGCACATTACTGCTGGATCCCTTATAAACCCGATAACGTCGCTGCCAAAAAGCTTTATGAAAACTTCGGCTTCCGTGACAACGGTGAAATCTTCAACAACGAGTCAATAACCGTATTGCGACTCTGATTTGCTGCTTATATTATATTTCAATCTTTCGAGGGATCGTTAAAAGGTGTGAACCCCTATACCAATGCACTTTTTAGAGTATGAACCACGTGGAAGAAGAAACCATCTGTGTCAATTTCTACGTTCTTAGAATTGAACTAAAGGGATTCTATACTCAATAAAGGGTAGGTTTGACTAACTTCCTATAAAGGAAAAATGCAACGAATCATCGATGTATAATCGTTCATAGAAGATAAGGAGGCTATCGTTTGATCGGTGAGCGGAAGAAAAATAAGCGACTTGAAAGTATTATTATACTTGTTGATGAAATGTTATTTTCTATTGAAAGTATAGTTAACAGGCATGAAGCAACGGTTTACTTGTATGGGGTATCGACATTTGCTTCAATGCTCGCCATGAAGCGAGGACAAAGTCCAGAACTTGCTGCGATTGCTGGACTGCTTCATGATTATTATGTTTTTAAAACTGGAATCGCTGAGTTTCCTGGTCCTAATAGTGCTGAGACAGTGAGAGTTATAATACGGGATATTGGCATGTTTACCGAAGAAGAACAGATCACTGTTCTCCGGTCTATATTCTACCAGGATGATAGCAGGCGAAGCCATGATCCCTATGAAGAGATCGTTAAGGATGCAGTTATACTTCAGTTATATTTTCAAAGTACAGTCCACAGGTTACCTCGAATGGATGTAAACCGGCTAAGAAATGTGCTAGGTGAACTGGAAATTCAGTGCGAATTTATAGAAGAGCTATTCCACAAAGAGAAGGAAACGAAACCTCAGCTCAACGAGGACAAACGCCTTAAGCTGGCTGATATCGCAGAAATGCTTGCGGGGCAAGACATAATCGGCGTACCAGGAGATGAACGCTATCGGGAAATATGCAGATATTGGCCGGATGCGAGTATATATAAAGTGCTAAAGAATAGTTGGTGTGCTGTGTTCGTGTACCACAGTTGCAGACAAGCCGGGTTTCTTTTGCCGATACGGTATCCGAATGGGAGCCATAGGCTAGCCGGCGTTGGTGCATGGTTGGAATGGGCTCAGTTACCCGAAACTGGGTTCTTCCATCATGACGAGCAGGATGGGTTTACACCTCAGCGCGGTGACATCGTCATTTATGATAAGCTTCTATCTGATCACCCACATGATCATATTGGGATTGTTCTTGCTGTCAACGAGAAAGAAATTTTGGTAGCAGAGGGCAACAGGGATAATAAAAATTACTCTAGTATTTTTCACAGGGATAGAAGGCGTTGTATTCTAGGCTATATCCGTATCGACAATAATTATCAATATTATTTCAGTGGGGACTATAATCCGCTCTAACATCGAGGTGATTTATTGCTAACGGGTACAATAAACCTCGGAAGCAATCATATAGGTCGACTAAATGTTATAATATGGATAAAAAAGGCGGAGATTTAGGATGGAAAACACTCCTACAGAATTAGAATTATCCGTAAGAAAATACAATGCCGATCCAGAATTAAATATTAGAATTGTTCCAGAAACAACAGCTTTTCTTCTAGTTGATTGTGATAAATCATCAGCAGATAATCAAATTGTAGAGAACCAGATCCATTCAGCGCTTAAAATAGCTAGAGAATCGGGAATGAAAATTGTTTATTTATTTAATGCCATTCATGGGGTAGGAGGATCGAATGATGTAACAACGAAAATTCATGGATTAGACTATCTTAAAAATAGTTGGAAACCTTTAATCCCTAAATTCAATCAGCTAATACAACCGCTCGAAAATGAGGCAGTTATCCCAAAATCACATAAAGATGGATTCAACGGTACTGTGCTCGATTATTATCTGAAAACATGGAATATAGATACTATAATTGCAGCAGGATTCAGTATAAAATCATGTCTATTCCATACCTGCATAGGTGCTCGTCATAATAATTATCGTGTTGTAATGTTGAGAGACTGTACGAATTCAAGTGAATTTCCAGATACGGTCGATACTGAAAATCCTGAAGGAGGATGGTTGAGGTTTGTATTTTTAAGAATTTATGAAACTGACATCGGTTATACTTCGACTTCGACTGATTTAATGAAGGCGTCGCTAAACTAACGGGTACGATAATGCAATGACAACAGGCTGAGATAACATTGGCAGCCTGTTCAATATTGGCAGAATAATTGAATAAGAAAAGGCTGATTTGTAAAATTTAATGATTAAAAAGGATTTTTAAAAATTAGGTGGTGTTTTGTAATGGGATTGTTTTTTGAAAAAAGGGAAAGTACAAAGCCATTTATAATCATAAGAATTTTATTGATGATAGTAATTGTGTTCATATTTGTAATAGGGATAGTCAATGATTTTGATTTCTTTTTTATGAGATTATTATTTATGTTATTAGGGGTAAGCTCAATTTTAGACGGAATCGAAAGATATTTAAAAAGAGAAAACAAATGGAGATATTATTTTGATTTTGGTATGGGACTTTTATGGTTCGTATCATCTTTTATTTTTTGGAAATAAACTTTTCTTCTTGAACTCCCTCGGAAACGATAGCAAAAAGTGGATTACGCAGCAGAGACTACTTCTCATTCAACTACCATGAAAGAACGGATTAACTTTCATTCTCTGTGGTGCGACATAAGAGATGCATGGACGGCTAACGGGTACGATAGTTCAACCAGATCAGGGAGCAGACCGCCGCGGCAGCAGCTCTCTATTTTCATTGAAGTAACTGGTGTTATTTTGGGTGAATTTTCCTTAAAAAACTCTGAATGGAAGTGTTCCTATGGTAAAAAAGGCTGTTATTACGTTTTTATTGTTAGGACTCGGTATTATTTCATTTTCCATTTGGAACTATGTTGATGATGATGTAAGAAGGGTATTGTTTGAACGACAACGTGCTTGGCAAGATCAAGATTTTCAGAAGGTAAAGCAAGTGTACATAAAAACTGAAACAAAAGAAGTCCTTTTGACGGAAGATCGCAAAATCATAACGGAGCTTATGAAGGATTTAAAATATAAGCTGGCAACAAATCAGTATTGGTTAGTGGAAGCTAAAAAAGGTGAATTTATCCCTTACAGTAAGGGGGGATGGGAATTAGTCTTTAAAACTGATGAATATGAGAACTTGGCTTTCGCAAAATACTCACAACAAGGTGACGTGCTTACTTATCAAACGTTCTATGGGCCAGTTGCCACTTTTGCTTCAAGCGAAGTTTTAAAAAAGCTACTTAGAGAAAAGGAATTATTATAGTGCCATTGAAGTAACGGATACGATAGCTTAATAAAGACATGAAGGCAGCTGGGCTAGTAGGTTCGGCTGCCTTCTTTGCGCTAACGGCAGAATAGCAATAGCACCATATGGGTATATTATCCAAAAAGCAATGGAGGTTCACTCATGTGGTGGAGATGTATGATTTTCTTAATATTACTAAGCTGCTTTACGTCAAATGTAGTAATGGGAGCTAAGAATCCTGGTTCAGTGGAAGGAGACAAAGTTGACTTTAACTCTTCAGAAAGTAAACTTTCAAATGCCGAAGTTAAAGATTTGGTGCAAGTAACACTTGACTATTGCAGATATGCAAACAATCGAAACTTTTTGAAATTGAATGAAACAATCTATCCTCCATTAAAAACAGTACAGCCAGGCAATGGAGCACTTTATTTGTGGTTCCATGCAGAGAATACAACCATTAAATTAAAGAGTTTGACGTTTGAAGATTCTTTCGTAAACGATTTCGGTGTTGCAAAGTATAAGGAGGTTATGGCAAGCGCTGAATTTGAAACGGAAACAAAGGATTTGGGTTATTCAATAGCTTATTTTAAGATGAAAAATGGGTGGAAAATTGTTTCTTTTGATTAAGGCTTAAGTCTTGGCTGAGGAAGTTAAGCTAACGGGCACGATAGTGGAGGAGCTCGCTTTATTGCAGCTCCTTTTTTTATTTATCAGTACCAAACAAATTTCTAACGATTCGGAAACATATTTCGAGTACGCATTTAGAGTGGAATAATCAATGGTAGCTTAATCTGAATTGGGGAGTTTTTTATTACATATATAAGTATGTAAGTGAAAAACCGCATAAATATAGGAGAACAGGAAAGAATGGCTATTAAAAACCACAATGGGGTGATAGCATGCAAGAAGCTCGAAAAGATGGGTGGAA
>NZ_QPJD01000043.1 GCF_003337375.1 Paenibacillus prosopidis
TTATATGGAAGATGTTGTAATTAGACCAGCACCTTCTATTCCCGCATGCCCTCAAACGGAACTGCTTAGCCCATCTCATGTAATCCTTTAAACTCCTATTTAAACATACATGTGAAATTCTGCGAATGAGCGAGCATTCGTGAGAAAAACCTTATTCTCTGAGGGAGCGTAGTCATGTCCCTTTAGTAAGATCCGGATTGTTGCTATCTCTTAACCTGATCACTTTCTCATTGTATTTTTTCAACTTGGCTTCAAAACTGGTTCTACTTCAAGCCAATGTCGTTTTACCACTAACAACAATTCCAATAATGAGGATTTTTTCCATACCTGTTCAAGCTCCCTAGATCGGCGATGTTTGACTAATTATCTATTCGCGTAAGCAGCAGATTTCCCTTTTACTGTCTTTCGTTTTAACAATACTTATTAGAGTAATCTGCTCGTTACTTAAGGCATTAAAAAGGAGCTTACCTCGCGGCAGCTCCCCCTCTATCGTACCCGTTAGCCATCCATGCCGCACAAAGTGCGGCACCACAGAGAATGAAAGTTAATCGGTTCTGAATAAGGTGTTAGCTGATGGAACGTGACTTCTCTGAATATCCCACTAAATGATCTACCTCAATAATATGTTCAATTTTCATTTCTAACTTCTCTCTTATATGATAATACTTATTTAATATTTCTACTTCTTGTTCTAATATATTTGAAATAATCCCAATGATTGAGTCATCCTTGTCTTCGTTGCTCCAATCAAATAGATCTCTATAGATATCAACTATCGATTCATTGTTAGTTAATGTAAACCGAATTGGTTGATTATTAAATGTCAACTTACATTCTAACAATTCAGATAAAACATCCAAACGGTATCTGAGATCCTTCTTTGAAATAACTTCATTCTGAAGTATTTTGATATCTTGAATTAATTCCCTAAAGGTTAATTCCACGTGTTGCATTGCAATGTAAGACCAAATGCATGTACCTGTACCTCTTCCATGAGCTTCCCAATTCTGATTCCATAAAATATTCTTAATTATGTATTTATGATCTGCTCCAAACAAAGCAATTCCTAGGATTATTCCTGAATTACAATCAGTTGAAGCACTTCTATCTCCCCATTCAAATAACCTTGAAACCATACTGCTGCTTGAAATTTTATAACTTAGTGCTGGTACGAACTCCCCAAATAGACTCTTTCCAAATGAGCAATCTATTATGGATTTTATCTGACTTTCATAATCATTACATGGTAAATGTAATAATCCTAAAATTGCGTCCTTAGCTATTTGCCAGTTATCTGATGTAATTAGTGACACAAGGGTTTCTGTACACTTTGTATATCCAAGATATCCTAAAACATGTAAGACTTCGCATGGCATTCCTTCCCTTAGATCTTTTTGATAAAAACAGTAATCATAAATTTCTTGTGCTAATTGTAAATCTCCATGCTTCATTATAGGTTGTAAAAGCAAAATTCTATTGTAATCTGAGGGGGCCTCAATAAATAACTTGAAGAGGCCAATGGCATCTTCAAGTTCACCGTACTTGCCTATCACATTTGTATATGAAGAAACAATACTCGAATCAATATTGGGAGATGATTTAATTAAGTTTATTAGTCTTTTAGTTGTTGGAATCAATATTGTCTTCCCTCCTTTTAAAGTTTTTCATTTTCTGTTCACGATCTTTCAGCTAACGTCTTTTTTATGAACTTCGCGAACTTTCCATATTTAAGGTGTTCGCGAAATGAATTAAACAATCCTGCCATTTAGCTTAATGAACAAGGAGCGCCGCCGCAGCAAACTGCTCCTATTTTGATTGAACTATCGTATCCGTTAGTTTAATGTTTGAATTGCCGTTTGAATTTTTTCGTCAACCTTTGAATCTTCATATTTGGAGCTGTAATAAATTATCAACATGTTTTTTTGCTCATAAGCAAATTGATATAGCGCTAAATCGTTTGCTTTAAGATACTGATTAAAGGTGTTAAGACCATCCTTGCGAGCTTGTTCTGAATCGAAAAAATATATATAAATGTTCTCATGCCGGGCAATGTCTTCCAGCTGATTTCCTATCGAGAACAAATGTGGCTTTACATCATTTATAACAGCAAATCCGTAATCAAGTTGTCCTTGAGAAATTAACTCAGGACCCTCGGCTTTTATTGCTTGAACTACAGTGTCCAAAGATAATTTACTTTCCTTTTTTTCACCGTTTGCGCACCCACTTGCAAGGCTTACAACTATTAGGATAACTACAAAAAAACGAATCTTCATTGAGAGTTCCTCTTTCATCTGAGCTATAGTTCCCCGTTACTTTTATCACCAACCTTCTACCATTGAGTTAATGAATAATCATCATTAAGCCCGTAATTGTCCATGCGATCATTGCAAAGCATATCGAGCTTATAACCTTATAAAAGTGGTTGTGATCCTTATTCGCTATAACAGTGATAAAAGAATACATAAAAACAAAGGCTATTATAGGCATAAAATAAAGTCCAATTGCTTGGAGCAAAAAGTTCACTATCAACCCTCCAATCAGTTTTTAATAATTCAATCAATAATTACAGATACCAAGCCATTATTCAAGGATACTGCAGTTAGCGTAACAACGGACTGACACGCGGCAACCCTTACGATGTCAAACTAACTATAGTACCGAGGGAGTTTAAGGACAATTACCTCCTACCTCTTCTTTTTCTTATAAAATTGAATGGCATATATAATAGTAGATGAAATTATGACCCAAAGAAGAGTTCCTATAAAACTAAACGTAGAACCGTTCTTATGGAAAGTTACGATGCTCAGAATATCAGTGTTCATAAGATAGTCCAAGAAATAAAGCACCAAAAGTGTTCCCATAAAAACTAAACGTTAGCCTCTTATCATTCATCGAACTTTTACCCCCAAAATGAATATAACATATCCAAATGTGCTCTCTTACGTAAACCTGCCACTTCAATTAAACAAAAGAGGAGCTGCTGCATTCAAGCTCCCCACTATCGTACCCGTTAGTTTAATCAATCCTCGCTAACAGTTCATCAATTTTTTCAGTAAGTTCTTCTTCTATCTCATCCTTTGTTGGGCTAAATCTCATCCGTATTAATTCAGGCTTCAGTTCCAAGAGCTTCTCATTTGACAGGCGATTTATTAACCCATGTAGCAAGAAAAACTTCCATCCACCATCATTAGTCTTTATAACAGCCCGAATATGAGGAATTAAGTACTCCTCAAAATCAACAAGTATATCTTCGATATCTTGAGCTATAGGCCAGTTCATGTCTTGTAGCCACATAAGTAGTTCAGGAAGGATAGGGATTATTTTTGCTTTTGACGCTCGTTTTAATAACGCTACACGCTCGTAATCCATTTTAGTTCTTGGGATTAATTCGGAGTACTCCATTCGTTGCCACTCCTATTCTCATTTAGTTGCTTCATTCCGTTAGCATATTTTTAGAAATCGTATGGATCTACCGCTTCGAAGTCATCTTGACTTATGTGCGTTCTTTGATTCAGCATACTTAAAAAATAAGTAACCGTATCCTTAAGAGCTTCCTCAACTGAATTACCATACCCCACAGCACCCTCAGGTCCTGACTCTGTCTTTAATAACAAATTCGTGTAGCCAGTAAAGTTACCATTACTATCCTCATAGATCTTCACCTTAAATTTTGACCAAGGTGTTAAATTAAGCTCCCAAATATTAAATTCCGCAACACATTTCTCAATTTTTGCAACACCATCGAGCTTTAATGACTTCCACGTTTCCATCACATCACCTATTTAATGGTTTGTCCTTATCTTAAAACAATCCTTTGAATTAAGCTATCCTCCCGTTCGTAAAACGATCAGGAGCAGGTCGCCGCGGCGCCTGCTCCAGAATCATTTCACTATCGTTCCTCGTTAGCTTAATCAGCTGTTTATAAAACTTACCGTTCCGTTTTAGAAAGTACATTTAAAATGTCGCCTTTAAAGCTTTCTGTTAGTTCATAGAAATATGAACCAGAAATATCAAACACGTTATTGTTCTCGAAAAACGTAAAGTTGATTAAAATCCTTCCCTGAGCAATGTCACCCTCCCAACGCTCTACCTGTTTAAAATTCATGTTATACTCTGCTCCTCTTTCTGGAAAGGGAGCTTCTGAGAGGTACTTCTCATTACTGTACCCTTCAAGTTTGTTAGCTTTGTCAAACTCCATTAGTAAGCTTTTGACCTCCTGCTCATCAGTAACGTAGTGGATTACCTTTTGATTCCCGTCTATGTCCCATTTGACTGCTTCAATAAGGACAGGCTTTTTAAATGATGTAAAAGAATAATCATACTGTGCAATGTTTCCTTTTGGAAAAAATATAGGGCTAAACAAATAATTTGTATTCACATAAATAACCGAAATAGCCAAAATTACTACGAGTAAAATCACACCATATCCTCTCACTACACTCAATCCCAGCTTTCAATTGTTCTTATTCTTATTATAGACATAAACCGCATCTGTTATTGCTCGAGTCTGCCCGTTAGAGTGGAAAAGGCAGCCGATCGTTTTGCCGACTGCCCTGTGTATTTATTCTGCTATCGTTCCCCGTTATCTCAAGCATTTCTTGCTTGGATTGTTAGCTATGAACTTGAAGAGACTTGACTCCCCATTCTTTATATAAGTCGTTTAGCTCATTTGATGTCTTTGAAACAAAATTCTTTACCATTCTTCTCTTAAATAAATCGGGGTTATCTGGGGTTCATTGTCCTTATTGCGTAGCCACTGTAGCTTTATATCTCGGTATTGGCTTACTTCAATTTGAGTTACCAATGGTTCAATAGTGTAGGCGCTTCCTACTTGCAGCTTGTTGAGAACGGCTTCTGCCCATTCTTCTCTCCTTATTAAATCAAATTCCACCTGATTTGACTCAATATTATAGATTCTTCTTATCTCATCTTTCTCTCCTCGGTACTCACATTCAAAATTCGTATAAACTGCTTCCGTCCATCTTATGTCTGCATAGATGTGGGCAAAATACCCCAGTACGTAATCTTTCCAGTCAATCTCATCATTTAGGTTGAAATAATCTAGGCATCTTTCCTTAAGTACTTCAATACTAGGAAATCTATCTTCACAAACAAAATGAGTAATACCCTTTTCTTTTCGTGTCACATTATCTCTTACATGGACAGCGTCTGGAGCAATACTCCCAATTAAAAAACTAGGAGATGGATTACGCAAACAAAGTTCTGAAGCAATTGCAAAATGGACCATTGGATAAGGCATTTTTGAGAACCTCCGAAGTTAAGAAAATGGAAAGAATACAGAAATTCCAACTAGTAGCTAAACACCAACATACTACCACATATTGGAACTATCCAGCCAGTTACTTCAATGAGCATCAAAAAGAAGCTGTCCTCGCGGCAGCTCCCCAACTCTCGTCTTCCGTTAGTGCAATTACGAGTCAGTCTCTAATCTAAACTGAATCCATTCGATTCCCGTAACCTTTGTGTTAGTGGTCAGTCCACGAAATTGCCATATCCCTGATTCTGAAATAGAAGGACCAGTAACCTCCCATGTATAAGCCAGCTTATGAGAAATGACTAATGTAGAGAAAACAGCCTCAGTAATTTCGTCCTTATTTAAGGGCGTGCTGAATCCGACATCATATAATGAGGAGTCTTTCCAATAACGTTCAAATACTGACTGGGTAACCTTTGTCTCACATACATCCTCGAATTTTGCGAGCAGCTTACGAACATTGTCCTCAGTATTCGCTTTGAAAAACGCGTGCCAATGAATGTAACTGTACATTTTCTTCCTCCAAGCTGATACACTGTTTCCGAAAATATTCTATACGGATAGTTGATTTACCTTTATTAACTATCCTGCCAGTTACTTCAATGCAGCAAGGAAGCAGCTGCCGCGGCAATCTGCTCCCTTGTGGCGTTCAACTATCGTATTCGTTCAATCAATCACTGCTTTGTTCTTCAAACTCCTTAATTAATTTTTGGGACAGCATCATTGCTTCTTGTCTATCTTTCGCTGGTGCTGTAATCATATGTCCGTTTGTTGGAGACCACTTACCATCATCATTCATAACTTTAATTGTAAATTCAGAGAATTTATCATCAATATAT
>NZ_QPJD01000044.1 GCF_003337375.1 Paenibacillus prosopidis
ATTCCAGCCTGACGCCGTTTTTTATACAAATGGGAAATTTGATTCAAATTCCGGCTACTTTAGGCTCTACTCTTGGACAACAATAACTAATTCCCTATCGAATACGTTTGATACAGGTATAGTCGCATTTGACAATGTACAAATTGGAATCCTTTGGGCGACTGACCCTTTATAATTGGTGTGTCTAATGTCTGTAATATATGGGCTGCCGACAAGATCGGTGGCCTTATATAGTAGAACTTGAAATAGGGATTCGCTTTCATAAGCTATAACAAATCATTTTCTCCAAAAAGGGAAAGGAGTTTGATGTATGGTTAATTGGCCAGTTGTAATTCTGTTCTTACTCTTTCCGATTTATGTGGTGTTCAGGCTGGAAACCATAGTAAGGAAATTAGCTAAGATCGAACGGTGGCAAAGGGACCAGAAGAGGAATGATATAAAAAACACAATGCTCGGATAATAGCTGACCAACAACGAGAGACAGAGGGCTCTACCGACACATAACGGAAAATAATAGCGGACTGCCGATGAGATGGGATTTGTAGGATTTGAATGGGGAAACCAACTCTCTCCTAGCCGCCAATGAAATAACGGTCGTCGGCTATGATCAACTGGGAGAGCAAGTCAGAACAACGATTGAAGGTGGATTGCCAGAGACAAAGTTGATTCTAACGTGGAACGATAGCTCTATGACGACAGGCTGCCGATCATACCGGCAGTCTGCTCAACTATCGGGCAGTATACTGGAATAATAAGGATTAATCATTAATCAGACATTCATGTTACCATTTGAGGATAAATTCTTGTTTTCTTTATTGCTAAAGAGTCAGTTTAAAGGAGGTTATAAAAATTGGTAAACACCAAAATGATTGTTTTATTTCTATTAGCAGCTATGCTGACTGCTTGGGAAATGATATGAAAACTCAGAAAAATATTAATGAGAGTGGGCAGGTACAAAGACTTCAGGTTAAAGATGGAGAAATTAAGGGGAGTTATTTAACAAAGATTGAAAAGGTTAAATAAAGGTTTGTTGTTGAAGAAATAACAATAGCTCGAAAACAGGAAACCGACCTTAATGGATGCAGGGGGATCAACTTGAGAAGAATTGGCATAACTGCTATTTTAATTAGTGTCTTGATATTATTAAGTTCCATTTTTATCAATCAAAAATTTATTTTCAATCCTATCTTATTTGAGCAGGATAAAATAACAAGTAATGACTGGAGTATTTATAGATACCCTGCTCAGATTGAATACTTATCATTTGAAGAAAATGGCTGGACAGAAACCTCGAGAGTAAATGACAAGAAAGAGATTCATTTTATTTTTAACGAATTGAAAAAACATAAAGAAACCGTTTCATCTGAATCGGACTTTTTTAACCGCAATAAGGAAATGGGTAAGGAAAAACTGGTTGTTATTAGACATTTGACTTCTCAAAAAGAAGGAGAAGGTCCAATTATATTTCAATTCAGTTATTACGAAAATGGTAATGCCGCGGATGTCGGGAATGGTGTTGAATTTGTGCCGATTTCAGATGAACTGAAGGTATTGTTAGAGAAATTGAACTAATTATTGACCGTGCAGTTCTTCATTGAGCTAATGGATACGATAGCATAAAGCAGTGGCAGTCTATCCTGAAAATATCGTTCCGTGAGAAAGTTAAAAAAGGCAATAAGAAAGTGACCCTCCAGCAGACAAAAAATCGCCCGATCATGCTTCCTTTCCCGTTGTTCAGGGAGGCATTCACGAATACAGCCAGCCTCGAGGAAGCCAAAGCGATATACGGAAAAATTGCTCCTGAGCCGGTAGGTCCTTTGGTTCAAAAATTGGATCTGAAAAAGTTCTACAACCTGCAAATTCCAAAAAGTTACCTCTACCTGACGGAAGATAACGTACTTCCTCAAACGGAAGATAACGTACTTCCTCAAACGGAAGACTATGCGTGGCATCCGAAGCAATCCGGCCGTCTCGGTATCTTCCGGTATATCGAAGGAGATGGAGACCATATGACCACCGTCTACAAGGAACCGGAAGAGATTGCCGAAAAATTCATCGAAGCCGGCAGAGAATAAATGCTAATCCTTCAGCGAATTGGTAACATCTAAAAGATGAAAGTGAAGTGACCTCCGTTAAGTAGACAGTTAATAAATAGAACAAATAAACAACCTGATTCCTGAATTGTAGGGACTCAGGTTGTTTATTTGCTTCTGGAACCGTTCACGTAGCAGCGCCCAGATCAACAAAGGCGTTGTTTCCGATAATAATTTTCACAGCACGTCCATTGCCTTTACCACGGGGCCCAATTCTACATCCGCAACGATCGGAGGAATTTGTACGGTCAAAATAATTGCGTTTGACAATTTTGCATAAATCTAAGTCCCGTGCTGGTCCAAAACGGCGATTTTGAAGTGGGCAACATATCCGGATGGACAGGCTCGAATATTTGGGGTACCGCGCTCCAATTTAGCTATATCCCGGTGACCGGGAATCAGACCGTCACTGCCCGAGTGAATAGCTAGACGAACACCAACGGATGGGCGAAGGCGGGACTGATGATCCGGGAATCGCTGAACGCGGATGCTAAAAACGAGTTCGTCAATCCACGGGCTGATTAATTTGTATTGTACAATCGTTCTTTATACCGATAGGATCGGCTTGTTCCCGCGTCAGCTTACATCAAGGTGCTTCCGTCCGGGCCGCGGCTTAAAACTTTCCGTTTGCATTCTTCCATTGATCCTTCGGCGGAATCGTTTCAATGACATCCCAATGCTCGGCGAATTTTCCGTTCTCCACGCGGAGAAGATCATAAATGGCGGTTGACGCGCCGTTAAGTGTCCCTTCCCCTACGACCAATACGAAATTACCTTCCCCAATAACCATATGAATTTTCTCGTAGCTCGAAGTGACGCCTTGTTTCGCAAACTCTTCCAATGCTTTCGCCAGCCCCGACATGCCGTCTCCGATCATCGGATTATGCTGGGTGTAGCTGTCGCCTTCGAAGTAGGTCGGGAATGCCGCAGGGTTTTGACCCATAAAGACATCTTTAAAAAACTGCTCGACCAGCTTCTTGTTCGCTGCTGTCTTGTGTAAATCAGCAATCGCCGTCGAGCCGTCGATCATCGTATGACCGCTCGGATTCGGTGCGGCAAAGGGCTGCAGATTGTCCCAATGCTCCACGATCTTCCCGTTCTCGAATCTGAAAATATCGAATACGGCGGATTTCGAACCGAAAAAGTTCACGAGCGAATGAACGGCTACATAGTCGCCGTCTTCAATGACCCGAGCGATATCATACGTTACGCCCGCGCCTTTCAATTGCCCGATCGCTCCCACGATCGTCTCTCTCCCGCTCGGGAAAGCCAGGTTATGCTGGATGTATTTATCGGCGCTGATCCATTTCAGAGCAGGTCCCGTGTCTCCGGTTTCAAAGCTCTTCAGAACCTCGGCCGCTTTGTCTTTATTCCTTGTTGCGATCGACATGGATTTGGCGGAAGCGTTCCAAGCGACTTGCTTGCCGAAGGCCTGCCCGATAAAGTCGGCCGGGACGTATGTTTTGCCGCTGCCGGATACGAAGGGCGCTGCAGACAGTTGGACCGCTTTTTCACCGACATGCGCTTCCCGGCTACCCACCCGGAAATAAATGGTTATATCGCCGTTTTGAATCGTGACGCTTTGCTCAGCCGTGTTCCAAAGGATTTGCTTTATCCCCAGATTGGCCGCGACGGCTCTGACCGGCAGGAATACTTTGCTGTTTTTCAACACCGGGGCATCCGCATAAGTGCCCTCTATCCCGTCGATGACGATTTTGATCTCCTTGTCGCCCGCTGCAAGGGCCGGAATTGAGGCTGAAATGAACAGCAAAACGGCTAATAGTACGGAAACATATGGTTTTTTAATAAGTAACACCCTCTCTGATAAGGATTGTCTGTAACTCCATCAGTTACAGCATGGTGCAAAAAATGGCAGCCCGATGTGTCTATGAAAAGAAATTTTACCGGCGGTGCGTGTGTTTACTCCTTTCTCTCGATTTGTTACAATAGTAGAATATAAGATACTGATTATTATCTCAAGTACTGTTATTTTTAATAGGTAGTATCAAAAAACATACTATTAGGAGAGATCCTTATGGCGAAATACGACGGAGAGCTTCAGAAATGTCCGATATTTACGGCGCAAAGCCTGATCGGGGGAAAATGGAAGGTTTATATTTTGTATATCCTTCATGACGGGGCAAAACGATTCAGCGAAATTCAGCGAACCCTGCCGTCCGTCACCCAATCCATGCTCACGAATACGCTCCGAGACCTGGAGAAGGACGGGCTCGTCCACCGCGAGGTATACCGTGAAGTGCCGCCGAAGGTCGAGTATTCGCTGACGCCGATTACGCAAAAGCTGCTCCCTGTCCTGCAGTCGTTGGTCGAGTGGGGCGTAGATTATATGGAACATATGGGGACGATGGACGAGGAAATGGCAAGCATGGCCCCATTCCAACGAGAGCCTGCAAAAGCAGCGGCAGAATAACAGGTACGCTTAACGGCCAAGATTCAAACCGTCGAAGACAAATGAAAAAGGTGCCCCTCATGCTGTCCATCTACATGAAGGGCACCGCCCCGGCGGTGCTATTTACGCCTTGATTTCGAGTATCGGAGAAAAATGCTTCTGCAATTTTATTTTATGAATCATTCGGAATGACAACGAAGAGTAGAAAAATGGAGTTTAGGTTGAACTAAACGGGTACGATAGTTCAATAAGAAGAGGGCTACCCAAAGTATGGGCAGGCGATGACGTTATAGAAACATAAAAGCTGAAAGGTTGGACGAACGAGCAGGAAACTGGTATACTTGCCGGGATTGCTCCCGTAAAAGCGATTTCAAGTGTCGGATTTAGAGGGAGCCTGTCTAATTTCGGTTGCAGTCAGGAGTGTTAGATCAGTTGAAAAAATATAATATTATGCGTCCGCTATTGCTGATCGTAATGGCGCTGCTTGTTAAGAGCTTGGTTACGAATTTTTGCATGGTGTTCGGGATGGAACAGGGACCAGCAGAAAATATTGGTTTTATTAGCATGCTTATCACTGCAATCGTTTTCTATTCTAGAATTGCCCGGAAACGCCGCAAATAACAAGGGCCACAAAAGGAGGGGAGCAGCCATGGAAGGAAACAAAATCACGTATGATACGATTGACGAGTATATCTCGGTTTTCCCTCCGGAGGTCCATGTGGAAATCTAATTCATTAAAACCATGAGGCTTAGATAAGTGATCACGCTAACGGGGAACGATAGTGGGGGAGCTGCCGCGAGGACAGCTCCTTTTTGATGCTCATTGAAGTAACGGGCAGGATTGCGCAATAGGTTATGTGTTATAATCACACCTATGAAATATACGATTACTTTTTTAGTGAGGGGAGACAACAAATGTGGAAGAGCAGTTTTATATCTGGTCTGGGACTGATTGCATTAAGTGGCATTTTGTACACAGTGGAAAGATTTATTGCTGTTTTTAAATGGATTAGTGAAGTTGTTCCAATAAAAATTAATGGGTCTGGACAGTATCCTTCTGAACCAAATATGCCTGGTGTTTTTGATAATATATTCGTAGGGATTTTCTTAATACTTGGACTAGTTTTAATAATAATTGGGTTAAATAAAGGAATTAAGAAATCTATTTGAAGTTATTCCGCTCCCTCAGAGAATAAGGTTTTTCTCACGAATGCTCGCTCATTCGCAGAATTTCACATGTATGTTTAAATAGGAGTTTAAAGGATTACATGAGA
>NZ_QPJD01000045.1 GCF_003337375.1 Paenibacillus prosopidis
AAATGTCCCACACGCTTCTTCTGTTTCTGCATGCCCAAGACCAGAGCAACGGTGTCTAATGAGCTTGCTTTCTGAACAACAGCTGTATTCTATGGTGACGAAATCCTGCGAATGAGTGAGTATATGTGAGAAAAACCCTTAAAACCGAGGGACGGGTACGATAGTGCAATGTAATAGGCTGCCGATTCGGCAGCCTATTCAGCTTATGGGTAGTATACTTCGGAACCCATGTTTAGGCAGTTCGTAATAATAGTGAGCTTAAATGAGGAGTGAATAAATATGAGTAATAGAGGATGTATTAAATGCGGAGGAAAAGACGCAGATACCAAGGAAGTAGCAATGACTGGAACAGGGCTGTCAAAAATGTTCGATATCCAAAAAAACGAATTCATTGTTGTTTACTGTAAGGATTGTGGATATTCGGAGTTTTATAACAGGAACGCATCAAAGACTTCTAATATTCTTGATTTCTTTTTCGGTGGATAAGTGATTATTTTTTGAACAAAAACTATTGCACCAAGACACAAGATTCAACATGAATGCAGCTTGTTGCTATTGGGCTGTTGTGTGAGATTAAGACCTAATAGGCTTATCTCTAATTCTCATGCCTTATTACTTCGCTAGGGAAACCAGAGATGAAAAAACCTACCATGAGGCTGCCGACAATCAATCGGCAGCCTCGATTCGCTAACTGGCAGATTAGTTTAACAGTAAAATGCTCTATTTTTTTGCTGAACAAAGGGATGAGTATTTTCAAAGTCCATATTTATGTATTTCCAGTTTAAAACTCGCAACATTTAATTAATGGAAGGCGTCACTATATAGAACGAACCACCACGACGGGGGAACAACATGAAAATCAATAAGCTCGCCACAACAGTATTGTTAATCGCATTCATCACCGTTGGTTGCTCAAACGGCAACGATGGTAAACCCTCAGATCAGGAGCAGCAGGACGTCCTTCAGCTCTCGTTCAAGCAAACGGCTGTGACCGAGCTTCTTCCTAAGAACGCGAACGAAGATTGGACAGTTACCAAAGAAATTAAAAACAGAGATACAGCGATCATACTTTATGAAGACAGTTCTGGTGACGATTACGCTCTAGCCAAACATGCAGGCAAATTCTACGATCTTGGCGGCGTCTACAATGTGGAAAATATCAAAACCCAAATGCTAGAGGGACCATTCGGTGACATCGAGCTTATCGTAGGGATCGGAACAGAACTCACGAGTTGGGAAGTTCTGGGTTCGGACAAGCAAAGCGGAAACCTTGTGTTGTTCCAAACGATAGGTCGTCCTGAAGTGATGGATCTGGAGGGCGACGGCAGCGAAGAGATGATCGCCAGCTTCAATGGCGCGCATCTCAACTTTCCGAACGTCGAGATCTTGCGGCTAAATGGTAGTGAAATAGAATCCGCCGAAATAGTTGACCAAACGTCCAACTCGGAAGATCAAAAATTTGCCCGTGTGTTAGAAAAAAGTGGCGATATCGTGTTCGAGATCGGAAAAGTGCGCGAAGACGGAACAGAACGTCAATACACATACGAAAACGGACAGCTCGTCGCGGACTAGACTGTATGGTTTTCTGTCTTGGCATTCAACTACCATGAAAGAACGGATTAACTTTCATGCTCTGTGGTGCAGCATAAGTGATCATGGATGGCTAACGGGTACATTAGTTCATTGAATAAACAGGACGAGGCTCCGGTGCCTCGTAGCAGGTGAATCATATTAGGGGGATTGGGTGAAGAAGCGTGGTTTATTGGTGTTTGTATTTGGGTTATTCTTAACAGTCTCCTTTGGCACTAAAACGCATGCTTTGTCCTGCGTCGAGGTGGGAGGCCCTCATGAACAATTAGATTTTTTTGATGCAGCCGTATTCGGCGAGGTTAAGAAGGTAAAGGGAGACATTAAACAAGAGAGATTTATAGGAACAAAAGAATTCGTTAGAAACGTACTTATCGACGTGAAACAAAGTTGGAAAATGGAGTTTAATTCCCAAATCATTGTTTCGACCGATTACACTTGGGGTTATGATTTCCAGGAAGGGCAGTCCTATTTAATTTACGTATATGAAAACGAAGGGATTCTGGCCAGCAGCCCTTGTAGTACGACCTATAAAATGGATGACGTGTCAGAAGCGTCGAAATTACTTGGTACAGACGGCCTCTCGCCAGGGAAAGAAGTCAATCTATCGTATAAAATGTGGTTTATGACAGAAATAGACTTCCATATTTATTATGCTACGGGGGGAGTTGTACTTGTTACTGGGTTGCTGATTTACTTGGTGAAATGGAAAAGAACCTCCTCGTAACAGAAGTCTCGTTACACTACCATGAAAGAACGGCTTATCTTTCATGCTTTGTTGTGCAGCATAAGAGTTGTATGGATGGCTAACGGGTACGATAGTGGAGCAAGCTGCGGCGGTGCAGATGCTCATTTTTTCACTCAACTAACTGGCAGATGAGTTTAATACCCAGTCACAGGTAAGTTTTTATATAACCGTTCTCTACCACTCAAAAAATGGTACAATTTAGCGTGGTGCTAAGAAAATAGCTTCTTAAGGAGTGCTAGAATGCTAAATTTTAAGAACACGACAATGGAAATTTCAAATAGTGGGATTAATACAGCTGTTCTATCGGTTGGGGCTACGGAACAGTTTGGACCTTACTTGCCTATGCATTTAGATACGCTTATTGCTGAGTTATATGCGACCGCATATGGAAAGGAATTGAATGCTTACGTGTTGCCTACAATCCCCTTTAATACCTCTGAAGAGCATGCCAATTTCAAGGGAACAGTTACCGTAAGCCCCAACATGTTAACAGCTATGTTGGAAGATATTATTTGCAACCTAATAAGACAAGGATTTATGAAGTTTTTGGTCTGTACTGGACATGGCGGATCATATTGGGAGGGAGCTTTCGTCAAGCATATTAATTACAAGTACCCTCAGATAATCTTGATTTCTGCAAATCATAATAATCATTTTGCATGGGAAGAAGCAGTTGAAGCGGCAGGTTTAAAAGGCTTAAATGAAATGCACGGTGGTTTATTGTCCGTTTGTACAGCTATGTGGCTTTGTCCTGAATTGGTTAAAACCAATTCAATGGGGTCAGACATACCTTCAGAAAACCGTCTTTATGCAGATTACTTAGGATGGGATAAGCTAACTCAGGATGGTTGCTGGGGAAAGTTTGAAGAAGGAATTTATTCACACGATGAACTGGCTGAAAAAGGTAAGATATTTTGGAACACATTTATTAAAAGAAGAACTGAAGGTTTGAAACAAATCCTTGAAGAGGGATACCGTCGAAAAACTCAAGGGTGATTCAGGGACGGGTACGATAGTGGAGGAGTTTGCTATTTTTGGCAGCTCCTCTTTTCTATTGAAAGCGTGTCCCCAGTAGAGTTATACACTGAATAGAAGTGCGACTCATTAAACTACCATGAAAGAACGGATAAACTTTATGCTCTGTGTTCAGCATAAGAGATGCATGGATGGCTAACGGGTACGATAGCATAAACAACTTGAAGGCTGCAGACCTAAAGATTCGGCAGCCAAGTTCATTTTAGCCCCGCCACTCTATGGGTCAAAATAGTTTATAGATCTCCACGATCGTAGAAGGGATGATGGTGGCATATCATTCAACCATCGCCCAGCTGCGGCAACACGGATGCACTCACGATAACGACGACTGGCACAAACATGATCCTGTCTATCTGCCGCAGTGTGACCGTCCATTGCGTAATATCCTCGACCATCCCCGTCGTCCGTTTGGATCGTGACGAGATGCCAAGAAAGCTTGGCCTGTAATAAGCCTGAACGTATCGTCATCATACCTCCATTATTTCAACAAGCATATGCCCGTGATTCTTGCTCGTCCAATCTGAATGATTTGCACGATAAGCCCGAGAAGTGCAATCAGAAACGCTTCGAAGCGGCGGTGGTGGTCATGGCATCGCCGCTTTAACGTTTCTGGCCTCCTTGGTACCGAAGATCTCTAAAGCTCAATTGCTCCGTCACTTATACAATTCGGAAGGATAGCCTCATTAAAGTCTGACGGTCGAAGAAGCGTTCCGATTTGTTGCAAATGAACTTTGCAGGGAAATGGCCGAGGGCCGTAAGACTCGGGCGCAAAGAAAGAGGGGCAAGCCAAAACTAACGAAATTACGCAGGGCGAATGGCTGCTGAAATCTGCGGCAGTCCGTCGCGGCTCCAAGGGCCGCTCATCGACGGGCGGAAGGTATAGCTTAAGCTAGGTTTCTTCAATAAAGTAACCAAGTATTTTTTATTATGGTAGAATTGGAATTACTATATAGGGGATTCCTGGAGGCATGTTTAGTGGAAATACCGATTACTGCAATTAGTTGTGGTCTTATTACAGTCCATATGCCAGATGCAAGTCAAAGTAAATTTTTTATTTTTCAAGATCTATCAGAAATTTTAGGCGTTGAAGATAACTATTTAGCTGAGAAGAAAATTAGGAGATTTCTAAAGTTAAATGCGCCCGATAGTAAAGTCTTTTTTGATTCTGAAGCCGATAATTGCGCAATATACACTTTAAAAGCTGATAGCATGGTGAGTGTACTTAAAGCAATTAAAATCATGTCCGTTTCAAATTTATCAATTTCTGATTCCTCGATAATGGATATAACTGAAATAATGACGTCTTGGGAACGACCTAAAGCACAGAAGTGGCGAACCGGTGACATCTTTGTATTTCTGCTCGATGATGGTGTAACTAAAGCGTATGGACAAGTATTAATTCTGATTAAACGATCCGGTGCTGTGTGTGCGTTGTTTGGTGATAAGTACAGTGAAAAAGACAAGGAAAAAGACAAGTTACTGGACCCTAAAAAAATACTTTCAATTGTTCAAATTAATACGAACCGGTTAAACACCTTTCAGTGGGAAGTAATTGGTAATGAAGACGTTGCTATAGAGGTCACATTAAGTCCACAGTTTACGAATCACTATTATGCTAGTCACATGTTTCATAGATTGGCGAATGCACATTTTGGCATAGTATCTTGGCAAAATTACTATGAAGATATGTTATGGAAACAAAGTGAATAATAAGCTATTGTACTAACTGGGTAACGATAGTTCAATGTCGAAGGGTTGCTGTGTGTTGGCCCTTCGCTCAAATAACAGGCAGCATAGCTTAAACAATTTAGATCGCATAATTGGTCAGATCATCATATTCTTCCCCTGTTATTACCTGTTTCAACAGTGTAATATTCACGTTACAATGATTCTGTTTAGGTGCAATAATGGGGGTTAGAAACATGAAAACCTCGCTCATTCGCAGAATTTCACATGTATGTTTAAATAGGAGTTAAAAGGATTACATGAGATGGGCTAAGCAGTTCCGTTTGAGGGCATGCGGGAATAGAAGGTGCTGGTCTAATTACAACATCTTCCATATAAGATTTACTGCACGTCTCTCTCCACAAGGTCCTTGGGATTCACTCTCCCAAATCTCAACGGGTCTATGCCCTCACATTCCTTCGTTCTATCTATCCAAGGTGTGGAGTC
>NZ_QPJD01000046.1 GCF_003337375.1 Paenibacillus prosopidis
ATGCACCGTGGTCGTCGGAGTCAGACTAACGGATGGGCTCTAACGCACCATAGTTGATCGACCTTCTTCTCCCAGCCGTAGTAGAAGTATTGACGACTTTTCCATTTTCATCCTCTGTGGTGCAGCGCTGTTTCTCGCGCTGCATGAATGGCTAACGGGGATGATAGCGTTCAATAAAGACACCACGGCAGCCGGCCAACGATCGACTGCCGTTTCCATTGAAGTAACGGGCAGGATAGTGCAACTTAGTGAGTGTGTTTGCGTTTATTAAAGAAACGGTTTGAAAAAATAAAAGAGGTGTGAGATGAAGCGAAAAATTGCTGTCTTACTTACGATTGTTACAATAGTTATAAGCATATTCTCCATTTGGTACTTCACACCCAAGCGGTACTCAGAGACAGTGGATGGTGTTTATTATCAACTAGGAACGGAAGGAATAAGCGAGGGTATAAAAGTACATGTTGACGGGAAATTGCAAAATCATATGGATGGCAAAAGAACCTTTAAAACTGGTTTTAGTATGGGTGGAGAGGGAACATTGGATTTTGCTTCAAAGACACCAGAATTTTTTTCAGCCATAGTTCCAATTTCAGGGGCTAACGGAAGCGGCATTACAATCAGAAGGCAACCAGCAAAGCGGCATACGCGCCGAAAACTAAACTACAAAATAAGGCTTTTCAAGATGCAGCAAGTAGTAAGGAAAATACCTAAGAAATATACGCGGATTTCGTACGCTAAGAGATGTCGGAGGACAAGAACATATATCCATAAAAGACAAGAACATATGTATTGATTAAAATCATTTTAACGGAGCTTGGACACATACCAATCAATGTAATATGAGCAGACCACCCAGGGGCGGACTGCTCTATGTATCGCGTATTACATTCATACCAATTTTTTTGACATTCTGTATAAGGATAACGCCGGCTTCTCAATCTCTCCCGTTTTTTGATATCCGATTTTCTCATACAGCTTGATCGCAAGAAGATTTTCTTTTTTTACGGTAAGCGAGCATTTAAGATAGCCTTGCAAAACAGCTTGCTCCTCGGCAAATCGGATTAACGCGGAACCTACCCCCAAGCCTCTGCTTTCTGGCAGTGCAGCCAGTGTCCCAATATGGAACTCATCTTCCCTGCCCTCTTTCAAAGTGATCATGGAATAACATTCTTTCCAATTCATCAAGTTATAGCCGATAAGCCCCCACTTTCGATAAGAAAGAAGTTTCAAGAAGGTGGGCCATGCAAGGCGATTCATCAGCGTAATGGGGTAACAGGTAATCATTCCCAGGGTTTGTTTTCCCATTTTTGCTTCGAAAGCATACTGATGACTGAAGCGGTTGTTGTCCCATCGCCATAATTGATTGAATGTTTCGTTTGTTGTGCTATCTTCTTTAGAGCCCGCAAGCGAATATGCCATATAGTCAAGCGCCAATTGATTCAATCGTCCTCCTACTGACGAATTGGGATCAGCCTTGTTAATTGTGACTTTATTCATTTTTAACACTCCCTTATATCTATAATACATTTACCATTTCTTTTTAATAATCCATATAAAATAATATTGTTCATCTCTTTGAATCCGGACTCGAAGCTGACTTGATGATTTGCAAGAAAGTCATAGTCTAAAAGTTTTTTGAGTGTTTCATTCAGCATTAACTTAAGTATGACGGTATCTATTACTTCAAGTTCTTCATTCTTTATACCTTGCTCAATCAATTGCATGACTGGATCCCATATCGTATTCAGGTGATGATTTGTTTTTTTCCACAAATCAGGATAATGTCGCTGCAAATCCTCCATATGTCGAACGATAGAACTGACACTGTATGCATCGGGAATATTCTGAAAACATAGTATGATTTTTTCAGGGAGTGTAAGTTCGTTTCTTTCCATTATTTCGGTATCCGAGGCAACAATTTCACTAAAAACAAAGTCGATCGTTTTTTCTATGATTTCATGTTTTGAAGCAAAATACGCATAAATAGTACGTTTACTCGTACCGAGTTCTTTTGCCAAATCCTCGGTTGTGAATCGAATCCCTTTGTTTCCAAATAGTTTTAAAGTTTTTAAATACAGATTTTTCTCCATGTAATTATTATCTTCCCTCCTGCCACCCGAAACTTCTGGTACTATAAATGTTTTTACAGTACCAATATACTTATTATTTCCGCCTTTGTCAATTCCGTGCCATATCTGGGTCCGATTCAGCCGCTCCGGCCGCGCCAGCTGTTGGATGTCTTCGTTCGCGCACCGCTCATATACACGGACCGCTCTCCGCGCCGGAAACAAAGTTCCAGACCGGCGCAACAAAAGTCCGAATGAAGAAAGAATGAAAATTTGATGAAATGTCTTCAGCTGACTCTCGTTCTTCTGCTTATTTCGATAACGCAAACCGGATGCTGGAACAGAGTTGAATTGACTGAAAAAGGGTTTATCATGGGAGTCGCGATTGACCAAATCAAGCCGGGTACACTCAAGCTTAGCGTCCAGCTGTACAAGCCGGGACAAATGGCTGGCGGCCAAGGAGGCAAACAAGATAATTCCTTTTTCAATATTGAAACCAAGAGCGAATCGATATTTGATGCTGTCCGCGATATTACGCTTCATCTCGGGCGAAAGGCCCAATTTAGCCATATGCGGGTTATCATTATCAATGAAAAACAGCCAAACGGGAAGACCTTATCTCTCTTCTTGAATTTTTTTACCGGGATCTTGAGCCGCACTTAAATACGAAGGTACTGATCTCCGAAGGAGATGCAAGCGAGTTTCTGAAGATTAAGCCTCTAATCGAACAAACGGTCACTCAACAGCTAAACCGGATGCAGGAAATTGGAAATGTGGAACTGGCAAACGCATGGTCGTTCGAAAACATAATTGGGCGATTGGTGAGGACAATACCTCGAAAGTTAATCGCTTGAGCAGCATGTTTCTCCTTGGCAATGTCGATGCCAATGACAAGAGTGGAAGTGGAAATACGTTCTACTCGTTGATTTTGAGCTTTAATTAGTCTAGACTTCATGATAACGCCTCCTAAGGTGAGTTCTGAGGGCTTCAACCCAGTACATACTCATCCTAGCGGGGCGTTCGTTTTTCTGCAAACCGAATCTACTAACACCTACAGGAATGTTAACGGGCAGTGGAATTTTAAGGTCATTAAGTAAGGTACATTTATAGTCATTACCAATATAGTAATAAACCTTGTATGAGATGGAGATGCACTATTAGCGTCGAGACGTTTGTCACGTTGCTGTCGGTGGTGATGTTTTCGTATAATCCTTTTTTACCATGTTAGTTCATACCAAGTGTTGTATTGTTATGTTATGAATAGGAGGAGAGTCGAACACTTTTTTGATACGGAAAGCAATTAGAAAAATGATAAACAAAGGGCTATCCAGCGGATGGCTGCTTTTAAGAAAGGGAGTATCTGTGCAAATAGAATCGATTATTTATAGCGATAAGTTGTGGCAAGTCGTTGCTGAGTATGCGCAGGAATGTTCTTGGAGAGCAGGAGCCAATTTAGCGAAACAAATGAAAGAATGCCATTTTTCAGACTGGGAAAGAGTTTTTGCAGCACTTGATGGTGATCACATTGCTGGTTATTGCACTTTAGCAAAAACCGACTGCATACCTGATATTCCCTATACACCTTATATCGGGTTCGTGTTTGTGGGAGAGCAGTACAGAGGCAATCGATTAAGCGAAAAGTTGATTTTATCTGCCTTGGCATACGCGAAGGTATTGGGTTTTGATAAAGTATACCTTGTCAGTGACCATGTTAATTTGTACGAAAAATATGGCTTCGTGAAGATAGATGAGAAAGAAGCACCTTGGGGAGCAATGGAGACCATTTTTATGCAACTGACGTAACATGCTGCCACCTAGCAAAGGATGGCCCTAAAACTTGCCGTTACAGACAGCGTGTGGAACCGTATCACAAAGTAAACCAGAGCATTAAGCTAACGGGTACAAGAGCTCAATAACTCCTCATTAAAGAATTGAAGAAATAAGGCCTTAAAATGTAATCCAATTGTAACTTTTGTTTTATCTCCTGTTAATGTTTCCAGGGTAATATAGACCTTGACCCCCTTTTTGATATATAAACTTGAACCCGCGGCCCGTTGCTTAGCGGGTTCCTTTTTTGTTTTAAACATTTACATTCAATGTGTTGCTTTATTGAAGTAACTGGCAGAATAGTCAAAACGATTATTCTTTGATAAACTTGGTATATCTAGGGAATGGAGGCGGTTTACATGAAAAGTAAGAATTATAATGGGCAAAAAAACGGGGGACATAGCGACTAATTAGCCCTATAACTGCGACTCCCCATTAGGGAGAATAAAGTCTTGAATAATCCTTTCCAAAGTATCCAAAACCCAACTCCATTAGGCGCAGGCTCATACGAAATGGCTCTGCCGCTGATTACTGCTTTAGAATTGAAGCCAGGTATGCGTGTATTAGAGATAGGTGCTGGCACTGGTCAAGTTGCTGCAACATTAGCTAAAAATTGGGGAGTTACAGTAATTACATTAGAACTATGGGAAAATTTGAATGTAATCCAAGAATATGCGTCAGAACAAGGTGCAGATAATGATGTTCTAGCACTGAAGGCGAATGCCGAACTTATGCCGTTTCCTGACGAAGCATTTGATGCAGTCTTTAGTATCGGCTCCTTTTTTATGATTGAGGATAGGGAACAGGCTCTGAAAGAAATCACACGCGTTACTCGAACTAATGGTTTTTTTGGAATTGCTGAGCCTATGTGTACATTTAATCCAGTGCCGCCTGGTTTGGAGAATTTTGATATCTTTCACTCTTATAATAAATGGCTTCGGACGTTGGATTGGAATCGCAATTTAATTCAGGGTCAAGGTTTTTTAATTACCGATAGCTATTACTTCTCTGAGGGGTACCAATGGATGCTCGATAATTTCCGATATTACGATGGAGAAAAGGATTTTATTTTGCACGATGAAGGACGTTGGTTGGGTCTAGGGCTTGCTGTTGGTAAGAAAATGTATCGGTAAGCTTTGATTTACAGAGAATGAGTCTTGAACACTAGGGCTACTATAGTAATCTTTAGTTACGCTAACGGGTACGATAGTGGGGGAGCTGCCGCGAGGACAGCTCCTTTTTGGTGCTCATTGAAGTAACGGGCAGGTTAACGCAACATAACAATTATTGGAAACGTCTAAAGAAAAAAGAGTACGGAGGTGTAAGATGATATTTTTGTCTGTTTGCATAATATTCGTTGCTATCTCGATCGTCGTTCTAAGAAAAGCTGGTGTCCTATACTCT
>NZ_QPJD01000047.1 GCF_003337375.1 Paenibacillus prosopidis
TCATTCCACTAATCTCCCGTTACTTCAGCGAAAGAAAAGGGATCCACAGACTGCGCAGCAGTTGGCGATCCCTTTTTAAGTAACGTACCCGTTAGTTTAATCCCGCTAGATTTAAATTCTTTTTCTGGCAAGGAACAAAGCAACAGCTTGAGGTTTTATAATGGTTTCTCCATGTTGATTAATTACATTTTTTATGCTTTGGAACAACTGATCTCTTGTCTCATCTGGAAGTATCCTATGTCGAGAGTTTGTGTTTAACAATGCAACATATTCATCTGCTGTATAAGTGTCACTCCATCTGTACTGCTTCACTTTTAAGTCTTCAAAAAGGCCGTCTTTTCTAATTATCTCTGATCTTTCATCAATGACTTGCTCAACAGATCGTGCATTTGAGTCATCAAGATGAGGTGCATATCTTCTGTAACCTTCACGAATTTGATTAGAAACAATAACAGCATTTCATTTCATTCAACCGCAACAACTCGGGTATCAAAAAGTGTTTGATCTGCTGTGTGAGCGAGGTACAATTGCATTTTTTTGGACCATTCATGTTCCATCAGCCGAGATTGCCAAATTGTATTTACTCCTATCACTTTGCCAATCTTCAAAAGATGAATGTATGATATTAACGTTGGTTTTTTTGAATTTTTCACGAGTAATGTCAGCAAGCTGTTGGCCCAATTCAATACAAGTCACTCTATCATATCCTAAATCCACAAGTCCCTTTGTCGCTTGACCTGTGCCACAACCGATTTCGAGTATGGAATCAGATGGCTTTATAGAGGTATATCCTAGGATGTCAAGGAACAATTGCTCGGGATAATTCGGTCTATACTTATCATATTCCTTTGCAACCTTGTCGAAGGTATTCTTCAGCTCCATAATAACTCCTCCATAATAGAAAATTGTAGACAATCGTGTACAACAGCAATCCGTTCACACAGTCAAAGTTCGTGTACTTTGCCAGGACAGCTCGCCTTCGGAAGCACAGTGCCTAACGATTTTAGTCTATCCGTTTCGATTTGTTCCGACATTTACATCCGTCTACTATATCATCTTCTTTCAATAATCTGATCTCTTTTAGGGCCGACTGAGATTCGACGGATCGGAATGCCGATCTGATCTTCAATGTATTGAACATATTTTTGTGCATTCACCGGAAGGGCTTCGAAACTGCGAATGTCCGAAATATCCTGCATCCACCCCGCGAGATTTCCCCATACTGGTTTAGCGCTCTTCAACATAGACAATACTGGAAAATCCGTTGTTTCCCGGCCATCGATTTCATATGCTGTGCATACCGGGATCTCATTTAAATACCCGAGGACGTCTAGATTTGTAAGTGCAGCTTCTGTCGCCCCCTGCAGCATGCACCCGTATCGAGTAGCAATAGCATCAAACCATCCCACTCGTCTAGGACGTCCCGTCGTTGCGCCGTATTCGCCTGCATCTCCTCCACGCTTGCGAAGCTCATCACCGGCACTGCCTTCAATTTCCGAAGTGAACGGTCCTGCTCCGACACAGCTCGAATACGCTTTGATGACGGCCACAATCTCATTGATCGCATATGGGGGTACACCTGCACCAACCGCCGCAAATCCCGCAAGTGTTGATGAAGAGGTCGAAAAGGGATATATGCCATGGTCCGGGTCCCGCAACGCCCCAAGCTGCCCTTCCAGGAGGATTTTCTCGCCGCTTGCCAGAGCCTGATGCATAAGAACTGTTGTATCACAAACAAATGGTTTCAACCGCGCCGCACTCACTGTCAATTCCGCCAATAACGCTTCGATAAAAATAATCGGCCTCTTGTAAAGATGTGTAAGCAGCACATTCTTCGGCGCAAGCGACGCTTCCAATCTCTCCCTAAGCCTCTTCGGATCATATAAATCAGCAACCTGCACACCAAGCTTCAAATATTTATCCGCGTAAAATGGTGCTATTCCCGATTTGGTTGAACCGAATTGACGCTCTCCCAGCCGTTCCTCCTCCAGTTTATCCAGCAGTTTGTGATAAGGTAGTACAACCTGTGCCCGATCGGAAACGCGAACAATCGGATTTGGTACACCTCTGGAAATCAGCTCATCGTACTCCCGAAGCAGATCTTCGACATTTAAAGCGACACCGGGACCGATTACATTGATCACACTCGGATAAAAAACTCCCGATGGCAGCAAATGTAGCGCGAATTTACCCAGCGGATTAATAATCGTATGCCCCGCGTTGCTGCCGCCCTGATACCGTACAACATATCGGGCTTGCGCCGCCAACACGTCCGTAATCTTGCCCTTTCCCTCATCTCCCCAGTTCGCTCCGACAACAGCCGTAATCCCCATAAACACTGTCCTCTCACTTGAAATTATTTCCTACAGCTAATTATAATGAGGATATTGATATAAATGAAATTAATATTAGTAATATAAGATATAAAGGAGATTGATGTTATGGTTGAAAATATGGAGTGGTATCGCGTGTTCTACTTCACCGCAAAAGCAGGCAGCTTGTCCAAAGCTGCGGAAGAACTTTACATCACACAGCCTGCAGTCACTCATTCCATTAAACAGCTGGAGGCGAGGCTTGGCGGGCAATTGTTCTTCCGCACCTCCAAAGGGGTAAAACTAACTAACGAGGGTGAATTGCTTTTCAAATATATCGAACAAGCCTACAATTTCATAAGTACCGGAGAAAGAAAAATTGCCGAGATGCATCAACTGATGGATGGTGAAATAAAAATCGGAGCCGGCGATACGCTATGCAAGCATTACCTGCTTCCCTATTTGGAAACGTTCCATCAGACGTATCCCGCAATTAAATTTCAAGTGACGAACCGCACCACACCTGAGACAATCAATCTTTTAAAACAAGGAAAAATCGATTTCGGCATCGTTAACCTGCCCATACAGGACCCTAAAATCACCATCCAAGAAAGTGTGTCTATTGAAGATTGTTTTATTGCAGGCGAAAAATTCAAGCATCTATCGGAAGAACCGGTTTCGTTAGAGACATTGGTGGGCTATCCCATTCTCCTACTGGAGAAGGGCAGCAGTATACGAGCATACATCGATTGGTTCACCGGCCGCAGCGGTGTCACGATCAAGCCTGAAATCGAGCTCGGCAGTATCGACTTGCTCATGGAGTTCACCCGGACAGGATTCGGTATCGCGTGTGTCATAAAGAACTTTATCACGAAGGAGCTTGCGCAATCGTCAGTTTACGAAATCAAACTGACCAATTCGATTCCTCCGAGAAAAATCGGCATTATTAAGCTAAAGGACGTCCCTCTATCGACAGCCGCAAGCCGTTTTATCGAGTTACTGCCAGGTAACTCTTGACTGAAAATAAAATAGGAGCCGATATCCTTTGGGATACCAGCCCCTATTGGACGTCACAGAGCTGGAACGCGTGTACAACCCTTATATCCTAAACGTTTACTAGAATATCAAGGGTGGTGCCAGCCAATGAGTACTGGACTTCTCGAGAAGACGTCACATCGATAATCAACACCTTCAAAGAATAGGCTGCCTATCGGCACTGTTGTCATTGCACAATCGTACCCGTTAGCTCAACGGCCAACACCAAAGTGATCTGTTAGCTTAAGCGTAATTTCCCCATCACATTCTGGTGCTTGATCTACTCCAAGTGGAAATAATCTGCTGGAGTTGTCTGTGTAATGCTGGGGGAGCAGCACAAAAACTAAACGTTTCTGTCACTTTCATCAAAGGATTCCTATAATCGATCGGCTGGCCGAAAAAATCGGTATAGACAGCTCCTGCTTCCTCAAGTAGAATCTGCTGTGCCACATTGTCCCAAATTTTGCAATTCTGATAAAGAAATCCACCGTACACTCCTTTCACCACCATCGCGGCATCAAAAACACTACTGCTATTTTGTATACTTCTGCATGCTAAGATAATCTCTGCCAACAGTTCACATTCTTTTCTCGTTCTGTTCGGATCATCTTGATGCCCCTCTACTCCATAGGCAATCAAGGATGAGAGCAACAACTCCTCCTCATCTTGCACTCGCACGCGTTGCTGATTACAGTACGCTCCTTTTCCTCTTTCAGCAGTATAGATTTCGTGGAAAGCAGGAAGCGCGAAACCACCAGCGACGGGTTCGTGGTCTTTGAGGAGTCCCAACATACAGCCATAGAGCGGGCTTGCCTGCGCAAAATTACTCGTTCCATCAATGGGATCAATGACCCAGGTGTAGGGCGAATGCTTATTAACGATACCCGTCTCTTCATCGAGAATATTGTGGGTTGGATAGGTCCGTTTGATCTCCTCGCACATCATCCTTCCTATCTCTATATCAGCCTCAGTCACAACCTGGCTCGTGTCGCCATTCTTTGTTGCTGATGTTACCCTTCCAAAATGGTCACGCGCCATTTGGGAAGCATCAGCGAGCGTCTTCATTAGAAACAATTGATAATCCATCTATTCCTTCCTTTCTACTTCCCCTACGTCTCTGGTAAGCATTGTTTCTCTGAGCGACAATTCCTAAGCTGTGGCTACCATCATCGAGGCAGCCCTTTTTTAAGCTGAACTATCGTACCCGTTAACATTCCTGTAGGTGTTAGTAGATTCGATTTGCAGAAAAACGAACGCCCCGCTAGGATGAGTATGTACTGGGTTGCTGC
>NZ_QPJD01000048.1 GCF_003337375.1 Paenibacillus prosopidis
AAGGCGATGAAGAAGCATTAGTCAAGCTGGAATCCTCTCAACTGCCCAATGATACGATGCAGAACGAGTATTATATATCGTTCTTGTTCGACGAATACAAGCAAGAAACGGTTTCGTTTATACTTATTAGTGACTTTGAGTTTGCAATGTTTTCGAAGTAGCATAAATCTTGCAGCAGTTTGTGCATTAAATAACGAAGGCAGCCGATCACATAGATAGGCTGGTTTTCTTTCGGAGCTTCCGATGTGACGCTGTAAACGTTTGTCAATTTCACTGTCGATTCACCGACTGGAATGCCCCACATCGTCTACGACATCACGAGCAAGCCGCTGGCTACGATCGAATGGGAGTAATGAAAGAAACTCCGAAAACCCAATACATTCAAGGGTTTTCGGAGGTCTTTTTTTAGAGTCAACCCTGTGCAGGGCTGGTCTTCATTTCATAGATTTTTTGGAGCATATGGACACACTTCGTCTTCTCGTCATCGTCCTCTATGTGGAGATACCGCTCCACAATCCTGTACCCGAATACGAGAAGGATCAGCTCGTAGACGCAATGATCGGCGATAGGGGATACATCCGCATACTCCGAAAAGCCTTTGTAATACGCCGGGACACATCGCTGGTAGTATTCGACCATGAGATCGATATCCGCTTCATCCGCAATCAGGCTTGCGAGATCCTCGCCCAGGTAGCCCCATCCGGATGTATCCCAGTCGATGAGCGCGATTTTCCCGTCGGCATAGATCAGGTTGGTCACCCAGAAGTCCCGGTGGCATAGCACGAGGGGCAATTTTTCGATGCGGGCGAATATCTCGTCTGCGTGCTCATCGATGTCGATGAGCATTTGCCGCACGTGCTGCGGGAATGCGCACTCCTCCGAGCGTATATAATCGTAGACGACCGGCCATGACCGGTAATGCAGATACGTATTCTTCATGAGATCCGCATGGCTCAGGTTGGTCAGGCTCTGCAGCACGGCGGGCTGCTCCGCATAAAGCTTGCCTTGATAGCGTCCTAACTCCAGCGCGGCCTGTTCATACATGTCACCGGTCAAGTCTAAACCGGTTACGCCATCGATATATTCCAGCCACAGCTGGAATTCATTTTCTTCGGCATTGATCTCGGCGTGATAACATGTCGGCCAGCGGAAGGCATCCGAGAACGTCGCTCCCAAGTCAGACGCATAGAGATCATATTCCCGGCGCCATGAACCCGGATCGCCGTAACGCTCCCATTTCTTCTGGATTTTCAGCACGATACGGTACGGCAATTTTTCGCCATCCGTGGTTTCGGCGATCCCCGTAACCAGGTACACATTTCCCACAGTTCCGCCCTGTAACGACATGGTTTGGCAGTCGGTGGAGATGATATCCGTCTTGAACCGTTGGCTTAAAGTATAGATCAGTGTTTCAAGTTTAATATTCATTTCTTCATTCCTCCATTTTTCTTCGTTTGCTTGCTCCACATGGCGATCGTTTTGTTTCGACCCCTCTTGTCGATGAGGTAGCTCGTTTTATCCTGGCCAATCCTCCACATCGGTAAAGCTTGCGCGTATGCCTTCGTCTGCATCTAAAAGCCCGAGCTCACGCATACCCGGCGTATCGATGACCATCGTACCGGAGGGGAGTATGAACAGCTGACGGTGCGTTGTCGTATGCCGCCCCCGGCTGTCGACCTCCCGGATCGCCTGAACCTTCATTACGTCCTGTTCTATCAACTCATTGAGCAGAGACGATTTACCGACGCCGGACATGCCGAGAAAGACGACTGTTTTACCAGGCATCAAGTAGGGATCGAGTTCGTTCAGCCCCAGGCCTGTATGACTGCAGATCGCGTGAACCGGCACATCAGGGATGCTTTGTGTGACTTCTGCGAGCGGGAGATTATAATCTTCAACGAGATCAGCCTTGGTCAGAATGACGACCGGCTGGCCGCCGCTCTGCCTGGCTTGTGTTAGGTACCGCATGATGCGGGTAACGTTGAAATCCCAATTCAGAGAGGAAAGGATAAATACATAGTCAAAGTTGGTTGCAACGACCTGTTCCCGCACGGTTTTGGCATAGCTGCGGCATGTCCTGAGTAATCCGCGCGTGAGAACTTGGAGCGGCGGGGCAGTACCGAAACGATGAGAGAATCTCCGCTCTCGTTGTAGTGCAGCAAGACAAAATCACCGACGCACGGAAAGTCTACGCGCGTTTCCGCGCTGTGATAGAACGCTCCTTTGAGCACCGCCGTTACTTCGCCGCGCTCGGTTATGACCGTGAAGCGCTCGCGCCGAAGCTCCGTCACCCTGCCGGGCAATAATCCATCGGGAATTGCTTCTATTTCTGTGTAGCCATAGGTTTTCAAATTCATCATGGTTTTTTTGTTAGCTCCTTTAATGTTGTTTTTTGGACGCAAAAATGCCACGGACAAGCAGCCTCTAAAGAAGCTGCTGTCGCGCGGCATCAGGACGCAAAAAAAGATACGACCTTCATCGTATCCTGCAAACAGCAATATTCACGAAAGGTTACTTTGGATGGCATACCAAATAATACGGGCGTTTTCCCGCTTTTTTCGCGTATGCCAGCTATTCAGTTTTAAGACCAAACCACCATATAAGTAGTTGCCATTAAAACACATCTCCCTTCGTGTCAGGAACTTGCTTATCGCTAAGCTTTCTATAAAATAACCTTTTTTGGCAAAAAAATCAATGCCGGACTGCGCAGATTGTGTCGGCCTGCTCCATGAGCGCTTTCTCAAGTTGTTTGACCGCTCCTGACGGTCTTTCAACTCGCCGAGTCGTTCGAAGAACAGGTCGTCATCGACCCCGTTTCCTTCCGTTTTAAGGGGGGTTGGTTTTTTCGGTACATATGATAAGTTTTTTACTGAAAACGCCGTTACGCTAAACTGGCAGATTAGTGCGACTTTCCATTATTTGGTGTCATTTAAGAAGTGAAACGGACGGGACAACGGGTATAGAGTGAAGAGCGAGAAAACTTTTAGGATTTCAAGGCATATTTTGGATGTCGTTTTTGGGTAACATCCAATGTCTCTTATGCGTCCAAGATAGTAACTAGTAATAATTTATGGGGGGAGAAACCAAGTATGAATATGAAAATGCTCATTATGATCGGTACATGCCTGCTTCTTACAGGGGGCAGCGTGTATGCGTCTAACAAATTTCCCGAGCAGACAGCGACAGCGGTGAAATCTGTACCATTTAACCAAGAGTTTGAGAAAGTTGAAAATATAGACATTCAGGAAAGTAAAAGGCTCACGATGGAGAGAATTACGGCTCTTGAAGTCAAAGATTTGACTTTATTAGAAAGCATGTCCGATCTGATCGTACTCGCTGAGAAGGCTGGAGAATCCACAATCAGGAAAGTCGGAGGGAAAGGTGAAATTAATCAAGCTGTAACTTTAATCAAATTGCTGCAAGTATTCAAAGGCGAGGCGGAAGAGGGCCAGGAAATTTCAGTATCAGAGAGCGCTTTTTTCGAGGATGGAAGCATGTTTCGGTCAGTTTCCGGTTATGTTCCGATGGTGAAGGGAGACCATTACACCTTATTTTTGCAGAAGGATGCTTCCGGCATATACGTTCCAGTAGGTGGTTATCAAGGTAAATTCAATCTGAATGATTCGAAATCATCCATCCGCTTTACGTGCGGTACCTTGACCCGGCAAGAAATCATCGATAATGAAGTCCATTTTGCTGGCAAGACGGAACATTTCAATTCTCTCAAAGAGCAGATTGCTGCAAAATATAAACAATAATCAGATACGTCATTATATTAACGGAAAACGATAGTGGAGCAAGCTGCCGCTGTGCAGATGCTCCATTTTTTCACTCAACTAACTGGCAGGATTGCGTAGTTAACTGTTACATAAAAGGAAAATTGTTCATATTGCCGAATAAATAAATATCGATGGTTTTAACGAAATTCACCAAAAGAAATTATAAGAAATTGCCGCAAACAATTACTAAGGAGGCCTTTCACCACTAACCAGGCTGCCGAAATGAAAACCAGATTATTCCCGGGGGGAACCATATTATGAAGATAACGGATGTTCCATTTTGTACAATTGACTGGAGTGAGGTAAGCGCTACTCAACATCCTGGAATTGAAGGTTATGCGTATTGGCGGACATTTGAGATGGGGAACATAAGAGTACGAATGGTAGAATATACTCCTGGTTATATTGCAGACCATTGGTGTAACAGAGGCCACGTTTTGTTAGTACTTGAAGGAGAACTGTATACCGAACTTTCAGACGGAAGAGAATTTAAACTCACGCCAGGAGTCAGTTATCAGGTGGCTGACAATGCAAATCCACATAGATCTTATACGAACACTGGAGCAAAATTATTTATTGTAGACTAACAAGATAAAATGTTCTTCAGCTTTTGTTGAGCTATCGGAGAACTATAGCTTAACAATCACCAGGACGAGGCTGCCGGCATGAACGGCAGCCTCGTTGTGCTAACGGGCAGGTTGGTTGAAGAAGGTATGAATTCATAGTATAGAAAAAGGAGTCTAGCTAATGAATGAATTTTTCAAGGCATTAACATACGTAAATGAGAATTTTTATGAACCTAACCACTTAACGATAAAAACCATC
>NZ_QPJD01000049.1 GCF_003337375.1 Paenibacillus prosopidis
TTGTTTTCAACCTTTGAAAAACGATAGCCTGTTGCGAGTATTCATAGTAAAAGCCTCGGCTGACCACATCAGCGATGACAAGTGCATCCTTCGGATCACTCTTGGAGGGAGAATTGTCGCGGTTCTCCTTGTTTCGTTTGGTAGTCGCCGGATTCACCATGACAACACTCTTGCCCTTGTCGGCAAACCAATTGGCCAGGTTATACCCGTAGTGTCCGGTCGGTTCCATGCCGACTATGAGTCCCTTTAAGCGATGTTTCTGTTGTAATCCATCGATCCATCGTTCTAATTTTTCGAATCCTTCAATTGTATTTGAGAATGATAGATGTCGCTTACTAAGTATGATGCCGCGAAAATTAGTTGCTTGTGCTACATGAGTTTCCTTCGCGATATCTATACCCACAACAAGGTGAGATGTGGAAATTCGTTCAATGCGTTGATTTTGTTTGTCATTTTGCTTAAACTTCATAGTAAGAGCGCCTCCTTGATGTGTTGTAGACAAACCCATCATACCGAGGCGCTCCTTTTTTGACAAAGGCCAAATCTTAGGCCTTACAGGAATGTTTAGCTTAATAAAATCCTTGGTTCTATTTAATAACCGTTTACCATGAGTATTTTGCCTGTCTTTGCATCGATATAGAACCATAAAGAAGAAGAAACTGATGTTTTGTCAACGTTTATCAGATTAATCATCCAAACAGGTTTTGAAGATTCTGAGCCTTTTGATACTTCATGGACTATATAGGTTCTTGAAAGAGATTTATCTATCTCTTCAGCACGTGTTAATGCTATCTGTTTTGCTTCTTCTTCTGAAATTTTTTTGGAAGTATTTCAAGCAGTAATTAAACTCATGAATAAAGCTTCCACCGCTTCCGTGTTATCGGAAATGATGGAGGCCTCCGGATATCCGATCGTCCTTTAAATTGTTGGTGCTGATGTGCTTATAATTCCGATGTGTAAACTTAGGCTTTATCAGACTGAAGCGTGTCTCCATTGTAAAATCACTTCCGCCGCTTTGGATGCTCCACCCGCCTCGCGGAAGGATGCACCGATCACCTCGGCCTGCTGTTTGAAGGAAGGAAAGGCAAGCAGCGTTTCAGCCGTTTCGCGCAGAAGGACCGGAGAAAGTTCACCGAGATCGAGCGCTAATCCCGCCCTCAGCTCGGATACTCTCCGAGCTACCATAGGCTGGTCCGCGGAGACCGGGATGACAGCAAGTGGCGTGCCGTAATAAAGCCCTTCGCTCGTACTGTTCATTCCCCCGTGGGTAAAGAATACATCAGCATGCTGGAGTACTTCCAGCTGCGGCACGCAGTTTTTCACGATGAAGTTATCGAGGACGATACGAAAAAAAGCTGCCCATTAGTCATCGAGCAATGACTTACGGACAGCTTTTTTTTGCTGCATATAACCTAGCCCTTATTCAAAACCCAGCGCTTGCATTTGCCGTTCGGCTTCCATGACCTCTTCTTTGGAGTTCCCAACCAATACGCAAGACATGAATATGGGCCTTTCCGCCGTTTGAACCGTCGGGTTGAAGATGCACAGAGGCAGCAGCCGTTTCTCCGATATGAACGACTCAACCTGCATCTTACATTCATCGAAAGCGCGATCCGACTTCCACTTCCTCGCTTTCATCACCGTCGCTCCCCACTCGCTTACGATACTATTCCGAAAGAGGAGCGCCACCGTCGAACCGTTCTGCCGGAAGTTCAAATCAATGATATAAATTTGATTGTCCTCCGTAATAACCGTATCTATACCGGCAAACCCAAAGTAGCCTAGCGATACCGCCTTGTGCATAACCTGCTTGCATAGCTCGATCGCTTCGGCAGGCGGCTGGTCATGCTCATCGAACCAGTTCCCCGCGTATTTTCCTTGCTCCGTTATGATCTGTTCGGCAGAGCCCAAATATACCAGCTCCCCGGAGTACGTTTGCGCGAACTGAATGCAGAAATTTTTCTTAATCGCGAGAAACTGCTCTACGACAACGAACGAACAGGAGCGGAATAGCGTCTTGGCCTGCTCGAGATCCGCCTTCGATCGGCAAATGACGACCTCGATTCCCCCGCCGCTAGGCTGGTCGGTAGCCGCTTTGACGACGTAGGGATAATCGTACGGTAAACGATCATTGTTCATGAATTCGTCTATCGATAGCAGCACGCGACTAGGGACATGCCGATTCTGAACGAGCTCTGCTAGATTTCTTTTATTATTGAGGAATAAGAGAAGCTCCCTCTTAATCCAGTATTGGCCTGCTTCGAATTCATTCGGCAGGTGCGCATAATTAAATATGACGCTCTTGCCGTCTTGCTGCAGGCCTTCCAATCGATCATAGTAGCTGTCGGCATCCTCGTAGGTCAGAAGTTTGGACCCGGTTCGCAGGCCTGCCGCTTGGAGCAGCGCGAGACAGGATTCTCTCCTGACATCTGTATGACATACCATCGGAATGTCCCCGGCCAGCGTCAGCAAACTGCCGGAAGACGAATCCTGGCTAACCTCATTAGGCAGCCAATGGCTGTTATGATACGAGCCTCTTCCGTTTATGACATATTCGCGGCCGAAAATCTGTTCAAGCGTGAGAAGCGGCTCCAACTATACCATCCCCTTCGAATAACATTTCTCAGAACATAGTGTATTCGCTCTGATAGAAATGAATCGTAGGTTCGAATCTATTTTCTCACAATTGGGCGTTGGACCAATCATGCGCGTATGATCGCTCGTATAGTAAATAGACTATGCAGCGAGGGTGTGGTATCGATGGCAAGCGAATTACGAAGGAATAAATGGTATAAACATCAGCTATTAATGAACAGTCCGGCGTTGGTGAGATTTTTGCCGAAATCGCACAGATACTCGCCCTCCAATCTATCGAAAATGCTGAATCTCTACCCCGAGATCATCCTGAAGCCCGTCGTCGGCTCCGGGGGCGTTGGCATCATCAAAGTGTCGACAGCTAGTGCAGGGGTTTACCATGTGCATACGATGGGACACTATGAGAAGGTCGTCGGCCAAGACGCGCTAAAGGCATTGATCAACAAACTAAAGGGTAAGCGTACATTAATCATCCAATATTGCATCCCGCTCGCCAAAGTCGAAGGCAAACTGATCGATTTCCGTTATATCGTCCAGCGCAACAAAGGCGAATCGAAATGGATCATTACCGGCAAACACGCGAAGATCGGCAAAGAAGGATCCGTCGTTACGAACCTGCAGCAAGGAGCTAATGTCGAAACGGTTCGAAGAGCATTACGGCAGGCCAATGTCAAAAATATCGGAAAAACGATGGCCGACCTCGATTATCTGTCTCTAAAAGCGTCCAAAGTATTTTCCCGCACCTTCGGGTCCCAGACGATCTGGGGTTACGACCTCGCAGTAGACGTGAAAGGCAAGGTGTGGATGATCGAAGCCAACTCCACGCCGCTGGTAGGCGGCTTCCGCTACTTGAAAGATCCAAGCATGTATCGAACGATTCGAAGATACCAGGCTATGAATAGGCAGCGCTAGCGGTATTACAGCGAAAGGCACCCGGTTGACGGGTGCCTTCTTTCGTTGCGTATGTTTAGTTCAACGTTAGCTCCTTTTTCCAAGTAAGCTCCTTGCCTGCTTCATTCTTGAACAGAAAGACCACTTTCCCCTTCTCGCCTTTCATCGAATCCGGATAGAAGAAACCCATAAATTGCCCGTCACCGCTAATGTAAAAGTTACTGTCATTGGCATTCATTTGCATCGATTTGACGGAGGATTTCGTCAACGACGTACGCGATCGGTGCGGTGGCGTCGATTATAATCCCGTTTTTAGGAATGCCTTCTCTCGTTTGATGCAAGCGCGCACTAATTTCCTGTTCCTCTGGTCTGCCACCCCAGTCAGTTGGGTCCAGCGTCACTCGCTCATCAATCCGCCGGAGAGAGGTTTCCAGGTCGACCTCAAGGACAAACACGCCGTCGAAGAGGTCGATGAATTTGGGGTAATTCCGCGAACCACCGCAGAAAAATGTTACCGCCTCATCCTGATTGTCGACCAATGCTTTTACTTCATCAACATGCCAAATGTGGTGTTCGGGTTTAAAGCCATCCGTCGGGGTACCAGTTTTCGGATCGCCTTGATACGCCAATTCACGGTCACCATGAATAGCATGGTAGCCGCGCCGCTGCAATTCGTTGCAGACCGTAGTTTTGCGGCGCCGGAAACGCCTCCAATCAGATAATTCCTAATGCCCATGGCAGACCCTCCATTCAACTGGATAAGCACAATATATTAGATGTTTCTATCTGTCACTAAGTAGAGTAAAGAGCTGGGGATCCAGCCCCTTCTCATCAAACCGTACGTGCAGTTTTCCCGCATACGGCTTTCCGACGTTCTTCATCTAGGGCAG
>NZ_QPJD01000050.1 GCF_003337375.1 Paenibacillus prosopidis
GGCGGAGTTTTCTTCACGGCCGTATACCCAAACGCAGGCTTGACGGTTGTTCCGGATTTGCTTAGCGATGCGGTCTTGGATTTGGCACTGCCGGTTTTGCTCAACAGTGTGGTCCGCTTTTGGGACTTGATCTCCTGCGGCGTTGGCTGTGGTACCGGTGTTCCGCCGCCCGTTGATCCTCCGCCGGTGCTTCCGCCGCCCGTCGAGCCGCCGCTGCTTCCTCCTGTACTGCCCCCTCCAGTGCTGCCGCCACTCGATACCGGGTCCGGAATCCAAACCTGGTGATTCGAATCATCACATGGCGGTGCGTGTGAATAGGTGATTCCACGTATGACCGCGGTACACCAGTAATATTCGCCCGTTGGATCGGTATAGTTGACCGGGTTGTTCCCGGCATATGCGTAGCGGTTTAAGCTCTGCGGCAGATCATAGGCTGGCTCATAATCGTCCTCGGTCGTAAACCGTCCCTCACTCGGACTGTACCACCTGGTTGCAAAATCCACCAGACTTGCTTTCGCATCGTACGTCTTTCCGGTAAAACCGACATTGTTGTAGGGAGCCGCCATCTGCGTAAACAGATTTCCGAAGACATCGTAACGGTACTGCATCGCCGTTTCTCCCGTTCGGTCCGTCAAGTCCATGACATTGCCAATAGCATCGGTCATATAATACAGCAGTCCGCCGCGCGTCTGAATATTTCCTTCATACCCCTGCATCTTGCGTCCTTGCAATCCGATGCTTTTGCGGGCGACTATGTCCCCTTCCGCTTCATAATATTGCGCGAGGCTGCAGGCCAAAGAAACCTTGAGAGGCACAAAGCCAATCAAGGTATAATAATTTTAAGTGATTTTCAAATCGTACTCGGGAGATTGGTTTATATTAATTGTTATAAGTCTTATTTGACCGGAAAGCGCTTTGGCTTCCGGTCCTACATAATATCTTCCCACTTATGTAAACCCTTTGGTCAATTTTTTAGTGAACTCCTTAAATAATCTTAATTCTTCTGGTAAGGAGGCGACGGTGGACACTCGATCAAAGATAATGTATTCATCTCCAGCCAATCCGCCAGGGGCAAATACAAAGGACATCGTTTCCTGACCGTCTGCATGCATTGCGGTCCGGTTTCCTACGGTATCATATACATAGGAAGCCTCTCCGACCGGCTCAATTAAATAATCCGGACGTTCAGGATAGAGGGATAGCTCGCCTTAATGAAGGGGTTATTTTGTCAGGTTATCATCCAAAAAAAAGAAACCTTAAAAGGCATGTAGCCAATCAAGGTCCTCAAGGGTTTACTCCATTTCCAAACGACTGACTAAATAATCGAATGCATTAGAGTATCTTTTTTGTTTTCCTAACGAGTTAAATTCCTCTTTTAAGACATTTAATGCGCCCTTCAAGTCACCTAAACAATAGTAGGAAGCAGCGACGTAAATGTACCACCGTTCAGTATTTGCTGGTCGAGAGTCATTCTCCCTATAACCTTTAACAATACCTTCGGGGGAAGAATATTGATCCAAAAACACGATCACCCAATTAAGAACAAATCCTTTTATTTCCTTAAGAGTTGTAACTAACTGATCTTCACCTGAAACATACCACTGGTTTCTATATTCTTTTGGGGCAAGCAAGTCAATGGGTTGTCTTATAATCACCTCGGGAGAGTTCGATAGTAATTCTACATTTCCCACCATATCTAGTGCAATTGAACTTATTTTAAAGTTTTCAATCTGCACCATTGGATAAATATGAACATCAGAATCTTTCTTATAACTTGGATTAAAATGCCTGACGATTTCAATAATCTGTTTTGTTTCGTCTACTTTTCTTTCGTATTTTAAACTTGTTTTCCTACGTTTATACCCAAGCCTTAACATTTCTTCATCCATATGATAATCAAGAAACTCTTTTATTATCATATCCCATTTCTTTGAATCGACCATATACTCACTACTTTCTAATTGTAATACTTCTATCAACAGTAATACCTTTATTATTCCCTACACCGAACGCTTTATTATTTCGACTACTATTAAGCCTGTTATCAAACGCCCGTTGTTGAGGTGTTTTAGTTGCAGAACCTAATTTCACTTCTAGACCTATAGTTCTGCCACTTGGTGATTTAGCAACTCCATCATACACCCTTAATTGACCAGTACTATCACGTACATGTACCCTACCTCTAGTTACTTCCCAACCTTTTTTACTCTCAATAGCCTTCCAAGCAGCTTCCTCTGCATCTGCTCCACTTCTTCCTGAACCAGTAGGTTTAGCAAATTTCCCATCTGGGGATCGGTATCCGTTATTCCACTTAACTTTTCCCGTCCCCTTATTACTTGCAAACATCTGTAAATCTAATTTTAAATAACCAGTTTTACTCGATATTGTTTTAGATTTCTTCCCGCCCCCAAATAGCCCCTTTGCGAAGCCCCATGCCTTGTCTACTGCCTCGGTTGCCTTCTTCTTCGCTTCGCGGGCAATGGCTTTCGCTGGTTCCTTCAAACACTTGGAAGCTTTAATCGCGCCCTTGATCGCTAGTTTGGCCCCCGACTTAACTAATAAGCCTCCAGGGATCGCCATTCCGATTAAATCGATCGCCGCCACTGATTTCGCCAATAACTCGCATTTGGATTTCGCAAAGGTATTTACCTTCGGTGTCGGCTTCATAATATCTTGTTTCATCGCCGCTTGTTTATTGGCTCCGCTATAGGCGGTAAAGCTCTTGCCTCCGCTCGGCTTTACGATTGGACGGGGCGGGGTTTTCTTCAGGGCCGTATATACAAACGCATGCTGACAACGCGCTGTCGTACAGTCCGTCATGCAATTCATTTAGGATGTAAAATTCAAGTTTAGTACGCACAAACGAATTAGAGAAATCTTTAGTGTTATTGGGTTGAATGAGGGGTCATTCGGCAATGAGTAGCCCCATCAAAAAAGAAACCTTGAAAGGCTTAAAGCCAATCAAGGTTTTATAACGATTATACCTCACATAGTTGAATAATTTCTTTAGGAATTGCTTCAAAAATCAGCACTTCTGGCTTGGGATAAGTTTTTTTTGCATTATACTCCTCAAGCGTCAACATGCTATCCCAGTACAATTTAATCCAATGTTCGATACTTTTACCTGTGTCAAAATTCAATGCTTCCTCATCAGTATCTTTCAAATCTTCATAAAATGCTTGGTCGTAGATTGACATTGAAATATCACCATCAAAAACCAATATTTTATCAGAAAACACTGGAAAACAAAATGACCTTGGTTTATGAGGATAAAGATTAATACCAACAGCTATCTTGAAATCAATCCATAAAGGTGTTCCTAACGGTCTGAATTGATTAGTTAAATGTAGCTTTACCTCTCCTCCATTCCCATACCAATAATTTGATTTTGTTAAGTGGCTAATCCCACTTTTCAAAACCTCATCAATCGAAACGTTATGTTCGTGGTATTCAGGTAAAATCGCATGGTATAGCATTTGAGACATTTATCAACACCTACTATCATCTAATTTCTTGGAACATATGGAAAGTGAGAACTGCTTCTGGGATTGTCTAAGTTGTTAAACACTCTATGGCTTCCCGTTGGAGTATCTGGCGTACTAATGTTACCATCATACTCCTTGTAGTATTTTGTAATTCTTTGCTTATTAGGATTATTGGGATTACCGGGCCAGTTGGAGTATGCTTTGTCTGGATTATTCATGGTGTCCTGTCTTAGTTGTCTAACATCAACATCTTCTCCATATTGTGACCTATTTGGTGTAGAAGGTCTTTTCGAGTCGTACATATGCTTTTTAGCATGTTCATTAACAAAATTATTAGGGTCGCTTCCTCCACCCGCTTTAGTAGGTACAGGATTACCCTTCCCCTTAAAGTGTACTGTACCAGATTTCTTCCCGCCCCCAAATAGCCCCTTCGCGAAGCCCCACGCCTTGTCTACCGCCTCGGTTGCCTTCTTCTTCGCTTCACGGGCAATGGCTTTCGCTGGTTCCTTCAAATATTTAGAGGCTTTGATCGCGCCCTTAATCGCTAATTTGGCCCCCGACTTAACTAATAAGCCACCAGGTATCGCCATTCCGATTAAATCGATTGCTGCCACTGATTTCGCCAATAGGCTCGC
>NZ_QPJD01000051.1 GCF_003337375.1 Paenibacillus prosopidis
CCAATAATCGAACCCGCTGTTTCTGTTCCGATCGCTGCTGCTGCCAGATTTGCCGCTACGGCTGCAGCCGATCCAGAACTTGACCCGCTGACGAAAAGCTTGCCAGGTCCATATGGATTTAATACATATCCGCCTCTGGAACTGTATCCAGCTGGCATATGGTTGGACATAAAATTTGACCACTCGGTCATATTTGCCTTACCTAGAAGAACTGCGCCAGAGGCGCGGAGCTTTGCGGCTATGAACGAATCTTCAGAAGCAAACGACTCAGCTAATGCGATAGAACCAGCGCTCGTATGCATCCGGTCTTCTGTATCGATATTATCCTTGAGCAGGATTGGAATTCCGTGCAGCGGCCCCCTGCTACCTGTTGTATTTCGCTCAAGGTCAAGATTTCTTGCGATTTCAAGCGCATCTGGATTGATCTCTAAAACGGCATTGATTAAAGGATTATACTTATGAATGCGTTCGATATATGCAAGAACGAGAGCTTCGGATGTATATTCACCTGAAGTCATTGCCTTTTGCATGCTCACCAAATCGGCATCCAGAATCCAATCATGTAAGTTGATGCTCATTTATTAAGATACCCCCGGTATTGGTGAATTTTCGAATAACAGTATTATGGTAACATGCTGCTTGCCAAGGGTATAGGGAAAGTTTGAGTAGATAAGAAAATGTCGGTTGAGCATCGCAGTAGAGCTTGTTATTTTCACGAACGTCAAAATTGTAACTAAAGAAATCTGCCCGTTACTTCAATGAGCATCAAAAAGGAGTTGTCCTCGCGGCAGCTCCCCCACTATCGTACTCGTTAGTTGAATAAGAATATACCGAAATTAAGGTCATCCATGTTTAAATTTGCAATTTTCGCAAACGGCTTGGAACTCATTTAAATCTTTGAACGCACCCGTACGTTTAATCCATTCTCGTAATTCCTCTGCAGTAACTGTTGGACCACCACGCCCAGCATAGAAATATTCCCAACACAAGCCATGTGCTATTATCTTTTTTACTGCTGGACAAAACCATTCGTCTTCCACATAAACCCCTCATCTTCAACTATATATGAAATAAAGCATAAAGTGTCTAGTATTCCACTCCCTCGGTACCCGTCAGCTCAACGCCCAGTGAAAAAGGAAGGCGTATGGGGTCCATCGCCTTCCTTTTTCGTAATTTCTCTTTTTCAATAAGAAGGGGCCTTTCTGAGCAGTGAATTTTTTATAACGGATTGTTTTATCTTTTGTTTTTGGATGTACTCGTTTTGATAATAAAATTCCTCATCCTGCAATAATTCGAACAAAGCTTGACTGGCAGCTTGGGCCGCCAGTGATTCATCCTCGAGTAAGTAATAAGCGACTTGGTAACTGAAGACCTCGTACTGCTTTAATACGGCTGCTCGTTGTCGTAGTAACTCTTGCTTCTTAGGCGGCTTTACCATCCCCAATGCCATCGTGTACCTTCCTTATCCGTGAGCGCGCTGAACCGTTGCGTTTATCGATTCGCTGTGTCTCACCCTCGTGCGTTTCAATTTATTTGATATCTACAGGGATTGATATTGTCTTGTAGTAGGTTTTAATATAGTGAAATCCGTCCAGCAGCAGGTGTTCCGGCTCCTCCATTGTGTTAAAAGAATACGTTTGCTCCCACAGGATGTTGCCGTTCTTCAGATCCCATGGACGTGACGTCGAAATGGAGGATACGGGAACTGCGTTACCGCCAGCTTGGACGGACATTTGTTCCTTATCCAAGTATGTGAATTGTTTCCTAGCGATAACGACATCATAGCCTGTATCGGTTTTGGTTACGCTTCGAATCCACAGCTTTTCATCGCCGATTCGGATGGATCGATCGGATGGCGAGACCAGGGAGATCGGTTCCTCCACTTTCTGATAGCCGGCCGCAGTTTCGAGTACAAGCTCAACGGTCTCGATCTTGTCTGTCGGAAGCACATCGAACTCAAGTTCGAATCCCGGAATCCCATCTTCATTCGAACTTTGCTGCATTCCCCAAGCTTTCACTTCCGTTCCATTCACATAAAGCTTTATTAGGCCTGGGAATCTCGGGTATTCGCCATCCTCCATTTTATAATGACCCTTCACGATGGTTGAAGTTGGTGAAGCCGTGATGGAGTCATAGTGGACAGTGCCCTGATCGACACGCACGGATTGTGAAATGTCTTGTTTCAGCATACTGTTCATCGCTTTATTCGCTTCAAACTTGAAGGAGATCGGATAGGATGCCCGTTTCCCATTATCTTGCAACTCACTGAATGTAACGGTTAATGTTCTGGAGAATGGACTAACCGGCTCGAATTTATATACTCCCTCGTACTGGGTCTCGTCTTTGCTATAATTGCCAATTCCTTCTTTCGGATCTGAATCAGTCAAGAACCCTTGCATTTTACTCACGTCGTAAAGAAATGAACTATTCTCAGTAAATACCGAGCCTGCGGGTCGATCAATGGTGTAATACATTAGCAATGCGTTATCGTCTGCAATAACCCCGTTAATGGTAATGACTGTGCCGTCATCAAGCGTTTTGCTTTTGTTGACCGTTTGACCGTATCCCTGTTCCGCCAATTCTGAAAAGTTGAGCGAGCTCAACTCGATTTTATTGAACAATTTACCTCCGTAATAAGCGAATGCAGGATATTGGTAAGTGCCGACAATGAGTAGAAGTGCTGCAGCTGTTGCTGCAACCCATGTTGTCGCTCTATTCTTCGTTCTTTTCTTAGCGGGAACAGGCTCAAGTGCCTTTCGAAGCCTATCCTCAAGGTCTTGCGGAGCCTTTACGATATTCAAGTTCTGTTTGTACTCCTGCAATCTCTCCTCGATCGTTTTCATAACGATCACCTCCGATTATCGCTTTCAGTTTTTGTATGCCTTGCGAAATTCTTGATTTGATTGTGCCAACCGGTGCACCGGTCATTTCCGCAATCGTCTGATACGGAAAATCGTGTACGTAACGAAGTTCGATCGCTTCCCGCTGCCGTGCATTCAAATGAGAGAGCAGCACCTGCATGTCCATCTCAGACTCTGTATCGCGATATGGATTATCGTCAGTTAGTGCAGCAAGTGATGGTTCTCGCTCGTCTTCAAGTGGAAGAAATCGTTCATTTTTGCGGAGTATTGTTTTGCAACGATTGACGAGAATGGTTTTGCTCCAGCTGTAGAAGGCCTCGCGTTTTTTCAATTGATCCAGTTTTTCATAAAGCGTAACAATCATGTCTTCCATGGCATCCATCGTGTCATGCTCATTTCTCATGTAGCTGTAGGCAAGACGATAATAAGCGTCCTGTTCGGCTATGATTAGTTGTAATAAAGCTTCCTTGTTGCCTTTTTGGGCTTGTATGACAAGACGGCTTACATTCAAGTTCTCACCCCATTTCATAGATAAGAGATCGCAGAGGTTAATAAAGTTCATTATTCACAAAAAAAAACTCCACAACCAAAGTCACAGGGAAGTTATCCTATCCCTAGGAGGTTGCGGAGGTATATGAAATCTAAAATACTGTATCCGAATTTTGAGCCAGCCAGAATCAGCAGAGGAAGCTTAATGGAGCTTTGACGTTCCACGATAAGAAGCTTGCTCCACTATCGTACCCGTCGTATTGACAAACATTGGATCAACCTTTGCTTTGCTGTCCATTACTTCAGTAGAAACTTCTGATTTAAATAGGTTTCATCGTTAAGCTCTTGTCACCTTTAGGAAAAACATTCTCCGTTAAATGTTAATTGATATATCGTATTAATAGTTCTTGTATAGGAAAACTATTTGCATTGTTCAAATTTATAAAATAGGGTAATTGCCAATCTTGTGTTGCGATGGCTTGTTTGCTAGTGAGGGTATCCCAGCTAGGGTATACTCTAATTGCCATTTTCCCTTTTGATGTATCAGTTTTAAGGATATTATGCTTAAGCAGAATATCTTTTGGAAA
>NZ_QPJD01000052.1 GCF_003337375.1 Paenibacillus prosopidis
TTTCCAAAAGATATTCTGCTTAAGCATAATATCCTTAAAACTGATACATCAAAAGGGAAAATGGCAATTAGAGTATACCCTAGCTGGGATACCCTTACTAGCAAACAAGCCATCGCAACACAAGATTGGCAATTACCCTATTTTATAAATTTGAACAATGCAAATAGTTTTGTCGAACGACATGAACTTCTATACATCGGAAGTCGCATAAACTGCGGCTTTTTTAGTTTTTGTATAGAAGTTCTTGTCATTTGCTCAAGACAAGAACTTCTATACATAGCCGTATTAGGACAAGAACTTCTATACAGTCCCGTGATATCCCGAAAATACACGATTTATTAAGCTAACTGGCAGCATAGTGGCTGTCAGATAAGGTCTGGGTAGTTAATACAACTAACGGTTGTATCTCTATCAACTTTGCTTACATTGCGTCATTAGGCACCTCTATGTAATGATAAACTCATATATTTAAAGGTGGTGGATGTAATCGTGATGGATAAGATTCAATTTCAAGATAGGATAAAGACACTTCGGTTGGAACGGAATATGACACAGCAGGAATTAGGGGATCTCCTAGGCGTTACCGCCCAAGCCGTATCCAAATGGGAGACCGGTTTATCAACACCAGACATCACAGTGCTACCTCAGATTTCTAAATTGTTCAGTTGTTCAATTGATTCATTATTATTCGGTGGAGGCCCATCGCACGATAGTAAAACGAGGATGGGGATGAATCTGGAAGATGCGAAGATCGAGTGTTCTAATCTTAGGGGCATTATCATGCGTGATGTCGTGATGGATGGTGCAGAAATATTTGAAAGTCGGCTAAACGGGATGCGAATTCACCACGGTGGAATGGCGAACCTGTCTCTTAGGCACCTTGATCTAGACGGATTGTCGCTTGGCTTCAGTCAAATGAATGGTGCTGTCATTCATGATTTGGGCGGACACACAACGCCTATTCGATTTGCGGAGAATGATTTCAAGAAAAGCACGATTGATAGGTGTGACCTGGCCAATGTCGAGTTAATCAACTGTAATCTGTCAGGGTTACGAATTAATGGTTCCACACTAAGAGATAGTTGGTTGCTTCAGCCGGAGGAATATGAGCCTATACATATAAATGATGTTGATTTCCATAACAGTGTAATTTCGAACAGCAATCTCTCGGGAGTTAGCATTGAAAAATGTGTAATCAACGGGCTTACGATTAACGGGATTCCGGTGGAAGAGTTGATCGCTGCCTATGACCAGATCCACGGCAGTAAGCAATCATGTTGTTGAACTAACGGGTACGAGATAGCGCAGAAAACACATTAGGCCGCCGCATGATCAAGCGGGTGGCCTATTTAAGCTATCGGGCAGGATAATGCAATAACTTCCTCGAATTGCTAACCATACATTTAGGTGAAATGAGGGAGCGATATTGGTTATTCAATCTTCTATACTAGTCCTTCGAAAAACAGAAATAACAGATTTGTCTTTTGTATTAGATACAGAAACTGATCTTGATAACAGAACATTTATCGGACAATGGACGGTTGAACAACACCAGGAATCCCTAACAAATGAAGATATAATCCATTTAATAATCGAGAACAAACAAGGTGAGCAAGTTGGTTACGTTATTTTGACAGGTTTATTAGATTCGAACAAAGCTGTTTGCGTAAAACGAATAACAAATAAGATTAAAGGTCGTGGCTATGGCAAAGAAACGATGAAGCTAATTATAAAATGGATTTTTGAAAACACCGATACTCATCGAGTTTGGCTGGATGTGAAAGATTTTAATCAACGGGCAAAACATGTATATGAATCAGTTGGCTTTATCTATGAAGGAACATTAAGGGATAGTTATTTCAATGGTAAGAAATTTGAATCTTTAGTAGTATTGTCTTTACTTAGACACGAATATTTGGGATCTACTTAACTCCCTCGGGAGACGATAGTGGAGCTACTACTTTAAGCAGATCCACTTTTGCTTTCATTGAAGTAGCGAACAGTTTGCTCAACATCATAGGCGGTAACCGATTTCTTGGTAGAAGAGCGAATTTATCAGGAGAACTGATGAATTTGATTGGAAAACCTGATTCCAAAAAGCTTCCATATTTGAGGTATAATCTTATTATTCCTAGTTTTCATACCCGAAAAATGAACTATTGGAGGCGACATCATGCTACTATCTGAACGCTTGCCATTGGCAGCAAGGTTGTACCCAGCGGCACCAGCGCTTTTACGTCACGGCCAGACTATGAATTATGGGGAACTTCATCGCCTTGCTGAACAACTCAGTAATGCCCTATATGCCGAGGGTCTCCGTCCCGGTGGCCGAATTGCTCTTCTTGGTGATCCTGATCCCCAACTTGTTGTAGCGCTCTACGCCTCGGTTGGGATCGGTGCCATCCCGTTCGCGGTGTCCCCTTTGCTAGCTGTACCTGAAATTGCAGCCATTCTTGAGGATGCGGAACCGCACATCCTCATCCATGACATTCGTCACGCCGATTCCGCTAACTCCACGGTACAATTTCTCTCGAATCCTCCGAAACTGTTCTCCACTGAAGTAGGTTCTACTTCTCCTATGCTGAGTTCTTTAATACAGAAGGATCTTGATTCATCTCCAGATGACGGTTGTAAGCGAAATGCAGATGAAACAGCCGTTCTGATCTACACAGGCGGAACAACGGGCAGACCCAAGGGGGTAATGCATTCGCATCGCGGCATGGCAGCCTGGAATCAGTTTACTCCCTCCGCTGGGTTTGGTTATGATATTGATCGTCATGTACTGGTGCTTAACATTTCACATCTTGTCGGGCAATTCCAGCTGTGGGCGACCATGGCTGCTGGAGGCTGTTTGGTCTTTTTGGATGATTATCCGGCAAATGTGCACAGCATAATAGAAGCCGTGGAACGCGACCGGATTACGCATCTCAGTACGGTCGGCCAACTTCTTCGCCACCTTATCCACGAGGTATCCGCAACCGGTAAAGATATGCAGAGCCTGAAAGTGATCGGTTGCGGTGGATCCATCATTCCACCAAAAACCTTGCGGGACGCGGTTGCGCAATTCCCAGCCGCAATAATCGTCAACAACTATTCGCAAGCGGAATGCGGAATGTCTATCAGCCGATCATTTCCCAAATATCATCTAGACGATCCGATTCGTCTTCGATCAGTAGGTCATCCAGCTGATCTAGCTCTCCAAGGGGAACTGGCATTTTTAGTTCGGATCATCGCAGAGGATGACCGGGAGGCGGAAGTAAACGAGTCCGGTGAAATAGTTGTTCGTGGTGCGCAGACTATGATAGGGTATTGGCGCCAACCAGAAGCGACTAAAGAAGCGATGCTCAATGGCTGGATCCGCACAGGAGACGTCGGTTGCCTAGATGCTGATGGCTACCTTTATGTATTGGATCGCCTGAAGGATATGGTTATTGTAGGCGGTTCCAATGTGTACTGTGCTGAAGTGGAGCAGGTGATTGCATCTCATGAAATGGTTAATGATGCAGCCGTCATCGGACTCCCACTTCCCGGCGAAGGTGAGGCGCTCGTCGCTTGCGTAGTTATGCGGGACAGAGGTAGCTTGGACTTGGCACAGCTGCAAGCGTTTTGCGAACCGAGTCTCGCACGGCACAAATGGCCAACTCGTCTTTTCATTCTAGATCATTTGCCTCGGACTGCTGTGGATAAGGTAGACAAAAAACGGCTGCGCAAGCAACTATCCTCTTTGTTTCCGAAGGGTTAAGCTCCCTCAGAGAATAAGGTTTTTCTCACGAATGCTCGCTCATTCGCAGAATTTCACATGTATGTTTAAATAGGAGTTTAAAGGATTACATGAGATGGGCTAAGCAGTTCCGTTTGAGGGCATGCGGGAATAGAAGGTGCTGGTCTAATTACAACATCTTCCATATAA
>NZ_QPJD01000053.1 GCF_003337375.1 Paenibacillus prosopidis
TCCAAATTACCGATGAAACATTTTTTAAAGAATGACTGGAATGATATTCGAAGTCGTATTTAACATCCTTTATTAAGCTAACGGGTACGATAGTGCAGAAAAAGCGATGGAGCCGATCCATCGCTTTTTCTGTTTACGGGTAGGATAGTTAAGGTGGAAATGGGAATTAAAACCTAACTCGTGTTACAATTATGAAGGTTGATTTTATGAATGAGAATAATATGGAGGTATTCATAGTGTCAAAAAAATCAAGATTTATAATGCTATCAATGGCAATTTTAATTAGTGTAGCAGGAATATTTTATTATGATAATACATTTGCTCGAAGTGTTGCTGTAGTTACTGTAACAGAAAAAGGAAATGATTTCATTATGATTGAGAAGGCGAATGGAACAGTAGAAAAAATTAAAACAACAGAATTAGTAATGCCATTAATTGAGGTGGGTGGGTTTTATTTTATTACTTATTATAGTAATAAACTTCGTTCTCCATTTCTAAAAAGCATCGAACCTTCAGAATCAAGTTTCTAACCTAATTCTTAACCTCAATGAACAGAAGAAACGGTGGCCGACATAATGGCTTCTGTTTTCAACTACCATAAAAGAACGGATTAAATTTCATTCTCTGTGGTGCCGCGCTTTGTGCGGCATGGATTCCTAACGGGCAGTATAGCGTAACTTTGTATAGATAAATACGTATTGAATTAATCAGTTAAATGAAATTAGGACGTGCTCTAATATGCTCATAATATTTCTAATTGGTTTTATAATGGTCACAGTGATGTTCTTTATGATCTTTTATAAATTGATTGAAAAAATAATGAAACTCCGCAAACTATATAATGGGATCCTTTCAGGTACGATTGTATTTGTTATTATGTATCATTGGATGATGAGCACGTTGAAGAACTTACTAACTCCTATGCCATGAGACTCCAAATGATTGAACTACTATGAAAGAACGGATTAACTTTCATTTTCTGTGGTGCGGCGCTTTGTGCAGCATGGATGGCTAACTGGCAGTATTATTTAAAAAACATTGTTACTTTTATGGATTTTTTTACTTTTAAAAGGAGTTATCAAATGAAGAAAATTATCCTTATCGGTTCCGGAGGTTCAGGAAAATCCACTTTGGCAAGGCAATTAGGCGAAAAGCTAAAAATAAAAGTTTATCATCTTGATGCACTATTCTGGAAACCTAATTGGACAGGTGTCCCAAAAGATGAACAAAGAAAAGTTCAAAATGACTTAGTTAAAGAAGATGAATGGATTATTGATGGGAACTACGGTGGAACAATGGATATAAGACTTAATGCGGCAGATACAATAATCTTTCTTGATTTTCCAAGAATAATATGCGTCTTTCGTGCATTTAAAAGAATGGTTCAATATCGAAATAAAATAAGACCAGATATGGGAGAAGGTTGCGAAGAGCGTTTTCCGTTGAGTTTTTTAAATGGATATGGGAATATCCAAAGACGAAAAGACCAGGAATTTTAAAGAGACTTGAACAATTGTCTAAAAATAAAGTAGTTATTATCCTAAAATCGCCAAAAGATGTTAAGCATTTTTTAGAAAAAGTTCAGTTACAAAACGGGGGTGAAAGGTATGAAAACAATGTTTATTAAGATCTGTTATATCTTATTAGTAACTGCATTTATTATTGGATGTAATTCTGAAAATGTAAATAATCCACTATATTCTGAGTTAAATAACATAAAGAACAATGTAGATATTTGGAGCTCGATAAATTATCAAATAATTATTGATAAAAAAAAGATCAAAGATGTTGAACCTACTTCTGATGATGAGATACTGTTAAATATCTTAATTAAACTTGAAAATAAGGGTCAAGAGAAAGCTGAATCATTTAATGCTCATTTTAATGAATCGGGCCCTTTAAAGTATAACCATGGATCAGGTAATCAAGGAATAGATCATGGTTATTTAGATAAAGGCGAAAAATATGAAATCTATAGGTACTATACGTTTAATAAAAAAGAAGACGTTGAAGAGTTTATAACTAATTCTAATATATTAGTTGAATGGAAAGAAAAAGGAGAAAATAAACAAATATTTATAAAGCTACCTAGTAAGCCGACACGATGAGGGATGTTCAAAGGCAGCAGTTTTGATCTGCCGCCTAAGGACTGTATTAATCCTCTGGTAATATTTACTGAATAGATTTCCTTCATGTTTTACGATCAATTTACTAAAGTGATTAAGCTAACGGATACGATAGTGGAGGAGCTGCCTTTGATGCTCATTGAAGTAACTGGCAGGATAATGCTAATGAAGGATTTGAGAAAGGGCGGAAGAATATTTTATTAAAAATATAAATGGAGGGGTAAGTTGATGATTGAATTGAACAAAAATGCCCCGAGAAAAGTACATATTATAGGTTCCGTTGGGAGCGGTAAAACAACTTTAGCAAGAAATCTATCCACTAAACTGAATATTCCACATTACGAATTGGATAATGTTGTTTGGAAGAGACATAAAACAAAAGACATTAAAAGAACTGATGAAGAAAGAGATCAACATTTAAGCGCAATTATTCAATCCGATGCTTGGATTGTTGAGGGGGCTCATTATAACGAATGGGTGTTCCAAAGTTTTAATAATGCTGATTTAATAATATTTTTGGATACTGATCATTTAAAACGAAAATATCGAATAGTAAGAAGATTTATCTTACAGCTCCTAAGAATAGAAAAGTCAAACTATAGACCAACTTTTGAAATATTCAGGAATATGTTTATCTGGAATGATAACTTTGAAAACCGAATTAAACCGAAGATGTTAAATAAATTGGAACAGTATTATTCTAAGTCCATAACGCTAAAGGATAATATTGAAATTATTAAATATTTAAACTCCCTCGGACAACGAGAGCTTAATAACCACACAACGAGGCTGCCGCAGAATTAATTGGCAGCCCCGCTGCGTTAACTGGCAGAATAGCGTAATGATTTTCCTCATTTATGGGAAACTATCCTAAAAACGATGAGGTGAAGTAATGAAAAGAAAATTGTACGTGATGTTGGTTATCTGCCTTCTGGTTAGTGCTTATACTGCTTTTGCTGACTCATCTCCAACTAATTCACTTTCATTAGGCAACATTGAAGCATCACCGACAAGAGACAGGGTTGAAGCAATTATGCATTTTAAAGTTTCATCTGTTCTCGATGGGTACGGAACGAAGAAGAAGCCTTTTAATGATGAATCATTTAATCCTATCCCTAATGCGCGTCTAATAATAATTGATTGCAAAGGAAAAATCGCTGCAAATGGTTTAACAGATAGTAAAGGGGAATGGAGAATCAAAATTAATACTCCTATCGATCCACATTTTCCAACTAAGAATATGGGTGTAGTGACTGTGATTACTGTAGCAGATGGGTTTAATGAATTTATTAAGTTTAATGTCCCAGTAAACGAGCATGGAGATGGCACGGGTAAGGCAGTAGTTGTTCTTAGACCGGTTAAACCTGATGTTCGAAATGAACCTTCATTCAATGCTGAATTTCATCGTTTTACGGTATTTGATATGTTGGATTACTATGCAAAACAAGTTGGACTTGTAAAACAACAACAGATCCAGGGAGCAGAAGGCTTTGGTATGGTTGATATGCCATGGAGTGCAACATTGAGATAGAAAAGGAGCTAAGCTCCCTCAGAGAATAAGGTTTTTCTCACGAATGCTCGCTCATTCGCAGGATTTCACATGCGTGTTTAAATAGGAGTTTAAAGGATTACATA
>NZ_QPJD01000054.1 GCF_003337375.1 Paenibacillus prosopidis
TAGGAGTTTTTATTACAGCCAGTGAGCGTGAGCATACCGAAGAAAATCAAAAGTGACAGTAAGTCACTTAAAAACGACAAATGAAATAAATACCTGTTTGATGCGAATAACCCCCTTGAGAGGGGATTAAGCTATTGGGTACGTTAGCGCAACGAGGCACTCCCTACACACTATAAGATTAGCAGCCATGGACAAAACACAGAATGTGCATGGACGAATTAAAATATCTTTTGAAGGAGCTTTACGATGAGTAAAGAAGCGATTATTCAACTGCTTGAGCAAGCAGGGCTTGAACAATATAAGCAGGCGATTGCCTTCTGGATTTATTCAACAGCCCAACTTATCCTAGAGCCTGTACCTGATGTTTCGATCCCTATTGGAAGCAGCAAAGTTGGCGGCAATCCGGATCTTCCCGAAGAAGTGGAATGGCCCAGGTGGAAGAATGATGAGATGACTTTCATCGCTCAGATTAACCTGGCGGAATGTCCCTCGGAGCTTTCTCTTCCACAGAGTGGTCTTCTATCCTTTTTCTATGCTGTACAATCCATGTTCAAGGATGAATATTTTTTTGGCGATCCTGATACTTGCCGCGTCATCTATACGGGTACTGATCGGCTCGATCATATTTCACGCAGGAATACACCTGGCCGTCTAAAAGAAGAAGCACGGATGAGGTCTAATCGGGTTTCGTTTATCCCCGAGCTATCTGTACCGGCCTCGGAGTCTGCCTTTCTGGAAAGCTTGGGGCTTGGCTGGAATGGCAACCGGAAGGATTTCAATAAATACTGGGAGGTATTCTTGTCAGAGTTCGGAAAGCAATGGGAAAGAGAGGGGTATATTAATCGTCTCATGGGGCATCCCGATCAAATTCAGGGTGATATGCAGGTCCGTTGTGAGATGACATACGGGGGACACACCTGGGACCTTATGGAAAAGCCGGAAGTACGCAAGCAAATCGTGGACTCGGCTGTGAAGTGGCGCATGCTACTGCAAATCGATTCAGAGGAAGACAAGACAGGGATCATGTGGGGAGACGTAGGCCGGATTTATTATTGGATCCATGAGAATGATCTTAAGGCGCTGCGCTTTGATCGGGTGATTTGCGAGATGCAGTGTACTTAATTATTCCTATTGATTGAACTAAAGGGTACGATAGCGTGGTAAAGATCAAAGGAGCAAGCGCCGCGGCAGCGTTTGCTCCTTTTGTTGAAGTAATTGGCAGTAGAATCGAAAGGGATGTGAAGAAATGATTGATTTAGTACCAGAGTTACTTGTGAAAAATATTGAAAAAAGTCTTATTTTTTGGTGTGATACATGTTATTTCAAATACGCTATGAACGATTAGAAGAAGGGTTTGCTTATATAGAGAAAAGAAATGCACAATTGATGTTAGAAGAAATCGGTAGATCAAGGAATTGGATAACAGATGAGCTTACTTATCCATTTGGACGAGGCATTAATTTTCAAATTACTGTAGATTCAATTGCACTAATTTATGATAATTTATGTACGCAAAACTATCCGATTTTTATGGAACCAGAAGTAAAATGGTATCGTAAAACAGATGCAGAGGTTGGAGTAAAGCAATTTTTAGTACAAGACCCTGATGGCTATTTAATTCGATTTTCTGAGTATTTAGGTGAGCGTGCAATAGTGCTGTAAATTTGAAAAATTCCGCTAACGGGTACGATAGCTGATAAAGACACGACGGCAGCCGGCCTGAACGATCGGCTGCTTTTTTCGGTGAAGTAAAGACAGATCAGTTTAATTATGGCCGATCTTTCCAAGTAGCGATAAAATGGTAATAAACCAATCAGAGGAGGCAATCCATGCTAGATATCAATAGAATTAAAGAGGTTATTCCACATAGAAGCCCATTTCTTTTGGTCGATAAAATTTCGGAAATTGTTGAGGGAAAGAAAGCAGTTGGAATTAAAAATGTGACCTTCAATGAACCTTATTTCCTTGGTCACTTTCCCGACTATCCCGTCATGCCTGGAGTCTTAATTGTAGAAGCACTAGCACAAGTGGGTGGAATTGTTATGTCCAATGGAGAGAGCAGTAATCATAAGATAGGTTTATTGACTAGTATTGATAATTGTCGCTTTAAAAGGCAAGTAAAACCGGGAGATCAACTCCATCTTGTATTCGATGTGACTCGAATCAAGGGACAGATAGTCAAAGGAAAAGGCGTCGCCACGGTAAACAATGAATTAGTTTGTGAAGCTGAAATAATGTTCGCATTCAGTTCGATTTAGGCTTTAAGCTCCAATGGAAGAACGCAATTAATTCCATAATCTGTGGTGTAAAGAAAGGCCATCCCGCAAAGGATGGCCTTAAAAACTTGTCATTACAGACAGCACGGTGAACCTTAATTAACGGCAAGTTTTTTCAGACAAAACGAAGCACTTTCGAACAGGAATTCATTCAGCGGTTCTTCTAAACTGAAAAAGAGAGGAGATGAGAAATAGTGGAGGCGCTTCGATTACTTCGGCAAGCGATTGATTACGTGGAAGAGCATCTGCACACGGACATCGAGATCGACGATATTGCTAGGGCTGCGATGTCATCGAAGTATCATTTTCAGCGGATGTTCCATGCATTGACGGGCTTTACAGTAACCGAATATGTACGCAACCGTCGTCTTACGCTTGCGGCGGAAGAGTTAGCCGGAACGGATAGTAAGGTCATCGATATTGCACTGAAGTATGGTTATGAGAGTCCAGAAGCATTCGCCAAAGCATTTCAACGGATGCATGGCGTGTCGCCGCTTGCGGCAAAGAAAAAGAATGTGAAGCTCAAAGCGTTTCCCCGAATCTCCTTTCAAATTCAGATTAAAGGGGAAACCGAAATGAACTATCGCATTGTAGAGGAAAAGGCTTCAACAGTAGTCGGCAAGGACGTCATCATCAAGAAAGACCCTTTCACGGAGATACCGGCTTTCGTGGAGGGAATTTGGAAGAATGGCACGCATGACCGGATTAACGAGGCCGTTGGCAGACCTGTGGGTTCTCTGTTAAACGGATATTACTTTGATTATAGCGAGGATGGTACTAGGCGCTATATGATGGGTGTCGAGCTGCCGGAAGGAAAAGAAGTCCCAGATGGGCTAATCACCCTTCATGTCCCTAATCAAAGCTATGCGGTGTTCGAAAGTCGAGAATCGATTCCGGATGACGTGGAGATCGGGTTAGAAATCCAAAATGTCTGGAGACGAATTTATTCGGAATGGTTCCCATCTTCAAATTTTGAACAGGTGGAGGGATTGTGTATGGAGAAGTACTTTTGGGCAAATGACAGTCACACCGAATCTATTTGTGAAGTATGGATCCCGGTTAGAAGAAAGGCATAATTCTAATTTTAGGTCCGCCATTTTGGCTGCCTTTTATTATACAGAGAAAACTTGCCTAAGATTACAACTGGGGTTATCAAGCGATATGACTAATTGCGGAAAAAGATGATTCATTGAAGTAACGGGTACGATAGTGGAGCAAGCTGCCGCTGTGCAGATGCTCCATTTTTTCACTCAACTACCATGAAAATTCATATCGCAGGTGACTAATAAAAAAGGCAAAACTAAAGAGAGACGCAGTTCGTTAATTTTTTAAAAAGTACAGCGCCTAATTAAATCAATATTACATTAGGTGAATTAAGGGTTAGGAAACTTCTGAAATGGTAACGGCAAACCCTAAGCTTTCTAGTCTTCGAACCGAATTGCGTACAACTGCTGCTTGC
>NZ_QPJD01000055.1 GCF_003337375.1 Paenibacillus prosopidis
TTATATGGAAGATGTTGTAATCAGACCAGCACCTTCTATTCCCGCATGCCCTCAAACGGAACTGCTTAGCCCATCTCATGTAATCCTTTAAACTCCTATTTAAACATGCATGTGAAATCCTGTGAATGAGCGAGCATTCGTGAGAAAAACCTTATTCTCTGAGGGAGCTCAACACCCCTGTGGCGCTGAAAACATTTATTTTAATGATGCTTTTGAAATAGCAGGGACGCTAATTGCCTTATTGTTATGATATACAACTTTAATTATTGATACCTCAACTATCTCAGAATGCATAGTATTCATACGACTATTACAAAAATTAAATGCCTCTGCAAGCTTGTTTGGACTTAACCTATTTGCTAATGTGCAATGAGGAATCCATTGATTGGGTAAGTACAACGATTGCGGATTTGAATACGTGTTGAAGTTTTTATGATGATTATTGTGCAATTCAAACAGTTCTTTAGCAGGTGTTGGAGTTAACAATAAGGCACCAGTATTAATAAACGTTCCGAGTGTGCTAAAAACAACATGTATTTTTGCTTTAGAACGATAGTATTTTTCAAAAGTACTGATGAATGCTTCATCAATTTCGGTATAATCGGCTAGGGTAATATGTGGTCTACGATCAGGGACTTCTTCCGCATATTTTGATATAGATTTTTCACAAAGTTCTTTCCATATGGTTTTAATATAAAACTCAGTCTCTGGATCAAAGTGCGCAACTACGGCGTACATATCACCCACATCCTTTCCGCCTGTGATTTTCATAAAGCTATTCAACGTGTTGCAACAATCCTGCCCGTTTCTTCAATGAAAAAAAGTGGAGCAGCTGCCGCGGCACTCCACCCCACTATCGTACCTGTTAGCTCAATGCTTTAAATACATTTGACATAATGGTGGGACTGCTAATGCATTTATTTGATTTAAAACCCAGTTTTACTAAACCCACCTCTACAATTTTACTTTTGTGAGGGGTAAAGTCTTGATAACAATATTTCATCGCCTCAATCATCAGTTCTGAGTTAAGCCTTATTGCGACAGTACAATGGGGGTCCCAATTATTAGGAATATAATATTGGTTTGCAAACTCAAGTAAATCTTCGAATTCCTTATGAAACTGTTTATGCAATTTAATTAAGCCTTCCGTTACAGTTGGATCTATAAATAATGTCCCTGAAGTCGGGAAAGAAGCAAGCACATCAAACTTTATTTCAAGTTCTGATACATCTTTAAAAAATGAGTTGAAGCGAGTAAAATACATTTCCAGATCAGGGATATCATTGTAGACCGCCACAGTAATATGAGGTCTTATTTCGGAAATCTCATACATATTTGATGTTATTTTTTCATCATGCAATCCCTTCCAAATACCCTTAACATATTGTTCGAAGCTTTCTTCAAAGAAGAACTCGACAGCGTACAAACAGTATCACCTCACATTTTATAACATTCATATTACTACATTTCGGGTATTTTTAGGTAAAAACCATTGATTTCTCTACACAAAAATGCCCGTTAAGTAGCGAAGGGCTACCATGCGGCAGCCCTTTCGGTGTTCAACTATCGTACCCGTTAGCGTAATGAAGTCAATTACGTTTAATCTAGGCATGTTTAATCTTAGTGTTTTCGACCAAAAGAAAACCGCCCACTAAAAAGGCGGTTAATTGAACTATCGAAGGATTGTTAGAAAGTATCAGTTATTTCATTTTAAATTACTGAAGTATTTCTAATTCAATTTTTCCTGTAATAATAATTAAACTTATTTCCCTTCCATTTTTTTCGAAGACATATTTTGCACCCAATCTATCTACTTCTTTCCAACCACTTTTCTCAATCTCCGTACGATAACTATCAGGTAAGCCCTCCTCTTCAGTTACACTCGTAAGTTTGTACTGCTCCGATGTCTTATCGGAACTAATCAATTTAGATCTATCAGGAATTGGGAAGCCCTCAGCGATTTCGGATGATTGAAAAGAATTATTTGAACAGGACGATAAGTAAAACAAACAAACAATACTTACAAGCAAAAATATAAATTTGTTTTTCACAACACACCTCCGCCAGTAATTAGTTCAGAAGAAAAAGATGTTCGTCGAAATTTAGTGTTCGCATCCTTTACTGTAAATAAGCAAGAATTGACCAGCATATTTTTCTTATTCGGCGTTGTGTTCTCATATTCCATGCTATCTAAGTAACGGAATCAAGGACTGGTTCGCCGCTGCCGTCATAGAACTATCATACCCGTTAGCCATCCATGCATCTCTTATGCTGCATGACAGAGCATGAAAGTTAATCCGTTCTTTCATGGTAGTTGAACGCATTTCCGTATATTCATTTAAACTATCAAATTCTTTCTAGATGACGTAAAGAAAGACCTGCTTCTTTAAGGTTCAAACTCTCACACTACTCAGTTACGGTAATCGTCGTATACACTTCACCAGGATAATGGCTGTCCACTACTTCTTCCGTCAGAGAGAAGTTGCAGAGAGCGCTAATTAGTTAGGTACCGGCCGGAAGCAGCAGTTCTTTCTCAGCATAAAACTTCTTCCAAAATTCCGCATCCGGGTCATCCGAATCGTAACCGCCGCTCTTTGAGAACGGGAACTCCAGCGTTTCTCCTTGAGCGATCTCAAGCGGCACCAAATCCATCGTGCTCGCTCCTTCCATATCGAACTCCTTGCCATCCGTCAACGTAAAGATGACCTTGGATCTCGGACCCCATACCGTGATGGCATCCTCTTCCCCTATATAGTTGAGCGAAGCGGATAATTCGATCGGCTCCCCGATTTTAAAATCAGTTTTGTCGATGTTCAGTTTCATCTCAAACCCATCGAATTTGTGCTTCAGCTTCGGCTCAGCCATCTTCTCGGTAACTACCGGATGAATAGTTTCCTCCGTTTCCCCGCTCTCTCCCGACTTATCAGATCCGCATGCACATATGAGAAGGAGCAACGCTACTGCTGTAAAAAATTGCGGCAATCGCCGACTCATTGTCATCACCTCTTACGCTCGTTTCCCTAATAGACGAACGAGTCGGGAAAAGGTTGCTTGCTGCTCTCACGCATGGGGATACCCTCCTTCACCCAAGCCCGTAACGCGAAACATGACGAACACATGAACCGCTGCATGCGGAGGAGCATGCTTCTCCTGAACCATACCTCTTCTTCCTGTCATTCCCTGATTAGCCCTGTTCTGACTCATCATGATCGTAGCTATCTGTCAGTCGAACGGCACGCACCAATAAAACAAGGAGCAGCTGCCGCGGGCAAACTGCTCCTTGTTCCGTTTAACTATCGGTATCCGTTAGCTTAATCGACCGGCCGTGAAATTCGCTTTCGTTTTAATTTGCGGATAAGTTTATCAAGAGCCGTGCCTACTATAAAGAAAAAAATCA
>NZ_QPJD01000056.1:0-1226 GCF_003337375.1 Paenibacillus prosopidis
TAGGTTAAGCTAGTAAGAGCGCACGGAGGATGCCTAGGCACCAGGAGCCGAAGAAGGACGTGGCGAACAACGATACCGCCTCGGGGAGCCGTAAGCAGGCTTTGATCCGGGGATTTCCGAATGGGGAAACCCAGCTGCCGTAATGGGCAGTTACTACTGAGTGAATACATAGCTCAGGAAGAGGCATACCGGGGGAACTGAAACATCTAAGTACCCCGAGGAAGAGAAAACAAAAGTGATTCCGTCAGTAGCGGCGAGCGAACGCGGATTAGCCCAAACTTGCGCACTTGTGCGCAGGGGTTGTAGGACGTCTCACATGGAGTTACAAAGGTGTTTGATAGGCGAAGAGGTCTGGAAAGGCCCGCCAGAGCAGGTAATAGCCCTGTAGCCGAAAGCAAGCACCCTCCGAGACGGATCCTGAGTACGGCGGGACACGAGAAACCCCGTCGGAATCCGGCAGGACCATCTGCCAAGGCTAAATACTCCCTGGTGACCGATAGTGAAGCAGTACCGTGAGGGAAAGGTGAAAAGCACCGCGGAAGCGGAGTGAAAAAGAACCTGAAACCGTGCGCTTACAAGAAGTCAGAGCCCGTTATAGGGGTGATGGCGTGCCTTTTGTAGAATGAACCGGCGAGTTACGATTACGTGCAAGGTTAAGGTGGAAAGCCGGAGCCGCAGCGAAAGCGAGTCTGAATAGGGCGAATAAGTACGTGGTCGTAGACCCGAAACCGTGTGATCTACCCCTGTCCAGGGTGAAGGTGCGGTAACACGCACTGGAGGCCCGAACCCACGCATGTTGAAAAATGCGGGGATGAGGTGGGGGTAGCGGAGAAATTCCAATCGAACTCGGAGATAGCTGGTTCTCCCCGAAATAGCTTTAGGGCTAGCCTCGAGGAATGAGCGTCGTGGAGGTAGAGCACTGATTGGGTGCGGGGCCCGCCAAGGGTTACCAAGTCCAGTCAAACTCCGAATGCCATCGACGTGCTACTCGGGAGTCAGACAGTGAGTGCTAAGATCCATTGTCAAGAGGGAAACAGCCCAGATCATCAGCTAAGGTCCCCAAGTGTGTGTTAAGTGGGAAAGGATGTGGAGTTGCAAAGACAACCAGGATGTTGGCTTAGAAGCAGCCACCATTTAAAGAGTGCGTAATAGCTCACTGGTCGAGTGACTCTGCGCCGAAAATGTAACGGGGCTAAACACACCACCGAAGCTATGACATGTACCAT
>NZ_QPJD01000056.1:1342-3104 GCF_003337375.1 Paenibacillus prosopidis
TACTTGGGTAGGGGAGCGTTGAATACGGGTTGAAGTTGGACCGTGAGGACTGGTGGACTGTATTCAAGTGAGAATGCCGGTATGAGTAACGAAAAGACAAGTGAGAATCTTGTCCGCCGAAAGCCTAAGGGTTCCTGAGGAAGGCTCGTCCGCTCAGGGTAAGTCGGGACCTAACGCGAGGCCGAAAGGCGTAGTGGAAGGACAACAGGTTGAAATTCCTGTACCACCGTAAGCCGTTATGAGCAATGGGGTGACACAGAAGGGCAGTGACGCGGGCTGATGGAATAGCCCGTCCAAGCAGTGAGGCTAGTGTGTAGGCAAATCCGCACACTGTTAGGCTGGGCTGTGATGGGGAGCGAAAATTACAGTAGCGAAGGTCATGTACTCCGGCTGTCAAGAAAAGCCTCTAGCCAGGTGAAGGTGCCCGTACCGCAAACCGACACAGGTAGGCGAGCAGAGCATGCTAAGGCGCGCGGAAGAACTCTCGTTAAGGAACTCGGCAAAATGACCCCGTAACTTCGGGAGAAGGGGTGCCTCGGTAGGGTGAATAGCCCGAGGGGGCCGCAGTGAAAAGGCCCAAGCGACTGTTTAGCAAAAACACAGGTCTGTGCGAAGCCGTAAGGCGAAGTATACGGGCTGACGCCTGCCCGGTGCTGGAAGGTTAAGGGGAGCGGTTAGGAGCAATCCGAAGCTGTGAACCGAAGCCCCAGTAAACGGCGGCCGTAACTATAACGGTCCTAAGGTAGCGAAATTCCTTGTCAGGTAAATTCTGACCCGCACGAATGGCGTAACGACTTGGGCGCTGTCTCAACGAGAGATCCGGTGAAATTTTAATACCTGTGAAGATGCAGGTTACCCGCGACAAGACGGAAAGACCCCATGGAGCTTTACTGCAGCTTGATATTGGACTTTGGTACGATCTGTACAGGATAGGTGGGAGCCATTGAAGCATGAGCGCCAGCTTGTGTGGAGGCGACGTTGGGATACCACCCTGATCGTATCGGAGTTCTAACCTGCTACCGTGAAACCGGTAGAGGGACCGTGTCAGGCGGGCAGTTTGACTGGGGCGGTCGCCTCCTAAAATGTAACGGAGGCGCCCAAAGGTTCCCTCAGAATGGTTGGAAATCATTCGAAGAGTGCAAAGGCATAAGGGAGCTTGACTGCGAGACCTACAAGTCGAGCAGGGACGAAAGTCGGGCTTAGTGATCCGGTGGTACCGCATGGAAGGGCCATCGCTCAACGGATAAAAGCTACCCTGGGGATAACAGGCTTATCTCCCCCAAGAGTCCACATCGACGGGGAGGTTTGGCACCTCGATGTCGGCTCATCGCATCCTGGGGCTGAAGTAGGTCCCAAGGGTTGGGCTGTTCGCCCATTAAAGCGGTACGCGAGCTGGGTTCAGAACGTCGTGAGACAGTTCGGTCCCTATCTGTCGCGGGCGCAGGAAATTTGAGAGGAGCTGTCCTTAGTACGAGAGGACCGGGATGGACGTACCGCTGGTGTACCAGTTGTTCCGCCAGGAGCACCGCTGGGTAGCCAAGTACGGACGGGATAAGCGCTGAAAGCATCTAAGCGTGAAGCCCCCCTCAAGATGAGATTTCCCAGTATGTAAGACCCCTTGAAGACGACGAGGTTGATAGGTTCGGGGTGGAAGCACAGCAATGTGTGCAGCTGACGAATACTAATCGGTCGAGGGCTTATCCTAAAACCGTTTGCCTGGACCCATACATCCGGCAGACAAACAGCTAAAGTTCAGCAGCAA
>NZ_QPJD01000057.1 GCF_003337375.1 Paenibacillus prosopidis
AAGGGTGAAAGTAGAAATACGTTCTACACGTTGATTTTGAGCTTTAATTAGTCTAGACTTCATGTTAACGCCTCCTAAGGTGAGTTCTGAGGGCTTCAACCCAGTACATACTCATCCTAGCGGGGCGTTCGTTTTTCTGCAAATCGAATCTACTAACACCTACAGGAATGTTAACGGGTACGATAGTGGGGGAGCTGCCGCGAGGACAGCTTCTTTTTGATGCTCATTGAAGTAACGGGCAGGATAACGCAACAGTTGACACGATTACGGTTATGTGATTAAATGGGAAAAATTGAATATTAGATAAAAGCAATGATGGATAAGGTTTTAAAACCGCAGTAAGAAAGATGAACAAGTGCCTACAGAGAGCCGGTGGGTGGTGTGAACCGGTGCAGTCATCTTTCTGAATTACAATCCGGAGTTGGAAAAGTGAAAATGATTCAATCCTGAGTAACTTTTCTCGGCATAATGCCGTTATTAAAAATAAGTGAAAGAAGTTATGGATGCTTCTTTAATTAGGGTGGTACCGCGAGACAACCTTCTCGTCCCTTTCGGGATTGAGGGTTGTCTTTTTGTTTTATAAAAAGGTCAGGAGGAACATAGATGGACACAATAAAGCAACTTTCGGAGGGACAAAAACGAGAGCTTGAACGGCATTTGAGTATCATCCGAAGAGGAGCAGTTGAGATCATACCTGAGGACGCCCTGGTAAAAAAAATTGCAACTTCAATCGTATCGGGGAAACCTCTTAGGGTAAAGCTCGGGCTGGACCCTTCAGCACCAGATATCCATATTGGACATACCGTGGTACTGCAAAAGCTTAGACAATTTCAAGACTTGGGGCACGAAGTACAGTTGATCATAGGCGATTTTACTGGACGAATCGGAGACCCTACCGGGAAATCCGAGACAAGAAAACAATTGAACGAGGATGATGTAAAACGAAACGCAGCAACCTACGAAAAGCAAGTGTATAAAATACTTGACCCACAAAGGACAAAGTTTCATTTTAATTCGACATGGCTCGAAAAAATGAATTTCCAAGATGTATTGCAGTTAGCTGCTAAAGCTACTGTTGCACGAATGTTAGAGCGAGATGACTTTGCAAAGCGATACTCAAATAACCAACCCATTCACATCCACGAGTTTTTTTATCCACTCATGCAAGCGTATGATTCGGTGTCGCTTGAAAGTGATATTGAGATTGGCGGTACTGATCAAACCTTTAATATTTTGATGGGTAGAACGGTACAAGGTGCTTCTAGTTTTAAAGATAGTCAAGTAGCTATCCTGATGCCATTACTAGAGGGACTGGATGGAAACCAGAAAATGAGCAAAAGTCTCGGTAACTACATCGGTATTGACGAAACCCCAAATGAAATGTTCGGAAAGACCATGTCTATCCCGGACAACTTGATGCTTAAATACTTTGAACTTAGTACAAGCATTACAAATGAGGAGCTTTTGAAGCTGAAGCAAGGCCTGAAAGAAGGGCATGTTCATCCTCGTGATGCTAAGGTTCAACTTGCCAAAGAATTTGTTCGTATGTATCATAGCGAGCCAGCAGCTGAACAAGCAGAGCAACATTTTATCAATGTATTTCAGAAGCGTTCCCTTCCCGAAAATATTGATGAAATGCATGTGAGAATAGACCTTCTCGAAGAAGGAAATATTTCAATCAATAAACTACTTGTTACACTCGGATTTGTTTCGTCAAATAGCGATGCGAGACGTAGTGTTTTTCAAGGGGCAGTTAAACTAAACGGAACTAAGCTTCTTGACCCCAATGAACGAGTAGAAATTAATAGTGGTGACATTGTTCAGGTAGGCAAAAGGAAGTTCGCCAAAATTGTTGTTGGCTGAAGTAACATCGGTAAGAGTCACAAGCCTTTGTTGCGCTACGATAGTGAGGAGCTTGTTACTTCATCCTTAAGAAGGAGGCAATCAAAGTGAAAAACGTATCCAATTATTACGAGGCAATCGATGAAGATTCAAGGTTTTCAAGGAATTCAAGAAAAATCGAATTCCTAACCACCAACCATGTGCTTAAGAACCTTATACCTGAAAAGGCCCGTATTCTGGATGTAGGCGCGGGTGCAGGGGCTTATTCATTCTATTACGCAGAACGGAATCACCAGATTGTTGCGATTGATTTAACACCGAAGCATATCGAAATAATAAATGAAAAATCTATTCAAACAGGGCTGGACCTTGAAGCATATGTTGAAAATGCCATTGATTTGAGTCGGTTTGATTCTGAGTCATTCGACTTTGTGTTCTGCTTTGGCCCAATGTACCACATTACAAGTCTTGATGATAGGAAAGCTTGTATTAATGAGTGCTTAAGGGTTTTGAAAAAAGGTGGGCATCTGGCAATTGCTTATATCAATAAATACTCGGTAATACCAATGCTTGTAACAAGGGACCAGAGATTTATTCGCAATAGTGTGATAGAGAAGGTCATTAACGAAGGGGTAATTATCGCAGGTGATAAGGACTGCTTCTGGACGGATGCTTATTTTACAAGTCCGGATGAAATCGAAGCTATCTTGAGGGAATTTGATGTTCTCCCAGTCAATCACGTAGGGACCGATGGAATTAGCCATACCATACAGGAATATGTAGACAAACTTGGAGATGATGAATTCAAATCATGGCTGAGTTATCACTTTCAAACATGTATGGAGCGCAGCATATTGGGATTAAGCACACATGGACTTTACATCTGCCAAAAAAGATAAAGTGTTGAGCTCCCTCAGAGAATAAGGTTTTTCTCACGAATGCTCGCTCATTCGCAGAATTTCACATGCATGTTTAAATAGGAGTTTAAAGGATTACATGAGATGGGCTAAGCAGTTCCGTTTGAGGGCATGCGGGAATAGAAGGTGCTGGTCTAATTACAACATCTTCCATATAAGATTTACTGCACGTCTCTCTCCACAAGGTCCTTGGGATTCACTCTCCCAGATCTCAACGGGTCTATGCCCTCACATTCCTTCGTTCTATCTATCCAAGGTGTGGAGTCCGATCAACGTTAACGGAACGGGTCTATGCCCTAAAGC
>NZ_QPJD01000058.1 GCF_003337375.1 Paenibacillus prosopidis
TCCAAATTACCGATGAAACATTTTTTAAAGAATGACTGGAATGATATTCGAAGTCGTATTTAACATCCTTTATTAAGCTAACGGGTACGATAGTGTACTGATAAATGACAGGAGCAGGCGCCACGGCGACTGCTCCTGGTCGTTGAAGGTATAGTAGTAATGGCAATGGAACTTCAATAAGCAGTACTTAATTATAAAATTATGGTAATATTATATTACGTTTTTTGCATTAATTCGAAGATTATAAAGGAGCCACCATAATGAAATCTTGGGCAAAAGTAGTTTCAATAACTTTAATTTTATTTGTTATCTTCGGATGTTCGAAAGCAAATGAAATTGAATCGTATCAACCAAATATGTTTACAGAATCTGATCTTTCTGTGGTTGGAGAGAAAAAGAGAACCAAATTAACAATCGGGATGGATAAAACTAATTTAGAAAAAGTAATAGGGAAACCAATTAGCGAGACTGGAAAACTAGGAGTTCAATACAACGGAATAACTGTTTTCTACCGGGGAAATAAAGTGTCCGGTTTTGTTATAAGGGAGAGACAAGAAAATGAAAATAAATATATTACTTCACGTGGACTTGAGATCGATAACGTAATGAATCAATTAATTGAGAAATACGGTGATTCGGGAAAGATTGAAGAGGTTGGCATGAAAAATTCAAAATTTCCAAAAGATAAAAATGTGGTATATATTTTTGATTTAAAGCAAAATACAATTATTGCTGATTTTAGTAAAGTCCAGAATCCAGAGGATACTTATGTTATTTCTACAATATTCGATTCCCAGAAGGAAGACAAACTGGTACATATACTTATTGGTGACTATAATTTTGCAGTTCTTACTAAGTAACTCGGAAGTGTTCAAGAAGCCGAATTATAGCATATAACTCCGTATTCACGCTTCGGGGCATTCATTACTCCGTCCGGTCCGACTTGTAGCAGGAAGAAGATTCACCAGGACAACCAAAGAGCCTAAGTCCATCGGACCGCAGTTGGTCATTAAGCTAACGAGTACGATAGTTCAACAATAAGGAGTAGTATGCCACGGCAGCTGCTCCTCATTGTTTATTAAGCTAAAGGGCAGGATAGCGTAATAACAAAGGAGAAATTGATTGATAGCATCATAAAAGCGAGGACCCTGCGAATTAAATCGCAGAGTCCTCTTATAGTGGGAAGCGGTTTATAAATGTACTTCTAAAGCTAAGTCTTACTCAAAAAGTGTCGAAGCAGAAATCTCGAACTTTTTATCCTTCTCCGTGTTTTCATGGTTAATCAACAACCTTTCTGAAACTAAAATTGTATTCCGGTTATCGCTGTTTTTCAATACCACTTCCCACTTATCGTATGTTTACCCTTTTCCTAATGTTTTGAATCAATAAGGGTAAAATGGCTCTATGAAAATAAAGTTTTAGATTGACGATGCTTGATTAAGCTAACGGGCAGGATAGTTAAATCTTCGGAGTTAACAAAAAAAATTTCATGAATACCTTTCTTTATAGAGTATTATATTATATAAATAAATTACAAATGATTACAATTCTTGTGAAGTGTGGAGGTGAGCATGTGGAAGTAAATAAAGAGGTATTAAAGGGTCATATAGACACGATAATACTCTCCCTGTTGTGCAACAAGGAAATGTACGGCTACGAACTTGCCAAATTAGTTCGAGAAAAAAGCAGAGAACAATTCGAATTGAAGGAAGGAACGCTTTACTTGTCACTGAAGCGTCTGGAAAAAAACGAGTGGATTTATTCTTTCTGGGGTGATGAGCAAGGACCAGGCGGAAGGAGGAAATATTATAGAATCACGCCCTTGGGCGAAGAAACATTCACAGAAAAACGCTTGGAATGGCGGTTCATCAAAGGAATAATTGATTCATTTTTGGAAGGGGGAGATAGGAAATGAAGCAAATCGAAGCATTTGTCGATTCTGTCTATCAAAATGCTAGGGGTAACAAAAAAGAAATAAAAGAATTAAAAGCTGAAATGAGAAGCCACCTTCTGGAAGCAGTTCACGAATTGAAAAAAGAAGGGATATCGGAACAGGAAGCAGTCCAGCTCGCAATCGAACGTTTTGGTGGAGAACAGGAATTGCGTTCCGAAATTTCTCAGCTTTATCACAAACAAAAGCTATTTGCAAAAGGGGTGTTGTTTGCAGCTTTAATTGCACTTATCGTCGCTATATTTTCGTTTCAATTCCTGTATCAACGAGATGATTTGAACAGTAATGATTTTCCACATCGCATCAACGAAAAGATAATTGACAGTCTAAAAGACCACGAATCCATTACAGAAGAAGTAAAAAAAGAAGTTGAATCCATCGTACAAAGCAATAAGAGAGTTCACAAAATAGAAATTTATAATACCAAAGGTTTAGAGGGGGATGAGTTATTTAATTACTTGGAGGATTCTAAGCCTATTTATTCTTACTCTGAAGAAGTTAATACGCCAAAATGGCTATGGGCAGGATACAATCGCGGCGGTAACGGCATGGGAAATTGGTTTGTTTACACGTCAGCATTCGGTTATTATGTAATATCCTATTTAATTCTGGTTTTGGGAATTGCTCTATATTGGGCTTTATTCACAATCTGGGCAATTGTCTATGCATTCCATACGACAAGAAAAGTGAGTATCTTATGGACGCTAATATTCTTGTTTTTTAACATTATCGGTTTCGCGGGCTTCCTTTTGACTAATAAGAAGTTTCGCAATTTTAACGTATTCAATTCTAGTCCATAATTATTTGATTAAACTACCATGAAAATTCATATCGCAGGTGACTAATAAAAAAGGCAAAACTAAAGAGAGACGCAGTTCGTTAATTTTTTAAAAAGTACAGCGCCTAATTAAATCAATATTACATTAGGTGAATTAAGGGTTAGGAAACTTCTGAAATGGTAACGGCAAACCCTAAGCTTTCTAGTCTTCGAACCGAATTGCGTACAACTGCTGCTTGC
>NZ_QPJD01000059.1 GCF_003337375.1 Paenibacillus prosopidis
AATTTGGACACCGTGAGCAACTGGAGCCGCATCTTCGACTTCGGTTTCGGAACGAACAACTACTTCTATCTGACGCCGCAAAACGGGACAACCGGAGTCATCCGTGTCGGGATCAAAAACGGCGGTGGCGAGCAAGTCATCAACGGCACTGCGGCGCTGCCAACCGGCGGCTGGCATCATGTGGCCGTAACCCTGGACGGCGCTACGGGAACGCTTTACGTCGATGGCCAGAAGGTAGGCAGCAGTAACATCAACATCAGACCTTCCCAACTCGGCGTTACCACGCAGAACTGGATCGGCCGCTCGCAATTTTCCTCCAATCCTTATCTCGACGGACGGGTGGACGACTTCCGCATCTATAACGTTGCTTTAACCGATCAGGAAGTATCGGCTGTAATGAACGAGTAGAATATATCGACAGGGAATGAACCAGCGGAAGTCCGGAACATGAACGTGATGACATCTTTAAAGTGATTATGTGCAAAGGAGATCCAATCGCCCTGTGGAAAGAAATCGTCAAGAGCTATGATTCAAAGGGCGTGCCGGATGCGATCAAAGAAGTCAACGAAGAGGCAGCCAAGAGAGGGATTAAGTAATTTTCAATTGACGCCAAGTTATAGTTGCCGGGCTCCTTGCACAGGAGCCCGGCATATAACTAAGGATCCTATATAAAAGGAGCTCAAATGATGGATAAAAGCATTGGCAAACATAATAAAAGATCCAGAATCCAAACTTTTCTGCTGGCGATTTTGGTAGCCTTCATTCCAATGATGGCAAATTTTCCGACAAAAGCCGAAGCGGCTACAACATTAGTAACCTATCCGGCACCGGCAACGGGTGTCACTATGAACACTACCTATACGGTGCAAGTACGGGTTCCAGGCGGAGCCTGGCAGAACGTGGACGTGTATAATACGACCGTTGGCATTGTTCCCGCGAATGCTTCCATTGCTTATTTCGATACGGATGGTCCGGTCGAGCTATCGGTAACCTATAATTCCGGAACGGTTACATCGGCGGCCGTCCATCCTACGAGCAAGGGCATTACGCCTGCAGTCAACGGGAATACGATGACATTCTCCATATCCGGTCCCACGAAGCTCTCGCTCGAGGTGAATGATAATATCAACAATAATCTTCACCTGTTTGTAAATCCGCTCGAGGTCAATCCTCCCAGCCCTACGGACCCAAATGTCATTTATCTTGGCCCCGGTGTGCATAACCAAAGCTACGTCGTACCTAGCGGCAAGACGCTTTACCTTGCTGGCGGAGGGGTCATTAACGGGAATGTAATGTTTCAAAGTGCTAATAATGCCAAGTTCCTTGGCCGTGGAATGCTGAGCCGTCCCAATTATGGAGGCCTGGTTATCAACTTTTCGAATAATATCACAGTCGATGGCATTATTGTGAATAACTACGGCAACGCTAATGGCGGCGGTACTGGCGCCAATATCGGAAATTCCACCAATGTTTTGTTAAACAACGTCAAATGGATCGCTCACAAGAAATGGACCGACGGTATTAACGTATACGGTTCTTCCAATGTGACCATCAATGACGCCTTTTTCCGGACGGGCGATGACGCCATTGCGATCTACTCCACGCGCCAAGGCGGAGGAGAAAGCTACTGGGGTAATGTCTCTAACATCAAGGTTTCCAACACCATTCTGATGCCGGACGTGGCCCATCCGATTCAAATCGGCGTCCACGGTGATCCGTCGGCTCCCGGCGGAGGTGTTGTAATCGATAATGTCACCTTTGATAATATTGACATTCTGACGCATAATGCCCTAAGCTGCAGCCGTGCGTCGAACATTGTAATTAATAGTGGCGATGGCAATCTTGTCTCCAATATTATGTTCAATAATATCCGGATCAAGGATGTTTGTGCCCAGAGAATTTTTGAAACAGCTGTAGTTTATAGTACCCGCTGGATGACCGGCCCGGGTCGCGGCATTAAAAATGTTTATTTCAAGGATGTATCCTATACCGGTACGAATGCAAACAGCAACAATATTTCCGGCTATGATGCCTCCCGTCTGAACCAGGATTACACTTTTGAGAATTTGCGGATTAACGGGAATCTGATTATGGATGCCGCTTCCGGAAATATTTCGGTCGGGAACCATGCCAAGAACGTAAACTTCATCGCTTCCGGAGGCACGCCTCCTAAGGTCACCCCGTTCCCTTCTGTCACGCCTATCAATCTGGCGCTGAACAAGAGCGCAAGTAGCGATAGTTCACAGTCGGGCAATCCGGCTTCGAGCGGGAATGACAGCAGCACTTCGACCCGCTGGTCTGCGAATGACGCAAATACCGGTCATTCGTGGACGGTTGACCTTGGCTCCAGTATGAGAATTACTGACGGTACCCAAGTGAAGTGGGAACAGAGCGGCAAAGTGTATAAGTACAAGATTGAAACCTCCAATGATAATAGCAACTGGACCATGAAAGTCGACAAGACCGCCAATACGAGCACGGTCCAGACGCAAACCGACAATTTCAAGGCAGACGCCCGGTATGTCAAAATTACGGTGACTGGTCTGGAAAGCGGTGTGTGGGCAAGCTTCTACGATTTCAAGGTACTCGGAGAACAATGGAATCTGGCGATGGGCAAGACCGCAAGCAGCGATAGTACGATGTCAGGCTTTCCAGCTTCCAATGCGGCTGACGGCAACCAAATGACCCACTGGAGCGCGAATGACGGAAACACCGGCCACTGGGTGAAGGTAGACCTTGGCTATGTCAAGAAGATCACCAATGGCACCCAGGTGTTGTGGCCGAATGTCGGCTCCGCATATCAGTATAAGGTCGAAACATCAATAGATAACACCAACTGGACCCAAGTCGTTGACAAGACGGCGAATACGAGCACGGATCAGGTTCAGAACGATTAC
>NZ_QPJD01000060.1 GCF_003337375.1 Paenibacillus prosopidis
AGTTCTGAGGGCAGCAACCCAGTACATACTCATCCTAGCGGGGCGTTCGTTTTTCTGCAAATCGAATCTACTAACACCTACAGGAATGTTAACGGATACGATAGTTCCAACGTAGGCTGCTGATGATCCGGCAGCCTGTTGTGGTAACGGGCGGTAATCTTCAGCAACTTTTTTATGTTTAATTCGTCTAATAACAACAGTAGCATGTCATGATGATAAGGGATGAAATTATGAAGAAGATTTTACTAATTTTTCTCATTGCTTTATTCATGAATTTAATTACTGCTTGTAATACATCCAAAAAAATTTCAGAAGAACAAACAAAACAGATAGCATTAACCCGTGCTGAAGAGATAGATAAATCTCATTCAAGAACCTATATAGTCCATGAAGTATCAAAAGGCTCAGAATCTTCAAAACCTGTTTGGATGATTAATCTGATAAACGTTGACAAAACATCAGTTTCTTCTTCTCTATGGTTCTATATCGATGCAAAGACAGGCAAAACACTCATGGTAAACGGTTATTAACTGGGATAGAACTAAGGATTTTATTAAGCTAACGGATAGGCCCAATTAACATCAGGAGAGGGATACCGACAGCAATGGATCGGTAATGATTGATCTTAGTTGTCAGGCTTCAAGGGGGATGGATGCTATGAAAGCAACATTTTTATGGGGATTAGTCAGTGGATTGCTCATTAGTTTGGCTACAATGGGAATATGGGGGACTAATAAAGCATTTAGTATAATGCTCTATCTAACCATGGGAGTAATTGTGTTGTTATTAATTTTATCAGGTGCGCTTATTTGTGGCGACCGCATAAGAGCAAATTTTAACTCAGAGGACAACTCTGACCGCAATAGGAGAAATAAACTGATAAATAAATTGGTAGTGTTTATCCTTCCTTATATTGGTTTGGCCTATTTATTGTATTTGGTGAAATAATTGTCCGTTACGCTAACGGGGAACGATATTGGAGCAAGCTGCCACGGTGCACTCCATTTTTCACTCTAACGGGCAGATTACTTATATATCCAAGTGCTTATTTGAGTAAAATACTCTAAGATATTTAAGAATCATATTATTAGAATGGAGCGGAATAAGTTGGATATTCCCTTTGCCTTATTATCTTTTTTATTTATGTTGTTTTTCTTAATTACAATTCGGGCGATTATAAACAAAGAAAAATGTGATCTTCTCATATTTGCAACATCTGTTTTTTTTGGAGCTGTTCTGTTGATTAGTGCAGGTATTTTTGCTCAATAAGTGTGTTCTTAAATCTTCATTAAGCTACTATGAAAGAACGGATTAACTTTCATTCTCTGTGGTGCCGCGCTTTGTGCGGCATGGATGGACGGGTACGATTACTCAACGAACAGGACGAACGGCATTCGGTTTAATGGTTTAGCGAAATAATTGACGATGAGCCATCAGAGGGAGTTAAAGGTTATTGGACTTATTTTCGCGAATACTCATGTTTGACTAAGCCGACTAAAGCAAAGGATGAAACATGATGAAAAAGATTCATATCATTGGATCAACAGGGAGTGGAAAGACATTTTTAGCTAGAAAGCTTTCAAATCAATTGAACATTCCTTACTTCGAATTAGATTCTGTTATGTGGAGTAGTTCTGTCGAATTTAGCGGAAAGAATCCACCTGGGAAACGAGATAAATTACTTGAAGATATTATTACTAAAGACCAGTGGATTGTTGAGGGGATATATTACAAGTGGGTGTCTCGAAGTTTTGAAGAGGATGATATAATTATATTTTTGACACCGAAACCTTTAAATAGAGCAATAAAGATTATTACTAGATTTATTAAACAGAGAACAGGAATCGAGAAAGCAAATTACAAACAAACTTTAAAAGGCTTAGCAGAAATGCTGAAATGGAATCAAAAATTCGATTTTGAGAACAAGAAGAAGATATTTGAATGTTTAGAAAACCATAAGAAGAAATTGATTGTAGTAAACAATAATAAGGAAGTACTTTTGAAAATAGCTCTAAGCTAACGGGTACGATAGAATGCAACAAGGCAGCAAGCGGTCTGAAGAATCGGTTGCTTTTTTCGTTCAACTAACGCGCAGATTAATTGAGCAAATTTTGAAAACATCTCTAAATTCAAGATATAATCATATTGGAATATCTAATATGAATTTTGTGGAGTTGGTCTCATGGATGTTGATAAGATATTTCTAAATCCGCCTGTTTTTGAAACTGAGAGGCTCATTCTTCGCAAGTTAGAAATGTCAGATGCTAAAAAATACTTCGAATTTGCTACCGACCCAGTGGTATCGGTAGAAACGTTATGGGACAGGCATATTACCGTTAATGATACAATTCATTATCTACAAAAGGTTATGCATAAGTTTGAGTCAAAGCAAGCCATACGCTGGGGAGTTATTAATAAATTAAACAACAAACTAATTGGTAGGACAGGGCTTATTAGTATAGATTCCGTTCATGAAAAGGCGGAAATTGGTTATGCACTCTCCAGTGAGTATTGGAATCAAGGAATTATTACTGAAGCAACAAGGAAAATTATTCATTACAGCTTTTTAGAGGTTGGGATAAATCGTATTGAGGCACGCTGCAACTACAATAATACTGGTTCTTACTGTGTTCTTGAGAAATTAGGAATGACGTATGAGGGAACACTTAGAAGTCAATTGAAGATAAAGGGGAAGTTTATTGACCAACGAATATATTCGGTACTAAGAAGCAATTACGTACCGATACAGGATTAAGCTAACGGATACGATAGTTGTATGATCTCATGCGTCGATTTACAAAAACCGGATTCCCTTATAGAGAGGAGGGATCCGGTTTTTTCAGGCATAATTTGCTTAGT
>NZ_QPJD01000061.1 GCF_003337375.1 Paenibacillus prosopidis
AGTTCTGAGGGCAGCAACCCAGTACATACTCATCCTAGCGGGGCGTTCGTTTTTCTGCAAATCGAATCTACTAACACCTACAGGAATGTTAACGGATACGATAGTGGAGGAGCTTGCTATGCAGCAGTTCCTCTTTTGTTTTATTGAAGTAACGGGCAGGTTAGTTCCAATATGTGGTATTATGTAGATATTAAACCCAAAGGAGATATCCTAATGTTACAACACAAAAAAACAGTGCTAAAAAAGCAAAAGTACTTAGGATTCTTGCTTATAATTTTTGGCATTGTCATGATACTTATTAAGGTTTCTACAGGCCAATCGGAAGAGGGACGAACACTGTTCTATATCGGAGGCTATGGTGAGGGAGTCGGTCAATTCCCAGTTAAGGATGGGTTGGTTAATTACTCAGTAACCTTTGATAATCCAACCAAACGATCTTTTAAAATCTATACAATTGAACCTATTTTAACTGAAAAAGCTAAAAGTATATTGCTTGATAAAATAATACCTATCGAAGAGGTAAAGAAACTGGAATCTGAGGGAAAAGTTGAATTTAGCGGGCAATTTCATGTAAATACCAGTGATTTAACGGAAGTAGAAATCAAAGAAATGATTCCTTTAATTAAAGGATATAGAGTGATTTTCAATCAACATGAAGAAATAATAATGCCAATCCCGAATAGCCCAAAATGATTGAACTAACGGATACGATAGTGCAAAAAACGCACCACGACGAAGCTGCCGCGATAATCGGCAGCTTTGTTGCGCTAACGGGCAGATTTGTTCTACTAACTACTGAATTATGTAGTACAATTAGGTGGATTATTGAGATATTAATGTGAAGGGAAAGACAAAAATGTTAATTGAACTTTCTCATCTTATTCAAGATAGAATGCCGGTGTATCCAGGTGATACAGAGACAGAATTGGTCCAATCCAAGTACATACAGCATAATTACTACAACAATCATCAGATGACTATAAATATGCATGCAGGTACTCATATCGATGGCCCAATGCATCTAATCGACTGTACCGTTTATCTTAACGAATTTCCTCTGGAGACCTTTATAGGAGAAGGATGTTTGTTAGATGTATCTGAAGAAACCACTATTAATTACAAGGAAGAGTATGAGCAATTAATCAAGCAGAAACAAATAGTGATCTTGTATACTGGCCACAGTAAGTTCTTTGGACAATCAAAGTATTTTGAGGATTATCCGGTACTAACAGTTGAGTTTGCGGAGTTGTTAGTAAGGAAACAAGTGAAAATGATAGGCTTGGATACACCGTCACCGGATAAATATCCATTTGAGGTACATAAGTGTCTATTTCAAAATAAGATTTTAATTACCGAAAACTTAACGAATGTAGAACAACTACTCCATGTAAAGTCATTTGAAATTATAGCACTACCTTTACATATCAGAGCGGACTCTTCCATAGCGCGTGTGATTGCACGGGTGAAATAGCCCTCTTCTCATTCGAACGTTGTTACACTAACGGATAACGATAGTTGAACACCGAAAGGGCTGCCGCGTGGTAGCCCTTCGTTACGGGCAGCATAGTTCAAAAAATGTTGCAACTCTTGAAAGACCATTGTCGTCTTAGCTTATTAACAAAGCTAATTCTGATAGGGGGATTGAATCAGGCATGAATAAGATTTTCTTTATTACGTTATGTAGTTTTGTTTTGCTGATTGGGTGCGGAAAAGAAACAACCGAAGAAATACTGGAAGAGCATATTCAGTATTTAGATTCGTATGGCTGGCATGTGAAGGACAAAATAAGCGAAAAGTCGGAAGTAATGAATTACTTTCCTGAACGACTTCAAACCCTACGCATTGCGGGGTTGGATTTAGAGCCTTATAAAAATAAAGAACTCGTAGTTACGAGCTATAAATTAAAAGAAAAACAAAAAACAGGTAAAAAAATGTACGTCTCGATTTATGAATACGATGGGAAGATTATTGGTGGTCACGGAGGATTAGAAGATTGGGACCCAGGTTTGTTTGCCTTGACGGATAAAGAAAGATTGATTAATGAAGGGATTATGACTCAATGATGGTGAGACTCTAGTTGTTGTAAAGGACTCAACTAACGGATACGATAGTTGAACACCGAAAGGGCTACCGCGTTAGTAGCCCTTCATTACGCTAATGGTCAGATAACATTTTTGATATAATGCTGTAAGCAAAACATTTGATTGCCATAGCACCGAGGTGACAGTATTGATACTAAAAATGAAGCCGTACAAGTTTTTTGCTCTCGTCTGCCTCGTAATTTTAGGGATAATCATTACGGATGGGATAGTTAAAGAATCGAACAGTAGCGGATTTCCAAACAAGATTTATTATTTTTTTCAAGTCGATATACCCGCATCAATTGCGGCTGGATTATTCCCATTGTTTATGGTTAAAAACCAAAGATACAAAATATTGCTTAGACTCTGTGTTTCTTTTTCACTCATATCTTTTATTATTTTGGGTTATGTAGGGAAGGTTCATTACGAAGGTTCGGAATCAGCTAACGATTGGCTTCTACTGTTCGTTTACAACCCTTTTGAAATATACCCCTTTGTTCTCTTTACAACCTTAGTTTCTGTGGGTATATCGTCCTTTTGCTATTTCCTTGGAGCAGGGTTTGAAGATGATATTGATTGGTGAACTTTATCGAGATTAAACTAAACATTCCTGTAAGGCCTAAGATTTGGCCTTTGTCAAAAAAGGAGCGCCTCGGTATGATGGGTTTGTCTACAACACATCAAGGAGGCGCTCT
>NZ_QPJD01000062.1 GCF_003337375.1 Paenibacillus prosopidis
AAGCAACTTATTATAAATATGGCTAATCAAATCAGTAACTTAAAAGAGCAATTACAGCAGAAAAACAATGAACTTGAACATTTTAAAAAGAATGATCAACAAAACAACATTACTGAAGAGACATTAAAAGAAGACTTTGAAACGTTACTCCAAATATTCCATAGAGCAAAGCAATTGTCTTAACAATTGTCAAAGGATAGAACATTGTCCGATTGAAGTCCGCTTAAATCGCGGGCTTTTTTAGTTATAGGATTAAATTCTTTTCAATTGACGATGACAAGAACATTATCCGATTGCAAAGATTTCTTTCTTACAGTGTCTGCCTGATAGTGAGGAGGACCGCTTGAGAGGCGTTTAGAATTGCTCGAAGTAGAGCTCAAGGAAACGGAGTATTATACTGCATGAAGGATGACTGGCAGTGCGGTCAAATTATTTGATTTGGTGAACTCAGCCGGTTTGGAAGGTATCGTTTTAGCAAATATGAGTCACGAAGCCGTCCATGTGAGCTGGGAGGCAAGGCATCCGTTCGTGGTCATGGCATGTGCACTAGTTCGTTAAAGTGTAATTCCCCCATCAATGTCATCAATTTTTCAGACTACTATATCGAACTGAAGCGGATGTAGTTCATTTATACAGTGTTCAAGAAACTCTTTTTCACTCGAAACATCTTTAAACCTACATTTATGGATTCTTTTTACCGTACTCTCTTTTAATTTTATAAAGGTAGCGATGACATGTTTATCCTTCAATCTTTGCGAATGAGACAGTTTTTCGATCTCCTTCTCGATCCAATCTAATTCTTCAAGGTAATTCATCACTCTGTTTGAGGAATAGTATAAATCAAGATAACGGATCTCTTCTTGATATAAGTCCTTGATTTGACTAATCAAAACCTTGTCCTCCATCCGTATAAAATATAATTTTCCTTCATGCTGGAAAGAAGGAATGACTGGTTTACTACCGTAAGCCTCACTGAAAGATATTCGTCGGTCATGCTTCTTTTCAGTCCAATAACATCAAAATAGTGCTATAGATAGTTCCATTGACCAGCTTGATAAAATAGAATCATTTCTCGATATCCAACTAAAGGTGAGAGAACACCCAAGATTAACTCGGGTTGCATACAAGATTAAATGATATCAAGGTGGCTACGTTGTGAGCGGACTTTAGATGGTTAAACTACTATGGAGAACGGATTAACTTTCATTCTCTGTGGTGCCGCGCTTTGTGCGGCATAGATTGCTAACGGGTAGATAGTTCAACAACAACAACAGGAAGGAAGCAACCGTTCAGCTGCCTTTTCATTACGCTAACGGGAGGGGATAAACCAAATAAAGAAGAAGGTGATTTGATGTCTTTTAGAGAATTTAAACTTGGTACCAATCTTTGTTAGGAGAGGAAAATGAAAACTACTAAATTTTTAATTTCGCTCATCGTTGTTTTTATTTCTGTTTCTTTCATTCTTTTGTTATGGATAATGCAACAAAATAAACCTCTGTATGATCAAATTGGAAAGGTAATTTCAGAATCTGATTCGGGCTACAGTGAATTAATACATATACATGCAGATAGAGAGCGAACAATAGCATTTTATTTACTATTCGGGCAACGAACAAGGAAGGGAAAATATTGTTTGAAACTGGTGATATTGGTTTTTGGAATGATTAGAACTCATCCTTCATTACGCTCCCATGTAAGAACGGTTCGCAAAAAAGACGTTAGCCGAAAGAAGTTCTTAGTTTAGGAGGAGTCTATATGATATTAGAAAAAGTTATAAATAGAATTGTAATACAAAGTGAATATAAGGATTTTGTTGATAAGTATATAGATAATATACTTACCGAATTTAAAGGTAAGATTCATAGCATTTATATGTGTGGCTCGATTCCAAAAGGAACTGCTAAACCTTTTAAGTCAGATGCAGACTTTACTATTGTATGTGTAAATCCTAAAGATATTGATTACGAAAGATTGTCAAATATTAAAGACAGGCTTTTGGAAGAATATCCAGTAGTAACTAAGATTGATACGATAATTTGCTCGATTGACGATGTATTAAGTAAACCAAATGAGTGGGGCTTTTGGGTAAAGATAATTTGTGTTTGCATATATGGTCATGACGTTGGTGAAAAAGTACCACCGATAATTATTTCTCCAGAGTTCATTTTAGACTTAAATACAGAGACCAAGGAGGAAGTAGATCGTATACATAGTTTACTTTCTAATGCTAGTGATAACACAATGAAAACTAGATATATTAAAGGTTACTCTAAGAGATTAATTCGTGCATTATACTCTTTGGTTTTAGAAGATACAGGTGTATGGCAAGATGACATTATTAAGATGAAGAATGCCATATTAAACTATTGTGAGATTGACTCCGCTTTAGTTGATTATCTGTATGCTTGTTACTTGGATAGTAATGTACTTGTTGAAGAGTTTCTGGGAATTGCAGATGAAGTATATAGCTATTTTGAGAACGCCTTAAATGCAATGGCTGCTTCCAGAACTTCCTTCGGCTAACACCATATTGACGCTCCGGGTCACTCTGAGAAGCGAGTGACCACATCCAGCCCCCTAAGCCCGTCGGGACGTCACTGCATTAGGTGTTCGGCAAGCCTCACAACTATAAGCAGCGACTCTAATTAAAACATAAGACTATTGAGCTCCCTCAGAGAATAAGGTTTTTCTCACGAATGCTCGCTCATTCGCAGAATTTCACATGTATGTTTAAATAGGAGTTTAAAGGATTACATGAGA
>NZ_QPJD01000063.1 GCF_003337375.1 Paenibacillus prosopidis
CCAATAATCGAACCCGCTGTTTCTGTTCCGATCGCTGCTGCTGCCAGGTTTGCCGCTACGGCTGCAGCCGATCCAGAACTTGACCCGCTGACGAAGAGCTTGCCAGGTCCATATGGATTCAATACATATCCGCCTCTGGAACTATATCCAGCTGGCATACGGTTGGACATAAAATTTGACCACTCGGTCATATTTGCCTTACCTAGAAGAACTGCGCCAGCAGCGCGGAGCTTTGTGGCTATAAACGAATCTTCAGAAGCAAACGACTCAGCTAATGCGATAGAACCAGCACTCGTATGCATTTGGTCATGCGTATCGATATTATCCTTGAGCAGGATTGGAATTCCGTGCAGCGGCCCCCTACTACCTGTTGTATTTCGCTCAAGGTCAAGATTTCTTGCGATTTCAAGCGCATCTGGATTGATCTCTAAAACGGCATTGATTAAAGGATTATACTTATGAATGCGTTCGATATATGCAAGAACGAGAGCTTCAGATGTATATTCACCTGAAGTCATTGCCTTTTGCATGCTCACCAAATCGGCATCCAGAATCCAATCATGTAAGTTGACGCTCATTTATTAAGATACCCCCGGTATTAGTGAATTTTCGAATAACAGTATTATGGTAACATGCTGCCTAAACAAGGGTATAGGGAATGTTTGAGTAGATAAGAAAATGTCGGTTGAGAATCGCAGTAGAGCTTGTTATTTTCACGAACTCAATATTGTAACTAAAGAAATCTGCCCGTTAGCCATCCATGCATCTCTTATGCTGCACCACAGAGCATGAAAGTTAATCCGTTCTTTCATGGTAGTTCAATGGAAACTGCAGCCGATCATTTGACAGGCTGTCGTCGTGTCTTGTGGTCGACCGACCGCCAACATGCAGCGAAACACCGCGCGCTGGGGAGCTGCGCGCGGTTTGAAAATCCAAACTGATCCTGGTTCGAGAGTTTCCAGAATCACATACATTACGGTGTATAATAAGAAACAAATGTTCTGACTATGCACATACCTCAGGAAACGCTATTGTCGGACGACAAGAACTTGTACTCATTGTATGTATGTAAGGTTATAGCTGGTGTTTTTCCACGAGTTGATTTTCCGCATTGCTATTGACTAATGATCCATTAATGTGAAACTGAAATCACCGTGCCTTTATAGGAGAAACCTATTCTCAGTCATTATTGTATTCACAACTTGATCTTTACTTAAATTTGTTGTATCTAGTATATATTTCTCTTCAATGTTCATTTCTTTCAATTCATTCAACAGGATGATCGCCCTCTCACCCATTCTTTCATGTACATCTCTGTTGCTATCTCGCTCTCTGATCGTATTTTCATCAGCCATTAGTACCGTATATTTTATGGGAATATTTTTTTCCTTGAACCTGTCTACAATCCGTTTCGTTTGCTCGGGAAAAATAACATATTCTAGAACAACGGATATATTTCTAATAATGAAATTTTCAGTAATTGCCAATATATTCTCCCAAAATAAATCAATATATGTGCCGTCATCTTCCCATGGCACTACGAATCCGCCGACAACCATAAGGTAAATATAATCCCCTTGAATGAATGCACTATTATTCATCTTACTTGCAATCATTCCTGATATTGTGGTCTTTCCGGCGGCGCATGGACCTGTAATCACATATATTTTAGCATGATTGTTACTCATATTAATTCCTCCCTAATCCATTTTCTTTTGATGCCATCAACAACAGTAGTTTAACACCTTTATCGGATAAAAAGGATAGAGAAAACAATTATAGAAGTATTTCCATACGCAGCTTCAATCCCCTTTTTTATCATTATTCTGCCCGTAAGCTCAACAAGGCTGCCGTTCAATGCCGGCAGCCTCCTGGTCGCTCAATTGTATCCATTTGAAAGTAATATCATGTTGCTTCTACAACGATACTGTCAAAATATTTATCACCCATGTATATTTCAAGTCGCCATTTTCCTTTTTTATTTCCTTCTTGGTCCAGAATAAACTTGGCTCCGCTTCGCGCATCTGCTCCTACCTGGTTTTCTGGTCTTGAGACCTCCCACTCGGGATACAAAGTCTCTTTTACCCCTGTCTCCTTGTGTTCGCCAATTAGCGTGTACGTATCCGCTAATTCTTCTGGCTTTCCCCAGAAATAAATAATAAAGTGTCCACCTTTTGAAATATTACTATTGCCTTGAGGTACAAAGCCTAATCGACCTTCTTTTCCGTACATCTTTATTCCACCGGCTTCAAACGTTCCACTTAATTCCCAGCCTGACTCATCGGTTTTATTTGGGGAAGTACATGCGGTCATAAGAAATATTAATCCAACGAGTATATACTTAAACACTAAGTTCCACTCTCCTCTCGTCACAATTGTATCATTTTGGAATTATGGCTGGGAAGTATTTGGTAGTACGTTGTCACGCTATTCTGCCCGTTAACGTAGCGGTGGGCTGCGAGGTGGAACTCCGTTAGTTCAAAACCATATCCGCTATAGAAATGACATATATACACCCTTACCTTGAATTAACTTAAATCCGAGTTGCTTGTA
>NZ_QPJD01000064.1 GCF_003337375.1 Paenibacillus prosopidis
TACAAGGTCTTCTCATACGACAACGCGCTGTCGTACAGTCCGTTATGCAATCCCGTTTTCTTTCCGTTGCCGCGTGTGATCGCATTTTCCTTCCCCTTGGCTTCTGGTGAATTGTGTGTGTTATCACCTTTTGCTCGATCTTATCGATGTCGTAATACTTATGTGACCGGGCCGTCTTCTGACGAAGACCGTCATATCTGTATTCCACATTGGTTCCATCCGGATAATAGACAGCCGAAAGGAGATTGTCATCTGTATACGCGTATTGGACCGTGCCTTGGGCTCCGGTTTGTTAAACCCTATTGCCGCGGCACTAAGTAGCCCCGTAAAAAAGAAACCTTGAATGGCACGAAGCCAATCAAGGTAAGATTGTTGTATATTAGTAACTTTGTCAAATTGCGCTCTTTTGTGAGCACATTTTAAACATTCAAAAACATAGATTGCCGTATCATTACCAATATCTTCCCAGAATAACTCTTCATCTTCAATTCTGTCCCTATATTCTTTTTCTAGAATGCTCAATTGAAACTCCTTGCCGTTTCTATTAGCTGAAGACAGTTCAAACTTCTCTTGCGACCATTCACCCAAGTACTTTGCAAATTCACCACAACATACAACCCAATCATTTTGTTGAATCCATGGAATTGGTGGTGATTTCTTTAATTCAGAACATTGAATATCAACGATTTTCGGAACCTTATCTTCGAGCTCGGACGGGTATGATTTTTTAACGTTTCTCTCTAATTTTTCAACTAAATAGTCCCTTATATGAACTTTCACTTTACCATCTACCAGACAATCCATACAAACAGATTCCCTATCAAACTCAGGCTCATCAAAAAACACACCATCTAAACAATTCTCCTCAGAGCCACAAGATTCACATGGAGATTCTATAAATTCTGCATTCCTTAACGGATCATCAAAATACCTGAAATTCCAATCATTCTGCATTTCAATTTCCTTTCAACGGTTAATTATTAAACCTGCCTCGTACTCACTTCTCCAATGTCATTGACCTGTTTTCTAAACTCCCTTCTATCTTGTTTGCTTAGTTCTGATTTTTTATTAGGATGGTTGAAAAAAACCGGAGCATCATACGCATACGTCGCTTCCTGACCGTACGCATGCATTGTGGTTCGATTTCCCACGCTATCCTATGCATAGGAAACCTCTCCTACCGGATCAATTAATTAATCCGGACGTTTTAGTTAGAGGGATAGTCCGCCTTAATGAAGTGGTTATTCAGTCTGGTTACCCATCCAAAAAAGAAACCTTGAACGGCTTATAGCCAATCAAGGTTATAAAAATCATTTAGACTAATATCTATATGTGCTCTTTATGGAGACCCCTATAATCCAAATGTAAATTAGCTAGCTGTTGCTATCTCTCTTTTCTATGAATTCTAGAAAGAGATCTTGCAGTTCTCTTTCTGTATCATAACCATCAAGAAGTAATTTAGGTTCTAATGAGCAATCCTTTAAAGTTGAACTTCCATCAATTACACCTAGCATATTTGAAATAGTGTCAATCATTGTCTGCTCAATAATTCTCATTAAAGTAGCTTTATTTTCTTCATTTAGACTATTATACAGACCAATAGCTTCTCTCCAATAATCATCGGTTTTTGCTCCAACATTTGTTGTTTCGTATAGATGCTTATCTAATTCAAGATTTTCTTTAACTATAGACTCATAAAGGGATTTAACAAAAATCTCATTCATTTTATTTCCTCATCTCTGGATACATTTTTTTGTTAAGTTTAATAAGTTCCTTCAAAGCAGAGTTTGGTATATCATTATAGACTCTTCTGAGTTCTTTAATATCTCTTGCTAATAATTGCCTTGGACTATTAATTCCATCAGTGCTTCTTGAGACTATGCCATTAGGTCCCCTTCTTGTATGCCCTAACTTTGGAACATTAATAGCAGGAGCAGTGTTGAAATCATAATTTTTCACCAATTTCTTCATTAATGCTTTTTGTCCTACATGATGTGCATCAAGTCCTTCGACACCCTTAATATCATTGTAAGCACCAACCTGGTATTTATTTGAACCCTTAAAACGCAGGTTAACACCTATGTTGTCGCCTGCCATAGGTCTATCAAAAAAGCCTTTGCCTTTAGAAGATTTCTTCCCGCCCCCGAATATCCCCTTCGCGAAGCCCCATGCCTTGTCTACTGCCTCGGTTGCCTTCTTCTTCGCTTCGCGGGCAATGGCTTTCGCTGGTTCCTTCAAATACTTGGAAGCTTTAATCGCGCCCTTGATCGCTAGTTTGGCCCCCGACTTAACTAATAAGCCTCCGGGTATTGCCATACCGATTAAATCGATCGCTGCAACTGATTTCGCCAATAGGCTCGCATTTGGATTTCGCAGCGTTTTGATATTGTCCCCGATAAAGAAATTGTACACCCCTTTGGCTGCTTGGAAAAGGGGTTTTCCCGCTTGCTTCTTCGCCTTCGACTGTGAGGTATTTACCTT
>NZ_QPJD01000065.1 GCF_003337375.1 Paenibacillus prosopidis
TGTAGAATTCTTCATCATTTTTTATCATTATCTTACCTAATACTCCTTTCTTACAAGTTTCCTATCCACTTAACCAATAGCCAAGCAACCCCCTAATATTAACACATATTGGAAGTATGCGTGGAAGAGGCAGCTAATTCAAGGCATGCGAGTGAGAACCTCCAGGGGCAGCGTGGAGAAAGCGCAGTAGATGGAATTATATGGGGCAGTATATATTCCCCTCTACTCCCGTGCGCCTTCATGTTGCCGAATTCTAACACGGAGTTCCCCTTCTTGTCTTTCATCCTTAACCAACCGGACGAAATCCTGCGAATAAGCGAGCATTCGTGAGAAAAATAAATAATACCGAGGGAGTTCAAATTTTTATTTATTTGGAAATTGCATTTTCCAGTCTTTCAGTCCTTTGCTGATTTTATCTTCAAAGGTTGGTTTCTGTCCCCCCGGCGACGAGTGCCAATATAACACCAGGACATTTTCACTTTGCCAAGCAATCGGAACTATCATATTATACTGAGCCTTTTTGTTGTTAAAATCCGTGAATCCTTTTTCTCTCTCTGTTATATTTTGAAAAATATAAATCGAGATTCTTTCTGGCGGCTTTTCCTTTAATTTAAAGTCATCCGGCTTTATATTGTTTAAAACCCATTCGGAAGTTTCTCCCGATTTAACATCTGCCTCTAGCTTTACCCCTTGGGGTTCAATATAACTTAGTACATTATGCAAAGCGATCGTCACACCATTTGGATTGGGTGTAGGTGGTTCTTTCATCTCAAAACAACCGGTCAGAGCTATCATTAACACGCATAAAGCTAGCCCTAATTTCAATAATTTCATTTTTATTCAACTCCATTAAATGAATTATGTTGCTACAATTGAATACCTTGATAGACGAAAGATAATGGGAAATGTTGCTTTCATAATTTCGACTATACTGCCAGTTAGCGTAGTGCAATATTATTGATTTTGGATAGACATTCTTATTTGCGTCAAATGATAACCATCCGAATCATGAGTAATAACTTTTATTAGGTCACTGTTAAGCTTCAAATTTGTACTGTAGAAATTTGCTGAGGCGTTGGATGACCAGAATGAATTTGATTCTATAGTATCTTTTGAAATAATCGCTAATCCTTCATAATATTGTATGGGAGCTGATTTTTTATGATAATTTTGAGGAAACCTTGGAAAGTCGCAGTATTCGGAATTATTGGAATCGTTGTTCTTATCGTTATATTCGCTGCTGCCATTATCAATAATATTGGATTCCATAACATTAAGCTCATGTACACGTTAAGTACAACGGATAAACAAATAGTCTTGATGGATGGGAAGGGGAATTATTTAGGGGAGGATCGTTCCGTTGGTATTCTTCTTAAAGAACGAATGAGTAGCAAGGGCTGGATCTATGTCAGGGAAGAAGGCGCAAATTTTTTTTTGAAAAGGGAAATGAATTAACGTTCGTTACCGTGCAGCAATGGAATCATAACTATGTCATTTATCACGTTAAAGATAACGTCGTCAATATAGCGGACTAGTACGTAATTATGTTGTACTTGTATAATAAACAAAACCCTACCATTAAGCCCATATTGTAGACAATGAAAAAAAACCTATGAACTGAACTATTTAAATGACAAAGCGGCAGACCAGAATTTGGTCTACCGCTTCAATGATTGAACTATCGTACCCGTTAGCGGAATAAATAGATAGCTAACACCTATTCAATTACTTCAATTTTTCTAGCCCATACTTGTGGAGGATTCGATAAACGAACCCCTTCATCATTCACCCACACTTTAACTTTTTGACCTTTTTCAAGCGTTGTAAAATCCATTTCTTCGCTTCTTAGTATTACTTTATCGGGTTCACCAATCTTTGACTTGCTTCTTGTTACCAACATAATAATGCTATCTTTATCAACTTTTTCAATAGTTCCTTCCAGGTATGACGACTCTTGAGTACAGCCCAAAAAAGTAATACTTAATATTGTGATGAGTAGGAATAAAACAACCTTTTTCTCTTGTTGTACCTCCATATTATTTATGTATTGCTTTATAAATAATGAACGAGCAAAATCCTTTTTGCGTTGCAAAAACAGCTCAGGTAATTTGTTCCAAAAAGAAAGTTAAACTCACAATCCTGCCCATTAGGTGAGCAAAGGCTGCCGTTCTTGCCGCAGCCTCGTCCTGGGTGTTTATTCAGCTATCGTACCCGTTAGCCATTCATGCAGCGCGAGAAACAGCGCTGCACCACAGAGGATGAAAATGGAAAAGTCGTCAATACTTCTACTACGGCTGGGAGAAGAAGGTCGATCAACTATGGTGCGTTAGAGCCCATCCGTTAGTCTGACTCCGACAACCACGGTGCAT
>NZ_QPJD01000066.1 GCF_003337375.1 Paenibacillus prosopidis
ATGCACCGTGGTCGTCGGAGTCAGACTAACGGATGGGCTCTAACGCACCATAGTTGATCGACCTTCTTCTCCCAGCCGTAGTAGAAGTATTGACGGCTTTTCCATTTTCATCCTCTGTGGTGCAGCGCTGTTTCTCGCGCTGCATGAATGGCTAACGGGCAGGATAGTTTAATGATAGGGGCTATAAGGCTGTACTAGATAGAACAATGTATAGTGTACTGTTGAGCTAAGGGAGACCATGACAAAACCACCTTTTCGAAGGTGGTTTTGTTATGGTCAAATACTAGTATTAAAATTTAACATAGCCTAGATTTTAAATATTGCACCCACATCCCGTGTAGCTGAGCTTCCGATACTTGAAATGCGCCTTGAAAATCAGTGGCATCGCGTATGAATTTGTTGAGCGCATCTAAACTGTATGAATGGATGAGATATTCTACGATCAAGTACGAGAATCCATATCCCCCTATCTTCTCGAAATCCCAGGTATCATTAGTTAATGCTTGAAAGCTAGGGACAGCGTTATTTTGAATCGCTTCGGAGGTACTATACTGGATATATTCTTGTGACATTTGTTTGGCTTCATGCCCGCCGAGCCCGTGTGTAAGCCATTTCGGTGCCAACGGATTGATATCCTTCACTAGCCACATCGTAAAAATGCTTATAGTGTGCCGTAGTACCGATTGATACGTATGTTCAGGGCCTGGGTTGAGTGGGGATACGATTTTAATTTTGTTATCTTCATAGGTTCCCATAAACCAATTGGGCGCATCCGGTTCGTTTATTGCTTGATGAAAAGTGGGCAGATCCGGATAGATCTCAACAGCGATTTTCTGAGAAGGTCGATGACGATAGGTAGTAATAATTCGATCTACATTGCTTTTCAACTCTTCAAATAAGTCATGGTATACCTTGTTCATACCATCATTCTTGGAGGGAGCCTCGCTTTTATCCACAATTGATATCAATTCTTTAATAGACATGATTGTAATGCCACCCCATTCTTTTAATTCTTTTTTTAGTTTGTTTAAGGCACGGTAGAGTCTGTTCTTAACTGCGCTTTCAGGCATCCCGATGATTTTGGACACTTCCAATAAAGTGCAGTCGACGAAAAAACGCAATGATATGATTTGCTGATCTAATTCATTTAATCGGGCTAATGCAGCACTAATATCAAGACGGATATCGACATCTCTAGTAATATCGAGGGATATCGATTGGGACTGAAAATCGATTACTTCGTGCACCATTTCTTTATTTCGTGATCTCGTACGATACTCGTTTTTCACAATATTTTGCGCGATTTTGAATAGCCAAGTAAATATACTGGAGTTACACTTAAACAAGTGAAAGTTTTCCATTGCTTTTAAAAAAGCTTGTTGCGTTAAGTCATCGGCAGTTGCCGAATTTGTCTTTACTGCAATATAATTTCGAATTCTATCTCGATATTGATTATAAATGGCTTCGAAATGCTGGATGTGCTCCTGCTCCTCCGGAAGAACAGGGATTTTCTTTTTGTCTTGAGCTCGTGACACCAGTAGTACCTCCTCCTGAACTTACAATTCATTAGACACCGAAGGGAGGTAAAAAGCCACATCATTTTAAAATAATTTTACACGACGCTATTTCACTATTTCTAAACCGAAAAAGCAAAGCGTAGCAGGTTAGTTCTAACCAATGGCGTATTATTAGATATACTAGTTGGTTGTAAAACTACGATGAGTATAGGTGTAAACATGAAATTTCAAATAATCTGGAATGCTTTTTTTAAAGTTAAAAATGAGGAAAAAGCAATTCGACTTATCAACCAATTGAGGAAAGAACTGGTCAATCAATTGTTTCAAGACAATTTGAAAGATCGAAGATGGAGCCTTCGCTTTTAGGAGCAACGTTTGTAAGTAAACTAAAGAACGATATGACTATGGAGGCAGCTGTTTTCCAAACGCTTCAGATAATTAATATGATTGGGACTGCCTGGACGGTTTATAGTCCTTCAATTACTTGCGATCCTGAGAAACCATCTGAGGTTCTACTTTGTTTTGAAGGATACCATAGAAATCCATCATTTACTGGTCTGTCGTGGGTTCAATTCTTTCTAGAAACGGATACGAAACACGAATATGGATGGGAGTATCCTAACGCTTTTGGGACTGATTTTGTAAATCAGGTAGAATAAACAGAGTGAGGCCATCAGACGAGGTTGAACTAACGGGAGACTATAGTTCAGGAGCTGAGGCAGTCCCTCTTTGATCATTGAAGTAACGGCAGGATACTGACATAATTTCATGAATTTAGACTGAAAGTATAATTTGATAGGAGGGATTTTACTGGAAATAGAAATCATACCC
>NZ_QPJD01000067.1 GCF_003337375.1 Paenibacillus prosopidis
CTGAGTACCGCTTGGGTGTGAAGTACCAAATGGAGAATATGCTTATAACTATTGTAACAATCGTAAGTAAGACAGCAATTTTTCGCTTCATCTCACACCTCTTTTATTTTTTCAAACCGTTTCTTTAATAAACGCAAACACACTCACTAAGTTGCACTATCCTGCCAGTTAGCGTGGAAAAGGCAGCCGTTCGTTCGGACCGGCTGCCTCAGTGTCTTTAGTCGAGTAGAATGCAGGCCTACCATTTTGTAGGTTTGACCTGCAAGCCCTCACAGATCCGTACGTGCCCAATAAAGGCATACGGCTCTTCAAATCATCTTACTGAACAAAGGCCTTAGCCTTTCGTTTCCCATAAATATTCACATAAATGCGGGTTTCGCAATTTCAGCTATTCTTGCTAATTTTGTTTCCATGTTTGTACCTACCCCTGTGTGTAGTTCATGTGTCCTTAGCCAGAGTGATAATTTGTAACCCCCTTCCAGTCGCCCTTTGGGCAACTGTACTATGAAGTTATCCGACTTCCTATCGTGCCATTTGAACATCCTACCTTTCCGGGTTGTTTGTTCATACTGCGGTTCCTTTCCTAGCAAGTACTCGTCTACCGCAGAACCGATAGGATCTCTCAAGATCCCATGCCATCATTGTCTAGCATGCCCTGCTCTCTGACCCCGGGAAAGGGATAAGCAACTCGCCTGTTGCGCTGCTTATCCTGTAGTCTTCCGAGAGCTCAAAATCCGTCGACCTTTCCATTTTTGTACGTCTTTCGAGGCTCAATCACACGGCCTACTATCTGACTGTCTACGCTTAAACCGTAAGGTTACCCTTAAAGCTCCAAGACTCGCTATTGGTGACTTGGCTAGAGTCTTCCCAAGCAGGGTTTCCACCTGCTAAATGACATGACTTAACTTGACGCACTTATGCTATCGTACCCGTTTACTTTAATAGAGCAAATGGAGCCGCGTAATGCAGCTCCATTCTAACGTATCCTGTTAGTTTAAGATAAGAAAGAACCTTCGGGATATTTACGTATTTATTGTGGCGGTTGAAAAACGTCAAACATATTTCCAAAAGGATCGTAAAACGTAAAGAAGCTTCCATGTCCTTCAACAACGATAGGACTTACTTTCGTATCAAGTTGTGATAGAAATTTATGAAATCCTTGAATGTCCTTAACACGAAATCCGATTGTGTAATGATCTTGACCATTTACCTTGAATGTGGCTGCAGTATTATCATTTGTCTTGACTAAAAATAAACTAGGACCCATAGAAAAATCTACAAAAGCAAGCTCATCGTTAAGTAGTCCTAGTTTTGCACCCAGTTTTCCACAATACCAATCAACCGCCTTTTCCAAATCGAAAACAGGGATCTCTGTGTATTGAATGCCTTCAATGTATACGTTATTAGCAGTCTGCAGATGTTGATTGTTCATACTCTGCATAGTTAGAGCCTCCTTTCATTCAAAGTTTTCACCATCTTATTCCACAAACAATTACATTATCCTGCCCGTTAGTTGAGTGAAAAAATGGAGCATCTGCACCGCGGCAGCTTGCTCCACTATCGTACCCGTTAGCTCAATGACATACCCTCGTGTGGCGGTCTGCTCATGCGGTCCTGCTTCTCCTTTATCGGAATCGTTATAATGCTCTTATTTGGGCCACCTCACGAAACGGAAAAATCGTACGCTAAGTAATTCGTTACATTAGATAACCCTTTGCATACGCTATCTAGGGGCTACAAAGAACGGGAACAGTCAAAGGAATAGCGTTAGTGGGGTAGTTGGTGCTAGTCGGCCTGCTACCCCCCTTTTTTTTGGCAAGAAGATATTTAACTATGTAAACTATGTCAGGCTTCAGTATAAATCTTATTATTGACGGCAAGTTAGTCCAGGGACATAGTTTCACGGGCTACCGCCCCCCACCACTTGTATAGATCCTATGTATTCTGTAGTCTTTATGTCAGGTAGGTAGGTTTAGGTATTTAATGATCTTAATATAAGGTACCGCTCGGTCAGACACTTATATATTCGTAATTGGTACTCATTTTGTCATACGTTAGGAGAAAAAAATTGCAAAAATATTGAACCGTGGCATAGATAACGTCGCGTGAACATGTTCGTGAGCAATTCCGTTACTTAACCACTAACCATGAACAATACCTACTCCGGTACTATAAAAAATTGGTACTTTTTGGATTAAAATATTCAATCCATAATGATGAAGGGTTGCAACCACAAAAATCAATTATTTGGAGGGTTTTATGATGAAAACATGGAAAGGTTTATTGTTAACATTTATGCTTGCCGCTTTTACCCTGCTCGCTGCTGTTCC
>NZ_QPJD01000068.1 GCF_003337375.1 Paenibacillus prosopidis
AGTAGAGTAAAGAGCTGGGGATCCAGCCCCTTCTCATCAAACCGTACGTGCAGTTTTCCCGCATACGGCTTTCCGACGTTCTTCATCTAGGGCAGTACGGTTTTTCCATGTGCATAATGTTTTCAGTCCTGTACGTTGAAGCAGAAAATGTATCCCTGACCAATTCTGCTTGCGCTTCCTGTGTTTGTTATTCCAGAACAGTCTTAATCTCCTCAGGATATACCAGTCTACTTTTGAAAGGAACCGGTTTGCCATACTTCGATCCACATCCAGATGAGCGTAGAAATTACGCCATCCTTGGATCATAGGATTCAGCAGCTCGACCATTAGCTTTAACGGCCAGTTTAATCTGCCTCTGGCTGCCGTTTCATCCTTCACACGATTGCGCATCTTCTTCATTGCTTTCTTCGATGGAAAGCTTCGCAGTCGATACTTTGTCCCGTTTTTGTGGAGGTAAGGCATCTTCCGATGATGAAAGCCAAGAAAGTCGAACCCGTCCTGGTTCTTCCAAAGACATACTAGCTTTGATTTGGACGTGTTCATGGTCAATTCCAGTTTCCCAAAGATCGCTTTAAGGGTACGAATCGCTTCGAGCGCCTGCGGTTTGTATCGGCACAGAATGACAAGATCGTCGGCATACCTTACCAGCTTTCCCAGATGAGAAAACCGTTTTTCCCATATCGTATCGAGATAATTGAGATAGATGTTGGCCAGAAGCGGCGAGATCACACCGCCTTGTGGGCTGCCGATCTCCGTTTTGTGCCATACGCCATCCTTCATTACACCTGCCTCAAGCCACTGTCTAATTAACTTTAGAATACGCCTGTCGCAGATGCGTTCTTCGACCAGTTTCATCAGTTTACTGTGGGAGATATTATCGAAGTAGCCTGTAATATCTACGTCGACCACCCAGTTGACGACACCCCAATTGATGCTTTCCCTGATGCTCTTAATAGCCTGATGAGCCGACCGCTTAGGGCGAAATCCATAAGAGCAATCCTTGAAATCCGCTTCGAATATACCCTCGATCACCAGTTTAGTTGCCATCTGAACAGTCCGGTCACGGATTGTTGGAATACCCAAGGGACGTGTCTTTCCGTCCGGCTTCGGAATCTCTTTTCGTTTGACCGGAGACGGACGGTATTCCCCATTCATAAGCTGTTCTCTGATCTCTTCGATGAAGGGTTCTTCGCCAATCTCTCGAACGATGAATTGGATCGTTTGTCCATCAATGCCGGCACTGCCGCGATTTGTTTTCACTCTTGCCCATGCTTCTAGCAGGATATCTTTCCGGAATACTTTGTCGTACAGTGCATGAAACTTACGCTTGGGGTTTTCCTTAGCCGCAAGATAGAGGGTATTTTGGAGTTGTCGAGCGTTTTCATTGGTGGCGTTAGCCGTGTATTCGGCATTCACTTGCTCTTACCTCCTTGATATCCCGTGAACGAAGTGGGGTATTGCCTTTCGGCGCCCTTCCCTCCCCGGGGTTATGTTGTCCGCCGGATCATTGGTAGTATGGCCCCCTCCGACTCCCTTCCCGCAGCTGGCCATTTCACCTTTGGGGCTTATAGGTTTGCTCGTTACGAAAAAGTAAAACTTCGTGCGGGGGAGGGTCTCCCTAGTTCCAGACACAACTGTCTCTACATGCCGATCCCTTTACACCGGAGGGTTCTTCTGCGCTGCATTCCAAGATCTTCGCGCGTTCCATGGCCTTCGCCGTGGCAGTCGTGGCTCGGCTCCCTCTTGTCCCCTTCGGGTTCACTTTCACGATGCGGTAGGATTCATTTTCATTACGGCCTGCAGATTTGCTTCATCGCGCAGAGCGCGATTTTTCACAGGGCTTCAGCCGCCGGATTTCTCCGACGTCTGCCTGCTAGCTACGGGGCGGCTTGGCCCCTACCCCGACTGAACTTGCATCAGTAAGTTGTGCCTAACTTGGCTAGGCGCGCACTGCCA
>NZ_QPJD01000069.1 GCF_003337375.1 Paenibacillus prosopidis
AAGTGCGTCAAGTTAAGTCATGTCATTTAGCAGGTGGAAATCCTGCTTGGGAAGACTCTAGCCAGGTCACCAATAGCGAGTCTTGGAGCTTTAAGGGTAACCTTACGGTTTAAGCGTAGACAGTCAGATAGTAGGCCGTGTGATTGAGCCTCGAAAGAACTGCAAAAATGGGAAGGTCGACGGATTTTGAACTCTCGGAAAACAACAGGATAAGCAGCGTAACAGGCGAGTTGCTAATCCCTTTCCCGGGGTCAGAGAGCAGGGCATGCTAGACAATGATGACATGGGATCTTGAGAGATCCTATCGGTTCTGCGGCAGACGAGTACTTGTTAGGAAAGGAACCGCAGTATGAACAAACAACCCGGAAAGGTAGGATGTTCAAATGGCACGATAGGAAGTCGGATAACTTCATAGTACAGTTGCCGGAAGGGCGGCTGGAAGGGGGTTACAAATTATCACTCTCGCTAAGGACACATGAACTACACACAGGGGTAGGTACAAACATGGAAACAAAATTAGCAAGAATAGCTGAGATTGCGAAAAGACAACCCCAAGAAAAATTCACATCGATGTATCACTTGCTAAATAAGGAACTGTTGCGACAGTGTCATGAAGAACTGGATCCAAACAAAGCCACCGGGGTAGATCAAGTGACCAAGGCGAAGTATGCCGGTCAGTTGGAGGAAAACCTCGAGGATTTGGTAGGGCGGCTCAAGCGGAAGGGATATCGACCGCAACCGGCGCGTCGAACATACATCCCAAAGGATGAGAAAAGCAAACGACCATTAGGCATAGCGGCATATGAAGATAAAATCGTGCAATCGGCGTTAAACAAGGTGCTGCAGCAGATCTATGAGCAAGACTTCTTAGACTGCTCCTACGGATTTCGCCCGGAACGAAGTTGTCATGGAGCCTTAATCCAGTTGGATCAGATTATTGACAAACAATCGATCCAATTCATCGTGGATGCGGACATCTCGGGTTTCTTCAATCACGTAGATCACGAGTGGCTGTTAAAGTTTCTGACTCTTCGCATCGGAGACCCTAATATCCTCCACCTCATTCGCAGAATGTTAAAAGCGGGTGTACAGGAAGAGGGGCGCCTGGAGCCAACGGAGGAAGGAACCCCGCAGGGATCGATTATTTCCCCACTGCTCGCAAACATTTATCTCCACTACGTGCTCGATTTATGGTTTGAGAAAAGAATAAAGAGGCAGAGCCGTGGGAAAGCATTCATGGTGCGATATGCTGATGATTTTGTTTGCTGCTTTCAATACGAGACGGATGCGAAAGAGTTCTATGAGGCACTTATCCAACGATTAAAAGAGTTCAACCTGAGCATTGCGGAAGAGAAAACGAAGATTATTCGTTTTGGAAGCTATGCGGAAGAGTGGTATAAAAGAAATGGTGGTGGAAGACCATCAACTTTTGATTTCCTAGGTTTTACTCATTATTGCAGCAGGAATGCGAAGAGGACATCCTTCCGGGTAAAGCGCAAAACAAGCGCAAAGAAATACAAGAATAAAGTTAAGACGTTCGGGATTTGGATGAAGCAGCATCGCCATGAAAAGTTGGAAATCTTAATGGCAACGATTCGCAAGAAATTAACCGGACATTACCGATATTATGGGATCACGGATAATCACCCGAATCTAGTCAAGTTTAAGAGAGAGATAGAAAAAGCGCTGTTGAAGTGGCTAAACCGCAGAAGCCAGAAACAAAGCTTCAATTGGGAGAGCTTCAACCAATTCCTAAAACGAAACCCTTTACCGGAACCCCGCATTTATGTGAATATCTATGGGAAACGCAAGGCTAAGGCCTTTGTTCAGTAAGATGATTTGAAGAGCCGTATGCCTTAATTGGGCACGTACGGATCTGTGAGGGTTTGCAGGCCCAACCTAC
>NZ_QPJD01000070.1 GCF_003337375.1 Paenibacillus prosopidis
AAAGGGGTTGTCTCAAAAGTAGGTAAGCTTATTACTTAGATAGCACTCTTGTAGTGAAAATCATGTTTCAAATCAAAAAATGGTGACGATAGGGCTTTACCCCTGCGCCACCATTTTTTGTTTTTGGTCGATTGCTGCTTGCTTAAGCAAATTATGGGCAAGCGAAAGCCACCCGACCTCTAGGCTCACTTTCGGTAAGCCGCGAAGCAGAAAACGTCGGAATCCTCGGTTGTTTTTCATCTGCCCGAATACACTTTCAGGCTCAATCATCCGCCTGACTGACAGTTCATAGCCTTCCTCGCTACGAAGCTTCTCCCGTACCTGCTTTTTGTATCGCAGGTATCGCATACTCACCTTGATCTCCCGATTTCCTTTGGCTTTTGTACAAGATGGTTTGAGTGGGCAATCTTCGCAACTCGTGCTGCGGTAATGGCGGTGCCGGATTTCAAATCCGCTTTCGGTCTTTTCCTTACTCTCGTAACGGAACGTGAGTATCTGTCCCGCCGCACACGTCCATGTGTCTTCCGCTTCGTCATAGTGCCAGTTGTCTATTTTGCTTATGTCCTTCTGCCACTTCTTTGTCCTTTCCTTATGGTAAGTGCCGTACTTCACGAGTGCTTCCAACTGTTCACTTTCTAGATAGGCGTAGTTTTCTTCTCCGCCGTACCCGGCATCTGCGATGATCGTTCCCGGCAGCTTACCGAGAGCTGTCTTAATCTTCTCCAAGTGCGGCTTTAAACAACGCGTATCCGTTGGACGTTGGTGCAGGCTGTATCCAATAATGAACTGATTCTCGGTCCCGATTTGTACATTGTAGCCCGGCTTGAGTTGACCGTTACGCATGTGATCTTCTTTCATCCGCATGAACGTTGCATCTTTGTCGGTCTTACTAAAACTATTACGGTCCCCTAGAATTTCTTCATGGGATTCATACTTTTGGAGGCGAGGAAGCAAGTCTTTCCGAAGTACACGCACCGCTTTCTTAAGCGGCTTATTCTTTGGCTTATCTTGCAGTCTTTCTTCCAGCTGTTTGACTGCGGTCTCAAGCTTTTCGCTGGTGATCTTCGATGCTTCGCCAAGTTCACTTAGATCCTGACCGCTATTCGTCTGCTCTTCTTGGTTTTCGGCTTCTTCGATGGTGGCAAACAGCGTCTGCACTTTCTCCTGGAGCTTCGCCTTTTGCTTCACTACGGCCTTTCCCCAAACAAACGTATATCGGTTGGCATTCGCTTCGATCTTGGTGCCGTCGACAAAGTAATGCTCCAGTTTCACGTAATTCTCCTCGGCTAGAAACTGAAGAACGGCTGTGAATACGGTCTCCAGCACTGCTTTCATCCGCTCGGAACGAAACCGGTTGATGGTGCGGAAATCCGGCCGCTGTCTGCCCGCGATCCACATGAACATAATGTTCTCACGAACGGCCTTAGCAATCTGGCGGGACGAATAGATGCGCTGCGTGTATGCATAGATGATGACTTTAGTAAGCATTTTAGGGTGGTAACTGTCACGACCGCCTCCAGGATAGACGGAAGCGAAGATGCTATCACTGAGTCGATTAACCGCGGCATTGACGACACGAACGAGGTGATTTTTGGGGATATCTTCCTCTAAATCCATTGGCAGAGTAAGTTGGTCCATGGTATATTGAATGTACATAGAAACCGTTCCTTTTCGTATATGGTTGGGTGGTACCTCCATTTTACCAAAGGATGGTTTCTTTGTTTTTTACAACTTTTAAAACAATGAAGGGGCTGCCCCTAAGTCTTTATGACTTTTGGGACAGCCCC
>NZ_QPJD01000071.1 GCF_003337375.1 Paenibacillus prosopidis
AGAAATTGTGACGTTGCGATACAAATAAGTCTATCTTTTGCCCACAACCCCATTCCGGTTGGACCTAACTGAATATGAGTTAGTTGGGGATTTTTCACTATTGGTGGATCATTGAATGATGTTGCGGCAATTATCTCGCCTAGAAAATTAATTTTTTGCTCTTGGGTAATCTTTCGGAGTTCCACTCTTATTTGAGGTAACAACGATTTCAAATTATTAGATCTTCCAAACAAAAAATCAGTCGTACAGTCAAAAACGTCTGCTAATGCCGTTATAAGAGAGATATCGGGCAACGTGTCCCCTTTTTCCCATTTGGACACCGCTTGAGGAGAAACATTAAGAACCAAACCTAATTGCTCTTGTGTCATATTTTTATTTCGACGAAGATGGTTGATTCTGTCACCAATATTACTGGCATCCATATGCACTATTAAAGCACCTCCATTTATTGATACGTTAATTATATCCCATCTATATTTCAATGTTTATGGAGGTGTAATCGCATAACTAAACCGAAAATTGAGTTATTAAACCCTGAGTTGAGCATATATAGGCTGTTGAGCAAAACTGCCAGTTAGCGTAACGAAGGGCTGCCATGTGGTAGTCCTTCCGAGGTTGAACTATCGTCTCCCGTTAGCATAACTAGGCACCTTCAAAAATTTGTCTTCATGGGGCTATCGAAGACGCGAACGATCATCGCTAGGCGACTTAGGAAGTGACGGTCTGAACTACTTCTTGTGCGGTGGTTGGATTGAGCGTCCGGATTCCAATTTTGTTCAAGTAAATAAGCATTGGTTCAAGTTGGCTTATGATGGGGCTTACAATGTCGTACTCTTTCGCGTCTATCAACTGCGACAGACCCAGGATAAAGGAACGCATTTCCGGTATCGGCAGCTTTTCAGCCTCTGACAGCCTATGGCCAGCGAGACGGATATCAGTGACGGTGTTGCTCATGCCTGTTCCTTGGCACGCCGGACAATCCGTTCTTTTGGAGAAGTAAGAAATCATCCTCAGATTGCCTTTACTCGTCGTGCGCGCGTCGATCATGTATTGAAGATCGTGTACGCAGCCGCGGTAATAGTCCGTTCGCGGTTTCTTGTTATGGACAAACGAAACGGGTTCTTTGTCGTACCCATATAGAAGGATGGGGATAAACCCTGGATCTTGCTCCTCCAGCGGTTTCAGATAATCGATTCCAAGCATTGCCGCCAACTGCCTGATCCTTGGAACTGGCGCGCAATCCGTTCCAGCCCACAAGAGGACGGCGCCATTCTTGAGTGACAGCTCGGGGGCGATCATGCGACCGGGGTCGATCTCGGCTGATCCAACGTTTCCTCCACACTCGGAGCAACGACCATAGGAGCCGGCACTCCTTGTCTCCGCAATGCTTCCGTACAGTGCACCTAGATACTCCGATACGGTCAACAAGATACCAACGAGGGTGCCCGGTCGTTTGGGGTTGAATGGTTTATCTGGAATCTGTGTGCGATCCATAGGCTCACGCTCCATTAATTATTCCGATGTTCTTTATAAGTTCTGATTCCACACCGACGTCCATTTTTCCTTTTTTTTCAAGAACAAAAGAGAGCATAACTGCCCGTTAACGTAGCGGTGGGCTGCCGAGGTGGAACTCCGTTAGTTCAAAACCATATCCGCTATAGAAATGACATATATACACCCTTACCTTGAATTAACTTAAATCCGAGTTGCTTGTA
>NZ_QPJD01000072.1 GCF_003337375.1 Paenibacillus prosopidis
AAGGGTGAAAGTAGAAATACGTTCTACACGTTGATTTTGAGCTTTAATTAGTCTAGACTTCATGTTAACGCCTCCTAAGGTGAGTTCTGAGGGCTTCAACCCAGTACATACTCATCCTAGCGGGGCGTTCGTTTTTCTGCAAATCGAATCTACTAACACCTACAGGAATGTTAACGGGTACGATAGTGGGGGAGCTGCCACGAGGACAGCTCCTTTTTGATGCATTGAAGTGACGGGCAGATTACGCTAATGCACCATTAAACAGCCAATGACATAGTAAACTGGCCCAGTCAAATATTTAAAAATTGTACCTTAAATTTTATATGAGTTAGGTTTATGGTTGTAATTAAAGTATTTCTTCTATTCCAACTAGGTAAATGAAAGGGTGTGTTTATTATGTTTACAGGCTTATCTGCATTTCCTCTAACTCCAATGAATGAGTCCGGAATAGATGAAAAGGCTTTTATACGACTGCTCAAACGTTTAACCTCAGCAAGAGTAGATTCGATCGGTGTTTTAGGATCGACTGGCAGCTATGTTTATCTCAATCGGGAAGAACGCCTGCGTGTTACTCAGCTCGCAATTGAGTATGCCGAGGGGATTCCTGTAATGATTGGAATTAGTTCTTTGCGTACTCGCGATGTGCTTCAATTAGCAGAAGATGCCCAAAAAGCAGGAGCAAATGGTGTTCTTTTAGCACCTGTTTCATATCAGCAATTAACCGAGGACGAGGTGTTTTCACTGTATGAAACGGTAACAAAATCTCTTACCGTACCCTTGTGTGTATATGATAACCCAAGTACTACTCACTTTCGATTCAGTGATGAATTGCATGGAAAAATCGCACGGTTACGACATGTCCGTTCGATTAAGATACCTGGGGTCCCCAAGGATTTAGTTTCAGCTAAGGAAAGAGTGGAACAGTTGCGTGCGCATATTTCGTATGATGTCACTATAGGGGTTAGTGGCGACGCGTATGCTGCAGTTGGCCTTAATGCAGGATGCGAGGCTTGGTACTCTGTACTTGGTGGGTTGTATCCAGATATATGTTTAAAAATAACGCGTTCTGCTCTTGCTGGGCGTTCTGTCGAAGCTGAGAGTCAATCCGCCCACCTTGACCCTCTTTGGAAAATGTTTCAAAAGTACGGTAGTCTGCGCGTAGTTGCTGCAGTGGCGGAAATGCAGGGATTGACCGGCAATCCGAGTCTTCCGCTACCGCTGCAAGGTTTAAATGAGATAGCTCGCCGAGAACTAGCCGATATCCTTACCAGTTTGGAGCTTGATAGGTAATAACTTACACATGTGTAATATCACCTATTATTTATTGGACATAAATCTATACAACAATACCTGAAAAGATTAAGCTACCGGATACGATAGTGGGGGAGCTGCCGCGAAGCCAGCTCCTTTTTGATGCTCATTGAAGTAAAGGGCAGGATAGTGTAAGTGCGTCAAGTTAAGTCATGTCATTTAGCAGGTGGAAATCCTGCTTGGGAAGACTCTAGCCAGGTCACCAATAGCGAGTCTTGGAGCTTTAAG
>NZ_QPJD01000073.1 GCF_003337375.1 Paenibacillus prosopidis
CCGGTTGTCCCGTTTTGCGGCGTCAGATAGAAGTAGTTGTTCGTTCCGAAACCGAAGTCGAAGATGCGGCTCCAGTTGCTCACGGTGTCCAAATTCACCCAGGCTGCTACAGTAATTGCGTTAGCGCTGGAAACAACGCCTGCTGGCAATGCAACATATTGGCTTGTTCCGCTCAGGTCCACCGCGTTGCCCTTAATGCCAGTCGTCCAGCTTGCGCCGCCTGTCAGGGTGCCGTTCCAGCCGTTGCCGGTCACATCGGAGGCCGTCGTTCCGCTCGCTTCGTTAAGCGGAAGCTCTGTCACCGGCAGCACCGTTTGCCCATTCGCGAGATGCATGATTTGCGATGCGGACATAGCGCTATTATAGATACGGAAGTCGTCCACCCGTCCATCGAGATACGGATCTGCGTATTGGGAGCGCCCGATCCAGTTTTGCGTGGTGGCTCCCATATTGGACGGTTTCAGGGTCATGCCTGTATTGGTGCCTGCTTGAACACCGTCAACGTAGAGGGTGCCTGTCGAGCCGTTCAAGGTGACGGCTACATGATGCCAGCCTCCGGTCGGCAGCGCCGCCTGCCCGTCAATGATTTGTTCAGCTGAGCCGTTGTTCTTGATCGCAAAGCGGATTTTGCCGTTGGCTCCGTTTTTCGGCGTCAGGAACATATTGGTAGACGCTCCGGAACCGAAGTCGAAGATCCGCGACCAGTTGCTCACCGTATCCAGATTCACCCAAGCTGCTACAGTGATCTTGTCATTGCCAGAAACGACGCCCGTAGGAAGTGTGACATATTGGCTCGCTCCGCTCAGGTCTACGGCATTGCCGCTTTTGCCGGCCACACGACTCGCGCCGCCAACCAATGTGCCGTTCCAGCCGTTGCTCGTCGCATCAAATGCCGTCGTTCCGCTGGTCTCGTCAAACGGCAGCTGCGCCATAGTCACGGTATCGCCTGTCTCACCGAATACCTTGAACTCTTTGATGCTTGCCGTTACGCCGCTTGGCAGTCCGGTCACGGTAACACGGACATATCGGGCATTTGCAACAAAGTAATCGGTCTGAACCTGGCTGTTGTTGCTATTGCCGGTCTTGTTGATTCTTGTAGTCCAGTTGACATTATCATTGGACACATCAATGGTATACTTATAGGCTTGACCGTCCTGTGCCCACATCACCTGGGTACCGTTATTGATCGTCAAGCTTCTGCCAAGGTCTACCGTCCACGTATGGCCGGTTAACGCATCAGCTGCACTCCAGGCCGTCGCCGTGTCCCCGTCGTTTCCGCTCGAAGCCGGATTTCCTGCAGCCGAGCTATCCGCCGTTGCGGTCTTACCGAGCGCCAGATCGGTCGGGTCTCCGAATACCTTGAAATCGCTTATACCGGCGCTTACGCCGCTTGGCAGTCCGGTAACCGTAATTCGGACATACCGGGCGTTCGCTGTAAAGTAATCGTTCTGAACCTGATCCGTGCTCGTATTCGCCGTCTTGTCAACGACTTGGGTCCAGTTGGTGTTATCTATTGATGTTTCGACCTTATACT
>NZ_QPJD01000074.1 GCF_003337375.1 Paenibacillus prosopidis
CGGGAGGGCTTTCAGTGAGCCCACGCTGATTAGCATCGCTTATAGTTTTGAGCAAGCAACACTTTTCCGTCGTTCGCCAGATCTGGGCGAATTGATGTAATTACTGTTTCCTAATGACACTATTTGAATTAACACCATGTCAGTGCATTGGAATTACCCAGCGTCATTTACGCTAAAGGGTACGATAGTGGGGGAGCTGCCACGAGGACAGCTCCTTTTTGATGCCCATTAAAGTAACGGGCAGATTAGCGTGATAACAGCAGGTTACTTATATTCACTTTCTTGGCAGTAATGTTAAGTATAACAATATTTTCTGTTGATCATTTTTTTCCATTCAATTAGTATTAGATTAAATCAAAAGAAAGCGAGTGAGTTTATGATTATGAGAACTAGCAATAACCAAAAAACTATTATTCGAGGCACGGAAGGATAATTAGGTTTCGTACTAATTCACTTCCGTGTAATAACAAACACGGAGGGAAAAACGTTGGGTATCGATAAAAAAGTAACAGGTGTTGAATATAATGGTGGTTTTTATGAAGAAATCGGGGATTACATTCGTGATAACTATTTAGAATTTGGATTCACCAAAGGAACGTCACAGGAAGTAGATTTTTTGATTGAACTTATGAATCTTCAACCGAATACACGTATTTTGGATATCGGTTGTGGACCAGGTCGTCATAGCCTAGAACTTGCAAGACGTGGGGTTAAATCAATAGGTGTTGATATTTCTTCAGAATTTATTAAATATGCGAATCAAATTGCAACAAACGATAAGCTAAATGCAGAATTTTTAGTTGCCGATGCACGTGAACTAACCTTTAACCAGGAATTCGATGGAGCTATTTGTCTTTGCGAAGGAGCCTTTGGGTTAGCTGGCAGTGAGGAGAACCATAGAAAGGTTCTAAAAGGTGTTCATAAAGCGTTGCGAGTCGGTTCATTATTTGTCCTTACAGTTGTTAATGCTCTGAATTTGGCTAGAGGGGTTACTGATGAATCGCAATTCGACCCGTACTCTTGCACGATTGTTGATAAAGAAAAAGTTAAAAGCCCCGAAGGCGAAACAAAAGAAGTATCTATATACACCACAGCCTTTACCTTCCGTGAATTAAAATTGCTTTTGGAAGATGAAGGGTTCGAGGTAGAGGCAGCCTATGGCTGCAAGGCAGGAGAATTCGGCAAAAATCCGCTAAAGGTAAGCAGTATGGAAATCATGATGATTTCACGTCGAAAATAATTTTAAGGGGGCTTGGGTTGACTCAAGTCCCTTTTTAGTATTTATAGCTTATTGCGCTAACGGATACGATAGCTCAATAAGCACTGAGACGGCAGCCCTTTCATTGGCTGCCGTCTTCTCAACTACCGGGCAGGTTAACGCAACATAACAATTATTGGAAACGTCTAAAGAAAAACGAGTACGGAGGTGTAAGATGATATTTTTGTCTGTTTGCATAATATTCGTTGCTATCTCGATCGTCGTTCTAAGAAAAGCTGGTGTCCTATACTCT
>NZ_QPJD01000075.1 GCF_003337375.1 Paenibacillus prosopidis
ATTCCAGCCTGACGCCGTTTTTTATACAAATGGGAAATTTGATTCAAATTCCGGCTACTTTAGGCTCTACTCTTGGACAACAATAACTAATTCCCGATTGAATACGTTTGATACAGGTATAGTCGCATTTGACAATATACAAATTGGAATCCTTTGGGCGACTGACCCTTTATAATTGGTGTGTCTGATGTCTGTAATATATGTAAACTCGATTACGCTAACGGATAACGATAATGGAGGAGCTGCTTCGTGGTAACTTCTCTTTTGGTTTATTGAAGTAACTGGTAGGATAGTAAGTTATTTAAATACAGGTACTAGATAAACTTAGTACTGTCTAAATTAAACAAATCATTTTATGATTTTATTGTAGTCCGATTAACGATGAAAATAGGTGGCCGATAAATAATGAAAAAATATGCTTTTAGAGGGTTTATCATTTTCTTTGTTTCATCTTTGGTATTAAATTTATCAATAATACTTTTATCAAATAAAGATGCTGAAGACTTAGCTGTAGATGTTTTTCACTTTATACCAGCATTAGTCTTCGATGAAATAATTGATTCCATTATAGGACCGTCTGTTATTGATGTTTTATTTCTTTTTCCAATAGCTTTAACGGACGGGTTAATAGGCATTTTAATTGGGTTGTTGCTAGGTAAAATACTATGGAATAAAGGTAAAAGAAAATACTTTATTATCCTCACATTCATTTTGTTCGTGGTTTTCCAATTTATCATTATTAATTTCGTTCATGTATTCTCAAGTTATTTTTAAGCTAACGGATACGATAGTGGAGGAGCTGCCGCGAGGCCAGCTCCTTTTTGATGCTCATTGAAGTAACGGGCAGTATTGCGCAACAATAATACGCTGTTCTCGTCTATTTAATTAGATAAAATAAAGGGGGCTGATTATATGCTTCGGTTAGTGATTATTATCGTTTTTCTAGGCTCATTTTTAGTTGGTTGCGGAAATTCGATTGAGTCATTTGAGGGACAGATCGAGAAAGTAGAGACCAACCGTTTTATCGTCGATTGCTCAGACGAGGCAAACAAAGGAAAAAGAGGCGCCATCATTGACATCGGGTACGGGTGCCCTGTTCAATTTACAGATCAGACGACTTTTCGAAATGAAAGTGGCAATTCTTTAAAGATGAGCGACTTTTCACCAAGTTCGATCGTTAATGTAATTCTTGTGAAACCTGTGAACATCAGAAAGAACATTGAAAAGGAAAAGTCTTTCGTTCTCACTGCAAAAGAGATTGTACTGTTAACCAGAGCAGAGGATCGTTGAACTAACGGGTACGAGAGTTCACTTTAGTACGAAATGAAGTATGTAAGGGGGGATATAACAATGACAACAGTTCGGGCAGTAATCCAGGATCCATACTTCGAACAACCTGCTTGGTTATCAAATGTGGAATACAGGGAGTGCGTCTATCTTTCAAAGTTTTCTACGCCAGCAGATGCAGTGCTCTTTCTTACTTTATTATGCGGGTATAATAACA
>NZ_QPJD01000077.1 GCF_003337375.1 Paenibacillus prosopidis
TCTCATGTAATCCTTTAAACTCCTATTTAAACATACATGTGAAATTCTGCGAATGAGCGAGCATTCGTGAGAAAAACCTTATTCTCTGAGGGAGCTCAACATTGGAGGGACTGGGATTCTAGGGCTTAGCGCCTTTTGCAAATGGTATCTGAGGTCGATTGATTTAAACAAAAACCTGGTCTGATATCAAGTGAATTTAAGAATCTTACTTCGAACACGTCACTTCAATCCACTTAGCTACAACTGTTGCAAGTTTCTCTTTCTTAGATTCCACATCGTTCATATCAGTTAATTTTATTATAGCTCTGTCGGTGGTAACCCAATCTAATAACCCAGTAGTGTCTTCAAACAGATTCTCATTCACAGCATGATCTTTTACCTTTGCTCCGCAATGAAAAACAAGCCGAAAAAAACCTTTTCCTTGCAAATTAAAGGTCACTCGATCTTCATTATTAAAACAAAAACTCGGCGCATTCCATTTTATATGTTCAGTAATAGATTCATTAGTGCTTAAAATGATTTTTCGAACTTCCTCGATTTCCTTCTTAAGGGGATGTTCAAGATTATTAAAAAATTCAACTACTTGTTGAGGACCGGACAGTTTTATTGGTTTCTTACCAGTTGCTTCTGCTGATTTCTTATTTGTTGTCATGTTTTATCTTCTCACTCCCACCATTTAATGGTATCCTCTTCTTCATATATTGTTCGTTATGAGTGCTCTACTATCCTCCAGTTAGCTTAACTCTTCACCCTGCCCAAGACTTGTTTCGCTGTACATCCTGCGTTTTCGCGGCAGCCTCTCTGTGGGTTTTGGAACTATCGTATCCGTTAGTGCAATGAATTTTTATTTCCTTATTGGTATTCCGTGTTCTTCGGGGTGTGTAAAAATCTCTTGATAATCCAATGAACTAACTACTTTGAATGCCTGGTTTTCACTATCGTATTCGAAAACAACCAACTGTTCTTTTCCAGTGTTATGCCCTGTGTCAACTACACCAATCGTATTCGGAGCTATTTGTATGAACCTATTCTTACTATCCACACTTACATTTGGCGTTGGGGATTGAATGTACTTTTCAGTTGGTTTAAATGCAATTACAGCAAGACAAATAAGTATTCCCATTAAAACTACTTTAACAAAATTATCGTTCATTAAAATCCCTCCTCAAACAAGATTAACACAAACTCATTCCAATATCTTACTGCACTCCTGCCCGTTACTTCAATGGGAAAGGGAGCAGCTGCCGTGGCGGTCTGCTCCCTGATCTTATTGAACTATCGCTCCTCGTTAGCTGAAACATCTTCAGATAAAATCATATGAAAATCCACCAAATCTACTCACAACACGATGCACTAGAGAAAATAACCGTGTTGCAAGATCACCTTTAAAGTTAAGTTTATAACCACCTTGAACTCTATC
>NZ_QPJD01000078.1 GCF_003337375.1 Paenibacillus prosopidis
TAGGAGTTTTTATTACAGCCAGTGAGCGTGAGCATACCGAAGAAAATCAAAAGTGACAGTAAGTCACTTAAAAACGACAAATGAAATAAATACCTATTTGATGCGAATAACCCCCTTACTGAGAGGGGATTAAGCTATTGGGTACGATAGCAATACCATGAGGGCTGCCAGTCGAGCAGCCCTTCGTTACGCTAACAGGGCAATTAATTCAATAGTGAGTCTATCCTTTCTCCTGAAATTAGGTTATTATTGGAAGAATTATTTGTGAGGAGAGATGCAGATGTCGGACATACAGGCAATTGTATTAGACTTGGACGGAACATTGCTCGGCAGTGACAAATCCATATCACCTAGAAATTATCAGACTGTTAAAAGATGTTTTGATTCTGGAATTCATATTATTGTTGCCACGGCGCGACCGCCTAGAGCGGCTAATCAATTTGTGAAGAATTTTCCTTTTGTAGACTACTTGGTTTATTACAATGGTGCTCTAGTAACATGCAAGTCTAAGCAAACTCAGCGGCACATTAGTATCCCAAATGAGATTAGCCAACAGATTAACAAATTCATCGAGTTACATGCTCCTCAATCGTTAATTTCATACGAGGTTAATGATTCATGGTATGCGTGTAAACCAGTTCCCGACTCGCAGCGTGCTCAATTCGGTCTCCGTTCGAATGATCCGAAACCCCAGGTTATTGATAACGATTTTATTAGTTCACTCTCCCCAACCAAAATATTGGTTCAAGGTTACAGCACATGGAGGGATATAATAGAGCAATTCGGCGACCATGTGAACGTAATCGCAACCGATGGAGGGGTATTGGTTCAAATCATGCAAAAATCAGCATCAAAAGAAGAAGCCGTGCAATGGGTGCTTAATGATATCGGGGTGAAGTCAGAAAATGTAATGGTATTCGGGGATGACTTTAACGATTTAGGACTATTCCAAATGTGCGGATTTCCGATCGCAATGGAGAACGCGATAATTGAACTGAAAAATTGTGCAGCCCACGTAACCGATTCGAATGATAACGATGGTGTTGCTGTTGCAATTGAGAGATTAGTGGTAATCACATGATAATGATTCAACTAACGGGTACGATAGTGAAAAGGGATCGCCGGCTGTGCGCAGTTTAGTCGATCCCTTTTTCGTTACTGAAGTAACGGGCAGGATAGTGCAACTTAGTGAGTGTGTTTGCGTTTATTAAAGAAACGGTTTGAAAAAATAAAAGAGGTATGAGATGAAGCGAAAAATTGCTGTCTTACTTACGATTGTTACAATAGTTATAAGCATATTCTCCATTTGGTACTTCACACCCAAGCGGTACTCAG
>NZ_QPJD01000079.1 GCF_003337375.1 Paenibacillus prosopidis
TGATGCTAGCATGGAAAGTGGACACCTCATTGGAAGCACTAGATAATAAACAATAAGGAACAGAAGAGGTGTCCGACATGAGTGAGAACAGACAAAGATATAGTGACGAGTTTAAGGAGCAGACGGTGAAATATATTCAGGAACAGACAAAGAGCGTACAGCAGATTGCAGAAGAGTTAAATATCCCGGCAGGCACTCTACATCAATGGTTAGCTAAATACCGTAAGTTTGAGAATGAGCCGCTTGTAGATCGTGAGACGATCCGTCAGAGAGAACAGCAACTTCAGGAGCAAGAGCAGGAAATTCTCGATTTGAAAGAAGAAATAGCGATCCTAAAAAAGGCCATGCACATCTTCAGCAAAGAAAAGAACTAAGGTTCCAATTCATCGAAGATCATCGCTCTGAATTTCGAATGGAGAAGATGTGCAAAATCTTGTGCGTATCAAGGAGCGGCTATTACAAGTGGATTCAAACGAAAGTCGATGAGAACAGCTACCAGCAGCGTCGAAAGGCACTATTCGCGCGTATCATCTGGTTTTTCTTAGACTCCAAATGTCGGTATGGTAGCCCTAAAATCACGAAGCTTCTTCAGAGAGAAGGTTGGGTGGTTTCTGAGCGCCTGGTTGGTATTCTCATGAGTGAGAACGGTCTTCGCTCGTGTGTTTCTAAGAAATTCCGAGTAAACACAACCGACTCCAATCACACGTTGCCCATTGCTCCAAACGTCTTGAATCAAAACTTTCATACGACCGCACCCAACAAGGTTTGGGTCACTGACATCACGTATATCCCATGTCGTGCAGGGCGCATGTACCTTGCTAGCGTCCTTGACCTGTTCACACGAAAGATCGTAGGTTGGAAACTCGCAGATCGAATGACGGCTGAATTGGTACTTGATGCATTGGATCAGGCCTATGCCTCTCAACAACCGCCGAAAGGGCTTATACACCACTCTGATCGAGGCTCACAGTACGCATCGGAGACATACCGTGAACAACTAGAGAAGTACCATATGAAAGCCAGTATGAGCCGTAAAGGCAACTGTTATGACAATGCCTGCATTGAATCTTTTCACAGTGTACTTAAGAAAGAGTTTATTTACTGTACGAAATTTCATACAAAGGCTCAGGCGCAGCAAGAAATCTTTGAGTACATCGAGCTCTTCTACAACCGGAAGAGAATACATGGGTCTTTGGGTTACCTATCTCCAGAGCAGTTTGAAGCTCTGTACAAAAAAAGTATTAGCTAATTGCTCTTATTTAGTGTCCACTTTCTTGACTGAGGTCCA
>NZ_QPJD01000080.1 GCF_003337375.1 Paenibacillus prosopidis
CCATAGAATACAGCTGTTGTTCAGAAAGCAAGCTCATTAGACACCGTTGCTCTGGTCTTGGGCATGCAGAAATAGAAGAAGCGTGTGGGACATTTCTCCAAGTACAATTCTTCTGCACGCATACTCCACAATTTCCTTGGGGTTCACCATCCCATAGCTCTACGGGTCTATGCCCTTACATTCCTTCGTTACACCTAACCAAGGCGTGGAGACCGATAGCGTTTAGCTGACGGGTCTGAGCCCTTATCGGGTACGAACTCGGTCCTCCGTGCTTTCTTTGTGAAATCCTGCGAATGAGTCAATATACGTGATCGTTTAATCTGTCTTAAGCAGCTTGAATATATGTCGGGGCAGTTTTTTCAGGAGAGAAAGTCTCTCCACGTCCAACAATGCCGATGATGATTCGTGCCAATTTACCAATCAGTTTAAATACCGATTGGTGCTTCTTCATTTGCTTGACTTGAACATTGTTCTTATGCAACTGTCGGAAAACAGGGTTATTTCCAACGAGTTGGAGCGTAGCCAGATACAGATATTTTCGCAGCGTAGCATCACCTCTTTTAGAAAGCACAATCTGTCCCTTGCGCTTCCCCGAGGTGCTTTCGGCCAGGTTTAAGCCTGCCTTACGCAATAATTGACGTCCATGGCCATACTGTCTAAGGTCGCCAGCACCTGATAGAATGGCTGCAATACAGATCGTGCCTAGGCCGATAGATCGAAGCTGATTGGCCATAGGAATTTCGCTGAGTAACACATGTATATCCTTTTCTATTCTTTCTAGTATCTCAACAATCCGTTCGAACTCTTGAAATAGCCGCCCCAAATCCTGCTTTGCTTCATCGAGGGCAGACGTTTCGCCTATACTACTCTTAGCGTGAGCGATGAGCTGCGCAGCTTTCTGTATGCCAGTGGAGCCACCGGCTCGCTTCATATGCTCTCTCCATCCTGTAATCACCTCTGATACGGACAGAGACGCTAGATCCTGCGGAGAAGGAAACTCTTTAAGCGTAGCCAAGGACCGTTTGCAGGTCCAGTCTTTAAATACCGAGAAATACTCAGGGAAGCGAATGTCTAACCAGCGGATGATCCGGTTCTGCAGCCGTACACTATTCGTCACCCAAAATTCCCGGTCACTCATCATTGTTTTCAACCTTTGAAAAACGATAGCCTGTTGCGAGTATTCATAGTAAAAGCCTCGGCTGACCACATCAGCGATGACAAGTGCATCCTTCGGA
>NZ_QPJD01000081.1 GCF_003337375.1 Paenibacillus prosopidis
CTAACGGGTACGTTACTTAAAAAGGGATCGCCAACTGCTGCGCAGTCTGTGGATCCCTTTTCTTTCGCTGAAGTAACGGGAGATTAGTGGAATGATATTCATGTATCAGAGGCACTGCTTGCAATGCTAAACTTATGGAAAGAGCGAAAAGAACAGGGGGAGGGTTATATTTGAAGAAAGTAATTATCGGTTGCACAAGCATATTAAGCGGTGCTCTAATTTATGCATTACGTATAGTCGCGGCTGCTATATTAACGGTTAGTGATGCAATTCGAGGGGGAAATGCAGGGCTTGATCTCGGGCTCAAAGGCTTGAGAAGACTTCCTTATTTTTAAGTGTTTCGTTTTTCATTTTAGGTGTATTGTTTCTGATATTAGGTCTACGGGAAAACGAAAAATAATGTATTCAATAGCCGAGAGTTTCGCTGCGTTTCAGGAACGGAAGAAATAAAATTATCCGATGTTTGTGTTATTGGCGGGGTAGCGCTAACTTTTACACCGCGGGAGCCTTGAGGTAACGGGAAGGATAATTCCAATATGTGTTAATAGAAATGATTTATACTTCATGAAGTAAGATCATTAATGGGGAGGTGTTGCAATTGAAGAAATGGGCTTTCTGTATATCGCTTCTTTTCCTTGGCTTAATAATCATGGGATACAACTATGTTGAAGGGAATACCAAAGCACAAAACTTACAAAACTCGATTGATACAAAATTTAAGTATGAACTAAGCAACGTTCTCGGCAGTTTAAGCATGATGATGAATGATTATACATATCGATCCGTCTTATCGAGTGTTTCCAATGTAGCCTCTATTTCTGAATTAACTTCTTATGAGGAACAGAATGATAACTTGGATATTAGTTTGTATAACCTATATATTTCTTTGAGGGAGGATAAGTCAAAAGATAAAGTTCTATCTCGAGCAGATGAATTAAGAGATGTATTTATGGTGCTGGTAACGGATCCTGCAAGTAAAGAAGCGACAGATAAGCTAATCCAAATTACCGATGAAACATTTTTTAAAGAATGACTGGAATGATATTCGAAGTCGTATTTAACATCCTTTATTAAGCTAACGGGTACGATAGTG